>JBCJTT010000005.1:0-96708 GCA_039744215.1 Solirubrobacteraceae bacterium
TGACTGGCTCCATCGGCACCGCCTACAGCCAAACGACCGCGTCCCAAGGGGAATTCAACTCGCTGAGCCTTGCTGCTGTGACCACCACTGCCACTTACAGCGTCACGACAGTCGACTCCGCCTGCAATGGCAGCCTGACCGTAACCTACAGTCCTGCCGACAGCCGTTAACGGCTGTCGGGGCGCTCTGAGGATCGCCGTGGGCGGCGGCGGAGCGCCTTTGTAACCAGCCAGCCCGCAGCCATCGCGGTCGCCAGCAAGTGCGTAGGCGTATAACTGCAGCAGGTGCAGGGTTAGTTAGCGCAGCGATCGAGTGGGAAACCACAGGTACAGTCCCGTCCCTCGACCCTAACCATGTAGCCTTGAGGCATGAGTACTGGTGGCGCTATAAATGAGCCGCAAGAGGTCACGCTGACGGATCAGGGTGACATGACAAAGCAGGTCGGGTCGGTGGAGGATTCTGTGTCCATCGTGCTGGCGGACGGAGAGGAGCTGGTTGCGAGCGGAATCGCCCGCCTGATCAGTGACATCCAAGGACTCGAAGTCGTCGCCCGCTCCAAAGGCGCGAGTGAAGCGGTCCGCTATACGCTGGGCCACCGCCCCGACTGCGTGCTGTTCGTTCCCACCGTTGAGACAACGCCGGCTATCGAGCCGGAGCTGATTAAGCGAATCAAGGCTGCGTCGCCGGCAACGCAGATCGTCGTGCTGAGCTCCAGCGCGAACGCTGATCGCGCCCGCGCGACGCTGCGTGCAGGGGTACTCGGGTTTGTCCTCAAGACCGAGGGGATCGACGCCGTCGCTGAAGCCCTGCACCTCGCAAAGAAGGGTTATCCCTACGTCAGCGCAAGGCTTGGTGTTGAGATCGCACGGCTGCCGGAGTCGAAGGACGCAGTGTTGACCGCGCGTGAGGACGAGATCCTGCGACTCGTTGCGCTTGGATACACCAACAGCGAGGTCGCTGAGCAGCTGTTCCTCTCTGTCAGGACGGTCGAGTCGCACCGGGCGCAAATCGTCCGCAAGCTTGACCTTCAGAGCCGCGCTGAACTCGTTCAGTACGCGATCGAGAATCACTTGCTTCCCTGACCCCGACGCTCGCCAGATCGTCAGAGCGGGCCGTTGGCCGTCGCTGTCGTAACCGGCGTGGCACCGTCGCCGGAAGCCGCGCCGTTGGCGTTGATCCAGGGCTTGAGCAGCTCGAGTGGAATCGGGAAGAGAACGGTTGTGTAGTTCTCACTTCCAACCTCGAGCAGCGTCTGCAGGTAGCGGAGCTGAATCGCGCTCGGCCTCGGCCTGGCGTGCCATCGCGCGCTGCATGCCTGGGGGGATCTGTACAAGGACTGCCTCATGCGAAGCGAAAGCGCCCAGCGGGTCTCCCCGGGGCGCTTCAGGCGTTCAACTAACCGTTGCTGGCCGGCGCGTCTAGGCGCGCCCTAATCAGCTGGCGGCGGGGGTCTCAAGGAAGTCTTTAAGGGGCGGCTCAGGAGTGCAGACGAGGTCAGCCGCACGCGCAGCGCTGGGCAGATCAACCCCGCGGATATCGTACGACAGCTGGCCTTGTCGTACGAGATGCGCTATATTGTACGAGACTAAGGAGCTGAATCAGATGCACATCACGTCGATACCCGCAGCTAGCGTCCGCATTCCTCAGCCGTCGAGCGGCGAGATTGTCGTAGTGGAGCGCTACGGCAAGACCTACGCCGCCATTATCGACGGGGAGGCGCTCGACCTGTTCAAGCGCATGCTCGCCATCTTTGACGAGCATCAGCCGTCAGAGTTCCTGCTTTCGGATGCTGCCCTTGAGGTGCATCGTGCGTCGGAAGCCGGCGAGGATGTCGAACAGTTCGACTTCTCGTTGCTTCAGACGCATCCGGTCGAGTGAAGTCATTGTCGCCTGACCGGGACATGCGCGGCGCTATCGCCTGGGCATTTACCGCTTTTCAGCCCGAAGCTCCGTTTGAGGTGCGTCTGGAGAGCGGAGAAATGCGCCGGTTCGGGTCTTCCGGGGAAGTGGCTCAGGCGATAGAGAATGGCGAACTCTCTAGCACTCTTTCCTATGTGGTGGCGGCAAAAATCCGGCCCCTAGTGTTTCTGCAGGACCGTCCGCGTGGCGCGCTTCCAGAGTATGCAGCACTGAAACTCGCTCGCTTTACCAAACTCCCGCCTGTTCATCAGCAGCGTGTGCGCGACCTTGACGAGCCCGGACTCTTCTACCTGCCGTGCGACGCGGCGAAGTACGGGCTCCGGCAGGAAAACGCTGTTGACCTGAATTCCTTAGTCCGCATCCACCGTTCGGCCATTGTCACGAGTCCGGTCGGGCGGCTGGACGAGAGCGAGATTGATGCTCTCGGGCGACGACTCGCGACGTTTCTCGACATTGATTTGCAGCCTGCAATTCGCGAGGGCGTGCTTAATCGACTTGAGGAGTTGGCCGCCGAGCAGCGGCGAGGTTCGCCGTAGCCAACGAATTGGCATCAGAACCAGTGGGCGTCGTCGGCGATGACGCGTAAGTCGCCTAGCGAGGCCAAGTCACTGCTGCTGGGCTGTCAAGGCCGGTTACGTCGAGCGGAGCCCATCCAGCCTTCGCGGGCCAGGATTCGAAGCCATTCGATCAGCAATGCTCCTTGAGCGCGAAGCATCTGGCATGCAACGCCTTTGCGATTGGGGCGCAAAGAGTGATTGTCGGCCCCCACTCGGTAGCGGGCCCGCCAGATAAAGTTCGCCGGTGCGCCGTATCAACCGGCATCCTTGACTAAGTGGACTAAGTTACGGTATACTTGGCGCATGAAGCCAGTGAAGATCCACCAAGCCAAGACGCATTTCTCCAAGCTCATCGGCCTGGTTGAGCAGGGCGAAGAGGTCGTGGTGCAGCGCGGAGAGACCCCGGTCGCCAAGCTCGTTCCTTACCGCCGACCGCGCGCAGCTGGCGCGCTTAGTGGCCAGATCGTCATCTCCCCTGATTTTGACGAGATTCCCGAGGGCTTCGAGGCTTACACAGATTGAGCTCCTACCTGGTGGATACCCACGCGCTGCTGTGGTTCCTCGGAGACCCAGCGAAGCTCTCGCCTGCCGCGCTGCTGGCGATGGAGTCGGAGGAGACAGCGCTGTTTGTCAGCGCCGCGTGCGTCTGGGAGATCGCGATCAAAGCGAGCCTCGGCAAGCTTCGCGTGCCGCCCGACCTGTTGACCGTACTCCGGGATCAACGGTTCGAGCCTTTCGAGATCAGACATCAACACGCGTGGAAGGTACGCGAGCTGTCCATGGGGGTTCACAAGGACCCCTTCGACCGCTTACTGGTCGCGCAGGCGCTGGTCGAAAACCTACCTATCATCAGCCACGACACACAGCTCGACGCGTACGGCGCCAAGCGACTCTGGTGATCACGACGCCGGTTCGGCGGCGAAGCGGCTTGGTAGCCATGAGGTAAATCCCCTGATCTCGGAGCGGCCCGGTGATCCACGATCAGCCGGGGCTGGCGGTTTGTGCAGAACTCCGTTGACCGCGTGTGCAAAACGTACCCAGCCCGTGTCTCACAGCCCGCAGCAGCCTTTTTGCCGTTCGCTCCCATCGGACCGTTTGCTAAAGCAAACGCATAAGTCCAAATAAGCGCCCAGCCGGTCTCCGTGCGGGCTCGTAGAAGCTAAGCGTATAGGTGAGAGTCTCATTGGGCGCGGAGTTACTTGGCCTGCAGGGCTGATGCTCTGCTTATCGGGGCGAGAGCCAGTTCCCTGTCTAGCGCATCGAGAAGCTCAAGCAACTCGCTGCATTCCCATACACGGTTGCGCTTGGCGCCTACGGAGGTCTTGCTGATTACGCCGGCGGCTTCGAGTCGCTTTATGGCTTTGTTCACGGCGACGTTGCTCTTGCCGGATGCCTGCGAGTCGCTGCCCGAATTGCTGCCTGAGTCAAGGCTTGAGCTCACCAACGCTGAGCAACCCACCACCAAGATCACCACCGCGGCAACAATGGCGGCAGTGATGATGGCGAAAAGCTTCCAGCCTCTAACACCACCCGCGCTCGACTGGTTTCCCAGAGAAGTTTGCTGGGTCCAGTTGCTCCCATCCCACCAACGAAAGGGCGCCTGCCCGTAAGGATCCGGATACCAGCCGGGCGGCTTCGGCGGAGGGGTCAGGTCAGGGTCAGGTCACCTCCGGACGCGCCAATAAATGGATCCAAGGTGAGCGGTCAGCAGGCCTTGAGGGCGTAGTTCGGATCGCCTGGAAGGCTCAGGTCACGGTCCCGGAGAACGATCGAGATTTGCCCTTGGCGCGCTTTGCACGAAGCGTCAAATGCGCTTGTGCCGTTGTCGGTGTATTCGATCTCGATGACCAGACGACCATAGGTCTTTATATATACGTCACACTCCTTGTACACCTGACATTCTTCGGCGATCGCAAAATCAAAACCGATCGCACGGCCCTGAGAAGCCAGTTCTGCCGTGTTCTTCTGCGCGATTGCCAGTCCTCGCTTATGCGAGTATCGCGTCAGCAGCCGAGCGAGCGCAACATTGTCCGCCCTGCGGAGTAAGCCAAACGAGCGGGTCCAGGAATCCAGATTGTCCGGCTCAACAGCATCGAATCTGTCACGAGCGCATCCGTCTATCCACTTGTACAAGACAGCAGCCAATCTGATCCGCTTGGCTTTGGTTCGAACGTCGAAAAATACCTCATCTGGCCAGTCAGGATCCACAACTTCGCTGCCAGATTTGTCGCGAAGTAGTAACCCGGGGTAACGCTGACGCCACCACGAAGTCGCTTCCGGCTGCGTCTGGTAAGCGTTGATATAGCAGATGTTGTACGCGCCAGTCGCCGGCTTGTCCGTGCGATCGCGACTCACAATCTTCGTGCCCTGGGGCGGTGGATAACTGCCGCCGAGCTGGTAGTCGAACCGGCCAGCTCGTGGTGGCAGACGCACGGGCCGGATCGCTGTTTGACTGTTTGGTGCAAGTACGTCCACTGGTCCGGCACTTTTCGCGGATCCGGCGCCGACCAGGCTATGAGCGGCGGTCGACACCCCGACTGAGAGTACGGACGCAATTGACAGGGTTGCGAGAACAGCAACCGTGGCCGATCGACGGATGCCTGGGCGAGACATGAACAACATCGTAGGCGATGCGATTCAGCAAAATAATTGACGAATTGATTCATCGGTTGCCCCCGAGGAAACCCCCGGCTTTAGCCGTGGGGAGGAATCGGCTTGCTAACGCCGCGCTGTCCGGTACGATGGTCGGGTAAGTAGTATCGCGGCCGGACTGGTCGTGACAGCGCGGGGAGCCTTCGACGTTCGGGGCGATGAACCGCGAACCGTTGGAATCCCCCTCCTTTAGGTGTGGGGAGGAAGTCAAGAGCCTCACAGCCCGCAGCTGCCTTTTGTCGTTCGCTTCCATCCCGGGTAACCCCGACTGACCGCACGGTCAGTTGGGGGTGTAAGCTGTAGCGATGCCTCCTAAGACGCGAGTAGAAGGTGACGACGAGGTCGGGCTCGGCTCGGCAAACTGGGCCGACGGTCCGCCGCATCAGGAGTTCGCCGAGGACCGGCGGGTCTGCCCGGTCAAGTGGACCGAGCAGATGGAGGACTTTCCGCAGGAGGGGGGCTTCTGGTCGCTGACCCGGGCCGAGGAGGTTCGGCAGGTTTCACTGGATTGGGAGGCGTTCTCCTCTGAGCGCGGAGGTGTGGTCCTCGTCGACTCTGTCCTCCCGCCGGAGGTCCAGTCGGGGATGTTCATCGCGATGGATCCGCCGCGCCACGACCGCATAAAGGCCGTCTTCCAGAAGGGCTTCACGCCCAAGCGGATCGCCCAGCAGGAGGACGAGATCCGGGGCATCGTCACGAGCGTCCTTGACCGCCTCGGCGACCGGACCGAGTTCGACTTGGTCGAGGAGGTGGGCCAGCCGGTCGTCTCCCGCGTGATCTGCCGCTTCATGGGCCTTCCCGAGCAGGACGACAAGCTCTGGGCCGACCTGATGAACGGGATCCTCGCCGCGAGCGACCCGGACATCAACCCGGATGGCGTGGACAGCGTGATGGAGCGCGACGTGCCGGAGGTATTCGAACGGGTCCAGGCGCTGATCGCCGAGCGCCGCGAAAACCCCACCGACGACCTAACCAGCCTGCTGATCGCCGCCGAGGTAGACGGTGAGCGGCTTGAGGAGCACGAGATCATCATGGGCTTCTTCCTGCTGATGGCGGCGGGCAACGACTCCACTAAGGCCACGTACTGCTCAGCGATGCACGCGCTGATCGAGCACCCACAGGAGAGGCAGAAGCTGCTGGACAACCCGGAGCTCGTTCCCTCCGCCGTCGAGGAGTCGCTACGGATGTTCCCCGCCTTCGCCCACTTCCGCCGCACCGCCACGAGAGATATCGAGCTCGGTGGCCGCACGATCGAGGAGGGCGACCGCGTGGCCCTCTGGTACGTCTCCTCCAACCGTGACGAGTCGGTCTACCAGGACCCGGACCGCTTCGACGTGGAACGCAACCCCCAACACCAGGCCTTCGGCGCTGGCGGAAGGCACTTTTGCCTGGGCGCGGCGCTCGCCCGCCTCGAGCTGCGGCTGCTGATCGAGGAGACGCTAGGGCGCTACCCGAAGCTTGAGCTGGCCGGCGAGGTCAGCTGGGCTCAGTCGGCCTTCGTCAACCAGATCAAGCGCCTGCCGGTCCGGGTCGCCTGAGGCGCCGTCTGCCCGGCGAGGGTCGGGGCGCTGTCGCCGCAGCTGTGCTCAGACCGGGGCCGGAACGATCCGGATGTAGGGGCGCGGCTCTTCCCAGCCGTCGGGGTACCTCTCGGCAGCCTGCTCGTTGCTGACTGAGCCGGCGATGATCACGTCTTCGCCCGGCTGCCACTGGGCCGGGGTCGCAACCTGGTGGTTGGCGGTCAGCTGCAGCGAGTCGATCACACGAAGCACTTCGTCGAAGTTGCGGCCGGTCGTCATCGGGTAGACCAGCACCAGCTTGATCTTCTTGTCGGGCCCGATCACGAAAACGTTGCGCAGCGTTCCGTTGTCGGCCGGAGTGCGCTCCGTTGGGTCGCCTTCAACGTCGGCCGGGAGCATCCCGTAAAGCTTCGCGACGTTGAAGTCGGTGTCGGCGATCATCGGGTAGTTGGGCGCGGTTCCTTGCGTCTCAGCAATGTCGGCGGCCCACTTCTCGTGGTTGTCGAGCGGGTCGACCGATAGGCCGATGATCTTTACGTTGCGCTTGTCAAAGTCTGGCTTGATCGACGCCATGTAGCCAAGCTCGGTTGTGCAGACTGGCGTGAAGTCGCGCGGGTGTGAGAAGAGAACTGCCCAGGAGTCGCCGATCCAGTCATGGAAGCTGAGCTCGCCGTCGGTTGTCTGAGCCTGAAAGTCGGGTGCTGTATCGCCAATTGTCGGCATCTTCGGCCTCCTTGAAGGGGCTGGTCGGTGGGGCCGCAGCAGCCAACAGTTGGCGCTGCGAACCGAAAGTATACAAACCCGATCAACAAACAGGTTTTAGTCGCGGCTGTTGTGACGACCGACGGTAACGCACCCCAGCGGCGTGGGCACGTTGGCACCGCGCTGGTTAGGCTTGCCGCGTGACACGAGCAAACCTTCCGGCGCTAACAGCCGTCCGCGCCGTGATTGCCGTTCAGCTTGCCGTGATCGTCGTCGCTGGGCTGGCAACCGTCTTCTCACTGCCGAAGTTCACCGGCGACGAGATAGCGCACTTCAGCTATCTGCAGAGCGTCGCTGAGCAGGGGCGGCTGCCGCTGCTAGGGCCAACCTTGATCAGCCCGCAGGCCGAGGCGATCTACGAAGGCAGCTATCCGGCGCCAGGGCGGCTCGATCCGGCCACAAGAGGTCTGAGCGGACGCAGCTACGAAGCCTTCCAGCCGCCGCTCTTCTATCTGCTGGGCGCAGCTCCGTTCCGGTTGGCCGGCGGCGACTACATCGTCAAGTTACGGGTGATGCGGCTGGCCGGGCTGGGCTTGCTGCTGGCGGCGGCGCTGCTGCTCTGGCGGCTGACGCGCGAGGTGACTGGCGAGGGGGCCGTAGCCGAGCGTGCATTTGCCTTTGCCCTAACGGCGCTGCTCTGGCCGGGGATCGTGTTGCGCGTCGTGACCGTCTCGAACGCCGGCCTTGAGATCGTTGTTGCCCTTGCCCTGACGCTGGTTCTGTGGCGCGCCTGGAGCCGGCGCAGTGTCGGCTTGCTGCTTGGCGCTGCGGCGCTGCTTGGTTTTGGGCTGCTGACGCGGCTTACGATCATCACGTTCATCCCGGGGTTGCTGGCGTGCGCGTGGATTGTGCTGCGTCAGGTGCAGCTCTCGGCGCGGACACGTTGGCTCGGCGCCTTCGGCGTTGTCGCGATTCCAACGCTGCTGGTTGCCCCGTGGCTGATCTCCAATCTCGACCGATACGGCTCCCTGACGGGCTCAAAGATCGTTCGCCAAATGATGGAGCCATTCTTCAACCCCAATCACGTTCAGTACTCGATTGCCGACATCCCAAGCCGCCTGCTGGTGTTGACGCGGGCGCCGCTGGCGGAGGAGTGGTGGATTGAGCTGCTGTCGGCGCTTAAGCGCTGGGTGCTGACTGTGCTGATCGCTGCGCTGGTGATTCTCGCGCCGCTCGGCGTGATCGGCTTCAAGCCGACCGAGCGGCGCACGCAACTGCTGGTGCTGCTGGCGCTGCCGGTCGGCGCCGGGATCGCCGGGATGGCTTACGTGCTGCTCGTTCTCAACTGGGACTTCTTCCTGCCGCGCTACCTGTACCCGGCGATCCCCGGGTTGATGCTGCTGGCGGCAGTCTCAATCGGACGACTGCGCCGCGGAGCGCGAGCGCTGACTATTGGGGCGGCAGTGATGACGGCGCTGCTTGGGGTTTGGTGGATCTACCTGTCGACGGTTGAGCCGTTCACCGGCTGAACGGGTGCCTGCCGCGCAGCGCCCAAGTTGGTTAGCCTGCAGTGATGCTCCGCGCTCAGTCGCCGATAGTGATCAGCACAGCCAACGGGGCGCTGGCAGATGGCGCCTGAGGCCGACCAGCCGCCCGCAGGCTGGTACACCGACCCCCAGAAAGAGGCGGCGCTGCGCTGGTGGGACGGCAGTAGTTGGACCAGCCAGGTTGCCGAGGCGCCGGGCGGCGGCGGCTTCAGTCCGCCGCTCATACCCGGGTCGGTGCCAGCGGCGCAGCAGCCGCAGCCGGCGCAGAGCGTTGTTCAGCCGACAGCGTCGCTGACGGCGGCCGCGGCGGCGCAGGAGCCGACTGTTGTGGTCGGCGGCCGCAGCCGCCCGCTCGCTGCCTGGTGGCCGCGCGCCGGCGCTTTCATCATCGACGGACTGATCAGCTTGGCCTTCTCGTTGCCGTTCCTGATCATTGCCGTGGTCCTGTCGGCCGGAATTGACTGGCAGGCTATCGACATCTCAAAGAGCGGCGAGCTGACCGGTATCTCCGAAGCCGACAAGGTCGGCGTCGGCTTTGCCGTGATCATCGCGCTGATCGGCAGCCTGACAGTTGCCCTGACCTATCAGCCGCTGACGATGGCGCGCAAGGGTGAGCAGAACGGCAGAACATGGGGGATGCAGCTGCTTGGGATCCGTGTCGTACGCGAGGGCGGCGAACCGATGAACTACCTGAGCGCGCTGATCCGGCAGTTCCTCGTGATGGGTCTGCTTTACGGCGTGATCGCTGGTCTCGGCAACGCCGTGACCGTTATCGGCGGCAGCATTGCCGTGCTCGTCGCCTATCTCTGGCCACTCTGGGACGCTCAGAACCGCGCCGGACAGGACTTCATCTGCTCGACCCACGTCGTCAAGGACTGAGGCGCCGCGATGGACGCGCTGCCGATTGCTGCCGATGCACTGACGCTCGCCCGCTGGCAGTTCGCCACAACGACGCTCTATCACTTCATCTTCGTGCCGCTGACGCTGGGTTTGGCGCCGGTCGTTGCCTACATGCAGACGAAGTGGTACCGCACGCGTGACGAATCGTGGCTGCGGCTGACGAAGTTCTTTGGCGCGCTGCTGCTGATCAACTTTGCGATCGGCGCCGCGACCGGACTGCTGCAGGAGTTTCAGTTTGGGATGAACTGGTCGTCGTACTCGCTGTTCGTTGGCGACGTCTTTGGCTCGGCGCTGGCACTCGAAGGGCTAGTCGCCTTCATGCTCGAATCAACCTTCATCGGCCTTTGGGTGTTTGGCTGGGGCCGACTGTCGGAGAAGATGCATCTGGCGACGATCTGGCTGGTGGCCGCCGGAACCTGGCTGTCAGCAACCTTCATCCTGATGGCCAACTCATGGATGCAGAACCCGGTCGGCTACAGCATTGACGCGGCAACCGGGCAGGCGCGGATGGTCGACCTTTGGGCAGTCGTCAGCAACAAGGTGGCGATCTATGCGGTAGTTCACACGCTGCTGGCGGCGCTGATGGTTGCCGCATTCCTGCTGCTCGGCGTTGCCTGCTGGCACATTCTCAAGGGTCGCAACGTTGAGCTGTTTCGGCCCGTTGTCAAGCTGGCACTGTTCATCGCTATCCCGATCACGGCGCTTAATCTGTTCATCGGCAGCCAGTTTGGGGTTGTCCTCGCCGGACCGCAGCCGATGAAGATCGCCGCCGCCGAGGCACTCTGGAACACCGAGCAGCCGGCGTCGTTCTCGCTCTTTCAGATCGGCGGCTTCTCGGCCGACGATCCAGAGCCGTCGTTTTCGCTTGACATTCCGTACCTGCTGTCGATCCTCGCCACCAACAACCCGAACGGCAAAGTCGAAGGGATCAACCAGATTCAGGCGCAGGCGAGCGCCAAGTACGGGCCGGGCAACTACGTACCTGACATCAAGCTCGTCTACTGGTCAATGCGCGGCATGGCCTACATCGGCTCGCTGTCGTTGATGATCGCGCTGCTCGGCGGCTTCCTCTACTGGCGCGGCACGCTGGAGACGAAACGCTGGTTCCTGAAGCTTGCGGTCGGCGCGATTGCATTGCCGTTCGTTACCTCGCTGATTGGCTGGGTGTTCACCGAATCGGGGCGCCAACCGTGGGTCGCCTACGGGATAATGAAGACCGTCGACGGCCTTTCCCCGTCGGTTAGCGCCGGCGAGATCATCGCCAGCCTGACGGCCTTCATGCTGCTCTACGCAGGGCTCGGTGTGACGGCTTTTATCCTGATGCGGCGATACGCGATCCTTGATCCGCCCGCAGCTGACGCTGCGGCCGCCAACGAAGCCGAGATTGTGCCGGGGTACTAACGTGAGCCTTGCTGAACTTTGGTTCTTCGTAATCGGCGGTTTTTGGTCGACCTATCTAGTGCTTGAGGGCTTTGACTTTGGCGTCGGCATGATGATGGGGATCGTGGCGCGCGGCGAGGACGAGCGCAGCGAGATGATCGAGACGATCGCCCCTGTCTGGGACGCCAACGAGGTCTGGCTGCTGGTCGTCGGCGGACTGACCTTTGCCTCGTTCCCAGCTTGGTACGGAACATGGCTGGAAGGCGCCTACCTTGGCCTCGTCGTGCTGATCATCGCGCTGCTGCTGCGCGTCATCTCGTTCGAGTGGCGTGGACGGGTTGATCCGCGCTGGCGGCCGTTCTGGTCGAAGGTCAACATCGGCGCAAGCATCGTCGCGCCGCTGCTCTGGGGGCTGGTGCTGGCGGCGCTGCTGGCCGGCCTTCCCGTCGCCGGCTCAGGCAAGGTCGGCGAGATGCGCTACTTCGGCAACATTCTTGACTTCATCACGCCGTACACGGTGCTTGGTGCACTGTCGCTGGCGGCGCTCTTCGCCTTCCACGGCGCGCTGTTCCTCGCACTGCGCCTAGACGGCGAGCTTGGCGCGCGACTCCGCGAGCGAATCGTCCAGCTCGACTACCGCCATCTGCTACCAAACCTGATGCTGCCGGCGCTGCTGCTGGTTGGCGGCTTTTTCATCGCGACGCCGCTGGTCGCACACTCGGTCAACGCCCGCTCCGTTTTGCCGGTCGCAATCCCCGCCGTGATCGGCCTGGTGGCGCTGATCACGGCAATCGTGCTGGCGCAGAAGGGTCGCTTTGAGCGGGCATTCCTCTGCACGATCGCGACCGTTATCGCCTGGGTCGCAACGCTCTTCATCGGCCTCTTCCCGCGGATTATCGTCTCGACCCTGTCGCTCGGTGATTCGGTGACGATCGCCAACGCCCAGTCGTCCCACTACACGCTGGTCGTGATGACCGTTGCGATGGTCGTGATGATCCCGGTGATCATCCTTTATCAGTGGTGGGGTTTCAGGACACTGATGGCGCGGATGGGACGCGGCAAGATGCCGTGGAGCCGACCCGACGACAGCTAATGGCGGCGCTCAAGCAGGCCGGCAGCGACGGCGCGGTAGGCCGGCTTGCGCTGGCCGGAGGCGTTTAGCAGCAGCGGATTGTTCGGCGCCGTGGCGCTGGTTAGCGAGTAACTGTCGAGCCAGCTGTCGGAGTCGCGCTGGCCCCAGACAGTCAGGCCGCTGCAGGCCTTGGCCTGAGCGCAGGCGCTGGCGACACGGCGGTAGACCGCGGCCTGCGCGGCCAGCGGGTCCGGCTCGCTGGCGAGTAGTGGCAGGCGCACGTCGAGCTCGGTGATCTCAGCTTTGACGCCGAGCTTGCCGAGCGCATCGATATAGCGCTTCAGCGATGCCGTGTTAGACGGAAACCATGGGCTACTGACGCCGAGCATTGCGTGGGCCTGAATGCCAACGCCATCGATCGGCACGCCGGCCTTCTTCAGCCGGCCGATCAGTGCCAGCAAGGAGTCGGACTTGGCGTCGCCGATTCGCACATCCCAGAGCAGCTCGTTGAGGAACAGCTTGGCCTTCGGGTCGGCCTTGTGAGCCTGGCGGAATGCGTTGGCGATGTAGCGTTCGCCGAGCGTTGTGTAGAAGATGTTCTTGTCGGTCAGCGCCGAGGATTGGATGTCGTAACCGGCGCCAAACAGCGCCAGCGGCTCGTTGATTACGTCCCAGATCGCGACCTTGCCGCGGTAGCGGCCGACGACCTTTGCGATCCGTGCGGCGATCAGCGTGCGCAACCGTTTAGCCGGATCGGGCGAGGCAGCCAAATCGCTGGCCAGCCAGCTCGGCAGCTGCATTCGGTGCCACAGCAGGTTATGGGCTCGCAGCCGAAGCTTATTCCGCGCTGACCAGGCGACAATCCGGTCGGTCGTCGCAAAGTCAAGCGCATCGGCGCGCTTCGACATCTCTGACCACTTGAAGGCGTTCGCGCTGGTGACAGCATTGAAGTTGGCCTTGATATCGGCCAGTTCGGTCGCCGTCATCTGGTTGGAGAGTGAGCTGCCGACAAAGATCCCGGTCTGCCGGGCGACCGCAGCGAGGCTGCAGGAGGCGCCGCTCGGCGGGCACGGCTTGACGGCTGCCGCTGCGCTGGCTGGGGCTGCGGCGCAGCAGATCAGCGCGCCAACGGCGGCAAGCAAGGGGCGAATCATTGGTAAAGCGTAATAGCCGCGCCGCGCCGATGCCACCGCTTCCCCGCCGGATCGGGCCTGGGACGCCGAGCACGGCATCGTAGCTGCCGCCGACGCAACTAGCTGACGGCGCCGCTAGTAAGCCCAGCCGGCGCTGCGGCAGGCGCGGGCGGCGGGGCAGACGTTGGTGATCTTGCCGCCCGGCGAAAGGAAGTCGGACTTCTGCTGGCGCGCAGCGGGCGTTGATCGGGGCGCGCTGTGTGGGTCGCGGCCCAGCCGCGGCGGCACGTCAGCGGTCGGTGCGACCGGGGTGCCTTGACCGCCGAGCGGGTTGAAGACGTCGGTTTCCAAGCAGGCGGTGAAGATGCCGCTGATCCGGCAGGGGCCGCTGTCCCAGATCACAAGCCCTGAAGCGCCAGCGCTGGTGTGATTGAGCACCGGGATGTTCCAGAGCGGCGTCTTGTCTTCCGAGCGACCGGCGTCGTAGACCGGGCGGCGGCCGGCGAGGCCGATTGTTCGCGCCTCGACCTCGGCCGAGACCTGCGCGACCTGATGGTCGCCAAGCGCGACATGCAGCAGAACCTGATGCTTTGGCGTGCTAGGCAGCGGCTTGGTCGTGACGTGCTGCGCGTAGCCGTTTGTCTCGCCGCGGTCCCAAAGGTTTTGGATCGCCGAGATCAGGATCATCCGGTCGAGTCGGCTCTTGTAGGCCGGCTTGAAGATCAGCTCGTAGATGTCGAAATCGATGCTACGCGACAGCAGCAGACTGAAGTTCATTCCTCCGACGCCGAGCACGGCGCGCGTGAAGTCGGGCGAAAGCGCTGTAAGCGCGCCGCCTAGTATGGCGCCCTGACTGTTGCTGTCGTAATAGAGATTGGCGGTGTTGATCGTCGAAGCGTCGGCGCCGTTCTTGAAGTTGGCGTTCTTCGTCAGCCCGTCCGGGTGGATCATCAGCCGGCCGAGCACCAGCCCGTTCAGCAGTCCCTGTTGCAGCCGGTCGGCCATCGACGAGAAGTGCGACATGTCGCGGAGCAGGGCGATCGCGTTGGGAATGTCATCCGCGGCCATGCCAATCTCTGGCGTGGCACAGAACATCATGTTGTGCTCGCTGGCCATGTCGTCAACGTTGCCAGCATCGATCTCATTGGCGCTGCCGAGCAGCCCGTGGCCGTAGAGCGACGGCCGCGCCGGCGATGTCAGCGCCGAGCGCGGGATTCGGCAGACGAAGTAGGCCTGCATCGTCCCCTGCTGGCGCGGGATCGAAGTGAATCTGTTCTTGGCCGCGGCCTTGTAGGACATTGTGCCGCCGGTGACGCAGTTCTTCGAAAGGAAGCATCGAACCGTGACGGTGCCTTCGACCTGGCGCGCGATCCGCGAGCTCTGAGCCTGGGTGTAGTCGGTCGTCTTCGTGACCGTGAAGGCAGGCGCCTTGCCAGCGACCTTGCGGTCGCTAAGGTTTTTGTCGCCGAGCGCGCCGAATGTGCTATTTCGCATTGACAGCGCGCGCTCCGACAGGTTGCGCTCGCTGGCGATCGTGAAGTCCCACGTCAGGTAGAGCGACGAGCGCGTGACTTTCGCCTTGCCGAGCGTCTTGAAGATCGCGTCGTAGCTGCGGCGGCGCGACTTGACCGAGGCGATTGGCTTGCCGTTGCGCAGCGAGGAGAAGGCGGCGGCCGGCTTGATTGTCGCTCCGGAGCTGTTCTTTAGGTTACGCAGCGCGACGATATAACGGTGGCCCTCGAGCCAGTTCTTCGCTGGGTGGATCATCAGCATCTGGCTGTTGGGCTCGGAGATTGCGTCAGCGTGGGTGTCCAGCTCGGCCCAGATCGGCTGACGTTTGCCGGTTGCGGCGTCGATCACGATGATCGGCGCATTGGCCTGCGCGTACTGGGCGATGTCGGTGATCGGCGCGGCGCCGCTCCTTACTAGATCAAGAGCGGGGACGTAGGTCAGCAGCGCGCTGCCGGGGCTGAAGCCGTCGTTGCGGTTCAGCTCGGGCGGAAAGCCGGGGACGCCGTTGACATTCTTGGGGAACTGGTTGGCGCTGAAGTTCAAACGCAGGCCGGTGTCGGAACCCTTCTGCGCCGCCGTGTTGAAGTTGCTTGGGAACGGGAGCAGACACTGGCGGGAGTCGAGTGGATCGCAGCCGGCAGCGCCGGCGCTTGCTGCCGGGATCAGCAGAGCGGCACCGATCACGATCGTGGCAATTGAGAGACGCTGTTTGATCATCGTCACTCCCCAGTGATGGTCGGCGCCAACCGCCGACGACTCGCGAAAGCTACCACTCGCGTCATCGGCGCGTATCGTGTTCGACGTGTTCGCAACCGCAATCGCCAGCTTCGTTCTCGCACTCACCGTCGACGGAGCCGCTGCGCAGCGGCCGACGATCGCCTGGAACCCAATTCCCTACCCGGCGAAGCGAAAGGCCGAGATGCGGTCCTATTCGCTGCGGCACTACGGCCTTAGCCGCTTCGGGCTGCACGACCCAAAGGTGATCGTCGAGCACCTGACTGAATCATCGACCTACAGCCCGATCTGGAGAATGTTTGCTCAGGACGTCGCCGACAACGAGCTAAACGAGCTGCCGGGTGTCTGTTCGCACTTCATCATCGATCAGAACGGCAAGATCCATCAGCTGGTGCCGATCAGCCTGATGTGCCGCCACACGGTCGGACTTAACTGGACGGCAATCGGGATCGAGCACGTTGGCTTCAAACCGAACGACGTGCTTGGGCGCCGCAAGGTGCTGGCCGCCTCGCTGCGGCTGACAAACTGGCTGCGATGCCGCGAAGGGATCTCCGTCAACAACGTGATCGGCCACAACGAGAGTCTTAAGTCGCCCTACCACCGTGAACGGATCGGCCGCCTGCGCGGCCAGACGCACGACGACTTTCCTACCAGCTCGATGCGCAAATACCGCGCCGCGCTGCGCAAGCTGACGTGCTGAGCGACGCCGCCGTCAGTTTCATCGGTCACTCAACCGTGTTGATCGAGGACAGCGGCGTGCGGCTGCTTACCGATCCGGTGCTGCGCGGCCGTATTGGCCACCTGCGCCGTCACGGCGCGCCGGTAGCGGCCGTCTTGCACAGCCGGCTCGATGCGGTTTTGATCTCACACCTCCACCACGATCACTTCGACCGTCGCTCACTGGAGCTGCTCGACCGCTCGACCCGGATGATCGTTCCGGTCGGCGGCGGCGCGCTGACGCGCGGCCTCGGCTTCAGCAGCGTTGACGAGGTGCGTGACGGCGACCGACTGACGGTCGGCGGGCTCTCTTTGGCTGTCGTCCACGCCGACCACCACCCGGCCCGGCCCGGCCGCGGTCAAGCTGGCGGCCATCAGGCACAACCGGTCGGCTACGTCACCGAGGCCAGCCGCCGGATCTACTTTGCCGGCGACACCGACATCTTTGATGCGATGGAGCAGATTGGGCAGCCGCGGCTCGATCTGGCGCTGCTGCCGGTTTGGGGCTGGGGTCCGACGCTCGGCAGCGGCCACCTTGACCCGCGGGCCGCGGCCGAGGCGCTGCGGCTGCTCGGAGCGCAATCAGCCGTACCGATCCACTGGGGAACGCTCTACCCATTCGGCTTGGAACGGCTTCGTTCGAAAGCATTGAGCGATCCGCCACACCTCTTTAAACGCTACGCCGCCGATCTGGCTCCCGGCAGCGAAGTGAAGATCCTCGCGCCCGGCGACAGGCTGGCGTTGGATTAGCCGCGCTGCGCTGGCTTCATCGCCGCCAGTACCCAGGCGACGAAGACCAGTTGGAAAGGAAGCCGCGCCCAGAGCGCCGGGCGCGGAAGGTCAGGAAAGCGGTCGGCGTTGAGCGCCATGTTGAGGTTGGCCGGGAAGACGCCGATCAGCGTAAGGATTGCCAGCAGGCCGCCGCCGCGCCGCACGCGGCCGTCAGGGCAGATCAATGCCAGGCCGGCGGCGATCTCAGCGGCGCCGCTGGCGTAGATCAGCCCGTCGTGAGCCGGCAATGCTTCCGGCATTATCGGCCGGTAGAAGCCAGGACGCACGAAGTGCATCGCTCCGGCAAAGACGAAAAACGGACCGCAGAGTGCTCGGGCCAGGCGCATCGCTGGAGCTTATGCTGGGGGAGCTGCGGGCAGCGTGAAGCTTTCGTCAGCGATCGTGATGATCGGCGCTTCGCTGCCATCGGCGCGCGCCGTGATTGTCAGTGGGCTGTCGGGGTCATCACTCTCGAACAGCGCCATCGCTACGTTGCGGCCACCGAGCGCTGCGGCCAGCGCGCTAACGCCATCGACGAGGTGCTTAAGGCCGCCGATCGTTCCGGTCACTTCGCCCAGTACAGCGTTGACCTGGAAGGCCGGCAGCGGTTTGATTGTCGGCAGCGGCGGCGGCTGAACTGCCAGATCGACGTCGTGGTCGAGCAGCACGACGCGGTCGCCGAGGTTTACTTCGATCGCGCGAAAGCGCTCGCAATCGACCTCCGCCGGGCCGATCCCAGGCTCGCGCTCAACGATTGCGACGGCGCGGTAGGCGTTGGAACGGTGCAGGAACTCGCGCAGCGTTACGACGGCGAAGTCAAGTTCGCCGACTGTTGAGACGGTCTCGATCGCGGGGGGCGCGGGCTCTTCCACCGGTCCGACGCTACCAGTGGACGTGCCGCGGGTCGGCCTGCGAACCTGTAGCGGTGGGATTCTCACTGACAGGACCAACGTTGACGCTGCGCCCGCCCGAGCCGGACGACGGCGAGGCGCTGCTGGCGCTGGGCGGCGAGGCCGAGGTGACGCGCTGGTTCTCGTGGGGTCCGTACACAGCGATTGAGCAGCCACTCGCCTACATTGAGCGCTGCGCCGCTCAACGCGAGAGCGGCGAGCGGCTCGATCTGCTGATCATCGACGGCGAGCGCGGCCCTGCCGGAATCACCGGCCTAAGCGAGTTCAGCCGCCGCGACAGGCGCGCCGTCGTCGGCACCTGGCTTGGCGTCGAGTTTCAAGGCACACAGGTCAACCGTGAATCAAAGGCGTTGATCGCGAAACTTGGCTTTGAGCTGCTTGGGCTCAACCGGATCAGCTCCTACTCAAACCCCGAGAACGAGCGCTCAACGAGCGCCCTGGAGGCCGTCGGCTACCGCCGCGAAGGCGTGCTGCGCCAGTGGCACCGCCACGATCAGAACTTCCTCGACGTCAACATCTTCGGCCTGCTGCGTGACGACTGGCTGGGCAGCGATCAAGCTGCGATCGAGCTGAAAGTGGAAGGCAGTCCGCCCGCGGCCTTCCTGCTGGCCGCTTAGTCGCGCGCGTTCCAGCTGAAGCCGCGTACCGCGAAGATCACGCAGGCCAGCGTCCAGATCGCAACCACGCCAAGATCGGAAAGGTGGTCGCTGAGCGGCGCGCCGGTGACCAGCGCGGCGCTGATGCCGTTGATCACATGGACCAGCGGCAATGCCTCAGCGATGTTGCGCAGGAAGGTCGGCACGTTGTCAACGTCGTAGAAGACGCCGGAGATGAAGATCATCGGCAGGAAGACGAGGTTGGTGTAGGCCGGAGCCGCTTCGAAGTTCGGGATCACGTGGGAGAAGGCGACCCCCATCGCCGCGAAGCAGATGACGCCGAGTACTGTGAAGATCGCAAGCTCCGCCCAGTCTTTTGGCCAGCCGAGGCCGAAGAACAGCTTGCCGGCGACGATGATGATCAGGATCTGGACGACGGCGTTGGTCGCGGCGTTGCCGATGATGCCGCTGAGGTAGGCGTTTCCAGGCAGCGGCGTGCCGCGGATCCGCTTCAGCACACCCTGCTCACGCAGGAAGGTCATCTGCGTCGCTAGCGCGTTGAAGGTCGTAGCCATCACGCTAAGGCCAGCGATTCCCGGCACCAGCACGTTGAGGCTTGCCTGGTTGCCACTGAAGACCGCCCCGAAGAGAAAGAGGAAGATCAGCGGCAGCACGAAGCTGAAGAAGGCAGCGGTCGGGTTGCGCCAGAACATCTTGCGCTCCAGCCGGTACTGGCGCCAGGCCAGCGTCGCGGTGCTCACTGCGGTACCTCGCTGCTCTGGTCGGCGGTCAGTTCGAGGTAGACATCCTCAAGCGAAGGCCGCACGACA
Source organism: Solirubrobacteraceae bacterium (assembly GCA_039744215.1). Lineage (GTDB taxonomy): Bacteria > Actinomycetota > Thermoleophilia > Solirubrobacterales > Solirubrobacteraceae > F1-60-MAGs163. The sequence continues at coordinate 19,456 of JBCJTT010000005.1, forward strand.
GAGCAGTCGGTTAGCGTTTCGCCGCGCGCCAGTGCGTCGCCGGTCAGCTGGTGCAGCAGCTCAGTCGGATCGTCGACCTCACGGCTGAGCAGCTCTCCCTGCTGGTCGCGCCAGCTGACGCGGTAACGAGCTGAGGCTTCGCTGAGCGTCGCCGGCGGCCCTTCGGCAAGGATCCGGCCGTTCTTAATGATCGCCACGCGGTCGCAGAGCTCCTGCGCCTCGTCGAGGTAATGGGTTGTCAGCAGGACCGTTTTGCCGAGTTCTTTAAGCCGCTCGATTGTTGTCCAGGCGGCGCGGCGGGCGGCTGGATCAAAACCTGTCGTCGGCTCGTCAAGGAAGATCAGATCGGGGTCGCCGATCAGCGCCAGTGCCAGATCAAGCCTGCGCTGCTGGCCGCCTGAGAGCGTGCGAACCAAGGCATTTGCCTGCGCCGGCTGGTCAAGCCCGACGATTCCCAGAACCTCGTCCACGTCGCGGGGATGGGGGTATAGGCCGGCCCAGTGGGCTACCGCCTCGCGCACGCGGACGTGGCGGTACATGCCGCAGCTCTGCAGGACGATGCCGACCCGCTCGCGTAGCGCCCGCGGCCGCTGCTGAGGGTCAAAGCCGAGTACCGCGACGCTGCCGGCGCTGCGCTCGCGGTGGCCCTCGAGGATCTCAACTGTTGTCGTTTTGCCGGCGCCGTTTGGGCCCAGCAAGCCAAATACCTCACCTGCGGCGACCTCAAAGCTGACCCCGGCGACGGCCTGATGCTCGCCGTAGAGCTTGCTCAGATCGTTGACGACTATTGCGGGCTGCACGGTTGGCACGGCGCCATGATCGCAGGCGGTTGCTGAAAGATCGTTATCGGCGACGCAGATCGGCTGCCGGGGCGCGATACTGACGCAATGGCTAAGGCCCGCCCAATACCCGGATTAAGCGCCGAGCTGAGTTATTCAGAGGCCGCCGTGCGAACTATCGAGGTCCGTAGCGCTGAGCTGTTCGAACACGCAGCCGGCGTTCTTGACGTTGGCAAGATCGAAGCTGTCCACGCGATGCGGGTCGCGACGCGCCGCCTGCGGGCGGTGCTTGAGTTCTACGAGCCGTGCCTTGACCGCGAGCAGCTGCGCCCGGTGCTCGGCCAAGTATGCGACCTGGCTGATGCGCTTGGGCAGCGGCGCGACCCTGACGTTGAGATCCTCGCGTTGACGCAGTTTGCTGCCGGCGCAACTGATTCTGAAAGGCCGGGGATTGAGCGCTTTATCGAGCGCACGCGCGAGCAGCAGCAGCAGGCCAACACGGAGCTTGAGGCGATCCTTGCGCAGATTGAGCAGGACGGACTGCGCGAGCGACTGGCCGGGTTGATCGAGCCGCCCGCAGCGGAGCCGGAGACGGTGGCCGAACCGGCCGCCGGGCCGATCGGCGATCCGGCAGCGGTGCAGCCCGATGATCCCGAGCAACCGGCCCGCGGCGGCTGGCTGAGGCGGCGATGAAAGCGCGCAAGGTCAAACATATCGACCCCGACGGCACGCTGGCCGACAACGCCCAGCGCGTCGTTCAAGTTCGGCTCGATGAGCTCTACGACTTTGTGCCAGCGGTGCTCGACCCGAAGGCCGTGAAAAAGCTGCACGCGATGCGGATCGCCGCCAAGCGGCTGCGCTACGTGCTTGAAGTGACGGCAAAGGACTGCTTTGGCCCCTACGCGCTGACGGCAAGCAAGCGGGTGCGGGAGCTGCAGGACCTGCTGGGCGAGGTCCACGACTGCGACATCCAGCTGCCACGGCTGCAGAAGATGGCCAGCGGCCTCAGTGCTGAAGCCACAGCTGAGTTGAGCCGGCGGGCTGGCGAGGCGGTTGACCTTGATCCGACGCTGGCGTCGGGGCTGCCGCACAGTGAGGACTGGGCCGGGCTGGCGGCACTTGAGCAGTACTTGGCGGTGCGCCGCGCACTGCTCTTTCGGCGCTTCACCGATATCTGGCAGGACATCGAACGCTCGGCGATGCGGGCGCGCCTAGAGTATGCGATAGCCGAACGACCTGCCGATGGCGCGCAGGCCGTGGCCGCAGACCAATGAGCGATACCGAAACCAACCCACGCGAGATCGAGGCGAGCAGTCACGCGCTGGGCTTGGAAGCACCGTTTGATGCCCGGCCGACGGCCGAGGACCCGTTCCCCGCGCCACGCGAGTCACTCGACCTCGCTGACCGATCCGTATCGCTGAATCGCGAACTTTCATGGGCCGATTTCAACGACCGTGTGCTGCAGCTGTCGGAGCGCTCCGACCAGCCGCTGCTGGAGCGCGTCAAGTTTTCGGCAATCTACTCGTCGAACCTCGACGAGTTTTTCATGATCCGCGTCGCCGGCCTGCTCGATCAGGTTGACGCTGGGATCGACCGCGTCCGCGGCGGTTACACGCCATCACAGACAATCGACGAACTACACCTTGAACTCGTCCCGCAGGTTGAGCGGCAGGCGAGGCTCGTCAGCGAGACGCTGCTGCCTGAGTTGGCGGCGCAGGGGATTGAGGTCATCGCGCTCGATTCAGTCTCCGACAGCGAACGGGCCGAGCTGGCCGAGAGCTTCAAACGTCAGGTGCTGCCTGTGCTGACGCCGCTCGCTGTCGGCCTTGGCCGGCCATTCCCGTACATCTCCAACCTTTCGCTCAGCCTTGCCGTGCTGGTCCGCGATCCGCAGACCGACCAGATGGTCTTTGCCCGCGTCAAGGTTCCGAAGGGGCTGATCCCGCGCTTCTTCCAGATCCGTGATGGCGAGAGCCGCTTCGTTCTGCTCGAAGAGTTGATCGCCGCCAATCTGCAGGAGCTGTTCCCGGAGATGGAAATCGTTGACCACGCCTGCTTCCGCGTTACGCGCGATGCCGACTTCGACATCTCAGACGAGGCCGACGATCTGCTGAAGGCGATCGAGGCCGAGCTGCGCCAGCGCCCGTTCGGCGAGGTTGTACGGCTCGAAGTTGAGTCCGGCGTAAGTGCGGTGATCCGTGAGCAGCTGGTGGAGGCACTGCTGGTCGATGAGCGCCAGATCTACTCGGTGCCTGGCCTGCTCGACATGACCGACCTGTGGCAGCTAGTGAAGCTGCCCGGTCACGCTGATCTGCGCGACGAGCCGTGGACGCCGGTCACGCAGCCGCGGCTGGCTGAAGCGGAGGCAGAGGAGCGCTCGATCTTCTCCGTAATCCGCGAACGCGACCTGCTCGTTCATCATCCCTACGATTCGTTTTCAACTTCGGTCGAGCGGTTCGTCGAGGAGGCAGTTGAGGACCCCGACGTGTTGGCGATCAAACAGACCGTCTACCGCACATCCGACGATTCGCCGCTCGTTCCATCGCTGATCCGGGCGACGCAGAAGGGCAAGCAGGCGGTCTGCCTGGTGGAGCTGAAGGCACGCTTCGATGAGGCAGCCAACATCTCTTGGGCGCGCAAGCTGGAACGCGCCGGCGTGCACGTTGTCTACGGCATGCCAGGGATCAAGATCCACGCCAAGTGCGTGCTGATCGTCCGCCGCGAAGGCGACGGCGTGCGCCGTTACGTTCACGTCGGCACCGGCAACTACCACCCAACTACGGCCCGCCTGTACACGGACTTCGGCCTCTTTACCTGCGATGAAAAGATCGGCGAGGACGTCGCCGAGATGTTCAACTTCCTTACCGGCTACGGTCGCCCCGATGATTACCGCGAGGTACTGGCGGCACCGCGCTTCATGCTCGAAGGGATTCTTCAGCGGATTGAGCGCGTTATCAGCGCCAAGGCCGAAGGGCTCCATGCGCGTATCCGGATGAAGATGAACGCACTGGTCCACCCGCAGGTGATTGAGGCGCTCTACCGCGCATCACAGGCCGGCGTGACGATTGAGCTGAACGTTCGCGGCATCTGCTGCCTGATCCCCGGTGTCGCCGGGATGTCGGAGAACATCCGCGTTGTCTCCGTCGTCGGCAGGTTCCTTGAGCATTCACGGGTCTACAGCTTCGAGTACGGCGACGAGGTCGAGGTTTACATCGGTTCGGCCGACCTGATGCCGCGTAACCTTGATAATCGCGTTGAGCTGCTGACGCCGGTTCACGACCCAACCTGCCGGGCCGAGGTGCTCGACACACTGGAGCGCTGCCTGCTCGACAACGTCAACGCCTGGCAACTGAACAGCGACGGCAAGTGGCAAGCGGTCGTCGCCGGCCCTGGCGATAAGCCGCGCAGCGCCCAGCGTGAGCTGCTGGCACTCGCGGCCGCGCGCGGCTCCGACATCGATCCCTAGCTGCTGTGGCCGACGACGACGCCGAAGGCACGCTGCGCGAGCGGATTCTGGAAGCCGAGATCAGTGTTCCGACCCGCGGTAACCGCAAGCTGGCGCAACTGATCGCGGCGGTCAACGCCAGCGACCGGGCTAAGGGCATCTGGTACATGGCCGGGCTTAACGCCAACCGGCTGGGAATGTCCGACCACTCCTGGGTGCACATCCAGATCGTCACGAATATCGCGCTGCGCCTAACACGGCTGCTCGCCAAGCGCGGCATTGAGACCGGAATCGTTGCCGAGCATGGGCTGACGGAGCGGGACGGCGAAGTAGTGATCGCTGCCGGAGCGCTGCTGCATGACCTTGGACTTTCGATCAACCGCGCCGACCATGAGACCTACTCGCTGTTTCTCGCCGCCGACCTGCTGCCCGAGCTGCTTGAGGGGATTTACGACGAGCCGGTGCGCTCAGTTATCGCCAGCGAAGCAATGCACGCGATCATCTCGCACCGCTCGAAAGGACAGCCGGCAACAATCGAGGCGGCGATCGTCCGCGTTGCCGACGCGCTTGACATGGCGAAGGGCCGTGCCCGGCTGCCGTTTGAGGCGGGCGAAACAAACATTCACTCGCTATCCGCCTACGCGGTCGAGGATGTCAAGATCAGCCCCGGGCGTGACACGGCGGTGCGGGTTGAGATTGAGATGAGCAACAGCGCCGGCATCTTCCAGGTCGATGAGGGGCTTGGCACGAAGCTTCGCGGCACGCCATTGCAGGAGCACATCGAGGTCGTCGCGCGGATCGAAGGCGAGCACGAGAAGCGACTCGTTTCGGTATTCCGCCTGTGAGCGGCGATCGGGCGGCTGTTCGCCGACGTTGGCTGACGGTAATCGTCGCGGCGCTTGTTGTCGCTGCTGTCGCATTGGTCCTCGTTACCGGTCCGCTGAAGTCAGGCGCGACGAGCTCGTCGATGCCGAAAACGCTCGCCGCGCCGGTCGCGCGGACGCAGGGCGATACCGCGCCCGCAACGACTGCGCCGCCGCCGGCGACCGGCAGCTACCGCGGTCCGGTCCCGATTCTGATGTATCACGTGATCAAGGCGCCGTCGGCCAGCACACCGCTGGCCGCACTATGGACGCCGCCGCAGACGTTCAAGGCGACAGTTGAGCTGCTGAAGTCGAAGGGCTACTCCGGCGTCACGTTGGGTCAGGTATGGAAGGCTTGGCACGGCGGCCCGGGGCTGCCGAAGAAGCCTGTCGTCGTCAGCTTTGATGATGGGTACCTCAGCCACTACGTCAGCGCCTTGCCGATCCTGCGGGCAGTCGGCTGGCCTGGAGTGCTCAATCTTGAAGGAAAGAACATCGGCCCCGGTGACCTTACGATCCGTCAGGTCAAGGCGCTTATCGCTGCCGGCTGGGAGATCGGCTCGCACACGCTTAACCACCCCGACCTGACGACCGTCGATGACGCCACGCTCCGCACCGAACTGGTCGACTCACGCAAGCTGCTGCAGGAGAAGTTCAGCATCCCGGTCGACTTCTTCTGCTACCCGTCGGGGATGAACGATGCCCGCGTGCGCGCTGCCGTAGCGGCGGCCGGCTACAAGGCGGCGACAACCGTCGCCCCGGGGATTGCGTCGAAGAGCGACGATCCCTACGCGCTGCCACGGATCCGCGTCAACGGCACCGACTCAGCCGCCACGGTCGCCCAGCGTCTCCGTAGCGGCGACGGTGTTGCCGGCGGCTACTGAGCGGCTCCGAGCGCAGGCCACGCCATCGAGGCGCCTCGACTTGGACTGTTGGCTCAGGTCCGGCCCGGGCTCGCGGTGCCATTGCCACGGTGTCGGTGCGGCATGTCGACCGCCACCCACAGCCCCGACGCGGCCGTGAGCCCCGCCACGATCGCGATCGCGCCCGCGTACCCCAGCAGGTCGGCCGCAAACCCCGCGATCAGTGCGCCGACCCAGTAGCCGCTGTCGCGCCAGAACCGATAGACGCCGATCATCGGCGCTCGCGCGATCGGCGAGGCGCGGTCGGCGATCGCCGCGATCAAGGTCGGGTAGACCATCGCGGTTCCGACTCCCAGCCCGACGGCGGCGACTGCGGCGACGGCGACTCTGCCGTTCGAGCTGATGAGCAGCACGAGCGCGGCGGATTGGACGAGCATGCCGGCGACGATCAGTGGCTTTCGTCCGATCCGGTCCGACCAGTGCCCGGTCCAGATCTGGCCGAGACCCCACACGCCCGGGTAGATGCCAGCGACGAGACCGATTGAGCCGGGGCCGGCGCCGTGCGCGGCCAGGTACAACGGCACGAGGCCCCAGGCTAGGGCGTCGTTGAGGTTGTTGACGAGGCCCGCCTGTGAGCAGGACCGCAGTCCACGGTCGCGGTAGGTGGCCGCCGGGAACGCGTCGCGCATCCTCGGCACCTGGGCGTCAGCGCCGCTGTGGTGAGCAGCCTGCTCGAGGGCGACGTGCGCGGCGGTGTCGCGCACGAACAGCAGCGACACCACGAACGCGACGACGGCCACCAGCGCGCCGCCGATCACCAGCACGTCGCGCGGTGCGAAGTGCGCCGCCAGGACACCGGCGGCCACGGCCGCGAGCGCGACGCCGCCGTAGCCAGCGGCTTCGTTGAGGCCGAGCGCGAAGCCCCGCCGCTGTGGGCCGACGAGGTCGATTTTCATCACGACGGTCATCGACCAGGCGAGGCCCTGGTTGATGCCGAGCAGCACGTTGGCGGCGACGATGAAGCCCCACGTCGGAGCAACCGCGATCAGCAGCGGGACCGGCAGGGCGAACGCCCAGCCGATGATCAGCAGGCGCCGCCGCCCGATGCGAGCCGCGAAGGCTCCGGCGCCGAGGTTCGTGAGTGACTTGGCCACCCCGAAGGCGACGATGAACGACAGGATCGCCGCGCTCGAACCGAGTCCGAAGTCCGAGCGGCCGATCAGCGGGAGGGTCGAGCGTTCGAGGCCCACCATCGCGCCAACGAACAGGTTGACGAGCACGAGTAGCGCGAACTGGGCGGCGTTCTCACGCAACCCCAGCCGGATCGTCGGGCCGGTCATCGCGCGTCGATCAGCGGCCCCCCGGCGCGGTTGGCGGCGATGATCTGCTCCTGCATTGCGGGCCGCGGCGGGATGTCCTGCACGAGCGCCGCGACGAACGCGTCCTCGGTCTCGAACTGCAGCGCGCTGTTGTGGCGGCGCTCGAACCCGACCGTCGAGATCGGGTTGGCCGACAGCCCGCGGCCGCAGACCGATCCGGAGTAGTGGGAGGGGTACAGCACGACGTCGTCAGGCAGCGACAAGAGCTTCTCGGTGAGCGACCGGTACAGCGTGCGCGCCATTCCCTCGACCGTGTGCTCGCCGTGTGCATGCAGGTCCGGGCGCCCCGCGTCTCCGACGAGCAGCGCGTCGCCGGTCAGGACGAGCCACGGCTCATCGCTGCGGGTGTGATCGGTGACGAGGTACGCGGCGTGGGCGAGTGCATGGCCGGGCGTGCTGATCGCCTGCAGGTCGACGTTCCCGAGCTTCACGACCTCGCCGTCGGTGAGCGCGTGGTGCTCGAACTCGACGCCCGTCCCCTCGGGGAGGTACGCCGTCGCGCCCGTCCGATCGACGAGTGCCGGGAGCCCGGAGACGTGATCGGCCTGCAGGTGCGTGTCGAGGACCGCGACGATCGACGACCCCTCGCGCTCAGCGGCGGCGATGTACGCATCGACGAATTCGACGTGCGGATCGACGACCGCGAACGCGCCGGCGCTCCTGCAGCCGAACAGGTAGGAGGCGCAGGCGGTGTCGTCGTTGAGGAGCTGGCGGAAGTACACGGTGCCTCCTGATCGAGTTGAAACGAATTCTCTTGACAAGTTATCAAGCGATCTATAGAATGTCAACCATGGAAGGTCAGCGACAGGCCAAGGATGCACTGTTCGAAGCGATCGCTGTCATGGGCAAGGCCTTTGCCAGCACCGTCCGGCTCGAGCTGCTCGACCTCCTGGCTCAGGGGCCACGAACGGTCGACGAGCTCGGCGATGCGAGCGGCCAGTCGACGGCGAACACGTCGCAGCACCTCCAGACGCTGTACGCGGCCGGGATGGTCACGCGCGAGCGTGAGGGGACCCGCGTGCGCTACGCGCTCGCCGACGAGGAGACGCTGCGGCTGTGGCTCGCGCTACGGGACGTCTCCGCGCGTCGTCTCGCAGAGGTCGAGCGGGCTGCACGCGAGTACCTCGGCGGCGACGTCGAGGAACTCGGCCGCGACGAGCTCGCCGACCGCCTCGCGCGCGGCGACCTCGTGCTGATCGACGTCCGCCCGTCACACGAATACGAGGCCGGCCACATCGACGGAGCTCGCTCGATCCCCATCGCCGAGCTCCCACAGCGACTCGCCGAGCTCCCAGCGGACCAGGAGGTCGTCGCCTACTGCCGCGGCCCGTTCTGCGCCTACGCGCATGACGCCGTGCGACAGCTCCAGGCCGCGGGCCGACCGGCCCGGCGCCTAGACATCGGCTGGCCCGAATGGCAGCTCGCACAGCAGAGGACGCCAGCAAAACCCAAGAGGACGCCAGCAAAACCCAAGAGGAGGAGAGCCGCATGAGCACCACCACCCGCCATCTCGACACCAGTGAACTGGAGCAGCGCGTCAAGCAGATGTACCAGGAGGTCGCGCTCGAGCCCGACCGCGAATTCCACTTCGAGACCGGTCGGCCGCTCGCCGAGCGCCTCGGGTACCCACCGGACGACCTTGACCGGATTCCCGGGGCGGCGATCGACTCGTTCGCCGGCGTCGGCTACTTCCTCGACCTCGCAGCGCTGCAAGCCGGCGAAGCGGTCCTCGACCTCGGCAGCGGCTCAGGCACCGACAGCTTCCTCGCCGCGCTCGACGCGGAACGCGTCGTCGGCGTCGACATGACCGACGAGCAGCTATCCAAGGCGCGCGCACTGGCGGAGCAGGACGGGGTGACGAACGTCGACTTTGTCCAGGGCTACATCGAGGAGCCGCCGGTCGAGGCCGCGACGTTCGACTGCGTGATCTCCAACGGCGTCGTGAACCTGTCGCCCGACAAGCCCGCCGTGTTCGCCGCCGCTGCTCGCGCGCTGCGCCCCGGCGGTCGTCTGGCGCTCTCGGACATCGTCACCGCAGTCCAACTCCCGGAGGGCGTCACCTGTGACGCCGCGCTGTGGGCCGCGTGCATCGGTGGGGCCATGCAGCGCGACGGGTACCGCGCGGCGATCGAAGCGGCCGGCTTCACGATCGAGCTCTGGCGTGAGAACCCCGAGTACCACTTCGTCTCCGACCAGGCCGACAACGCCACCGAGAAGTACGGCGTCACGAGCATCTCGCTGCTCGCGCGGCGCCGCTGACTTCGGAACGATCGAGGCGGGAGGACGAGATGCGACCACCGGACGGCGCCTGGATGCGTTCGAACCTGACGACGCAGGGGTACTGCCTCAGCGACACCGAGCGCCGCGAGCTTTCGCTCGGGCTGCGCTTCTCGACAGGGCTGTGCCTCACGCTGGTGGTCACGGCGCTCGTGCTCCAGTCGCCGGCGCTGATCTTCGCCCTCGTGCTGATCGGCGCGATCGGCGGCTTCAGCGCCAGCCATCCGTTCGATCAGCTCTGGAACCACGGCGTGCGGCACCTCACCGGTGAACCGCCGCTGCCGCCGAACCCGACCCGCCGTCGGCACGCGTTCAAGATCGCGACCGTGTGGCTCCTGCTCGTCGGAGTGCTGCTGTCGGCAGGCGCGTCAGCGGTCGCGACAGCCTTGGGCGGTCTGCTCGTTGGGGCCTGTGCGGTCGTGACCGCGGCGAACCTGTGTCTGCCCTCCGAGGCGATGGCCTGGTGGGACAGACGCGGCACCCGAGGGCCTCAGCTCTCGAAGCGTGACAGCTCGAGATAGGCTCGCAGTCGCCGCGAAGAACTCGGGCCGAAAATACCCGTGCAGTGAAGACGATGTCCTACCCCTGAAAGGAACAACCGATGAACGAGGAACAACCGATGAACGCGAACAAGGCACTATGGGAGAAGGGCGACTTCACCCGCGTTGCGGCAGGCATACGCGAGAGCGGCGAGGCGTTCGTGACGGAGCTGGGCGTTACTCCCGGAATGCAGGTCCTCGATCTCGGGTGCGGCGACGGCACCACCGCGGTCCCCTTAGCGCAGCTCGGGGCCAAGGTGCTTGGTGTCGACATCGCCAGCAACCTCGTCGCAGCCGGCAACGAACGGGCGCAGGCGCTGGGCTTGGCGAATCTACGGTTCCAGGAGGGTGACGCGTCCGATCTCCACGAGCTCGAGGACGAGCAGTTCGACCTCGTCGTCAGCATCTTCGGGGCTATGTTCGCGCCGAGGCCGTTCGACGTGGCCAAGGAGGTCGTCCGGGTGACGAGGTCTGGTGGCCGGATCGTGATGGGCAACTGGATTCCCGGCGACGCGACGCTCGTGGCCCAGATCCTGCGAATCAGTGCCTCCTACTCGCCCCCGCCGCCGGCGGACTTCGTCAGCCCCATGACGTGGGGCCTCGAGGAGAACGTGATCGAGCGGTTCGCCGCCGCCGGGACCCCCGAAGAGCGGATCGCCTTCCAGCGAGATACCTTCCGGTTCAACCATGCAGGTACGCCCGCGCAGCTGCTCGCCATCTGGCGCGACTATTACGGCCCGATCATGAACGCGTTCGCGGCGGCCGAGGCCGACGGCCGGGAGGCCGACCTTCAGGCCGAGCTGGAGGCGCTGTTCAACGAGCAGAACACGAGCGACGCCGCAACCTCGATCCCGGCGACCTTCCTTCGCGTGACCGTTAAGAGGTAAGACCTGCGCGCGCCTCCGCTCCCGGCTCGAACGCGGAACGGAGGCGACAGCCTGCCAGTCTATGCAGCTGACCACAAAGTCAGGATCTCTGCGAAAACCGTTGCCTTACCAGTGAACGCCGCGCATCAGGTTGGCCATCGCCAACTGTTCGATGCTGGCTTTCTGCTCCGGCGCTGCGGCCTGCCCGGAGGACGCCGCGGATTCGGGGAAGACGCGGAAGGCGGCGTTGAGAATCTGGTCGATTACCTTCGGCGCCAGCGCATAGCCAACCTCAACCACCGTGCCGAGCTTCGTGTTGATCTGCTTCGGCTTGTGACGCAGCGCGTCGCAGACCATTGATCCGGCCTCGTCGGGCGAGATTGCCGGGAAGTGGTCGTACATCTTGGTCGGGGCGATCATCGGCGTGCGAACCAAAGGCATGTGGATCGTCGTGAAGGTGATGTTGTCGCCGACCAGCTCTGAGCTGACGACCCGCGTCCAAGCGTCGAGCGCCGACTTTGAGGCGACGTAGGCGCTGAAGCGCGGCGGGTTGGTCTGCACGCCGATCGACGAGATGTTGACGATGTGGCCGAAGCGGCGCTCCTGCATGTGCGGCAGGAAACCCATCACGAGGCGGATCGCGCCGAAGTAGTTGAGCTGCATCGTGCGCTCGTAGTCGTGGAAGCGGTCGAGGCTGTGGCTGAGCGAACGGCGGATCGAGCGGCCCGCGTTGTTGACGATCATGTCAACGGCGGCGTGCTCGGCGAGGATTGTTGCGACCAGCGCGTCGATCGACTCAAGATCAGAGAGGTCGGCTGGGTAGCAGTAGGCCGTGCCGCCGGCCAGTTCGATCTCATCGCGGACCGCTTCGAGCTTGTCGAGGTTGCGTGCGACCAGCAGTGGCGTGCCGCCGGCGGCCGCGATCTCAATCGCGGCGGAGCGGCCGATGCCGCTGGAGCCGCCGGTGATTATCACTGTCCGTCCGTTCAACGCGGCGCGTAGCGAACTGCTGGCGAAACCGCCGGCGTCAAGATGGTTCTCCCAGTAATCCCAGATCACTTGCGCGTAATCGGCCAGCGGCGGTACCTCAATCCCGCTGCCGGCGAGGACAGCGTCCGTGTCGGTCGTGTCAAATGAGCAACTGAACCCGGTGTGCTCAACGACCTGCGGCGGGATGCCAAACTCGTCAAGGATCGTCTCGGCGACCGTTGTGACGCCTGGCAGCGATCGAACAAGCGAATTTGTCGCGCCGCTCAGCGGGCTGAGCGGCGCCGCCGGCAGGCGCAGCATCATGTGCGGCGCGCCGGCCGCCTTTGCAAACTGGTTAAGTGCTTCGGCCGAGGAGATCATCTGCGGCGATGCGAGATGGAAGGTCTGGCCGTCGAGGCCCTCAGTCTGCGCGATCCTGACCATCGCGTCGGCGACGAAGTCAACTGGAACGATGTTGGTCTCGCCGATCTCAGGGCCAATCAGTGGCAGCCAGGACGGCAACAGCTTGCGTGATCGGCGGATCGCGCTGAAGAAGTAGTAGGGGCCGTCAACTTTGTCGATCTTGCCGGTCCGTGAATCGCCGATTACGACTGCCGGTCGGTAGATCCGCCACGGCACGGCGCTGTACTCGCGAACGAGCTTCTCCGACTCAAACTTTGTTCGGTGATAGGGCGAGGGCAGCGGCTGTCCTTCGTCGAACATCTGCTCCGTGAAGACGCCCTGATAGGAGCCGGCGACGGCGACCGAGGAGACGTGGTGCAGTGTTCCCGGCTGGAGCGCCTCAACCAGTTCGAGCAGATGGGCGGTGCCGCCGGTGTTGAGCTGCTCGTTGCGAGCCTCTGATGCGGTCATGTCGTAGATCGCCGCGAGGTGGAAGACGTGATCAATCTTGCCGCGGTGCGCTTCAATCCACTGCGGGTCAACGCCCATTGCGCTCTCCAACAGGTCGCCCTTTACGGCGTGCAGATTTTCGGCGTTGGTCCAGTGGTCGGCGATCGCCTCGAGCCGCTCGCCCGAGCCGCCGCGGACGATCGCGTGGACTTCGCCGCCGCTGGCGAGCAACCGTTCTACCAGGTTGCGGCCGATAAAGCCGGTTGCTCCAGTGACCAGATAGCTCGTCGGAGCTGCGCCGTTGTTGGTCGTATCTGCGTTATCAGCCATCAGGGCGCAAGGTTAGTCGGGTTGACGCTCTGACGTGGTCTTATCTGCGGCGCTGGTCGACGGTGGCTGAGCCAGCTACCAGCCGGGGCGCCAGTGATCGCCGGCGGCGCTCTCAAGCCGCTTCGACGCCAACTTACGTGCATCCTTGCGCTTCTCAAGCCGCCACTGGATAAGGCTCATTACGAGAATGAAGAGCGGGAAGAAGGCGATCACGATGAAGCCGGTCATCGTGATGACTCGGTCGTCGGCTGGTCCGTAGCTTCCTTCACCGCTGATCGGCTCCTGCGTACCGGCCAGCGCAGCAGGCGCTGCGAGCAGCACGGTGGCTGCGGTGATCGGCAGGGCTGCAATGATTCGGAACATCTAATTAGAGCGTACCGAACCTGTCGGAACGGCAACCGTTAGACAGCAGCGGCTCGGTGGCGAGATTGAGTGTTGGCGGCAGACCGCCGGTGGCCGCCTAGCGAGTCTTGATCTTGTTACGCAGGAACGGCACGACGCTCTTCAGGAAGTCGTTCGTCTTCGGCGCGGCGAAGAGCGGATCGAGGTGGCTGGTTGTCGCTTTGGCGTCGAAGATCACGAGGCCATTCTTCGGCACCTTCGAACGGGCGGCGAAAGTCTTTGCGCCGTTGACGACGCCGTCGCGGCTGCCTGTCAGCGAAGTCTGGAAGGCGTAGTAGGGGATGTTGACGTCCTTCAGGTGCCAGACGCGCAGGCCCAGCACCTTGGCGGCCGGGTTGGCTGGGTCCATTGAGCTGGCGCCGTTGGTATCAACGTTGAGTCGTGACGGGTAGTACCAATGAACCTCCCCGGCTTGCAGGCCGGGGTTTCGGGTCAGACTGTTGCCTGATTCCTGGCTTGGGCTTGCGCCGGGGCTTTCCTGGAGGGACGGGCGCGCTCAGGGGTCTTCAACGCGCGCTCGTGTGCACAGGCGTTCGCGCTTGTCGGCGCCGGATCCCTCGTTCCAAGGGTCCGTACTTCGCTACTGCTCAGTCCGCGCGCGAGAATATTACGGGCGGCATTCAGGTCAGCGTGCGCTTTATGGCCGCAGGCAACGCACCAGAAGACCGCTTGGCTTTCGCGGTTTTCTGGTGAGATGTGTCCGCAGGCAGCGCACATCCGACTAGTGTTTCTTGGGTTCACAACAATCAGGTGGCCGCCGTTCCATCCGGTCTTGTAGTTGAGTTGGCGGCGGATCTCGCCCCAGGCCTGGTCGAGCATCGCCCGGTTCAAGCCCGCTTTCTGGGTCACACGGTTGCCTGGCTGCTCGAGCGTGCCTTTCGCGGAACGCGTCATGTTCTTGACCTTCAGGTCCTCGATCACGATCGTCTCGTGCTCGCGTGTCAGATGCGTTGTGAGCTTGTGGATCTGATCGCGTTTACGTGCCGCCAGCCGTTGGCGTTTGCGCGCGAGTTGCGCCGTCGCTTTCTCGCGGTTACGCGATCCTTTGCGCCGGCCAGCGACCGTGCGTTGCAGCAAGCCGATCTTCTCCCACTCCCGGTCCGTAATCCCGGGCAAACTGATGAGCTCACCGTCGGAGCTGGCAACACTCGTGGTCACACCGAGGTCCAGTCCGACCGGTCCGCCGGTCGCGGCGGCTGACTCCTCGGTCTCCAGCTCGCAAGCGAAGCTCGCATACCAGCCGTCCGCCCGCCTTGACACGGTGACGTTCAGCAGCCGTCCCTCGAACAGCCGGCCGTTCAAACGCGGGTAGCAGTTCGTGACGCTAACCCAGCCGAGCTTCGGCAATCGGACCTGCCCCTGACGGGCGGGATGATGCGTCCCAATCTGCTTCGGGTCAGGGAACCGGAAGCTGTCGCGCTCGCCACGCCGACGGAACCTCGGGAACCGCGCCCGACCTTCAAAGAAGTTCGTGTACGCCCTGTCCACGTCCAACAGTGCCTGCTGCAGGACATGCGCGGGCGCCTCTCTCAAGAACGACCAGTCAGGGTCAGCTTTCACTTCCTTCAAGAAGTATGTCTGCGCCTTGTAGCGCAGCGACCGGCCAGTGACCTCGTACCCCAGCCGGCGCTGCTGCAAGCCAGCGTTGTAGATCAGCCGGGCACAGCCAGCGAACCGGCCGCACTGCTCCTGCTGTGCAGCCGTCAAACGCAGCTTATGCCGGTAAGCCCGACGGACAATCATGCCCCTAATATACTTTGGTCTATGGACAGATCCGCCGACTATCGCCGCGGCCGGCATGCGATCTACAAACTCCATGTCCACTTGGTCTTCGTCACAAAATACCGACGGGGCGTGATCACCGACCGCGTCCGCAATGACCTAGAAGCATCGATGCGCAAGGTCTGCGAGAACTTCGAAGCCGAACTGATCGAAATCGACGGAGAAGACGATCACCTACACCTGCTCATCGCCTACCCGCCCAAAGTGTCGATCTCCCGGCTAACAAACAGCCTCAAGGGCGTGTCCTCCCGCCGTGTCCTCCAGTTGAACTACCCCGAAGTCCGTCACTCCCTCAGGGACAACGCATTCTGGTCGCCGTCCTACTACGCGCTCTCCGCCAGCGGAGCGCCCCTTGAAACCATCAAACGCTACATCCAAAACCAACGCTCATCGAATTGACCCCTCCCTGAAAAAAGAGGCTTGCGCCGACACCCAGTCAACGCTGTTGGTGCCGTCCGGCAGGCCGGCGAAGCCTTTGGCGACGTTTTGGATCGGCGTCACTTCGCCGTTCTGCCAGCCGCGCGGGCTGCCGCTGGCAGCGAGCTGGCCGGCCCGAACCTGAATTAGCGAAAGCACCTTCGGCGAAGTGTCGTTATCAAAGGCGTAACCGAGCGCGCCCTCGTTGGTGGTCGGAAAGCTTGCCTTCAGGTAAGAGGGGAGCAGGTCAGCCGGCCAGGCCACCGTCGATTGCGACAACTCCGGCGATGTCCTTGTAGCCGGGTTTGCCGTTGAAGTCCCACGCTGCGTAGGCGGCGGCCATTGAACCGCCGAGCGAGTGACCGCCGAGGATTACCGTCTTGCCAGCCTTCTTCGCCTGTCTGATTACGGCGCGGGCATCTTCGAGCTGCATCTTCATGCCCCAGTTCTTCAAGAAGGAAAAGTTCTTCGTCTGCAGCGGCCTGAACTTCGGCGACTGAGCTGGGTTCAGCACCCAGCCGAGGTAGTAGTCGAGCGCTTGCTGCGGCGTCGCCTTTCCGGCCAGCGCCTTGATCATCAACGAGTTGTCCTCAAGTGCCTGTTCGCGGCGATCCATCGCCCAGACCTGCAAGTCGGGGACCTGCCTTGCCAGCTCAGGATCTACTTCGCTGGCGTTCCTGGCAGCGAGCCGACCTTGACGACGGTCGGCTTGGCGGCGCTGGCCGAGCCAGCGATCATCAGGCTGAGGGCAGCTGTCGTGAGCGTGAGCAGGGGCTTGAGGCTGCGCATTTGCCTGCGACCGTACCATCTCTGCGTGGCCACTATCACCGCTTCAGAACTGGGCAAGGAGATCGCCGGCAGGCCGCTGCTGCGTGGCGTCTCATTCAGGCTGGAGCGCCGTGACCGGATGACGATCGCCGGACGTAACGGTGCCGGCAAAACAACGCTGCTGCGGATGCTCGCCGGCGAGACGCCGATCGACTCAGGCGAGCTGTCGCTGGCAAAGGGAACTCGCCTCGCGCTGCACGATCAGCGGCCGCCGCGCGAGCGCTCGCTGTCACTACGCGACTATGTGCTGAGCGGTTGCACCGAGGCTGTCGCGCTGGAGGCGCGATTAACCCAGCTGGAGGTGAAGATGGCCGATGGCGACCTGCGCGCCGTCGATGCCTACGCCGACGCTCAGGCGCGCTTTGAGTTGGCCGGCGGCTACAACTGGCGCGACCGCGTGACCGACATCGTCTACGGGCTTGGCTTCCACGACCGCGACCTTGACCGCTCGCTGGCCAGCTTCTCCGGCGGCGAGATGACGCGCTGCTCACTGGCCCGCGCGCTGGCCGGGTCGCCGGATGTGCTGCTGCTCGACGAGCCGACCAACCATCTCGACATCGATTCGTTGGAATGGCTTGAGCAGACGCTGATCGGCCTCGACGCAGTGATCATTCTCGTCGCCCACGACCGTTGGTTCCTTGAAGCAGTCGGAACCTGCGTGCTGGAGTTGGAGGCTGGCAAGTCACGCTTCTTCAGTGGCCCTTGGCACTCCTGGCGGACCGAGCAGGCGGCGCGTGAGATCGCGCTCGGTCGTTCGATCACGAAGCAGAAGCTTGAGATCGAGCGGATCGAGAAGTTTGTCGAGCGGTTCCGTTACAAAGCATCGAAGGCCAAGCAGGCCCAGTCACGGCTCAAGGCGCTGGACAAGATGGAGGTCGTGACAGAAGACCCGCGCGATCGGCGCGAGATGGGTTTCAAGTTCGCCGCGCCGGAGCGCTCGGCGCGAGTCGTCTTTGAGCTTGAGAATGGGCGGCTTGAGGTCCCCGGACGAACGCTGCTGCACGACGCCGCGTTGTGGCTGGAGCGCGGTGAGCATATCTCGCTCGTTGGCCCCAATGGCTCCGGCAAGACGACGCTCCTGAGGGCGCTGACGGGCGAGCAGCAGCTGACCGCCGGGCAGCTGCGGACCGGGCACAAGGTGACGGTTGGGTACCTCAGCCAGCATGGCGAGGAACTGGAGTGGGGCGGAGCACGCACGGTGCTTGAGGCTGCCGTCAAACGGACAGGGCTAACGCCAAACGAGGCGCGGGCGCTACTCGGCCGCTTTCTCTTCTCTGGCGAGGACGCGCAGAAGCCGCTCGACGGTTTAAGTGGTGGTGAGCGCAAGCGGCTCGGCCTAGCGGTGCTGGTCGCCGGCAGGTCGAATGTGCTGATCCTCGACGAGCCGACCAACCACCTCGATCTTGAAAGCCGCGAGTCGCTGGAGGACGCGCTGCTCAGCTATCAGGGTTCGCTGCTGCTTGTAACTCACGATCGCGCGCTACTTGACGCCGTCGGCACTCGCACCGTTGCAGTTGAGGAGCACACGCTGCGCTCCTACTCCGGTGGCTGGGCCGAGTATGCGCGGCTGCGCGACGAGCGCGGTGGTCCGCCGCCAACACCGCCGCCGCCGCCGCTCGGCTCGCCGCAGGTACCACTTGCCGTCGGCACCGACAGCAAGCTGGAGCAGCCAGCTGCCGAGCCCGAGGCTGCGCCATCGCTGTCGAAGAACCGACGTCGCGAGTTGCTGGGGCTTGAAGCAGCGGTCGCCGCCGCCGATCAAGGACTCGCGGCAGTTGAGGACGAGCTTGCCGCGCCGGCGGCCTGGGCAACTGAGTACGAGTCAGCCAAGTCGCAGGCCAAGCACACTGCCGCGACGCGGGCGGTCGAGGCCGCCTACGCGGCGCTTGAGGCGTTTGAGTCGCAGGCCACCGCGATCAGCGCGGACGGACCTTGACGCGCAGCTTGATCGAGTAGCGGCTGGGGGCGACCGATACGTTGGGGTTTTCGATCTGGTCGAGCCGTCCGGCCAGTCGGCTCCATTGCGACGGGGCCAGCACTGCGGCTGAGCCGGTGGCCCCGCCGGTTGCTGCCCCGCCCGGCTGGAAACCGACGTGAATGTGGTCGTAGTGATCGGCCATCGCGAGCGTGTTATTGGTCCCTGCGTACTGCATCAGCGTGATGATCTGGCTCGGCTTCATCGTGCCCTGCAGCGTCAGCAGTTTGCGCACCGTGATGTCGGTGATCGAGCCGGCTCCCTGATTGCCGACGATCGGCGTGCCGTCAACGGCGGCGATGTCGATCGCATTGCCGGAGGAGTGGTCAGAGACATTGCCGCTGGACGTGTAGAAGCCGTGGCCGCAGCGCAGGCTCGTGACCTGCAGCTTGTCGCCGCTGGAGGCGAGGAACTCCATCGTTGCCAGCACGCGGCGGTCGATCGCGCCGGACTGAATGTCCTGGCGGCCGCAAGGGTAGATGTCGAGCTTAGGATTGGCGAGCACACGGCGTTCCAGCATCTCCTTGCTCATCAGCAGGATCTGACCGATTGTTGCCTTGCCAGCGCTTCCAGCAAGCATCGGGCTGGAGGCGCGGTAAACGTCGCTCGTCGCCAGCAGCTTCCAGCCGTCGAGGATCGGCGTCGGGTTGATCCGCGGCGCACCGGCGCCAGCCGGGCGAATCTCAAAGCGCAGATGCGGCGGCTGGGCGGTGCCGAGCTTCTTCGCGGCGGTCTGGCTAGCCTTGCCATTCTTGTCGAAGGCCAGCGATGCCGGACCGATCCGACCGAGGATTGTGCCGGCGATCACCTGCGAGCCTTTGCGCAGCGGCCGCAGTGCCACCTGATCGCGGCGCAGCGAGTACGGGGTTGCGAGGTAGCTGCCAAGCTCGCCGGCGCCGATGCTGGCGGCCGGGCCGGCCGCTACCGCGCCGCCGGTTGCCGCGACCTGCCGCGAGCCGCCGGCGTTGTATGAGGCAGGGCGCTGCGGCTCGGCGAACAGCCGCTCCTTGCCGGAGCTCGCTCCCGGCGAACCGCTCGTCGCTGCAGCGGTCGGCGCGGGGGGCGGAGCGGCGGCCGTCGTAGCCGTGCCCTGCTCATTGTTCACCGCTGTCGTTGTTGAATCGTTGCGCGGCACGACGTGTTGGCTGGCGATTGAGTCGAGACGTCCGTAGGTGTAAAGGTTGCCGTAAACGTCGCGCAGGCGGATGAAGTTGCCGAGCCGCTTGCTGCGGCCGATCGCCTCGATCTGGCCATCCTGAACGGCGATCGCGCCGGCGCCCGGCTGGCCATAGATCGCAACGCCGCCGCCGCCGCTCTTTGAGTAGCTGTTGACGCCGCTGATCGGTGAGCGGCCCATCGTGAGGCCGGTCAGCGCGCCGATCAGGTCGGAGGGGATTGCCGCCAGCACCTTGGCACGCTTGATCACGTCGGCGACGTACCAGTCGGCGCGGTTGTAAGAGAAGATTGCGCGCTCAAGGCTGGTCTGGGCGCCCGAAGCCTTCAGGTAGCGGGCCGCAGCGAAAATTGCGTCAACCGGGTTGGAGGGATCCTTTAGCCCATCGCCGTTGGCGTCGACGCCGTAGGCTTCCCAAGTTCCTGGCATGAACTGCATCCAGCCCAGCGCGCCGGCGCTTGAGACCGACAGGTTGCGGCCGTAGTCGGTTTCGATCTCGTTGATCGCCGCCAGAACTTCCCAGCGGACGCCGTACTCAACGCCAGCGGCCTGGTAGATCGGCAGCAGGAACGGCGGCACGCGGAAGCTGTCGATAACCGAGTTGGAGACAGACGCCAGCGGCGCTGACATCAGCGGCGAGCCGAGCCCGGCAAAGGGCGAGCCGGCGACATCAAGTTTGGTCTGTTCCTGGAGCCGCTGGCTGGTGCGGCGTCGCTCTGCAAGGAAGCGCCGCGCGGCTTCGCGACGCTTCTGTTCGGCGAGCTGCTTTGCCGTCGGCTTCTTCGGCGGCTTCTGGACGATTACGTCAACGGTGCCAAGGTCGCCGGGGGTTGTCGTACCCGGCGTTGTAGTTGGCGTCGTTGTCGTCGGCGTTGACGGCGTTGACGTTGTGTCGGTAGAGCTCTGGCCGTCGGCTGCAACCGGCCCGGCGATCGCAGCGGCGACCGCGATTGCGGCTGCGGATACTGTCGCTGCGTTGGTCGAGCGGCCCACTAGCTCTAGTTATACGGCAAGTAGCGTCGGAATGGGTCGTTTCGCTGGGAACATCTTGTTCGGTTCACGACATCCGAGAAGACCATTCTCAGCCGCGTCGGCCGCGCAGAATGATCCCCTCGAGCCGGTGGGCGGCCTGCTCGCATGAATCAATGCTCGCTTCAAGCCAGCTGAAGATGTCCTTCCAGCGGATCACGACCATCGGGTCGATGCCGCCGGTGAAGAGCGCCGCCAGCGCTTCACGGTGCAGTCTGTCGCCCTCGTTCTCGAGTCTGTGGATCTCGACTAATGCTGGGTTCATGTCGGTTCCCGAGCGCAGCGAGCGCAGCGCGACAGCGACCTGCTCGCAGGAACCAACCAGTACCTCGCACATCTCGACCGCCTGCTCCATCGGCGCCTCAACGCCGTAGACGCCCATCATGTCGCCGGTCTGCTCGGCGTAGTCGACGATGTCGTCGAGCGTTGTCGCCAGCGCGTAGCCGTCTTCAGAGGTCAGCGAGGCATTCCGGCGCTGGGCGCCGAGTTGCACGATCAGGTCGTGAGTGATGCGGTCACCTTCGTGTTCCAGAACGACCAGCTCACGCGCCAGCTCGGAGTGGCTTGGGTAATCGGCCATCAGGTCGCGCAGCACCAGCGCGGTGCGCTCAAGATTGCGGCCCGACTCCTCGAGCAGGGTGAGGACTGCGTCCTCTCCGTTCTTCGTCAAGATTCCCATCGGCGCCAACTTAGCGAGTCGCGGCTAACGGATGCTGCGACGGGCCGCTCCTTCACCAATCATTCACAGCGATCTTCGAGCCTGACAGCGATCAATACGTCGCGCCCTGGCCGAGCCACTGAGCCGCCGCCGCTGCTGCTCCCATACTGTTCGCCGTTAACGCGATCAAGGAGAAGCGGGTGCTGAAGCGGTTGATGGTTGGCGGGGTTTGCTGCAGCATAGCGCTCGGCGCGGCCTCTTGTGGCGACTCTGGGACGGCCGGTCCAAGCAAGGTTCGTGGCCGCGTTGCAGTAGAGGGCTCACCCGCCTTGCAGCCGTTCACGCTTAAGGCTGAGAAGGCCTTCAACGACCTAACCGGCGACAAGCAGACGAGCTTCCGCCGCGCCGAGGACAGCGCTGCGCTGAATCGCTTCTGCAGCGGGCAGATTGATGTTGCGGCTGTCACGCAGCCGAGCATGCCCGCGGCTGAGGGTCGGCTGTGCAGGCAGAACGGGATCGCCTACCACCGGCTCGCCGTGGCCCAACAGGCGGCGGTCGTCGTTGCCAACAAGGCGCTCGCGATTGACTGTTTGACGACCGCGCAGCTGCGAGCTCTTTGGCAGAGCGGTTCTCGCGTGAACAACTACAGCCAGCTAGGAAGTTCACTGCCCGACGGGGCGGTGTCGCTCTACGGCCCGACTACAAGCTCGTCAATCTTCTCCTTCTTTACGGCCGAGATCAATCGCCGCGCCGGCAACTCACGCCGCGACTACGGGCCATTCGTCTACCCAAAAGCAGAGCAGTTTGCCAGGGCTGTCGCAAACGACAAAGCGGGCTTTGGCTACTTCGATTACGCCTGGGTCGCGGCAAACCTCAGGCAGCTCAGTGTGGTCGCCGTTGACGGCGGCAGCGGCTGCGTCAAGCCGACGGCCCAGACCGTTCAGGATCGTAGTTACGCACCGCTGTCACGGCGTTTCTACTTCTACTTTGATCTAAAGCAGTTGGTCAAGGATGCCGACCCCAAGACGCCGGACTCGGCTGTAGCGACCTTCCTGCAGGTGACGCTCGCGAACGCCGCGACATTCGCGACGCGGAACTTTGTTGTCGGATTAACGCCAGAGCAGATTACGAGCGAGCGGATTGCTTGGCTGAAAGCGCTGAAAGCCTACGAGGCCACCAGTGGCAGCGTTCAATAGCTGGATAAGTAACCGCTTCTTCACATCGTTGCGGTGCTGGAGCCTCAGACTGTGTCCGGCAGCGCGAATTAGCAACGACTGAGAGAGGGTTGGTCCCCAGTGTTGAAACGACTCGTAACGTTTTCTGCCGTTGGCGCGCTGGCCGTTGGCCTAGCAGCCTGCGGCAGCAGTGACTCCGGCACAGGCACTACATCCGGATTGATTGCCGTTGACGGTTCAAGCACCGTCTTCCCGTTCGCCCAAGCTGCAGCTGAAGGCTTTCAGAGTGAAAACCCCGATGCCAAGGTCACGGTCGGCGAGTCCGGCACCGGCGGCGGCTTCCAGAAGTTCTGCGCCGGCGAGACCGACATCGCTGACGCCTCGCGGCCGATTGACGTAAAGGAGGAGGTTCCGCTCTGCAAGAAGAACAACGTCAGCTACAGCGAAATCCAGGTTGCCAATGACGGGATCGCGATCGCCACCAACCCGGGCCTGAAGATCACCTGCCTGACGACTGCTCAGCTCAAATCGCTTTGGGAGAAGGGCTCAACGGTTACCGATTACAGCCAGCTTGGTTCAGGAAGCCCGGCTGGCAAGGTCGCGCTCTACGGACCGGGCACCGACTCAGGAACGTTCGATTTCTTTACCGAGACGATCAATGGCGAGAAGGGCAACTCGCGCACCGACTACCAGCCGTCAGAGGACGACAACGTGCTCGTGCAGGGCGTCGAGGGCGACAAGACGGCGCTGGGGTATTTCGGCTTCTCGTACTTCGAGAGCAACGCCGACAAGCTGAACCTCGTCGGCGTCGATGGCGGTGACGGCTGCGTCAAGCCGTCGATCGCGGCGATCCAGGACGGTACCTACAAGCCGCTGTCGCGCCCGCTCTACATGTATGTCAACTCAAAGGCGCTTACCGACAAGCCGCAGGTCAAGGCATTCGTTGATTACCTGATCGCCAACGCCGACAGCTCGGCGACGACTGCGAACGTCGTGCCGCTGACACCCGCACAACTTGCTCAGGCCAAGGCCGCGCTGAAGAAGGCCGAAGCCAGCTAAGGCTGCATCGCTCGTGGCGACCAACCCCCTAGGCGCCGGTGAAGGTGGACCGAACGCCGAATCAGTGTTCGGTCCACCGCGCCGTCGGTTCGGTGAACGGGTGATCGCCGTGGCGTTGTTCTGCGCTGCGGCAACGTCTGTCGTGATCACCGTTGGAATCGTCGTCTCGCTGGCCGGCGAGACGCTGACCTTCTTTGCCGACGAGGCGGTCACTGTCGGCGGTTTTCTGACAGAAGGCCAGTGGACGCCGCTCTTCTCCGACCCGCAGTTCGGGATCCGCCCGCTGGTTCAAGGGACGCTGATCATCAGCGGGATCGCGCTGATCGTCGCGATTCCGCTCGGGATCGGCACCGCGGCTTTCCTCAGCGAGTACGCCAGCCCGCGGCTGCGCAACGCGTTGAAACCGACGCTGGAGCTACTGGCCGGCGTGCCGACCGTCGTCTTTGGTTACTTCGCGCTGACCTACTTCACGCCGACAGTTCTGAACGGCATTCTCGGGCTTGACGTCGCCGTCTTCAACGGGCTGGCCGGCGGCATCATCGTCGGCGTGCTGATCGTGCCAACGATCGCCTCGGTCGCGGAGGACGCGATGTCGGCCGTGCCGCAGTCGCTGCGCGAGGGCGCCTATGGGCTCGGTGCCAGCCGTCGTCAGGTGACGGTAAGAGTTGTCGTGCCGGCAGCGCTCTCGGGCATCACCGCCGGGATCGTGCTTGGCGCATCGCGCGCCGTCGGCGAGACGATGGTCGTGCTGATCGCCGCCGGTCAGGTGCCGACGACATCGTTTGATCCGCGTAATCCGATGGAGACGATGACGGCCTTTATCGGCGCGACCGGCAAAGGCGACGTGCCGACCGGCTCGACCGGCTACAAGGCGATCTTTGCCGTTGGCTTTGCGCTCTTTCTGATGACGCTGATTCTCAACATGATCTCGATCCGCTTCGTCCGTCGCTACCGCCAGGTCTACGAATGACAACGGCGCAGGCAAAGCCGGTGATCGAGGTACTCGGCGTTCCGCCAGCTGGCCAGAGGCTGCGCGACAGCCTCTTTGTCCTGATTCTGGTCGCCCTGACGAGCGTTGCGCTGATCGTTCTCGCAGTGCTACTGATCGACACTGGGATCGACGGGATTCCACAGCTCAGCTGGTCGTTCCTGACGAGCTTCCCTTCGGCCTTTCCCGAGAAGGCCGGGATCGAGTCAGCAATCACCGGCACGCTCTGGCTGATGGCCGTTGTCAGCTTTGTGATCGTCCCGCTCGGCGTTGCCAGCGCGATCTACCTCGAGGAGTACGCCGATCGCAACCGTTGGTGGAACCGGCTCATCGAGGTCAACATTCAGAACCTCGCGGCTGTTCCATCAATCGTTTACGGCATCCTCGGCCTCGCTTACATCGTCCGCGGGCCATTGTCGCTCGGCCGCACCGTGCTAGCCGGCGGCTTAACGCTGGCGCTGGTTGTGCTGCCGGTTGTGATCATCACCGGCCGTGAGGCGCTCCGCGCCGTGCCGCCGTCGATCAAGGAAGGTGCACTGGCACTCGGCGCGACCCGCTGGCAGGCGATCTGGCGCCAGACCCTGCCGGGCTCGATCCCCGGCATCGCGACCGGCGTGATCCTCTCGATCTCACGCGCAATCGGCGAGACAGCGCCGCTGATTCTGGTGGGCGCGGCAACCTTCGTGGCCTTCAACCCGACCGGGCTCGATTCCCCGTTCACGGCGCTGCCGCTGCAGATCTTCTCCTGGGTATCGCAACCCAACGATCAGTTTCGGATGCTGGCGGCAGCAGCAATCATCGTCCTGCTGGTGATTCTGATCATTCTCAATGCGGCCGCGATTCGGCTGCGCAATCGCTACCAACAGAGGTGGTAGCGGTGGCTGACGATGAACAGCGGATTGGGGCTATTGTTGGCGAAGTGAGTGACGCTGATCCCGCCTTTAACCCGCGTAGCGAGCCGCGCTTGCCGGCGATCCCCGGTCAGGTTCCGTCGGTCGCCGCCGGCCAGCTGCACGCGCCGGTACCAGCCGTCGGCCACCACGACGTGATCGACGATGCGATCGAGAACCCCGTCTTCGTCACGAAGGGCCTGTCGGTCAGCTACGGATCGTCGCCGGCCATCGTCGACGTTTCGCTGCGCGTGCCGGAGAAGCAGATCACCGCCTTGATCGGGCCGTCAGGCTGCGGTAAGTCGACAATCATCCGCTGCTTCAACCGGATGAACGACCTGATCCCCGCGGCCCGGGTCGAAGGCTTAGTCAGCTACCACGGCGTTGACCTTTACGGCGATCAGATCGACTCTGTTCAGGTGCGCAAGCGGATCGGGATGGTCTTCCAGAAGCCCAACCCATTCCCGAAGTCGATCTACGACAACGTCGCCTTCGGCCCGAAGGTGCTGGGGATGAAGGGTTCGATGGATCAGATCGTCGAACAGGCGCTGCGCCGCGCATCACTGTGGGACGAGGTGAAGGATCGGCTGAAGGACAACGCCTTCGGCATGTCCGGCGGTCAGCAACAACGACTCTGTATTGCCCGCGCACTGGCGACCAACCCCGACGTGCTGCTGATGGATGAGCCCTGCTCGGCGCTTGACCCAATATCGACCGGGCGGATCGAAGATCTAATGCATGAGCTGAAAGAGACCGTCTCGATTGTGATCGTCACGCACAACATGCAGCAGGCGGCACGTGTCTCCGACCGCACGGCCTTCTTCATTGTCGACATGGGCTCGTCGGACGAGGCACGGATCGGGCGCTTGGTTGAGTACGGCCCAACCGACCGGATCTTCACCAACCCGCACGACACGCGGACCGAAGAGTACGTCTCCGGGAAGTTTGGCTGACCGCTGTGGAGCGATCGACGGCGCGGCCGCAGTTTCATGATCAGCTGGCGATGCTTGAAGAGCAGGCGCTCGGCGCGCTTGATCTGGTGATCGAGCAGATCGACCGGGTGCTCGAGGCGCTGGAGCGCCAGGACGTCGAATTGGCAACCTTTGTGATCGCCGACGACGACCGGATTGACGGCCGCTACCTCGAAGTCCATCAGGGGATTCTGTCGTTGCTGGCGCTGCAGGCTCCGGTCGCCACCGACCTGCGCGTTGTTGCTGCGCTGCTGCACCTGATCAAACACGCCGAACGGATGGGCGATCAGTGCGTCAACATCGCGAAGCTGATCCCGATCGTTGGAAGCGAGCCGCCGGTCGTGCCGGAGCTGCTGCAGATGGTGCTGCGGATGGGCGTTGCTGCGCGGGTTGAGGTGGTTGAGGCGAAGCTCGCTTTCAGTTCGCGCGATGTTGGCCTGGCAAACGACCTGTTTCGCCAGGACCGCGAAATCAACCGGCTCAACAAGGAGGCTTTCCACCTGGCTGTTGAGGTCGGCGATGAGGTCGATCGGCGGGAATGGGCGATGAGTCTGACGATGATGGCGCGGGCACTCGAGCGAATCGGCGATAACGCGGTCGGGATCGGCGAGCAGGTTGTTTTCGTTGAAACCGGGTTTTTCAAGGAGTTTCCTGGCGAGTAGCGGTGAAAATGTTGCGACCAAGGGTTTGTTTTGCTCGCTTCCGCCTTACTGTCAGCCGGCTAGGCCGGACGGGGCCGGCGGGAACTGCGGCTCGCCGCGCTCCAGCGCCAGCAGGCCGCGCTTCATCTCGAGCCCGCCGCCAAATCCTCCGAGTCCGCCGCCGGACCTGAGCACGCGGTGACACGGGACGATGATCGGGATCGGGTTCGCGGCCAGAGCTGAACCCGCGGCACGATGGGCGAGAGGGGAGCCCGCCTCGGCTGCGACCTCCGCATAGCTGAGCGTCTCTCCGTATGGGATCTCCGCCGTGTGGCGCAGAACCTCCCGTCGGAACCCAGAGGTCAATCGCCAGTCAAGCGCGAGGTCAAAATGCCGGAGCTTTCCGTCGAAGTAGAGGTCCAGCTGACCACGAGCCAGATCGAAGCGCTTCGGCACGGCGAGGATCCGCGGTGACACACGATCGGCAAGGTCCCCGAGGACATCGTCGGGAGCCTGGTTTGGAAGGCCGACCTTGATGATGCCCTGTTCGGTGGCTGCGATTGTCAGCATCCCGAAGGGCGACTCGGTTTCGGTGTATGCGATATCGATCAGCCCGGCTTCGGCGGCCCGCCCGATTGCACGGTCCTTGATCTCGTCGACCTCGTTCTTCGATCTCTCGTTCATCCTGCAATCACCTCTCTGAGGTTTGCGACACCGTCGTGAACCCGTCTGCGTGCAGCGTCCTCCGAGCAGCCCAGCGTCCTGGCGATGTCCCGGTACCTGAGATCCTCGAGAAATCGCAACTTCACGGCCTGCGATTGACCGCGGGGCAATGCGGAAACTGCATCCCACAGCTCAGGATCGGTCTCGGCGGCAGGCTCGGCGCGATCGGGTATCTGTGAGGGGATCGGTCGTCTGGCGGCCGCGCGGTGGTGATCGATCGCCTTGCGATGCGCGATCGTCAACAACCAACCGCGGAGCTTTCCGCTGTCGGTGACCTGTGGATAGGCGCGGAGCGCCGCCAGGATCGCCTCCTGGTAGCAATCCTCTGCATCCTGGCGCCCGACGCTTGCGGTGATCAACCCGATCATCACGCCGGAATGGGCATCCAGAAGCCGTTGGAATGGTGGTAGGTGAGTCACCTTGTTGGTTAAACGTCCGCCATCTCCGAAACGTGAGGTTATAGGCTCCAAGAATGAACACGGTTGAGGCGGAGACACGGGACATCGTCGCCCTGGCGCTGGCCGAGGACATCGGGTCCGGTGACATCACGAGCGAGGCGATCGTCCCGGCGGCGGCGAGGGCTCGTGCCCGCCTGGTCCAGAAGCAGGCCGGTGTTGTTTTCGTTGAAACCGGGGTTTTCAAGGAGTTTCCTGGCGAGTAGCGGTGAAAATGTTGCGACCAAGGGTTTGTTTCGCTCGCTTCCGCCCTATCGAGCCCCTAACCTTCAGGGCAGATGAACGAGCTCCCGACAGCCCGTCCTGAAACCGATTCGCAGGGGGCCGCCCCGGTCGCGTTGCGGATCGCTGTAATCGACAGCGACTCCGGCTTCCTACAAGTGCTCGACAAGCGGCTCGACCGGCTTGGCTGGGAGCATCGCACGATCGCTGGTCCAGCACCGGTTGACGAAGTCGTCGCAATGCGGCTCAGCGCAATCGTGATCGACTTGGCGATTCTTGGGCCGCAGGCTTGGGAATACCTCGAGCGGCTCTGCCAGGCGATGCCCGGCCTCGGCGTTGTCGTCTGTACTGGCCGCTCAAGCGTTGCGCAGCGCGTTCGCGGCCTGCGACTTGGCGCCGACGATTGGCTGACTAAGCCGTGTCACCCGGAGGAGCTGATCGCCCGGATCGAATCGGTTGTGCGCCGCCGCCGTCAGGTTGACGCGCGCAACGCCGTGGCGCCGGTCGAAGCCGGCGAGCTGGTGATCCGTAGCGACCACTTCCAAGCCTTCGTTGATGACCGTTCGGTCGCATTGACGCGACGCGAGTTTGAGCTGATTGAACTGCTGGCAGCGGCCGATGGCCGCGTGCTCGAGCGCGAGGACATCTACCAGCGCGTTTGGGGTTACGCGATGGTTCGCGGCGACCGCTCAGTTGACGTCTTCGTCCGCAAGCTGCGCCACAAGCTTGAGAAGGCATCGCCTGACTGGCAGTACATCCACACCCACTTTGGTGTCGGATATCGCTTCGCCGCTGAGCTGTGCGAGGGCGCCGTGACGGTGCCGGACGCGCCGCCAGTCGACTTCGTCGCAGAGCCAGCCGCCGACGGCGTCGAGCTACAGGCCTGAGCGGTTCGCATTCCAGCGGGCGGGCTAGCGGCGGGGTGCGGCGCGCCACCGAGTTAAGCTGCGCTGATGCGTAACGTCGTGAACGTCGCAGTCGTGCTGCTGATTGCGGCGGCGGTCGCCTTTCTGCCAGCCGGCAGCCAGCTGGCGGCGCTCGCAGGCCGGGTCCTTTCGCTGGCCTTTATCCTCGTCTTCGCGCTCGGCTTTGGACTGGCGTACCGGCGCTTTGGCTCCGACTTTGAGCGGCTCCCAGCCGGCTACCGGGTGCTTGGTCTTGGCGCCGTTGGCGCGGTGGTGTTGATCTTTGCTGGCTGGGCGCAGCTGGTCAACGGCTCTGGTGGCCTGCTCTTGGCGCTGGCGCTGCTGGCGGCGGCAGGGGCGACCCTGTTTGCCGTCTGGCAGCGGTACCGCGCCGTCGTCTGAGAGCCCGCTCAGCCGATAAACGGCGACGCTGCGGCGGGGGGCCTGTGACGCTGGCGCGTGACAGCCTCGTCGTAGCGGCGTAACGGCGACGGCGTGACGCTGGCTGCGTGCCTGATCTTCGCGCCAGCGACGGCCAAAGCAGCGTTGAGCTGGTCGCCCTGCTGCCACTTATTGTGGCGCTGCTAATCGGCGCTTGGCAGGCTGTAATCGTTGGCCAGTCGTGGTGGCTGGCCGGTGTAGCGGCGCGCGCCGCTACACGCGCACAGTTGGTCGGCGGCGACCCGCAGCGCGCCGCCCGCAGTGCACTGCCGCGCGGCGCCCGCGCACGGGTGCGCGTCGCCAGGCGGGCCGGTGGTGAGCTTGAAGTGCGGCTGGCGATTCCTGCTGTTATCGGTTCAGTGACGCTGGGCGGCGTGACGGCGACGGTCGGTCGGCGATGAGCGACGGTCGGTCGGCGATGAGCGACGGTCGGTCGGCGATCGGCGATGGCGCAGCGTTGATCGTCTTCGGCGACGAGCGCTCAGCGGCTGCCGTCGCGGCGCAGGCGGCGCTGGAGCTCGCCAGCGGCGGCGGCGTGGCGCTGCTGATTGAGCTGGGTGGCGAATTGCCGCCGCGCCGTGGCTTGGCGGCGCCGGCTGGGCGCGGCGCTGCACGGCAGGCCGAGCTGCTGACTGAGCAAGGCTTCGAAGCGCAGGCGCGCGGCGCGCTTGTCGTCGTCGACTGCCGCGGCGAGGGCTGCGCCGCGGCGGCTGGGCGGCTGATCGCAGCGGCGCAGCAGCCGGTCGTCGTGCTCTGCCGTCAGCCGCGCGACGATCGAATCGATCGGTTGCTCATCAGCGCCGAGCGCGTATGCCTGGCGGCGCCGACAGATGCAGTGGTCGCTCAGCTTGCCGCAAGCGAGATTGGCGAACTTGGCACCGCTGTGCAGCTGATCGAGCCGCCGACCGGGCTGCGCGCGTTCTGGGCGCTGGCCGGGCTGCGTTGGCCGCCGCTTGGCACCAACGGCGGCCAGGCGACGGTCGAGCTGCTGGCAGTTACGCCGCTGCTGCTGGCAGTCGCACTAGCGGCAGCGCAGCTGCTTGCCAGCGGCCTCTGCCGCGAACTGGCGGCTGAGGCGGCCGGCGCCGGCGCCGCGGCAATTCTTCAGGACCGCAACCCACAGCAGGCAGCGCGCCAGACGATGCCCGGTTGGTCGCACAGCAATCTGAAGGTGACACGCCGCGGACGCCAGATCGAGGTCAGCGCCGCGCCGCCGACGCTGGTGCCGGGGCTGGCGTCGTTGCTGGCTGTCACTGCGCGCGCCGACGCCGGGCCGCCTCCATGAGGACCGGCGACGATCACGGCCAGGCGCTGATCCTGATGGTTGGAGCGATCGCGGCGCTGCTGGTCGGCGCCAGCGGCCTTGGAATGTTGGCGCGCGGCCTTGGCGCCCGCGCCGACCATCAACGCGCCGCCGACCTGGCCGCGCTGGCAGCGGCGCGGGCGCTGGTCGACGCTGCGCCGCGAGCATTCGCGGCGCCCGGCGCGGCCGGGCGGCTGAGCGGAGCCGCCTACCTTGAACTTGCCCGCAGCATCGGCGCGGCGACGGCGCGGCGCAATGGCGCGAGGCGCGTAACCGTCCGCCTCGCGCCAGGGCCGCTGCCGGACCGCGTGACGGTCGTCGTCAGCGACCCGATCAGTGTCCCTGGGGCCGGCTCGGTCGCCGTCAGTGTCAGCGCCGAAGCGCAGCTCGCAGCGTTCGCGACGGCGATCGGCGATGGTGAATACCCGGGGCCTTACGCCTACCGGCAGGGCAAGCCGATGCGGCCCGACACGGCGCTGGCATTCGACCGATTGGCAGCGGCGGCGCGGCGCGCCGGGATCGGCCTGACGGTCGTCAGCGGCTACCGCTCAAATACCGAACAGGAACGGCTATTCGCGGCCCACCCCGACCCAAAGTGGGTTGCGCCGCCGGGTCAATCGCTGCACCGACTTGGGACTGAGCTCGACCTGGGGCCAGCGGCCGCCTACGGCTGGTTGGCAGCCCGCGCCGGCCGCTTCGGCTTCATCAAGCGTTATTCGTGGGAGCCTTGGCACTTCGGCCTGAAAGCGAACCCTGGCAGCGCCTCGGTTGGCTTTGCGCCGCCGGGCGCGGGCGCGGCAAGCGCCGTGCCGCAGTTTGTGCCGGCGCGATACCGTGAAGCGCTGCGCCGCGCTGCCACTCGCTGGAGCGTTGGCGCTGCGCTGCTGGCAGCGCAGCTGCAGCAGGAGTCAGGCTTCAATCCAAACTCGGTCTCCAGCGCCGGAGCCAAGGGGATCGCCCAGTTCATGCCTGAGACGGCCCGCAGCTACGGCCTCAGTGACCCGTTCAACGCCGCCGCCGCGATTAACGCTCAGGCCCACCTGATGCACGACCTGCTGCGCCGCTTTGCCTCGGTGCCGCTGGCACTGGCCGCCTACAACGCTGGCGCCGGCCGCGTTGCGGCCTGCTGGTGCGTGCCCGCGTTTCCTGAAACGCAGGCTTATGTGGCGCGAATCGTCGCGATCTCGCGCGGCGCCGGCGCCACGCCTGGCAGCGGCGCGCCACCGGTACGCCTGATCCGTTGACCGCTTGCGGCAGACTAAGCGTTCAATGGCCCCCTTTACCCACCAGCTGCGCGTTCGCTTCAACGAGTGCGACCCGCAGCGCGTCGCCTTCAACGCCAATTATTTTGCTTGGATCGACATCGCGCTGACCGAGCTGTGGCGGCAATCGTTCGGCCAGTCGTACGACGTTGTGATGGCCAGTAACGGCGTTGACATCGTCGTCGCCGAGGCGACGCTGAAGTTCCTCGCCCCGGCGCGCTTTGACGACGAGATTGAGATTGCGATCACGGTCGAGCGGATCGGCACGACCAGCCTTCAGTGCTCATCAATGATCTCGCACGAGCGTCAGCCGCTCGTCACCGCTGAGCTGCGTTACGTCTTCGTTGAGCTCGACCAGTGGAAGAAGACGCCGATCCCCGACCCGATTCGCGAACGGCTGGCGCAGTACGGGCCGGCCGCAGGCTGACCGCTAGGACGGCAGCTGCCGCGCCGGCGTTCCAGCATTCCTGCCTACAGGCGCTGAGGCTCTTATCCTCAGAAGGTGGCCACAAAAAAACAGATCAGTGAGCGCGAGCAGCGCCTTCGTGAGCAGCGGCTGGCGCTGCCCGACGGTCCGGGCGTTTATCTGTTTCGCAACGCCGATGAGCAGGTGGTCTATGTCGGTAAGGCGATCTCGCTGCGCAAGCGCGTCAGCAGCCACTTCAGCTCGCCGGTTGCTCGCCGCGGCAGGCGGATGATCGATTCGATCGAGGCGATCGACTTCATCCTGCTGAGCAGCGAGTCGGAGGCGCTGCTGACCGAGCAGACGCTGATCGCGCGCCATCAACCGCGCTTCAACGTGCAGCTGCGTGATGACAAGAGCTATCCCTACATCGCAGTCTCAACCGACGAGCAGTTTCCGCGCGTTTACCTGACGCGCGAGCGGCGGCGGCGTGGCCGCGTTTACTTTGGGCCGTACTCAAACCCGCGCCGCGCCCGTGGCACGGTCGAACTACTTGAGAAGGTTTTTCAGATCCGTTCCTGCCACGGTGCTGAGCCGGGGCGGCGCAGCGGCTCTCCCTGCCTCGATTACTACATCAATCGTTGCGGCGCACCATGCGTTGGCTACGTAACCGAGGAGCAGTACGGCGAAGCAGTCGACGGCGTGATCGCCTTTCTCTCCGGTCGTTATCGCGAGATCGAAGATCAGCTTGAAACGCGAATGAATGAGGCTGCGCAGGCACGCCAGTATGAGCGGGCGGCGGTTGAACGTAACCGCCTGAAGGATGTTCGCTCGCTGTTGCAGCGCCAAGGCGTTGTCAACGAGGCCGTTGGCTCGTTTGACGCGATCGCCGTCGCCGCCGAGGCGACCGACGCAAACGCGCAGGTCTTTCAGGTACGCGACGGCGTACTGGCCGATCGCCAGTCGTTCTACCTCGACAACCCGGGCGAACTTGAGGCCGGCGACGTGGCGATCGAGTTCATCGCCCAGTACTACTCCGGCCGGCCGGGGATCCCGCCGCAAGTGATCGTCCAGCAGGAGCTGCAGCAGGAGGAGCGCCAGGCGCTGGCCGAGCTGCTGGCCGAGCGGCGTGGCAGCGGCGTTGAGCTGCGCGCCGCTGAGCGCGGCGCGAAGAAGCGGATCCTTGAGCTTGCGGCGCGTAACGCGGCGCTGGCGCTCGACCACGAACGACTGCGCAGCGAGCAGACGCGCCGCCGCCGGGTCGAGGCGCTGGACGAGCTGCAGAGCGAGCTTGGGCTCGACAGTCTGCCGATGCGGATCGAGTGTTTCGACATCTCCAACCTGATGGGCACGCACACCGTCGCCTCGATGGTCGTCTTTGAGGCGGCGACGGCGAAGAAGGCCGACTACCGGCGCTTCACGATCCGCTCACTCGAAGAAGGCAAGCCGGACGACTTTGCAGCGATGCGAGAGGTTCTGGAGCGGCGGATCAACGCTTGGGAGAGCCAGCGCGAACTGTCGCCGCACGACCCGGCCTGGAATCAGTCGTTTGCGACGCTGCCGAACCTTGTTGTGATCGATGGCGGCAAAGGTCAGCTGGCGGCCGGCCTTGATGTGCTTGATCGCTTCCGCGAACGGGGTGTTACCGTGATCTCGCTGGCGAAGCGGATCGAGGAGGTCTTCGTTCCTGGCCGCCCGCAGCCGCTGATGCTGGAGCCGGGCAGCGCTGGCCTGCAGTTGCTTCAGCGCGTCCGCGACGAGGCCCACCGCTTTGCGATCGCGCACCACCGCTCGCGCCGTGACGGCGCGATGATGGCCTCGGCGCTGGACGGCGTGCCCGGCGTTGGCCCGGCCCGCAAGAAGGCGCTGATCAAGCAGTTTGGATCGGCCGACGCTGTGCTTGCTGCGAGCCGCGAGGAGCTTGAGGGAGTGCCGGGGCTGCCGGCGAGCGTCGCCCGCGACCTCCATCACCACCTGCGGCGGACCAGCAGCTGACCGCCCGATTGCGCCGATCGACAGTCGAGGCGGCAATACTGGTTCGACGATGACGGCAGATTCAGCCAGCGCTGGAAGCCCGCAGGAGCCGGTCCCGCTCGAAGACTTCGTGATCATTACCGGCGTTTCCGGCGCCGGCCGCTCGACCGCGATGGAGGCCTTTGAGGACTCCGGCTACTTCTGCGTTGACAACCTGCCGCCGGAAATGATCGCCGGCCTCGTTGATCTGTTTCTGCATGAGGGGTCGAAGGTCCGCCGCGCCGCAGTCGTCTCCGACGCCCGCGGCGGCGCCTACTTCGAGCAGATGTCAAACGTGCTCGATGACCTTGCGAAGGCCAACATCAACTACCGCGTGCTGTTCCTCGACGCCGATGATCAGGAGCTACTGACGCGCTACCAGGAGACGCGCCGGCGCCATCCGCTCAGCCCGCAGGGCAGCGTGCCGGAAGGCGTTCAGGCCGAGCGCGCACTGGTCGCAGGGCTGCGCCAGCGGGCCGACCTGGTGATCGACTCGACCGGCCTCAAAGCCTCCGATCTGCGCGCCAAGTTGATCGACGAGCTGTTGCCCCGCAGCGGCGCCGCAAAGCTCGCCGTTACGTTCAAGAGCTTTGGCTTTAAGCACGGCCCAGCCCGGGACGCCGACCTTTTGTTCGATGTGCGCTTTCTGCCGAATCCGCACTACATCGATGAGCTGCGGCCGTTGACCGGGCGCGACCCGGAAATCGTCGAATACATCGGTGAGGACGGCCGGCTCGAGCAGCTCTACGAGCGGCTAATGGCACTGCTCGATTATCTGCTGCCGCAGTACATCGCCGAGGGAAAGTCGCACCTAACGGTGGCCGTCGGCTGCACCGGCGGCCATCACCGCTCGGTCGCTGTCGCCGAGGGCTTGGCGCACCGCTACAGCGACTTCGATGGGCTCGCCGTTGACGTCGCGCACCGCGATATTGAGCTTTAAGCGCCGCGACGCGCAAAGCCTCACCGGCCACTGCTCAGCTAGCCTTCCAGAGGCACCCGACCTGGAGGAATGCCCAGATGCCCGTAAGTGTTGCGATCAATGGTTTTGGACGGATTGGCAGGAATGTCGTCCGTGCAGCGAAGGCCAGCGGCGCCGATGTTGACTTTGTCGCGGTCAATGATCTGACCGATCCTGCAACGCTCGCCCACCTCTTCAAGTACGACTCGATCCTCGGCCCGTACGACGGCACAGTCGAAGCGACCGACGACTCGCTGATCATTGACGGTGACAAGATTCGCGTCTTCGCTGAGCGCGACCCGGCCGCGTTGCCATGGGGCGATGTTGGCGCCGATGTTGTCATCGAATCAACCGGCTTTTTCACTAAGCGCGACGACGCTGCCAAGCACTTGGCGGCCGGCGCGAAGAAGGTTGTTATCTCGGCTCCGGCGAGCGGTGAGGACAAGACGATCGTGCTCGGCGTCAACTTTGATCAGTACGACGCGGCAACCCAGGACGTGATCTCCAACGCCTCCTGCACCACCAACTGCTTGGCGCCGATCGCCAAGGTTGCAAACGACACGGTCGGTATTCGCCACGGCTTGATGACCACGATTCACGCCTACACCGGTGATCAGGCGCTGCAAGACGGGCCGCACTCCGACCTGCGCCGCGGCCGCGCCGCCGCCGCCAATCTCGTGCCGACCTCGACCGGGGCGGCGAAGGCCGTGGCGCTGGTACTGCCGGAGCTGAGCGGCAAGCTGCACGGCTACGCGATCCGCGCCCCCGTCATCACCGGCTCGGTCGTCGACCTGACGTTCGAGGCCGAGCGGGCGACCAGCGTTGAGGAGATCAATGCCGCGCTGAAGGCCGCCGCAGAGGGGCCGATGAAAGGGATCCTTCGCTATACCGAGGACCCGATCGTCTCCTCCGACATTATCGGCGACCCGCACAGTTCGATTGTCGACGGCCTGCTGACCAGCGTGCTCGATGACACGCTGGTCAAGATCGTCAGCTGGTACGACAACGAGTGGGGCTACTCGAACCGCGTCGTTGACTTGGTTCAGAAGATCCTTTAGCGGCAAGTGCGCACGCTCGAGCAGATTGATGTCGTCGGGCGAACTGTCTTCGTCCGCGTCGACTTCAACGTCCCGCTCGACGCCCAGGGTCAGATAACCGATGATGCGCGGATCCGGGCGGCGCTGCCGACGCTGAAATACCTGCTGGAGCGGGAATGCACGCTGATCCTCGCCTCGCACCTCGGCCGCCCGAGCGGCGTTGACCCGAGCTGCTCGCTGAAGCCCGCCGCCGACCGGCTGACTGAGCTGACCGGCTGGCGCGTGAAGCTGGCCCGCTCGGTCGTCGGCGACGAGGTCCAGGCGCTGGCTGAAGGGCTAGCTCCAGGCGAAATCTTGATGCTCGAGAACGTCCGCTTTGAGCAGGGCGAGACGAAGAATGATCCGGCCCTAGCCGCCGCCTACGCTGAGCTGGCCGACGTTTATGTCGACGATGCCTTCGGTGTGGCGCATCGTGCTCACGCCTCGAACGTCGGGATTGTCGACCAGATCGACGTCAGCGCCGCCGGC
The DNA here is from genome assembly GCA_039744215.1 of Solirubrobacteraceae bacterium. Classification (GTDB taxonomy): domain Bacteria; phylum Actinomycetota; class Thermoleophilia; order Solirubrobacterales; family Solirubrobacteraceae; genus F1-60-MAGs163. Next base: position 56,857 of record JBCJTT010000005.1, read on the forward strand.
CTGCTGCTGGCACTCGAGGTAGAAACAATTGAGGCGATCCTCAGCGATCCGCCAAGGCCGCTCGTCGCGATCGTCGGCGGTGCCAAGGTCAGCGACAAGATTGGCGTGCTCGATGCCTTCCTAGAGCGGGCCGACGCGATCCTGATCGGCGGCGCGATGTGCTTTCCGTTCTTCGCTGCCCAAGGCCATCAGGTCGGCGATTCGCTTTGCGCCGACGATGACATTGAGCCGGCGCGGCGCGTGCTGGCCGATGCGCAGTCGCTTGGCAGGCAACTGATCCTGCCAAGCGACCTCGTGATCGGCCGCAGCTTCAGCGCTGACACCGAGATCCGCACGCTTGACGGCGTCGACGTCCCGGCCGGCTGGATCGGGCTCGACATCGGCCCGCAGAGCGCCGCCGCCTACAGCTCAGTGATCGCCAGTGCCGGGTCGGTCTTCTGGAACGGGCCGATGGGGGCCTTTGAGATGGAGCCGTTCGCGGCCGGCACGAGGGCCGTCGCCGAGGCCGTCGCTAGCTGCCCGGGAACTACTGTCGTTGGCGGCGGCGACAGCGCAGCCGCATTGGCAATCTTTGGGCTTCAGGATCGTGTGACGCACCTGTCAACCGGGGGAGGGGCGACACTCGAACTGATCGAGGGTGCAACGCTCCCTGCTGTGGAGGCACTGAATTGAGAAGACCGCTGATCGCTGGAAACTGGAAGATGCACAAGACGATCGGCGAAGCCGAACGGTTTATCTCCGCCCTGCTGCCGATGGTATCGAGCGTTGATGGCGTTGAGGTTGCGATCTGCGCGCCATTCACCGATCTGCAGGGAATCGTTGACTCGGCCCGCGGCTCGCGCGTTGAGGTTTACGCGCAGAACATGCACCAGGCGCGGGAGGGTGCTTTCACGGGCGAGATCAGCGCCGCGATGCTGCATGAGATCGATGTTCACGGCGTCGTGCTGGGTCACTCCGAACGGCGCCAGTACTTCAATGAGACCGATGCAGCGTTGGCCGAGAAGCTGCTGACAGCTCGTGAGCACGGGCTCTCGGCGATCCTCTGCGTTGGCGAGACCGAGCAGCAGCGCGCTGACGGCTCAACCGAGGCGGTGCTGGGCGAGCAGCTGCGGCGCGGGCTGGCACTGCTCGACGCCGATGGCCTGGCCGAGCTCGTGATCGCCTATGAGCCGATCTGGGCGATCGGTACCGGCGCCGTCGCGACAGCTGAACAGGCGCAAGATGCCTGCGCCTTTGTCCGCGCCACGGTCGCCGAGCTGAGCGCCGAGGCGGCGGCGCAGACGCGGGTGCTGTACGGCGGCTCAGTCAAGGCTGACAACGCGGCCGAGCTGCTGGCACTGCCCGACATTGACGGCGCGCTGGTTGGCGGAGCATCGCTTGAGCCGGAAGCGTTTGCGGCAATCGTCGCGGCGGCCGCTCAATGAACAAGGCGGTGGCGCCGGCTGTCTGCCTCGTGATCCTCGACGGTTGGGGGCTGGCGGCGCCGGGGCCGGGCAACGCCGTTGAGTTGGCGAAAACGCCAACCTTTGATCAGCTTTGGCAGCGCTATCCGACGACCGAGCTGACGGCCTGCGGCGCCGCCGTCGGGCTGCCCGACGGCCAGATGGGCAACAGCGAGGTCGGTCACCTCAACCTCGGCGCCGGTTCGGTCATCCGTCAGGACCTGACGCGGATCAATGACGCGCTGGCCGACGGTGAGTTTGACGAGAATTCGGTGCTTATCTCAGCAATGCGCGCCAGCCGCCGGCTGCATCTGATCGGCCTCGTAAGCGATGGCGGCGTCCACTCCAGCATTGAGCACCTCAATGGCTTGATCCGAATGGCCGGCGACCTTGGCGTCGAGCAGCTGTTCGTCCACGCCTTTAGCGACGGCCGCGACAGCGACCCGCATGGCGCTGAGCGCTACCTCGCGGAGCTTGAGCAGCGCTGCGCGGCGGCCGGTAACGCCCGCGTCGCAAGCGTGATCGGTCGCTTCTACGCAATGGATCGCGACCAGCGCTGGGAGCGCGTGCAAAGCGCCTATGACCTACTGGCTCACGGCCGCGGCGAGCACCAGGCTGCCAGCGCGGTCGAGGCTGCGACGGCGGCTTACGGGCGCGGCGAGAGCGACGAGTTCATCAGCGCAACGGTCGTCGGCGAGGCTGCGCCGATCGAGCCAGGCGACAGCGTGATCGCCTTTAACTTCCGGCCCGACCGGATGCGCGAGCTGACGCGGGCGCTCTGCGACCCGGCCTTCGCCGATATTGACCGCGGCGGCGCCGAGCCGCTCACTCAGTACAGCTGCCTAACCGAGTACGAGGAAGGTTGGCCCTACCCGGTCGCTTTTGCGCCCAAGCGCCCGGCGGTGACGCTGCCACAGCTGATTGCCGCCGCCGGTGGCCATCAGCTGCACGTCGCCGAAACTGAGAAGTACCCGCATGTCACCTACTTCTTTGCTGGCGGCGAGGAGCATCCTCAGCCGGGCGAGCGGCGCGAGCTGGTGCCGTCGCGCCGCGACGTTGCGACCTACGATCAAAGTCCGGCAATGAGCGCCGCCGCCGCGGCCGACAAGTTCGTCGAGGCATGGCAGCAGCAGCGGCCGCAGTTCGCGATCATCAACTTCGCCAACCCCGACATGGTCGGCCACAGCGGCGTGATTGCTGCTGCCGTCACTGCGATCGAGGCGGTCGACGCGTGCCTCGGCCAGATCGTCGCCGCCGTTCAAGGCGACGGAGGAGAGCTGCTGATCACGGCCGATCATGGCAACGCCGAGCAGATGCTCAACGGCGACGGCACGCCGAACACGGCGCACTCGCTCAACCCGGTGCCGGTGATCATCACGCGTGACGGTTCGAAGCTGCGCAGCGGCGGTGTGCTGGCCGACGTCGCGCCGACAATCCTTCAGCTGCTCGGACTTGAGCAGCCTGCGGCGATGACCGGCCGCTCGCTAATCGACGGTTAGTCTGCGGCCCGCGGATTGGCGAGCGGCGTTAGCTTCAGTTCAATCTGTTTCCGCTGCTGCTCGAGCTGTTCGGGCAGCTGCAGCGTCCAGCCGAGCCGCTCCAACGGCTCATCAACGGTGAAGCCGATGTCGCGTGTGGCGATCTCAAACAGCACGCCGCTCGGCTCTCGGAAGTAGATCGAGTGGAAGTACAGTCGGTCGATCGTCTGCGTCGGCTTCGCGCCGGCGGCGGCGGCTCGGGCACTGAGCTGGTCGAGTTCGGCGTCGTCGGCGGCCGACCAGGCAACGTGGTGGACGGTGCCGGCGCCAGGCCGCGGCGCGTCGGCCGGCGGCTCGTCGTAGCGCAGCACGGCGCTGCGGCTGTCGCCTGCCAGCAGCCACAGCCCAGGCTCGCCGTCAGCGGCAAAACCGAGCGCCGCCAGCAGCTCGGCGCTGCTCTGGGGCTGCGCCGCGTAGGCGCGCACGCCGGCAAAGCCGCGCAACGCAAACTCGGCCGGAATGTCGTCGGCCGCAGCCGCCAGCGGGGCGTCGTCGCTGTCGTCAATCACCAGCTCGTGCGCCATCCCTTCGGGGTCGCGGAAGGCGAGGACGCCGTCGCTCAGCAGCACCGACATCTCAGCTTCACGCAGCCGTGCCTGCCAGAAGTCGAGTGCCTCGGCCGAGCCAACGCGCCAGATGATTGTGTGGACCATCCCGTCGCCGGGCAGGCCCGGCGGTGCCCCGGGGTATTCGAAGAAGGTCAGCGCCGCGCCGGGGCTTCCGAGCTCGTCGGCAAAGTACAGGTGGTAGGCCGACGGCTCGTCGAAGTTGACCGTCTGCTTGACCAGTCGCAGACCGATCACACCGCTGTAGAAATCAACGTTGGCGTGCGCGTCGCCGGTTACTGCGGTGATGTGGTGAATCCCTTCCAGCGCCATTGGCAGAGCGTACCGAGGGCCGTTGGCAGACGCCGCCACGGGCCGATCGCAGCCTCCTCTGCTGCTACCGTTATAGGCGTAGCGTCGAGCGATTGATGGCCATCTCACCGACCACAGCCAGCCCCGCCGAGAAGCTCAGTCAGCGTGAGCTGCAGGCGTGGGTCGGGATGCTGCGGGCTCACGCGGCGGTAACGAAAGCGCTCGACGCGCAGCTCGTCGCTGAGCACGGCATCTCGCTCAGCTCGTACGAAGTGCTGCTGCACCTCGACTGCGCCGATGGCAGACGGTTGCGGATGTCCGAACTCGCAGAACTGGCTGTCCTCAGCCGCAGCGGCCTAACGCGGCTGGTCGACCGGTTGGAGTGCGAGCAGCTGCTGGTGCGCGAGTCCTGCCCGAGCGACGCGCGCGGCTCGTTTGCGCTGCTGACCGATGCCGGCCGCGAGCGACTGCTGGCGGCTCGCAGCACGCACCTTGAGGGCGTTCGGCGCGTCTTCCTTGACCGGCTGACAGCGGTCGAGCAGCAGTCGCTCGGAGAGTGCTGGGCGCAGATCCTGCCCGAAGCGGCCGTGGCTGAGACGGATTGCTGTGAGGGAGCGCAGTGAGTAGCCTCGGCCTTTACGCGATCCTGCTGCTGTTGCCACTGGGCTTCGGTCTGTGGGCTCAGCATAAAGTCAAGAGCACCTTCAAGAAGTTCTCGCAGATACCTGAGGACAGCGGCATGACCGGAGCTCAGGTTGCCCAGCAGATTCTCCAGGCAAATGGCTTGGGCGATCTTCCGGTACGGGCCGTTCGCGGTTCCTTCACCGACCATTACGATCCGCGAACGCGGAGCATCCATCTGTCCGAGCCGGTTTACGGCGGCAGTTCGATCAGCTCGACCGCAGTCGCTGCCCATGAGGTTGGCCACGCGATTCAGCACGCCCAGGCTTATGCGCCGATGTCGGTTCGCTCGGCTCTCTGGCCAGTTGCGGCATTCGCATCAAGCAGTTGGATATACCTGCTGTTGGGCGGCGCGATCCTTAACTTCTTTGGGTTGATCGTGGTCGCCGTGATTCTTTACGGTGCCGTCGTTCTCTTCCAGTTCGTCACGCTGCCGGTCGAGTTTGATGCTTCGCGCCGTGCTGCGGTGCAACTGAAGACGCTCGGGATCGCCAACCCGGACGAGAGCGAAGGCGTCAGCCGCGTGCTGCGCGCTGCGGCGATGACCTATGTGGCCGGAGCGCTGGCGGCGCTTTCGCAGCTGCTCTACTTCGTGATGATCTTCCTCGGCAATCGCCAGTAGCGCCGCGCCGCCTAGGATCGCTGTTCGTAGATGGCGTCGGCCTTTGAGATTCTCAGCAGCGATCAGGGCACGCTGAGCACCGCACACGGGCCGATCAGCACGCCCGCATTCGTGCCGCTGGCGACGAAGGGCAGCGTCCGCGGAATGATCCCCTCGGAGGTCAGCGAACTCGGCTACCAGATGGTGCTCGGCAACACCTTTCACCTGCACCTCAACCCTGGTGACGAGCGGATCGCAGCGCTTGGTGGTCTGCACCGGTTTATCGCCTGGGATCGACCGATCATCACCGATTCCGGCGGCTTCCAGGTCTTTTCGATGGGCCACGGCACGGTTGCTGATGAGATCAAAGGCCGCGCCCCGACCGGCCCCGAGCGGGCCGGCAAGATCCTTGGGATCGAGGAGGACGGCGTCACGTACCGCTCCTACATGGATGGGTCGGAACGCTTTATCGGGCCGGAAGACTCGATGCGCATCCAGGCCAATCTTGGCTCCGATATCGCGCTCGTTTTTGATGAGTGCACACCGTTCAACGTTGAGCGCGAATACACAGCTCGTTCGACCGAGCGTTCGCACCGCTGGCTTGACCGCTGCCTTGACTGGCATGCAGAGCACGGACCGGCCGAGCAGATCGTCTACGGCATTGTGCAAGGCGGCGTATACGAGGAGTTGCGGCGCGAATCGACCGAGCAGATTGCCGCACGCGGCTGCGGTGGCATTGCGATCGGCGGCTCGCTGGGCGAGGACAAGGCTCAGATGTATCAGGTCGTCGGCTGGGCGACCGACGTGCTGCAGTCGGCCGGCGATCTGCGCCCCCGCCACTTGCTGGGGATTGGCGAGATCGATGATCTGATCCGCTGCGTTGAACTGGGAATCGACACATTTGACTGCGCGATGCCAACCCGGCTCGGCCGTCATGGCGTCGCCTTGGTGCCCGACCCTGACAACCGCTGGCGCGTTGATCTGACGACCGCAAGGTGGTCCGACAGCCACGAGCCGCTGATGGAGGGCTGCCCCTGCCCGGCCTGCGCGGTCGGTTGGAGCCGCGGCTACCTGCGCTACATGACGAAGGCGCACGAGCTAACGGCGATGCGGATGCTGACCGTCCACAACTTGGCATTTGTGGCGCGCCTGATGACACGGCTGCGCGAAGCGATCATCGCCGGTCAGCTGACCGACATCGCAGCGCGGCTGCGCGCCGGCGAGGCGCCCTGAGCGTTACTGCGTGTTCTGACGGATCAGCTGCTGCAGCTGCAAAGCGGTCTGCTCAACCTGAGGGTATACGACCTGTCGCAGCCGAACGCTGTTGGCTGAGCCGCCGGAAGTGCCGGTGATGTAGGCGATTGCGCCGGCGCCAAGTGCCAGTGCGATCAGCAGCACCAGCGTCGGTGCGATCCAGCCGCGACGCTTCTTTGCTGGCGCTCTGGCCGCAGCGCCGGCAGCGGCGGTCGGCTGCGCCGGCGCGCGCGGTTGGCGGCGCTGAACGGTCGTTGCAGGCTGATCGCCGGTCGCCTTCGAGATGCTTGTCGCTGCCGTTCCCGGGCCGGCGACCGAGGTCGCTGCGGTCTTTGGTGCGATTCCGCGAGCGCCTTCGGCAAGTGCCAGGCGAAGCTCCTCGGCCGTCTCGTAGCGAGCCTCCGGCTCCAGTTCCAGTGCGCGGTCAACCGCCGCTGCCAGCTCTGTGCTGACCTCGGGGTTGAGCTGATCGAGCAGCGGCGGCGCCTCGCGCTGCTGCTTCAGTGCCAGCTCGGTGATTGACTGCGCCTCGTAGGGCAGCCGGCCGGAGAGGAACTGGTAGCAGACGACACCGAGCGCGTAGATGTCTGAGCGCGGGTTGGAGCCATGGCCGCTGGCCTGCTCAGGCGACAGGTAGGCGGCAGTGCCGAGGACCGAGCCGACCTGAGTGATTGAAGATTCCTCGCTCAGCGCCTTGGCGATGCCAAAGTCGGCCAGTTTGACGACGCCATCGTTGGAGCGCAGCAGGTTGCCGGGCTTGACGTCGCGGTGAATGACGCCGCTGCGGTGCGCGTAGTCGAGACCGCGGCAGGCCTGCGAGAGGATGCCGACTGCCTCGGGAATCGTCAGCATCCCTTCGGCGGCGAGGATCTCGGCGCCGGACTGGCCTTCGACGTACTCCATCACGATGTACTGGCGGCCGCTTGTCTCGTCGAGGCCAAAGTCGTAGACCTGAACGATGTTCGGGTGAACAAGTCGCGCCGCCGACAGCGCTTCGCGCCGAAAACGCGTTACGAACTGGTCGTCGTCGGCAAGGTGCTCGGCCAGCAGTTTGATCGCGACGTTGCGCTCCAGCCGCCGGTCGAGTGCCAGAACGACAGTTGACATGCCGCCGCTGCCGAGCCGCTCGCCAAGTTCGTAGCGCCCTGCCAGTACGCGCTCGCTCATCAGCCAGCCGCTCCGCTCGGCGTGATGCCGCCGCTGCCGCCGGTCGTTGTCGGCGTTGTTGTGGTCGTTGTCGGCGTTGTGGTTGTTGTCGTTGGTGTGGTTGTTGTCGTTGTTGGCGTCGTCGTTGTCGTTGTCGGCGTTGTCGTAGGAGAGGTAGTCGTCGGCGTTGTGATCGGTTTCGGGTTCGATTCCTTGCACTGCCTTGGGACGGTCGAAGCCAGCTGATCGAGTCCGTCGGAGATGCGCGAGCGCAGCTGGCTGTCAACGCTCGAGGGCAGATTACTCCCCTGATTCTGTGCGTCAGCGAGCGCCGTTGCGGCCGCTTCGCAGTCGCCGGCGGCGGTCGCGTCAGCTACCTGACCGATCGTCTGGTCGAGCGCGGATGCGTTGGAGCTGGGGATCAGATCAGCACCGCTGCCGCAGCCAGCGATCAGCCCGGCGCAGAGCGTGGCAGCGACGGTCGTTGTTAGGCGAGCGAAATTCATCGGTTGCCCCCGAGGATACCCCCGGCTTTAGCCGTGGGGAGGAATCGGTTCGCTAACGCCGCGCTGTCCGGTACAATGGTTGGGTAAGCAGTATCGCGGCCGGACTGGTCGTGACAGCGCGAGGAGCCTTCGGCGAAGTAAGCCGGGGCGATGAACCGCGAACCGTAGGAATCCCCTGCCTTCAGGTGTGGGGAGGAAGTCAACGCTATTGACCGTACTGGAGGCGATCAGCGAGTGAGTCAGGTAGCCGCGCGGCGCGGATCGCTGCGGCCGCTCCGGCGACGTCATATTTGGTTCGCTGCCAGATCGCGGTGCCGCTCTGCGTGTCAAGCAGCAGCCAGGCGGCGCGCGGGTCGCCGTCGCGTGGCTGGCCAACACTGCCAGGGTTCAGCAGCCAGCGGTCGCTGCTGGTGTCGGCGCTGTCGCCGTCGCGCCGCGCATCGCCCGTCGCCAGCTCGGTTTCGGTGCGGTGGAAGGCCAATGCGACGTGGCTGTGACCGATCAGGCCGATCCGCGTGCGCATCGTGTCGAAGCAAAGATCGGCCAGCAGCGCGCTGATCACGTACTCCCAGACGGGGTCGCGCGGGCTGCCGTGGAATAGGCCGACCTGCTCCGCAGTCTCGCTGCTGGGGAGCGTTGACAGCCACTGCAGCTCTTCGTCGCCGATCACGTCGAGCGTCCAACTCGCCGTGACGGCGGCGCCGCGCGAAAACTCATCGAGCCGCAGCTTGCCGGTGACCGCTAGGTCGTGGTTGCCGACAAGGCAGAGCGAGGCGTGCTCGCGCATCAGGTTGACGCAGTCGTTTGGATCGGCGCCGTAGCCGACGAGATCGCCAAGGCACCAGAGCTGGTCGATCGCAGCGGCATCTACTGCGTCCAGTACGGCTTCGAGTGCCTGACGGTTGGCGTGGATGTCGGAGAGAATTGCTACGCGCATCTGATCAACTCGATCCTGCGAAGGTAGCGTGATCGTGCTCAGTTTTTTCCGCCACAGCGCACTATTTGCCGTCGTCACGGCGCTGCTCGTGGCCGAGCTGTTGGTCCTGTTGATGTCGGCGCGCAGTGGCGTGCTGGCGCCGCTGCCGGTCGATCAGGCTGATTGGTTCAGCGCCGCTCAGCTGGCAAAGGCTGCCGCCTTTCACGGCCCGCAGCTGTGGCTGGCAGTCGCGGCGCTGCTAGTAAAGGCGCTGTTGCTGGTTTGGATCGTTGCGCGCCTGCCGGCGCGGCTGCGCGGCCCCTATCGCCACCCGCTACTTAGCAGCGGCCTCGTCGGAGCGTTGATCTCAGCAGTCATCACGCTGGCGCTGCTGCCGCTGGCGGCAATCATGCGGGCCCGTTCGATCGATGTTGGGTTAACGACCTCCGGCTGGTGGCAGTGGGGCTGGGACGTCGCGCGCGGCGCGGGAATCGCGGCGCTGATCGCTGCTGTCGCCACGCTGCTCGCGATCGCGCTAATGCGGCGCCTGCCAAACCGCTGGTGGCTCCCGGCTTCGGCGCTAATCGTTGCCGGCGGCCTGCTGATGACGTTCGCCGGGCCGCTCGTCCTCGACCCAATTTTTAACCGCTTCACAGCGCTGCCAGCGGGGCCGGCGCGCAGCGCCGTGATCGAGTTGGCGGGCAAGGCCGGCGTCAAAGTCGGCGGCGTCTACCTCGTTGACGCCAGCCGGCGGACCTCCACCGCCAACGCCTACGTCAACGGGATTGGTAGCTCCAAACAGGTCGTCCTCTACGACAACCTGCTGAATGACTTTCCGCCGGCCCAGACGCGGCTGGTGGTCGCCCACGAGCTGGGTCACGTTCATTACCGCGACATCTTCCACGGCCTGATCTTCTTAACGATCGTGGCGCCGTTTGGTGCTTGGGCCGCGGCGCGCTGCGTGCGCCGCTGGGGGCCGCATGACGGGCTGCCGGCCGGTCCGTCAAGCGTTCCGGCGCTGAGCGCCGCGGTGATTCTGATGGTCTTCCTGATCACCGTGATCTCCAACCAGCTGTCACGCGCGGTCGAGGCGCGCGCCGACGCTTACGCGCTGACGCTGACCGGTGACGCGCCGACCTTCATCGCCCAGCAGCGACGGATCGCGATCCAGAACCTTGGCGAGCCCGACCCGCCGCCGCTGGCACGGCTGCTGTTCGGCACTCACCCGACGACGCTGCAGCGGATCGGCATCGGCCTGGCCTGGGAGGCCGGTCACCGGCCGCAGGGGGAGAGGCGTTGAAGATCACGGTCCTGTCGGTTGGCCGCCTGCGGGCGCCGTACGCCGATGACATCGCCCACTACGAGAAGCTGCTCGGTCACTACGCGCCGCTCGAGCTGATTGAGCTGCGCGAGCCGGAGAAGCTGGCCAAGCGAGTTCCGCAGCGGGCCTTCGTCTCATTGCTCGACGACGCCGGCGAAAGCTACGACAGCCTCGCATTCAGCCGCTTGATCGAGCAGCGCCGCGCCAGCGGGCTCGACCTCTGCTTTGTGATCGGAGGCGCTTACGGGATTGACTTGGAGCGTGCCGATCACCGGCTGTCGCTTGGGCCGATGACAATGCCCCATCAGCTGGCCCGGGTCGTGCTGCTTGAGCAGCTCTACCGAGCCCACGCGATTCTTGCCGGCGCGCCCTACCACCACTAACTGCTCGGCCCGGCCGTGGCAGCTGCCAGCGACATGCGATCATCGGAGCCGTGGACGACCCAGTGATCGATCTCAACGCTGCCCTTGCGCGCGCTGTCGCGGCCGCAGCGGGCGGCGACGTAGCCGCGAGCGAGCTGAAGCTTGACCGGCCAAAGCAGGCTGAGCACGGCGACTTTGCGACCAACGCGGCGCTGGTCGTTGCCAAAGGGCTGGGCCGCCAGCCGCGTGAGTTCGCCGAGCAGCTGGTTGCTGAGCTTGGCGTTCAGCTCGGCGCGGCGCTGGTTAGGGCCGAGGTCGCCGGGCCGGGTTTTGTCAACCTCGTGCTGGCCGACGGCTGGTACAACGACGCTGTTGACCGTGTGCTCGCCGCGGGCGAGGGCTGGGGCGGCGCCGTCGCCGAGCCGCCGTTGCAGATCAACATTGAGTTTGTCAGCGCCAACCCGACCGGGCCGGTCCACGTTGGCGGCACGCGCAACGCCGTCTACGGCGATGCCCTCGGGCGGCTGCTGAGTTTCCGTGGCCATCAGGTGCACCGCGAGTATTACGTCAACGATGCCGGCTCGCAGATCGCTGCGCTGGGCGCTTCAGTGCAGGCCCGGGCGCGCGGCAAAAAGCCGCCCGAGGACGGCTACCAGGGCGGCTACATCACGGCGCTGGCGGCGCAGATCCCTGGCGCCGGGGATCTGTCGGGGGCTGAGCTGGCGCGGCTTGCGGTTGAGCTGATGGTTGCCGACGCGGAGCGCAGCTTGGCGCGGCTGCGCATCGTCTTCGACGACTGGTTCCATGAAACAACGCTGCACTCAGGCAGCCCGTCAGCACTCGATAACAGCCTCGCGATGCTCGAGCGCGAAGGCCGCAGTTACCGCCGCGACGATGCGCTCTGGCTGCGCACGACCGAGTTTGGCGATGACAAGGACCGTGTCTTGGAGCGCTCCAACGGCGAGCACACCTACTTCGCTTCCGACATCGCCTACCACCAAGACAAGCTCGACCGCGGCTTTGATCTGATGATCGACGTTTGGGGCGCCGATCACCACGGCTACGTACAGCGGATGCACGCCGCGATCGCCGCGCTCGGTCACGAGCCGGCTCAGCTTGAGCTGCTGATCATGCAGCTGGTTCACCTCGTTGACAGCGGCGAGCGGGCCCAGATGAGCAAGCGGGCCGGCGACTTTGTGACGCTTGATGAGCTGATTGAAGATATCGGCGTTGACGCCGCTCGCTGGTTCCTGCTGGCTCGCTCGCACGAGACGACGATCGAGCTGGATCTAAAGCTGGCACGCGAAGAATCGGCCGAGAATCCGGTCTATTACGTGCAGTACGCGCACGCCCGGATCGCCTCGCTGCTGGCCCGCGCCGCTGGCGAGCCGGGGCCGCCGGCGGACGACCACAGCGACGCTGAGCTGCACGCCAGCGAACGCGCGCTGGTGCGCCAATTGTTGGAGTTCCCAGCCGTCGTTGAGGAGGCCGCCGAGCGGCGTTCACCGCACCGGATTGCCAGCTACGCACTCGAAGCGGCACAGTCGTTCAGTGCCTTCTACCGCGACTGCCCGGTACTTGACGCCGCCGGCGCGCAGCGTGACTTCAGGCTGCGCCTCTGCGCCGCGAGCGGGCAGCTGCTGGCCCGCTCGCTCGACCTGCTCGGCGTCACTGCGCCGCAGTCGATGACGCGCGATCAGATCGAGTAGAAAAAGTCGAGCCCGAGCGAGTTCAGCAGGCTCTGTGCTTCGATGTTGAGCCGAGTCAGCTCACCGGTTAGGATCAGCACGCCCATCAGGATCAGGAGCGCGCCGGAGATGAAGGTGATCAGCAGGTAGCGGTCGCGCAGCCAGCTGAAGGCGACGGTTGCCTTGTCGAAGGCCAGCGCCATCAGCAGGAACGGAATCGCCAAGCCCAGCGAATAGAAGAACAGCAGCAGGCCGCCCTGGCCAGCCGTGTCAGCAGTTGATGCTGCCACGAGAATTGCCGCTAACGTCGGGCCGACGCATGGCGTCCAGGCAACAGCGAAGGCGAGGCCAGCGATTACCGGGCCGCCGCTGCCGGCGCGGCTGATCAGCAGCTCGGGGTGCCAGTCGCGATTGAGCCGCGTGACGAACGGGGTCGCCATCAAGAAGACGCCAAGCAGAATTATTATCACGCCGGCGATCGTGTTCAGCGTCTGCTGGTGGTCGCGCAGCGTCGAGCCGATCCCGGTCGCCGTCATCCCCAGCGCAACAAACATCACCGTGAACGAAAGGCAGAAGATCAGCGCCGGCAGCAGGATCCGGCTGAGGCGCTTCTCGCCGGCTCGAATTTCAGCGATGCTGGAGCCTGAGATTACCGCCAGATAACCCGGCACCATCGGCAGCACGCAGGGTGAGATGAACGCGACGAAGCCGACCGCAAAGGCGGCGAGAATCGTCGTGTCGGCGGCGGCGAGGATCGGCATCGCTTAGCGCCCAAACCGTTCCAGCTCGTCGTTCAGCCGGGCCGAGTCCTCGTCAGCGAGCGGCGGCTCGGCCTGCCGGTCGCGGCGGCCGCTGCGCCGCCAGCGGCGCAGCAGGACGATTGCCAACAGCCCCAGCCCGAGTGCGACGATGATCGGCACGAGGTAGGCGGCAAGGCCGAAGCCCGATGCCGGTGGCAGCGCCAGGATCGCCGGGCCGTAGCGATTGCTGAGCGTCGCCTTGATCTGCTGCTTGTCCTCGCCGCGCGCGATCAGCACGCGAATCTCGCGGCGCAGCTGGTCGGCCCGTGGCGACTGGGCGATGTTTAGCGGCACGTTGCAGGTGTCGCACATCACCTCGTCTTCAAGGTCCGGGAATGAGACCGCCGCTAGCGCTGGCGCGGCCGGCAGCAGTACGCAGAGCGCCAGCAGACAGGCGGCGGCGCGTTTGCTCAAAGGGCGCATCAGCGCTTCGCCCGCTTGATCGCGCCGTCGAGGAACTGCTGGCTGAGCTGGCCGCGGCCGATCGCGACGATCCGGCCCTTGGCGTCGATCACGAAGGTCTCTGGCAGCTTTATTGTGCCGTAGAGCGGCGCCAGCTTCAGCTGGTCATCGCGCAGGGTCGGGTAGTTGATCCCGTAGCGGCGCTCGAAGGCGCGCGACTCGTCGGCGAAGTCCTTGTAGGTGACGCCGAGTACCGTGCCGCGGCCGCGTAGCTGCTTCTGAGCGTCGATCAGCACCGGCGCCTCGGCGCGGCATGGTTCGCACCATGAGGCCCAGAAGTTGAGCACGACAATCTTGCCGCGCAGCTGCGCCAGTGAGACTGAACCCTTGCCATCAAGCCGCGGCAGTGCGACGTTCGCGCCCGGAGCCGGCGGCAGCTGTCCGGCCTTGACCTTGTCGTCGAGCGAGTCGTCGGCGCCGGTATTGGCGACGCCGTAGATCAGCAGCGCAATTAGGCCGACGGTCAGGATGACGACAATCGTGGGGGTCAGGCGGGGTCGACTCACGCTGTTCTGAAGGCTAGGGGGTAATCCGCGCCAGCGCTGCGCTGGGGCTATCCTTGCCGCGATGCGGCGGTAGCTCAGTTGGTAGAGCATCAGCTTCCCAAGCTGAGGGTCGCGAGTTCGAATCTCGTCCGCCGCTCTTGCGCTTCTGCTTGAGAACCCTGCGATACTGAGACCCGATGAACCCCGCCCGTAAACGCCGCGTCCGGATGATCGTCGCGTTGAGCTGCGCCGTGATCCTCGTCGGCGCCCTCGCCTACACCAGCTTCTCGGCCGCCAGCACTGTGGTTCAGCCAAGCCAGCTGCTGGCATCGACCAACCCTAGTCAGAGTTATCAGCTGACCGGCAAGGTGGTCAGCGGCTCGCTTGTTCGCGGCCGTAACGAGATTCGTTTCCGTGTCCGCGATCGCAGCAACGCCCGCTCTGTTGCCGTCCGTTACAGCGGTGCCGTGCCCGACCCGTTTCGCGAAGGGCGCGAGGTGATCATCAACGTCCGCTCGGCAGGCGCCGGCGCACCGCCACACAGTTTCATCGGCGAGAAGGACACGCTGATCACAAAGTGCCCGTCGAAGTTCCGCGAGAGCGCTCCAGCGCCGGGCGGGGCGGCGACCAAGAAGAGCTGACCTGCTGATGGCAACCGTCGGCCAAGCCTGCCTGATCCTCGCGCTCGGCAGCTGCCTGTACGGCGTCGGCGTTTCGCTGGTCGGCGCGCGAACCGGCCGCGAGGCACTGGCCCGCTCCGGCCGCCGCGCGCTCTATGCGCTGTTCCTGCTGGCGCTCGTTGCCTTTCTGATCCTCGAGTTCGCCTTTCTGACCTCTGACTTCCATTACACGGTTGTCGCGTCGAACTCCTCGACAACGACGCCGTGGTACTACCGGCTGGCGGCAATGTGGTCGTCGCAGGCGGGTTCGCTGTTGTTGTGGCTGACGCTTGCGGCCGGCTGGTCGGCGCTCTGCGTCGTAATGCTACGCGGCAGGCTGCGCGACGTTGCCCCGTACGCGGTCGCGGTATTGCTCGGCTTTGGCGCTTTCTTTACCGCCGTGATGCTGTTCGGCGCGTCGCCGTTTGAGACAGTGGCGGTCGCGCCGGCCGAGGGGGTTGGCCTCAACCCGCTGCTGCGCTACCCGAGCATGATGATCCACCCGGTCATGCTCTATTCGGGCTACACGCTGTTCACGATCCCGTTCGCTTTTGCGATCGGTGCGTTGATTGTCAGGCGCGTTGACGCCGAGTGGGTGCGAGCGACACGCGTCTACGCGCTGGCTGCCTGGTTGGCGCTTGGCATCGGCGTCATTCTTGGCGCGCGCTGGTCGTACGGGGAGCTCGGCTGGGGCGGCTACTGGGCCTGGGATCCGGTTGAGAACGCATCGCTGCTGCCTTGGCTCACTGGGACGGCGTTCCTCCACTCGATCAAGATTCAGGAACGACGCGGCATGATGAAGATCTGGAACGCCTCGCTCGTGCTGGCGACCGGCACTCTGGCGATTCTCGGCACCTTCCTCGTGCGCTCCGGCGTGCTCGACTCGATCCACGCCTTCATCGAGGAGGGCAAAATAATCCCTTGGTCGTTCACGACGCTGGTTGTTGTGATGATCGCCGGCTCCGTCTATCTCGTGATCACGCGCCGCAACGATGCGCTGCGCAGTGAATCTAAGCTCGACTCGCTGCTCTCGCGCGAGGCCGCCTTCCTCGCTAACAACGTGGTGCTTGTGATGATCGCCTTCGTCGTTCTGTGGGGGACCTTCTTCCCGCTGATCTCGGAGGCGCTGACCGGCACAAAGGAGGCTGTCGGCCCGCCGTGGTTTGACCGCTACGCCGTGCCGCTCGCCCTGATCCTAGTGCTGCTGTCAGGGATCGGGCCGATGATCGCTTGGCGGCGGACCAGCGCCTCGCTGCTCTGGCGCAGCCTGCGCGGGCCGGCACTGGTGGCGCTGCTGGTGGCGCTGCTCTCTGTCGTGATCACGCCGACGTCAAGCCAGATCAGCGCGATGATCATGTTCGTCGTCGGCGCCTTCGCAATCGCCGTCTGCCTGCAGGAACTGTGGCGCGGCACGCGCGCCCGGATGGCAATGACGGGGGACGGGCCGCTGTCGTCTTTCCGGCAGTTACTGTCGCGCAATCGCGCCCGTTACGGCGGCTTCATCATCCACATCGGCATCGCCGTCCTGTTTATCGGCATTGCGGCCTCGTCGAGCTTTCAGAATGTCCGCGACGTGCGGCTGGCGGTCGGTGAGCAGGCGACTGTCGCTGGCTACACGTTTAACCGCGTCAAGCCGACAGCACAGATCGACCAGCGTGGCGGCAAGCTGGAACGGATCAATTTCGGCTCGCAGGTGCGTGTAACGAAGGACGGCAAGTACGTCACGACGCTCGCGCCGAGTGCCGACTACTATCCCGCGAACGGGCCGATGCTCGGAGCCGTCAGTACCTACTTCGCCGGCGAGGCGACCAGTGAGATCGGCCTGCAGGCCGGCGTCACGAAGGACATTTGGCTGGCCGAATCGCCGGACATCTCGTCGCTAATGCCAATCGTGCGGCGCGGCGACGCCGTCTTCGCCAAAGCGATGAAGGCCGGGCTGGCGCCGCAGGCGAGTTCGATCTTCCTCGCAGCGGCGCTCGACGGGCTGGTCACGCGTTACCGCTCAAGTCCGCCGCCGTCGCAGTTCAGGATTATCGTCAATCCGATGGTCTTCTGGGTCTGGGTCGGTGCGTTGATCGTCTTCCTCGGCGGGCTGATCGCGGCTTGGCCGGCGGTTGGCGGCGTCCGTGACCGCGTCCGTGCGCGTCAGGCGGCGCGGGTTGCGAAGGAGCTTGGTCGCGTCTGACGGCCGACCTGATCTCGTGACAATCATCACGCCAATAATCGTTATCGCGCTGCTGGGCGCCGTCGTCTGGTTTGTCGGTCAGCCGTTGCGAGCCCAGGTCACCGATCAGGATGACCGCCGCGACGAGGGCCGGATCGCCGACCTTGAGGCCGCACGCGACGCCAAATACCGTCAGATCCGCGACCTTGAGATGGACCAGCGGACCGGCAAACTGTCGGACGAGGATTGGCGGTCGCTCGACCGTGAACTGCGCGCCGAAGCGGTTGATCTGCTCAGTCAGCTCGATCAGCTGACCGTTCCAGCGGAGGCCGATCGCGGCGCCACCAGCTAGCGCTCGCTACTATCGAATCCGATGATTCAGTTCCTGACAGCCGCCGTGGTGATCCTCTCGGTCACCGTGATCTTCTTGGTCCTGATGCACTCGGGCAAGGATGCCGGGCTTTCGGGCGCCTTTGGCGTCGGCACCGGTGAAGGCTCGCTCGGTGGCGGTTCGCTGGTTGAGCGCAACCTCAACCGCTGGACGGTTGCCATTGCGATCCTCTGGGTGCTGGCGATTGTCGCGCTGATCAAGCTCAGCTAAGCGGCGCTGGGCCGGCGCTGGCTGAGCGAGGCCGAACGTCAGTTTCGTCGGATCATCGGCTACCGCGACCTGGCCGACCTTGCGGTCGCGGTCGAGCGGGAGGTCTCCCGCTCACTGACCTCGCCGCCTCCGGCGGCGAGCAGGAAGGAGGTGGTTGAGACCACTATCGTCTAATCACCAAGTTGGGATCGTCGTGAAGTTCCACGGGGATCGGGACAACCTCGAGGTAGGCCATCAGGGGATGAAAGCCGAAGCCGCCTTTGTAATTGCCTTTGGCCTGATCCTTTTCGGAATGGGATGTAAGCGGGGTTGCGTCGAGGTCGATGATCAGCTGCTTTGGTCCCGCTCCAGCCTTCCAGGCAGTTGCCCTGGCTTTGGCTCTTGCGGCTCGCAACGCTTCAAGCTGCTCGGCTGCGATCGAAGCGATCACCCGGTGGGCGGTCGAGTTTGGTCAGGAGATAGGCGCCGGAATGGGAGGTGAGACCTTCGGCCTCAGGCGGCTCAGTTGGCCGCCGCCGAGGGCGCGACCGGCTCGCTGGGCGGCTCAGGGGCCAGTCGCGGCAGGCGCAGGCGCTTCAGCGCTAGGGCGTTGACGGCGACGAGGAAGCTCGACGCCGACATCGCGAGCGCCGCGATCTCTGGCCGCAGCACCAGGCCAAAGGAGGGCTCGAAGACGCCGGCCGCGATCGGCAGGGCAATCGAGTTGTAGCCGATCGCCCAGCCGAGGTTCTGGCGCATCTTGCGCAGCGTGCCCCGGCCGATCGCAAGCGCGGTCGGTACGTCGAGCGGGTCGGAGCGCATCAGGACGACGTCGGCGGTCTCGATCGCGACGTCGGTGCCGGTGCCGATCGCGATCCCCAGGTCCGCGCGGGCGAGCGCGGGGGCGTCGTTGACACCGTCGCCGACCATCGCCACCCGGCGGCCGTCCGACTGAAGCTCGGCGACCTTTGCCGACTTTTCTTCGGGCAGGACCTCGGCGATCACGGTTTCGATGCCGAGGCGCTCGGCGATCCGCTTCGCGGTGGCCTCGTTGTCGCCGGTCAGCATCACCACCTCGATCCCCGCCTCGTGCAGCGCCTCGACCGCCGCCGCGGAGGTCGGCCGGACGGCGTCGGCGATGCCGATTAGCCCTGCGGCCCGCCCGTCGACCGCGACCAGCACCGTGGTCCTGCCTCCGGCGTTCAGCTCGTCGCGCCGCCGCCCCATCGCGCCGAACTCCACGCCGCGTTGATCCATCAGGCGGCGGTTGCCGACTGTGACTCTGCGCCCCTGCACGGTGGCGATCGCGCCATGGCCGGGGACGTTCTCGAACGCGTCCGCGTCGACCTCAGATGCGCCCGCGCTCCTGGCGCGGCGTACGATCGCCTCGGCCAGCGGATGCTCCGAGGAGCGCTCGACGGCCGCCGCCAGCCGCAGCAGCTCCGCCTCGTCGATGCCGTCGGTGACCACGTCGGTGACCTCGGGCTCGCCGAGGGTCAGGGTGCCAGTCTTATCCATCACGACCACCTCGATCCGGGCCGAGTTCTCTAGGGCGATCGCGCTCTTGAACAGGATCCCCCGCTTCGCCCCCAGGCCGGTGCCGACCATGATCGCCATCGGGGTTGCCAGTCCGAGTTCGTCCGGGCAGGTGATCACGACCACGGTGATCGCAAACAGGATTGCCGTCGAGACCGGCACCTCGCTGAAGATCGCCCAGGCCGCGAAGGTGAGGCCGCCGGCGATCAGCGCGACGAAGACGAGCCAGAAGGCGGCGCGGTCGGCGAGCTTCT
Organism: Solirubrobacteraceae bacterium; assembly: GCA_039744215.1. Classification (GTDB taxonomy): domain Bacteria; phylum Actinomycetota; class Thermoleophilia; order Solirubrobacterales; family Solirubrobacteraceae; genus F1-60-MAGs163. Next base: position 76,109 of record JBCJTT010000005.1, read on the forward strand.
GCCCCGGCGCCTTCGAATTCTGGGCCTCCTGGACGAGCTTCGCGATCTGGGCGAGCGCGGAGTCGGCGCCCACCTTGGTCGCTCGCACCCGCAGGCTGCCGTTGACGTTGATCGTCGCGCCGACCACCTCGGAGCCCGGAGCCTTGTGCACCGGCAGGCTCTCGCCGGTGATCATCGACTCGTCGACCTCGCTCTCGCCCTCCTCGACGATCGCGTCGACGGCGATCTTGGCTCCGGGGCGAACCAGAAGGAGGTCCCCGACCCCGACCTCGGCGGTCGGCACCTCTGTCGGCTCGCCGTCGCGGATCACCAGCGCCTTGGGAGGGGCCAGGTCGAGCAGGGCGCGGATCGCGTCGTCGGCGCCGCCGCGGGCCCGCATCTCGAGCCAGTGCCCGAGCAGTACGAAGGTGGCGAGCACGGTGGCGGCTTCGTAGAAGACCTCGCCGCCGCCGGTCAGGGTGACGGCCAGCGAGTAGAGCCACCCGGCCCCGACGGCCACCGCGACCAGGACCATCATGTCGAGGGTGCGGGCGCGCAGGGCGCGGACGGCGCCGGTGAAGAAGATCGCGCAGGAGTAGAAGATCACCGGCAGGCTGAGCAGCAGCGTCCAGACGTCCTCGCGCAGACCGAAGGGCGTCGCGACCTCGAGGCCGAGGACGTCGCGGCCGATCGGCGACCAGAGCACGATCGGGATCGAGAAGAACAGGGCGACGAAGAAGCGGTTACGCATGTCGGCGACCATCGCCGCCATCGAGATCTCGCCGTGGCCGCCGTGGCCCATCATCTCGTCCGGGGAGCCGCGCATCTGATCGACCGGCCCCGCGTGCTCCTCATGGGCCAGCGGCGGCTCCGCCGGGGGCGGGAGCTCGCCGCGGGGCTCCTGCATCGGGTCGCAGATGTGCTCGGGAACCGATTGGCCAGCGCAGTGGAAACCGCAGTCGGTGATCCAGCGGCTGAGTTCCGCGACCCTGGTCTGCTCCGGGTCATAGGTCACGGTCGCCGTCTGCGAGATCGGGTTGGCCTCCACCTCGATCACGCCGGGACGGCGGCCGAGCGCTGCCTCGACGGCGGTCTTCTCGGAGACGCGCAGCATCCCTCCGGCCTCAAGTACGGCCGTGACCCTAGCCGCGGTCGCCGCGGTCACGCCGTGGCCGATCCCCGCAGTTGAGCTACTGCGGGCGATCGCTCAGTTCCCGCACCAGCCAGACGCTCCCGAGAATCACGAGGCCCCAGAACAGGATCATTCCGATTCCCATCACGATCCACTATCCGTTGTCGAAGTCCATGTAGTTCCAGCATACCTGGGCGAGCACGTCGAACCCTGTGACTTGCGTGCTCATGACGGCTGTGGTGCCCTTGTTCCTTCTACTCCGAGGGGCCGCGCCTCGTAGCCCGCCCGCGAGACGGCTGCGAGCAGATCTCCAACGCTGACACCCCCGGGCTCGTGGGCAACGCTTGCCTCCCCGTTGGCCAGGTTGGCCGAGGCCTCGATCACCCCCGGCGTGGCTCGCAGCGACTCCTCGATCGAATTGACGCAGGAGGCGCACACGACCCCGAGCGCAAGGCGACCCGTCACGGCACCGAGAACGGTTCGCTCACCCTCGGTGGCAGGCGGATCAAGGTCGAGCGTCCGAGGATAAGTTCAAAGCCTAGTGGGCTCGAACGGTCGGCGTTGTCGGCCGTACTTCGCGCTACGCGCCGTATCGCAAGCCGACGCCGTAGCGGCCGCTACCAGGCGGCGCGGTACAGCTCCAGCAGCTCCTCTGCGCTGGCCGGCGGCGGCGTCAGCGCCAGCTCGCTGCGGCCGCTTGCCAGTTGCGCGCAGTGGGGGAGGAGCGCTTGATCGACGCCGATCGCCTGTAGCGACGGCGCCTGCGCGAGCTGCGCGAAGCGGGCGGCCAGCTGCTCGACCGGTATCCCGGCGGCCTCGTCGACGGCAGCGATCTCGCGTTCGCGGCGCTGGCGCAGCGCGGCGCTGGTCGTCGGCAGCATCGCTGCGTTGGCGTTGCCATGGCTGACACCGGTCTCGCGCACTAGCGTCTGGCTCATCACGTGGTGCAGTCCGTACCAATTGGCGTCGATCGCGTAGCCGGAGAGCAGTGCCGCAAGCGCCAGCGCGTCGCGATCCGGCTCCCCGTCGGCCAGCAGCGCCTGTGCCAGCAGCGTTACGGCGCGCAGCGCTGCCAGCGTCGGCACCGGGCTGGCGACGCCGGTTACAGCGCCCTCGATTGCGTGGCCGAGCGCGTTGGCGGCGCTCGCAGCCAGCTGTGGCATCGGCTGCGAAGCGCTGAGCGCAGGGTCGTGGATTACGAGCTGCGGGCGCATCGTGCCGCTGCCCTGAGGCGCGCCGGCGGCCTGACGGTGAACCCCGGTCATCTCAGCGGCGCTGAGCGTCGTTGGGATCGCCGCGACCAGCGTCGGCTCGCCAGCGGCAGCGCCGAGCGCTTTCGCCGTGTCGATCACGCGGCCGCCGCCGAGCGCGACGAGCCGGTTCGACAGCGGCCCTGTCGCCAGCAGCTCGCCAGCGATCTGGTCAACAAAGCCGGGCGGAACATCCACGACCTGCGCCGCTGCCGCCTCAAGCTGCGGCTGGGCGGCGCGCGCCCGTGGCGTTGAGAGCAGCGTGTACCCCTCGCCTAACAGCCGCGGCGCTTCGCTCACTGCGCCGCGGGCAAAGCGGACGGTCCGCTCGCCGTCGCGCCAAGTGAAGTCGTAATCCATTGGCCGATCTTCGCAGCTGGCCCGCGCGCCATACAGCGACGCCCCGCATTGGCGGGGCGTCGGTCACATGCGCCGGAGAGGACTCGAACCTCCACGAGCAAAAGCCCACCAGCCCCTCAAGCTGGCGCGTCTACCAATTCCGCCACCGGCGCGGGTGGGGCCACAGAACTGTGCGGCAGGCGCGAGGATAGCAGCGGATGGGCAGCGGCGGAAGGCCGCTCAACACCGATGAATACGGCGTTTACGGCGCCCAAGCTGTTCCGTCCAGAAAGACCGCTACTGTTACGAACACATGTTCGCTATCGAGTCAAAGCGAGGCACACCGTGGACCTGACCAAGCGCCAGCAGCAGATCACCGATTTCATCAAGAGCTACTCCGATCTGAACGGTTACCCACCGACCGTGCGCGACATCGGCAAGGCGGTCGGGCTGGCCTCCTCCTCGACCGTTCACGCGCACCTGTCAAACCTTGAGAAGCTCGGCGTGCTGCGCCGTGACCCAACCAAACCGCGGGCGATGGAGCTGCTCGACCGTGCGACGCGCGGCGCCGGCGCCGCAGTCCAGGGTGCGCTCGACAAGGTGACGCCGCGCGGACTGCCACTGGTCGGCGCAGTCGCCGCAGGCGCGCCGCTGCTGGCCGAAGAGAACATTGAGGAGTACGTCCAGGTCCCGGCCGCGGCCGGCGGCGAGGACGGCGAGTACGTGCTCCGCGTTCAGGGCCAGTCGATGGTTGATGCCGGAATCCTCGAAGGCGACTTTGTCGTCGTTCGTCGGCAGGAGGATGCCCGTGACGGCGAAATAGTCGTCGCGATGGTTGGCGATGATGAAGCGACCGTCAAGCGTTTCTTTCGCGAGGCCGATCACATCCGCCTGCAGCCGGAGAACGCGGCGATGCAGCCGATCCGTACGAAGGACGTTCAGGTCCTCGGCCGGGTCGTTGGACTCTTCCGGAGCGTTCGATGAGCACTTGCAAGCTCACGTCGCCCCGCAGGGAGCGCCCACGCAACAGCGGTTGTCGCACCGTTGGCGCGGGAGCTCGAGGGCTCACGCTCGACGATCTGATCGTTGGCGTATGGGAGGGCCTTCACGCCGACCATTCGGTTGCGTGCCCGGTCTGCGGCGCGGCAATGAAGCCGCGCAGTAAGGCTGGGGCGCTTCCGGTGGCCGGGAACTGTCAGAGCTGTCACTCAGAGCTGGCTTGATCAGCCTGGCCGCGGGCGCTACGGCGCCGCGTCGTTCAGGTCCTGCTTCGTCTTATCGATCTGCTTCAGGACCTCGTCGGTCTGCTTGCGCTGCTGGTCGATCTGGGTGTTGACGTCCTTCTTGACGCTGTCAACCGCGTCAGTTACCGGGTTGCCGCAGGCCGCGAGCGCGACTACAGCGACGATCAGCGACGTCGGAAGCAGAATCTTCGCCAAGCGCATAGCTCAAGAGTAGCGGCCATGCGCCTATGCATCACCAGCGCTCACCGATCGTGCCGTGACGAGCGCGCTACCATTAAGCCTGTACGCCAGACAGCCGCGGCGGGGGAGAAATCCCGTCGAGGAAAGTCCGGACATCGCAGGGCACGGTGGTCGGGAAGCCGACCCGGGGAAACCCGTGGGAAAGTGCCACAGAAATACACCGCCGATGGCGTGAGTGAGTTGGACGTCCGCTCATTCGCGCACAGGTAAGGGTGAAAAGGTGCGGTAAGAGCGCACCGGCGTCGTGGTAACACGGCGGCCAGGTAAACCCCACCGGATGCAAGACCAAGCAGAACCGTTTGTAGGCTGCCCGCCAAGGTTCAGGTAGGTCGCAGAGATGGATGGCTGTCCACGACAGAATCCGGCTTACCGGCGTACTAAGGGAAGGGCCTCGCTTGCGGGGCCCTTCCTAGTTTTGGGCTTGAAGATCGAAACTTGAAGGACGAGCGCACTTATGCGAACATACGTTCGCCTATGGTTGTCGCCGTCATTCTGCCGCGTTTTTCGCTCTCAATCGCTGCCGGTGGTCGCGGTGCGCTGGCGGCAGGGCCGCTGGCGCTGGCGCCGGAGCCGGGCCGCAGGCCGCTTGTTGGCGAGGTTTCGCCTGTCGCAGAGGCGCTCGGCGTCGTCGCTGGGATGAAGATCTCCGAGGCTCTGGCGCGTGCGCCGCGACTGAAGCTGATCGCCGCCGATCCGGTTGCCGTTGCCGACTGCTGGGAGCGGGTGCTGCTGCGGCTGGAGTCGGTCGGCGCCCAGGTCGAGGATGGCGGCGTCGGGTTGGCCTGCTTTGAGGCCGACGGACTCTGGCGGATCCACGGCGGCTCGCTTGACGGCGTTGTCGCGGCGACGCGCGCGGCGCTGAAGCTGCCTGCGCGGATCGGCTGCGGGCCCTCTCGCTTCTGCGCGATTGTGGCCGCCGAGCAGGCCCGCAGTCGGCGCGCTGCAGTGATCAACGGCGCTGCGCAGCTGGCGCCGGCGCCGGCGGCACTGCTGGCCCACGGCCCGGCAACGGCGCCGCTGGTCGAGCCGCTGGCGCGCTTTGGGATCACGACGCTCGGACAGCTCGCTGCACTACCGCGCGGCAGCGTTGCCGACCGCTTTGGCGGCCCTGGCATCACAGCCTGGGAGTTGGCCCACGGCAACGGCTTGCCGCTGCGTCCGCGCAGCCCGGGGCAGACGATTGAGGAGACGCTGACGCTTACCGAATCGGCGTCAGGGCCGCAACTGGCAGCAGTACTGGAGCTGCTGGTTGATCGGCTGCTGGCGCGCAGCGAGCTTGGCGGCCGCACAGTGCGCGCCGCGACGCTGTCGGCAAAACTGGTCGAGGGGGGCACCTGGCGCGAGCGGGTCGTCTTCCGTGAAGCGCTCGGTGACGCGCTGCGGATCCGCAGCGCGCTGGCACTGCGGCTGGCACTGCTGCCAGCACCGGCCGAATCGCTGCGGCTCGCGGCCGAGCAACTTGGCCCGGCGGCACCGCCGGCCGAGGCGCTCTTTGACGATCTTCAGTTTCGCCGCGCCGGCCGCCTTAGCGAGGCGATCGGCCAGCTGCGTGCGCTGGCCGGACCGCAGGCGGCGCTGCGTGTGCTGCTGGCCGATCCTGACTCGCGGATCCCGGAGCGGCGCGCCGTGTTGACGCCGTACGAACGTTGACGCCGACGGCGCGAGCGATCGGCGCGCCGCGCGAGCTGCGCGTCTGCGCCAGTGTTGGTGGCCAGCCACTGGAGGTTGACGGCAGCGAGATCAGCGCCGTGCGCGAGTCGTGGCTGGTTGAGGATCGCTGGTGGACCGAGCAACCTTTGCGCCGCCGCTACTGGGAGGTTGTGACGGTTGGCGGTGCCGACATCGTCGTCTTTCGCGACCTCGTTGGTGGCCGCTGGTTCAGACACCGCTAAGCGGCCGGTCTGTCGCGGTTCGGTGACCGTCGCGCGGTAGAGCGGTAACGGCGCAGGCGCCAGCTTGACCTTCGTGCACAGCCAGAGCGGCCAGGCCAGCCTTGAATACATCGTCCTGCTTGTGATTACGACGCTGGTCGTCGGCGGCGGCGCGGCGGCCGTCAAGGGCGAAGGGCTTGCGGCCTCGGTGTTGGCACAGTTCGCGCGCGGCATCTGCATTGCCAGCGGCGGAGCCGACTGCGACCGCGACCGCGCCCCCTGCATCGTTAGCTCGCAGACCGCCAGTGAAGAGCTGGTCGTGAGCGTCGTTGTACTGCGCCTGAGCCGTGGTCGAACATTGATCCGTCAGCGTCGCTCCGACGGCACTGAGCTGGTCACCGTGATCGACAACGCCGGCGCCGGACTGGAGCTTACGGCCGGCGGCAGGCTGTCAATCGGTGACGCCTCATTCGGAGCCTCAGCGAGCGGATCGTTCGCTGGCAGCCTGGCACGCGGTCGCAGCTGGAACGTTGCCGACGCAGCCGCCGGTGACCGGCTCGCCGCGCAGCTGGCGCTCCAGTCAGCGCCGATGACTGGCCGCGGCCGCCGGTCGCTCAGTGGTCGATCGTCAAACGGCCGTCAGCCGCCGCCCGACATCAGCTTCGGCGAGCAGGGGCTCGACAGCACGATCGGCGGCCAGCTCGCCGCCGCCGGACTTAGCTTCGCCGCCGAGGACTTGGTCGGCGAGCGGCTCGATCACCGCACCGGTCAACGGACGCTGACGATCCGTCGCCGTAACGAACTGCTGGCCGAGCTGTCACCGCTGCCCGGCAGCGGGTTGGAGGGTGGGCTGCGCCGCAGCGAGCTCTACACGCTGACGCTCGATCGCAGCGGTCGGCCAATCGACCTTGGTGTCTTTGACTCGCGCCGCTTCCATTCCGGCGCGAAGCTGCCCGGCGCGCTGCGAACAATCGTCTCCGGTGTCGGCAACCTGCCACTGCGGCAAGGAATGCTGGTCGAGGTTGAGCAGCACCTCGACCTGACCAACGCTGCCAGCCGCGCTGCTGCCAGCGACTTCATCGCCGCGCTGAGCGACCCCGGAATCGGCTTCGGCCCTGCGGCCGAAGTGTCGGCCGCGCTGAAGCGGCGAATCAGCGGCAGCGGCGTGACGCTGATTCGCAGCTACGGGATTGAAGGGCGCCACAGCGCGATCGGGGGGCGGATCGGCGCGGGAGTCGGCCTTGCCGGCGAGTTTCAGCGGACGGTTGAGAGCGCCAAGCTGCTCGACGCGAGGGTCCGCGGCATCGACCGTAACTGGCGGCTCCGTGATGACTGTCTGCAGCCACGCTGATCGCTCTCTGGCGGCGGGAAAATAATTCCACAGGATCGCGACAATGATGCGAACATACGTTCGTGTCGTATGTCGAACTCCACTGCCACTCGGCCTTTTCGTTCCTTGACGGAGCGTCCAGCCCCGATGAGCTGGTTGCCGCCGCGGTTCAGCATGGCTACAGCGCGCTGGCACTGACCGACCACGACAACCTCTGCGGCGCGGTCGAATTTGCGCAGGCCGCCAAGGTCGCCGGCCTAAAGGCGATCCAAGGGGCCGAGCTGCGGCTTCGTGACCAGCGCAGCGACGGCGCCGAGCCCCGTCACCTGACGCTGCTTGTCAAGGACGCGACTGGCTGGAGCAATCTCTGCAGGCTGCTGACCGGCGCCCACGCCGCGACCCGCGTCGGCCGGCGGCGCAGTGAGCCAGAGTTGACAGTTGACGATCTTGCGGCCCACAGCGAGGGGCTGATCTGCCTGAGCGGCTGCGCCCGCCACGGTGTTCACGACGAACCGACACTGCGGCGGCTCTTGGCCGTCTTCGGCCGTGACGACCTGCGGATCGAACTGCAGCGGCCGTTCGCTCGCCATGACCGCGCACTGGCGCGTGAACTAAGTGAGCGCGGTGCGCGGCTTGGCGTCGCCTGCGTGGCGACCGGCAACGTCCACGCCCACAGCGCCGCACGGGCGCCGCTGCAGGACACTTTTGTTGCTGTTCGCAGCCGCTCCACGCTCGATCGCTGCGAGCCGCTGCGGCGCGGCAATCACAGCCATGTGATGGCGCCGCCGCAGGCGATGGAGGCGCGCTTTGCCGACTTTCCCGGAGCCGTCGCCGAGAGCGAGCGGATTGCGACTCGCTGTCGCTTTGATCTGACCAGCGACCTTGGCTACCGCTACCCCGGCGCTGAGGATCAAAAGACCGACGCCGAGCTGGCGCGCGCCTGCCAGGCCAGCTTTGCCGGTCGCTACCCGGCCGGCCACCGCCACCACGACGAGGCCGCCGCGCGGCTGACCGAGGAGCTGAAGATCATCGCCGGATTGGGGCTGTCGGGGTTCTTTCTGCTGCACCGCGACATGTTGGAGCTGGCGCGCGAGGTGGCGCTGGAGGTACGCGGCGCTGGTAGCGCCCGGGCGCTGCTGCCGCCCGGCCGTGGCCGCGGCTCGTCGGTCTCCTCGATCGTCTGTTACCTGACCGGCCTGTCACACGTCGATCCGGTTGCCAACCGGCTGTTGCTCGGCCGCTTTCTGAGCGAACAGATCACCGAGCTGCCCGACATTGACCTCGACTTTCCGCGCGACATTCGCGAAAAGCTGATTCCACGTATTCACCAGCGCTACGGCCGTGAGCGTACGGCGTTGGTTGCCGCTTTCCCGACCTATAAGGCGCGCGGCGCGATCCGCGATTTTGGCGCTGCGCTGGGCTTGCCGGCAGGGGAGATTGAGCGGGTTGCGCGGGCCAGCGAAGGCTGGTCTTTGCAGCGACTTGACGAAGATATTGCCGCTGCGATCGGCCCCGAGCGGGCCGCCAGCGGCCGCTGGCGGCAGCTGGCTGAGCTGGCGCGTGAAGGCGCCGGCCTGCCGCGCCATCTGGCCCAGCATTCCGGTGGCATGATCGTCTCGACAAGGCCGTTGATCGACTGCTGTCCGGTCGTTCCAGCGGCAATCCCCGGCCGCCAGATCGCCCACTGGGATAAAGATTCCTGTGCCGACGCTGGCTTTCTGAAGATCGACCTGCTGGGTCTTGGGATGCTCTCCGCGGTCGAGCGCTGCGTTGAGCAGATCGATGCCCGCCGCGGCGAGCGGATCGATCTGTCACGGATTCCGTATGACGACCCGCAGGTCTACGAGGCGATTCAGCGCGGTGAGACGACCGGCGTCTTCCAGATTGAAAGCCGCGCCCAGATCGCCTCACTGCGGCGCACACGGCCGGCCAACCTTGACGAGATAACGATTCAGGTTGCGATCGTGCGGCCCGGGCCAATCCAAGGCGGCGCCGTCAATCCGTACATCAAGCGTCGCCAAAGGCTGAACGCTGATCCGGGCTACAAGATTCCCTATCCGCACAGTTCGCTGGAGCCGATCCTGCGCGAGACGCTTGGCACAATCATCTTTCAAGATCAGGTGATCGAGGTCGCCGTCGCCTTCGCTGGCTTCAGCGCCGCCGAGGCTGCGGCGCTGCGCCGCGCAATGAGCCGCAAGCGCTCGGCGCAGGCGATTGAAGCTCACCGCCGCAGCTTTGTCGAAGGCGCACTAAAACGCTGGGATGACGTCGACATCGGCAAGGCCGACGAGGTATTCGAGATGGTCGCCGGCTTTGCCGGCTTCGGTTTTCCGAAGGCGCACGCCGCCGCCTTTGGGCTGCTTGCTTATCAGTCGACCTGGCTGCGGGTTCATTACGGGCCGGAGCTGCTCTGCGCACTGCTTGATGAGCAGCCGATCGGTTTCTACCAGCCCGACGCGCTGATCCATGAGGCGCAGCGGCGTGGCATTGAGGTGATCGCCCCCGACCTGAACGGCAGCGACATTGGCTGCCGAATCGACGATCAGGGAGCCGTGCGACTGGGGCTGCGCCACGTCCGCGGCGTGCGCGCTGAACAGCTCGATCGGTTGCTTGCCGAGCGCCGTCGCGGTGGGCCATTTCGCTCGCTCGACGATCTGGCGGCGCGGGCCGGCGCGGCCGACGGCGCGCTGGAACTGCTGGCCTGGGCCGGCGCCTGTGACCGACTGGCCGCGGCAGAGCAGCAGCGCCCCGGTCTGGCACGCCGTGCTGTGCTCTGGCGGCTTGGGATCGGTACGCCGCCAGCGCCGGCCGGGCAGCTGTCGCTCGCTTTCGAGCTACCGCCGGCGCCGACACTCGACCCGCTGACCGCCTGGCAGACAATGCTCGCCGACTACGCCGCAACCGGCCTGACGACCGGAAGCCATCCGCTGCAGCTGATGCGCCCGGCGCTGCTGCGGCGCGGCGCGCGAAGCAGCGATCAGCTTGAACTCGCGCCGCATCGCAGCCGTGTCAGCGTTGGCGGCCTCGTCGTTGCGCGCCAGCGGCCGGGGACCGCGGGCGGTGTCTGCTTCATCCTGCTTGAAGATGAGCACGGCACGATCAATCTTGTCCTGCGGCCGGAAACATACGAGCGCTTTCGCCTGACGGTCAGGACCGAGCCGCTCGTCTTTGCCGAGGGAGTGCTTGAGCGCCATCTCAGCGGCGGCGGCACAGTCAACCTGCTGGTCGACCGGATCGAACCGCTGGAGGCTGAGCAAATATCGCCTGCAGCGGTCAGCGAGCTGGGCGGCGGCGACTTCCGTGCGGTCGCACCGGCAGTGATGTCGTTCGCCCAAGGAAGGCGCCGTTGAGGCGCCGCTGATGCGTTTGCGCGTCGAGTCTGCTCTGCCGGCTGACGTTGCGGGCGGAACGCCGTGTATCTTTTGCTCTAATGCTCGCAATCTCGCTCTTCATTGCAGTCTTCGTAATCAGCGGTTTGGCCGTCATTGCCGTTGCCTTCTCAAAGAACCGTGGTAGCAGCGCTGCTGGGCCAGCGGCCAGCGGCGGCAGCGGCAAGCTGCTCTATCTCGGCGTCATTATCTGCGTTGTCGGGATCGGCCTCGGAATCCCCGGCCTGCTGATCGTCAATAACGCGCAGAAGACCTCCAAGGATGCCGCCGGGGGCGTCGTATTAACGGCTGCGCAGGAGAACGGGCGTGTGCTGTTTGCGCAGAACTGTTCGTCCTGCCACACGTTGCAGGCATCCGGCGCGGTCGGCCAAGTTGGTCCGAGCCTTGACGTTCTGCATCCTCCTGCAGCGTTGGTCGAGAACGCGATCAAGATCGGCCGTGCTCGCGGCTTCGGCAACATGCCTGCCGGCCTTGTGACCGGTGACCAAGCGAAGGACGTCGCTAGCTACGTCGCCGCCGTTGCCGGCCAGGCCAACGTTGGCCTCGAGAACACCTCAGCGCTGCCAGATAGTGCCCCCCACAGCAGCGTTATCGCGTCAACAACGCCGTAATCGCCGCATAGTTCCGTGCAGCGCTGGGCAGCCTGAGCAGTCGCGCTACTGTGCGCTAAAGCAAATACCGCTGAGTTCCCGGTTAGCCAAACGGTGCCGGGGAGCGGGGGACCCAACAGTCGGGGCGAATCGCCGGTCGTTTTCCGGTGTAGCGCAGCTCTTTCAGCGCGAGCCCGTCAGCTAACCCCGTAAGCAGAAGAGAGAGGTCGAAGGCTGATGCAAACAGAGAGCACTACCGCTTGGTGGTCCGAGGTAGCCCACCTGCGCCCGCAGCAGCAGCCCAATGAAGCTGCGCACGCTACGGCGCCGCCTACAGCGCTCGCTGCGGCGCAGCCGGCGCCGCGCCGCGCATCGATCGTGCGCCGTCCCGGCGCGCCGAAGGCTCGCAGTTTGGTTGAGCAGCGCCGCCGCACGCCGCGGCCGCTAGCAAGGCCGCAGTCGCCGCTGCTCGCCCGTCGCCCAGACCGGATCGCCGCGTGGGCCGCGCTGCTCGGCCTAGTGCTGGTTCTGATGGCCGCCGTCACCGCCAACGCTGCAGGGCTAGATCGCTTCGGCAGCCGCACCTTGAAGTCGCAGATGAAGGGCGCCGACGTCACCGAGCTGCAGGCCAAGCTGCACCGCTTACGGCTGCTGAAGGTCGCCCCGACCGGCCACTTCGGCAGCTTGACCGCCGCCGCCGTTCGCCGTTACCAGCGCAGCCGCTGCCTTACCGCTGACGGGATCGCTGGCCCGGCGACGCTGTCAGCGCTCAAGCATCGAAAGCGAGCCTGTTCATCGCGCCAACCTTCGGGCGGCGGCCGCGGCGACCGTGGCGGCAGTGGTGGCTCGATCAGACATCGGCGCGTCGTCACCTGGTATGGACCCGGCTGGTACGGGCGTCGCACTGCCTGCGGTAACACGCTGACCAGCCGCCTCTACGGCGTTGCCCACAAAACGCTGCCCTGCGGCACGATCGTCCGCTTCAGTTTCCGCGGCCGTTCGGTGAAGACGCGCGTAGTTGACCGCGGCCCGAACGCGGCCGGCGTTCATTTCGACCTGACTTGGGCGGCCGCGCGCAAGCTTGGCGTGATTAGCATCGGCCGTGCCACAGTCCGCGCAAGTCGCTGATCGCAGCGTCGCCTACGCCGCTGCGGCGCTAGGGTCGCCGTATGGCCGAAACGCCAACATCCGCCGCTGACGTAAAGGCGCTCTGCGCCGAGCGCGACATCCGCTTTATCCGGCTCTGGTTCACCGACATTCTCGGCCAGCTGAAGTCGTTCTCAGTCGGAGTTGACGAGATGGATGATGCCTTCGAGGGCGGCATGGGCTTCGATGGTTCATCGATCACCGGCTTCAATGCGATCGAGGAGTCAGACATGATCGCGATGCCCGACCCGACAACCTTCGCGGTGCTGCCATGGCGGCCGGAGGAGCAGGGAGTGGCACGAATGTTCTGCGACATTCAGACGCCGGAACGGACTCCCTACGAGGGTGACCCGCGCCAGGTACTGCGCCGCGCGATCAACCGGATGGAGGAGATGGGCTTTGACACCTTCAACGTCGGCCCGGAGCTTGAGTACTTCCTTTTCAAGGATGCGCAGGGAACTGAAGTTCTCGATCAGGGCGGCTACTTCGACCTGACAACGCTCGACGCCGGCTCCGACGTACGCCGCGAAACAGTTCTGGCGCTGGAGCAGCTGGGCATCCACGTCGAGTACAGCCATCACGAAGTCGGGCCAAGCCAGCATGAGGTCGACATGCGCTACGCGCCAGCGTTGAAGATGGCTGACGACTGCATGACCTACCGGATCACGGTGAAGGAATACGCGATGAAGTACGGCTGGCACGCGACCTTTATGCCAAAGCCGCTGTTCGGCGAGAACGGCTCCGGCATGCACACCCACCTGTCGCTCTTCAAGGACGGCCGCAACGCCTTTTACGACGCCGACGACCCGTACTTCCTCAGCGATATCGGCAAGGCCTTCATCGCCGGTCAGCTGCGCCACGCGCGCGAGATGAGCGCGATCTTCGCCCAGTGGGTCAACTCCTACAAGCGCCTCGTGCCGGGCTACGAAGCGCCGGTCTACGTCGCCTGGTCGCGCCGCAACCGCTCGGCGCTGGTCCGCGTGCCGCTCTATCACCCCGGTAAGGAGCAGGCGACGCGGATGGAGATGCGCTGCCCCGACCCGGCCTGCAACCCCTATCTGACATTTGCTGTGCTGCTGCAGGCCGGGCTCGAAGGGATCGAGCAGGGCTATGAGCTGCCTGAGCCGATGGAGCAGAACCTCTACCACCTGTCGCCCGAGGATCGCCAACGGATGGGGATTGAGCAGCTGCCCGAGAGTCTTGGCGAAGCGGTCGAGCTGGCCGCCGCTTCGGAGCTAGTACTGCGCACGCTCGGCGAACACACCTTTAACCGCTTTGTTGAGATCAAACGGCGTGAGTGGGAGGAGTACCGACTGGACGTTTCGCAGTGGGAGCTCGACCGCTACCTCGCAATCCTCTAGGAGACGATCATGGTTAGTGCCGCCCGTGCAGGAACGATCACGATCGGACCGGACCTTGAGGTCCGTCGAATGGGCTACGGCGCGATGCGCCTCACCGGGGAGGGGATCTGGGGCCCGGTCGCTGACGTTGACAATGCGATCGCCGTGCTGCGCCGCGCGGTTGAGCTTGGCGTCACGCTGATCGACACCGCCAACTCCTACGGGCCGGACGTCAACGAGCAGTACATCCATCAGGCGCTGGCGTCGTATGGCGATGACTTAGTGATCGCAACGAAGGCCGGCCTGACCCGCAGTGGCCCAAATGAGTGGCATCGCAACGGACGGCCCGAGCAGCTGCGCGAAGCCTGTGAAGGCTCGCTGAAGCGCCTTGGCGTTGACGCAATCCAGCTTTACCAGCTGCACGCCCCGGACCCGGACGTGCCCTATGCCGAGTCGGTTGGCGCCCTGGCCGACCTGCAGCAAGAGGGCAAGGTTCAGCACATCGGCATCTCCAATGTTGATTCAGTGCAGCTCGAGGTTGCCAGCGACATCGTCGAGGTTGTCAGTGTGCAGAACCGATTCAGCATCAGTGACCGCAAATCGCTGGAGGTTCTGTTGGCCTGCGAGCGGCACGGGATTGCCTTCCTGCCATGGTTGCCGCTGGCAGCCGGTGCGATCGCTTCAGACGGTCCGATCGCCAGCGTGGCTGCCGCGCACGACGCGACCGTTCATCAGATTGCGCTGGCCTGGCTGCTGGCACGCTCGCCGGTGATTGTTCCGATCCCCGGCACATCGTCGCTCGAGCATCTTGAGCAGAACATCGCCGCTTCGGCGATCCGCCTCAATGAGAGCGAGATGCGCTCGCTTGAGGTGGTCGCTTAGAGCGTCGGCGGAGCGTCCGGTTCAACGTCCGGCTCGGGCTCCGGAACGTGCTCGCCCGGCTCGCCCTCGTGCGCCAGCCGTGAAGGCCACCAGACCTTCTTACCGATGTCGAGCACCAATGCCGGCACCAGCGTCGAGCGGACGATGAAGGTGTCAACGAGCACGCCGAAGGCGATCGCGAAGCCCAGCTGGGTGAGGAAGATCAACGGCAGCGTGCCGAGCACCGCGAAGGTGCCGGCCAGCACAATCCCGGCCGATGTAATCACGCCGCCGGTCACAGCGAGGCCACGAATAATGCCGCGCTCTGTGCCGTACTTCAGCGTCTCTTCGCGCACCCGCGCCATCAGGAAGATGTTGTAGTCGATCCCCAGTGCAACGAGGAAGACGAAGGCGAAGAGTGGCAGCCCGGGGTCGCTGCCGGGGAAGCCGAAGATCAGGTCGTAGACGACGGCGCTGACGCCGAGCGACGCTGCGAAAGACAGGATTACCGTGGCGATCAGCAGCAGCGGCGCCGTGAAGGCCCGCAGCAGCACGATCAGGACCAGCAGCACGACCAGTAGGACGATTGGGATGATCAGCTTCGTGTCGCGGGTTGTGGCCTCGCGCAGGTCACGCTCAATCGCCGTCGGCCCACCGACCAGCACGTCCTGACCGCCGGCCTTCTTTGCCGCGTCGCGGATCTGCGGGATCACTGCATAGGACTGCGTTGCGTAAGGGCTGTATTTCAGTGTCGCCGCCAGCTGCACGCCGGGAGGGCCAACGCCGGCCGGCCGCACCGCCGCCACTCCGGGCACGGCGCCGACTGCCGTGGCAACGGCCTTCGCCTTTCGCTTGTCGGGCACAACGATGTCGGTCGGCGCGTTGGCCCCGGCCGGGAACGAGGTTGCCAGTAGCGCCTGACCCTGCACCGATTCAACCTCGCCGCGGAACGAGTTCCCATGTGTCAGGCCGGTTGAGAAGTTCAACAGGCCGAGGCTCGTCACGGCCAGCAGCAGCGCCGTCACGATCCAGATCGTCCGAGGCCGCTTGCCGATCCACTCTCCCCAGCGCCGCCACTTGCCGTGGGTGGCATCTGCTCCCTGATCGCCGACGCGGGGAATCAACGGCCAGAAGGCGCGGCGCCCGGTGATTGCCAGTAGAGCGGGCAGAAGCGTCAGCATCGCGACCATCGCAACGCCGACGCCAAGCGCGCCGAGCGGTCCAAGGCCGGCGGTGCCGTTGACTTCGGCCAGTGTCAGGCAGAACAGCGCCAGCATCACGGTTATCGCCGAGGCGATGATCGCCGGGCCGGCGGCGACGGCGGCGTTGGCGGCAGCAAGCTGCTTGTCGTCGTGTTTGCGCAGCTCTTCGCGGTATCTGGAAACCAGCAGCAGCGCGTAATCGGTGCCCGCGCCAAGCACCAGGATCGACATGATCGACGACGACTGGGCGTTGATCGTCACGCCGACGGTCGAGAGCAGATAGCCGATTGAGCGGCTGGCGACCTCGGCAAAGACGACCGTCAGCAACGGAATCCAGAGGAACAACGGGCTGCGGTAGATCAGCGCCAGCAGGAAGAAGACGAGCGCGATCGCGGCGAACAGCAGTGTGCCGCTGATTCCCTCAAATATCTTGATTGCGTCGGCTGAGAACCCAGCCGAGCCGGTGACCTTTGCGTCAAGGCCGTTACCGGGGTTGCTGACGATCGATCGAACTTTGTCAACCGGTCTGAGGATCGTATTGCCGTCGCCGTTAGTTGTGATGTTGGCTACGAGCAGCGCGCTGGTTGCGTTGGCTGAGAAGGTCGGAGGGCCAAACGGGGTTGTGTCGGCCAGCTTCAGCGCGTTCAGTTCAACGCGGTCCTTGGCGATCGTTGCCTTGTCGGCGGCGGACAGCCCGCCAGCGCGTCGGTATACGGCGACGATCGCGACCGTCTCCTTGCCGTGAATCGTCTTGACTGCGGCAAGCGCCTTCGTCGACTCAGCGCTCGACGGCAGGAACGACGCTGAGTCGTTCTTCTGAACGTCCTCGAACTTGGTTGGGAACTGCAGCGCTGAGAAGATCAATAGCGCAGCAACCCAGAGCGCAACAACGATCCACTTCGCTCGGCGGCCGGCAGGGATGGCAAGGATCCGTTTCATTTCGGCTCACGACAATACGCGGGTCGCGGGCGGACCGACCACGCCGTTCGCGCGGAGGGGCTAAACGAGCAGCTTCGCCAACGCGGCGGCGTCGGTCAGCGGCGCTGCGCAGGCAAAGTTCTGGCAGAGGTAGGCGGCGCTGCTGCCGCCAACGGCCGCCCGCCCCTGCAGCAGCGGCACTGGACTGGCGCTAACGTCGTCGCCGCCGGCGATCACCAACCGTGGCCGCAGCTGGCTGCGAACGACGCGCTCAAAGTCGGTTAGCTGGTCACCGACCAGCGCCAGCTCCTGCGCCGGCCCAACGAGTAGGTCGATCGCCTGCAGCGCGTGGCCAAAGGCGTGCGGGTGGCGGGCGACGAACGGGCGCATAAGCCGCAGTTGACCAACCGCGGCCTGTTCGTAGCGTGCTTCGCCGCTGAGCAGCGCCAAGCGCAGCAGCGCCAGCGCCGCAGCGGAGCCGCCAGACGGCAGCGGTGAGTCCTCCAGTTCCTTGCGCCGCGCCGCCAGCTGCTCACCGTCGGCGGCGGTCGAGAAGAAGCCGCCACGTTCGTCGTCGCCGAAGGCCTCGATGATCGCCTCGGCCTCGGCGACCGCGGCGACGTACCAGCGCGGCTCAAAGGTTGACTGATAGAGCGTCAGCAACGCATCCAGCAGCATTGCGTGGTCCTCAAGGTAGGCGCGCAGCTTCGCTTTGCCTTGGTTGAAGCTGCGCAGCAGCCTTCCGTCGCCGTCACGCATCCGTGTCAGCAAGAAATCAGCGCACTCGCGCGCCGCCGTCAGATAGTCCTCGCGGCCAAGTACCGCGCCGGCGTCGGCAAGAGCGCTAATCATCAGCGCGTTCCAGCTGGTCAGTCGTTTGTCGTCGGTGGCGGGGCGTACGCGTTCGCTGCGCTGCGCCAGCAGCCGGGCGCGAATCCGGGCGCGCTGCTCAGCCGGCGGTTCGGCGCCGCGCGATTCGAGAATGTTGAGGCCCTCAAAGTTGCCTCCTTCGCTAGCGCCAAACCAAGCAACCGCAGCGTCGGCGTCGTCAGCGAGCGCCGAGCGCAGCTGCTCCAGCGACCAGACGTAGAACTTTCCTTCGACCCCTTCCGAGTCAGCGTCAAGCGCGCTGAAGAAGCCGCCGTCGGTTGCCAGCATCTCGCGCAGCGCCCAGTCGAGCGTCTCCTCACAGGTTCGCTGCAGCACAGCGTCGCCGCTGACCAGCCAGCCGTGCAGGTAGGCGCGGGCCAGCAGCGCGTTGTCGTAGAGCATCTTCTCGAAGTGCGGCACAGTCCACTGCGCATCAACGCTGTAGCGGCAGAAGCCGCCGCCAACCTGATCGAAGATCCCGCCCGAGGCCATCGCCCGCAGGCTTTGCAGTGCCATCGCCGGTTCGCCGCGTGCCAGCAGAAACTCAATTGCGCTGGCGGCCGGGAACTTTGGTGCCGCCCCCCAGCCGCCGTCGACTGAATCGAATGACAGCTTCAGGCCGGCGACGGCATCGTCCAGTAGCTCGGCGTCTAGTGGCTCTTCGCTGGCGCTGAGGTTGGCGGCGCCACGTAGCTGGTCAACATTTGCTGCGGCTTGCTCTGCAATCTCATCGCCGCGTTCTCGCCAAGCCTCGGCGATAGCGGTCAGCACCTGCGGCCACGAAGCGAGCCCCGGCCGCGGCTGCGGCGGAAAGTAGGTGCCGCCGTAGAACGGCAGCTGGTCGGGCGTCAGGAAAACGTTCAGCGGCCAGCCGCCTTGGCCAGTCATCGCCTGAACCGCCCCCATGTAGAGCGCGTCAACGTCGGGCCGCTCTTCGCGGTCAACTTTGATGCAGACGAAGCTTTCATTCATCAGCGCGGCAATCTCAGAGTCTTCAAAGCATTCGTGTTCCATCACATGGCACCAGTGGCAGGCCGAGTAGCCGATCGACACCAGCAGCGGCCGGTTCAGCTGGCGAGCACGGGAGAGGGCTTCATCGCCCCACGGCAGCCAATCGACCGGGTTGGCAGCGTGCTGGCGCAGGTAGGGCGAGCTTTCGCGGGAGAGCGCATTGGCCATGGTAGACACGGTAGCGTGCGCAGCTATGAGCAGCGACCGTCAGCCAATCAACGCCGACGCTGCACCCGCCGCCGTCGGCCCTTACTCCCACGCTGTTCGCCGCGGCGGCCTGCTGTTCTGTTCAGGTCAGCTTCCGCTCGACCCGGCGAGCGGCCAGATCGTCGGCGCGACGCCGGCTGAGCAGGCCCGCCGCTGCCTGGCGAACCTTGCGCTCGTCTGTGAGGCTGCCGGCACGACGCTGCAACAGGCGCTGCGCTGCACTATTTACATGACCGACCTTGGCGCCTTCGCCGAGGTCAACGAGGTTTACGCGGAGTTCTTTCCGGCAGCGCCGCCGGCCCGCGCCGCGGTTGGCGTGGCAGCGCTGCCGAAGGGCGCGCAGGTTGAGATCGACGCGATCGTCGCCGTCGCCGACTGAGCACGCCGGTTAGAATCGTTCACGCCAGTTCCAATCAGTGGAGGCAGTTGATGGCCGTAGCTAGCGCAGTCGAACTTGATCGCAGCCGGATCGCCGAGCTAATAACGCGTGAAGAGCTGCGTCTGAATGAGTCAACGCAGCGCTCGCAGCAGATGTATCAGCGCGCGATGAAGAGCCTTTCAGGCGGTGTCGCCTCCTCGTACCAGCTGCGCGACCCGTGGCCGATCTACCTCGAGCGCGGCGCCGGTGCCAACGTTTGGGACGTTGACGGCAACGAGATGTACGACTTCCACAACGGTTTTGGGTCGATGGTTCAGGGGCATGCCAACCCGGAGATCGGGCGCGCAATCCGTGACCGCTACGCCGACGGCACCCATTTCGCGGCGCCGACCGAGGACGCAATCATCGTCGGTGAGGAGCTGGCACGACGCTGGGGTCTGCCGCAGTGGCGCTTCGTCAACTCCGGTTCGGAGGCGACAATGGACGCGATCCGGATCGCCCGCGCTCATACCGGCCGTGACACGATCATGAAGATCTTCGGCTCCTACCACGGCCACCACGACGGCGTGATGGTCTCGATTGGCGTTCCTTACGACGAGATCGGGAGCCGCAACAATCTCGCCTCGCTGCCTTACGGGGCCGGCATCCCGCAGGCGATTGTCGAGATGACGGTTGCCGTCCCCTTCAACGACGTTGACGCGATGGAGGTTCGGATCGAGGCATTGAAGAAGCAAGACCGTCTGCCAGCCTGCGTGATCATGGAGGCGGCGATGATGAACCTCGGCGTCGTCCTGCCGGAGCCCGGCTACCTGCAGGCAGTCCGTGACTTGACGAGCAAGCACGGCATCGTGCTGATCTTCGACGAGGTTAAGACAGGCCTCTGCATCGCGCCGGGCGGCGCGACCGAGCTGTACGGCGTGATGCCCGACCTCGTGACGCTCGCCAAGGCACTCGGCGGCGGCCTGCCGGTCGGCGCGATCGGCGGTAGCGCCGAGGTGATGGCCTGCGTCGCCGACGGTTCCGTCTACCAAGTCGGTACCTACAACGGCAACCCGCTGGGCATGGCGGCGGCGCGCGCCAATCTGGAAGAGGTTCTGACGGCCGCGGCGTACGTTCACCTCAATCACCTGAACGACCGCCTGATGGCCGGCTGCACCGATGTGATCGAGCGCTACAACCTGTCCGGTTACAGCGTTGGCGTCGGCTCGAAGGGCTGCGTCACCTTCTCGCCGGTCAAGGTCGTTGATTATGCGTCCTTCAAGGAGCATCAGGACCCAGAGCTGAGCGACTTGGCTTGGCTGT
>JBCJTT010000006.1:0-88298 GCA_039744215.1 Solirubrobacteraceae bacterium
TAAGAATGCCCTCCTGAGCGGGCTTTTCCAGACTGTATGGGCAGCCGCGGCCCGGCGTCAGGAAGTCTCACCTTGATGGTGCACGATGACGGGCCGGTCGGACTGGATCGTGTGGAGGTCGCATTTGACGACGAGCGGGTGGTTGGCGCTCGGGTCATTCGTGCGGCAGATCGTCGTCGAGCATGTTCTCCGCGAACGCCATCGACGCGGCGAAGACTTGAAGGATCTCTAGAAGACCCTGCAAACGGGCAGGTTCTTGCCGAGCCCGGCCAGCCTGATCTAGATCGGACTTTAGCTCGACCGCCGAGGTCATGTTCGGCTTCATGTAACGACCTCTCGACCCCGAGATGAAGTCGTGCTGCGCTGAGGGTTATGCGTATAAAGCGATCAAGAGTGGTCATTCAGAGACTCACCCAGGTAACTGCTGGCGCTTGACGCTGGCGCACCCCTGCATAAGGTGCAGGACGCAGCTGGCCACGCTGACCCACGCACCACCCAGGCTTATAACGATGCCCGCGAAAACCTGGACGACACCGCCTTCGACGCGCTTGACGCTGGCATTGACAGCTTCGGCACCTTTCGGGTGTTGACTGCCCGTCCGCCAGTTTCGGGAAGGTAAACACCTGTGGAAGCCTTGCCGCCTAGTTCTTCCCCGTCGCCCAGGGGGAAAGCCCAAGCACCGCTGCCCTATCACTTGCCGAAGCCGCTGTTGCCTTGGCAGTCAGTCCGACAACACTTCGACGCAAGCTGAAAGCTGGGGAGCTGGCCGGAGCCTTCAAGGTGCTTGGCATAAAGGGGGACGAATGGCGCGTTCCCGAAGGCGCACTTATCGCCCTGGCGACGAAGGCCGCGGCGGCGACGATCAACCCGACGGCGAAGACCCCTCAGGTGACGACGGAGAGTACGTCGACTGCGGCACCGAGGCGCCGGTCGCGCCGCCGACAGCCTCCACGAAGCGCTAAGGGTTGATCGCGATCATCCGCTCGATCGGCAGCCGTGCGCGCTCAGCGATTGCAGGCTCGACCTTCACTTCGGGGCTGCCATCGCGCAGCGCGTCGCGCAGCTTCTCAAGCGTGATCATCTTCATATAGCGGCAGCTGGCCTGTGCATTCGCCGGGATGAAGTTGATCTCCGGCGCAGCCTTGGCGAGTGGGTAAAGCATGCCGATCTCGGTCGCGACGATTACATCGCGCTTGCTGCCGTCGGCCGCGGCCTGCTCAGCGTAGCCCATCATCCCCCCGGTTGAGAGCATCTGCACGCCCTCCGCGTCGACGTCGCCAGCGGCGACGTACTCCATCACTGACGTGACACAGCCACACTCCGGATGGATCAGGAAATCGGCGCCGGGATGCTCGCCGCGGACTTGAGTGATGTCGTCGGGCCGAATACCGGCGTGAACGTGGCACTCGCCGTCCCAGATGTGCATCGGTTGATGGCCGGTGATCTTCTGCACATAGGCGCCGAGAAACATGTCAGGGCCAAAGCAGATCTCAACCTCGGGGCCGTGTTGCTCGATGATGTGACGCACCACCGCGACGGCGTTGGAGGAGGTGCAGCAGTAATCGGTCAGCGCCTTCACGGCCGCCGTCGTGTTGACGTACATCACGGTGATCGCGTCCGGGAAGCGCGCCTGCCACTGCTCAAGCTGCTCGGCCGTGATCGAGTCGGCCAGCGAGCAGCCGGCGTCAAGGTCAGGCAGCAAGACCGTCTTGTCCGGCGCTAGGACGGAGGCCGTCTCAGCCATGAAGTGGACGCCGCAGAAGGCGATCACGGGGCTGTCGGTCTTCGCCGCCAGCTGCGACAGGCCAAGCGAATCGCCTACGTAATCAGCGACGTCCTGGACCTCTGGCACTTGGTAGTTGTGCGCGAGGATCACAGCGTCACGCGCCTTCGCCAGCGCGCGAACCTCCTCCTGCAGCGCAGCGGTAACGCCAGCGGCAGAGCCCGGCTCCAGCGCCATTGGCAACGGCAGCGAGGTCACGGGCCAACCTCGACTGTCAGCGACAGGTCAAGGGCCGGAGCAGAGTGTGTGATGGCGCCCACCGAGACGTATTGTACCCCGGTCCGGGCGATCTCGGTCACGCTGTCAAGCGTGACGCCGCCGCTGGCCTCCAGCGCAGCCCTGCCGTCGACCTTTTCAACGGCAGCCCGCAGCTGCTCAACGCTCATATTGTCGAGCAGCAGGCGCTCAGCGCCGGCCGCAAGCGCCTGATCAACCTCATCAAGGTCGCGGCACTCGACTTCGAGCGGCAACGCCCCGTCAGCCTCGCGCGCGGCGTTGACGGCGGCTGCGATGCCACCGGCCACGGCGAT
Source organism: Solirubrobacteraceae bacterium (assembly GCA_039744215.1). Taxonomy (GTDB): domain Bacteria; phylum Actinomycetota; class Thermoleophilia; order Solirubrobacterales; family Solirubrobacteraceae; genus F1-60-MAGs163. Next base: position 2,314 of record JBCJTT010000006.1, read on the forward strand.
GTGGTTCTCCTTGATCAGGTAGGCATCCCAAAGGCCGATCCTGTGGTTAGAGGCCCCCCCGGCCGCCACCGCGGCCTTCTCCAGCAGCCGCATCCCTGGCGTCGTCTTGCGCGTGTCGAGAATTACCGCGCCGCTGCCCTCGACCGCTTCTACGTAGCGCGCTGCCAGCGTCGCAACGCCGCTCAGCCGCGCAAGCAAGTTGAGCGCAGTCCGTTCAGCGCTGAGCAGCGCCCGTGCATCACCGCTGGCGCGCAGCACCGGGCCACCGTCGCGCCAGACTCCCTGCTCGGTCAGCGGTTCAAAGATGACGTCCGGGTCGAGCGCTGCGAACGCCGACTGCGCGGCCTCAAGCCCGAAGATCACGCCTGCCTGCTTCTGCGTGACGAGCGCCACCGCCTGACTGCCTGAGGGGATCGTTGCCAGCGCCGTGCGGTCGCCGTCGCCAACGTCCTCAGCGAGCGCCCGGGCGACAACGTCGTCGAGCTGGCGGCGCGTTGCCTGATCCATAAAGGGAGCCTAGAGAGTCAGGCAGGGCGATCCTCGGCAAGCACGGCGATTGTGCCCAGTTCGGGGTCGCTGGCACCGTGCATGTGAGCGCCGGTCTTAACCACTTGACGCAGCTGGTCAATGACCTCGGCGCTGATTCGTTCGCCCGGCAGTAGCGCTGGAATCCCGGGCGGATAACCGGCGATCGACTCACACGAGATCCTGCCAACGGCCTGCGCCAGCGGGACGATCTCAGCCTCGCCGAGGAATGCTTCGCGCGGCGATACGACGCAGCCGCCTGACGGCCCCGGCGGCTGGATTGGCGCGATCGTATGGCCGCCACGTGCCAGCCGGTCGACGGTCGCTTCAATCGCCTCAGCCAGCCGCCCCAGCTGCTGAGCGCTCTCGGAAAGACTGACGACGAAGACGACCTTGGCCTGCGTCGCCATCTCGGGATGAACGTCGTAGACCTGCCGCAGCGCATCAGCAAACTCAACACCACTGCGCCCTACGCCGCGCACGTCGAGTACAACGCGCAGCGGGTCATAACCAGCGATCCCTGACCGCCCAACCATCCGCTCGTCAACCAGATCCAGTTGAGGCACCGCGCGCAGCCGCTCGCGCAGCTCGGTCAGTCGCTCGATTGTGTCGGTCAGCAGTTGCTCGCCGCGCGTTGCCAGCTGACGGCGGGCGGCGTCGAGCGAGGCGATCAGCAGTGTGTTCTGACTGGTTGAGCGCAGTATCCGGATCGCTCGTACCAGTGCCTCTTCGTCGATCCGCTCGGCCGACGCAAGATGGAGGATCGCGCTCTGCGTCATTGAGCCGCCGAGCTTGTGCGTGCTTGTCAGCACTGCGTCGGCGCCAAGCACTAGGGCGCTCGGCGGCAGCGCCGGATGAAAGCCCAGATGAGCCCCCCACGACTGGTCAACGATCAGTGCGACACCGGCGGCGTGGGAAACTTCGGCGCAGCCTGCAATGTCGGCCGTCAGCCCGTAGTAAGTCGGTGAAATGATGAACGCCGCTTTGGCCTGCGGGTTGGCGACGATCAGCGCCGCCAACTTCTGCGGATCGACGCCAAGCGCCATTCCCAGATCGGTGTCGTACTCGGCTTCGATGAAGATCGGGATGCCGCCGCTCAGCACCAGGCCGTCGACGACCGAGGCGTGTGAGTTGCGCTGGGCGATGATTGTCCGGCCGAGCGGAGCCAGCGCCAGGCAGAGGGCATGGTTTCCCTGCGATGCGCCGTTTGTCAAAAACCAGCTGCGCTGCGCGCCATAGGCTTCTGCGGCCAGCAGCTCAGCCAGCGCGTATGGCGTCCGCCCCGGCCCTTCGTCGATTCCATCAAGCCCTTGAGCGAGGTCCAGCGCCAGCGCCTCCACGCCGACGGCGTCGCGGAAGGCCTGATCAGATCCCGTTCCGCCCTTGTGGCCGGGAACGTGAAAGCGGGCCGGGTCACGCTCCGCGTAACGAACTATTGCCTCGAGGTACGGCGCCGTCGACTGGTCGAGCGGCCCGCCGCTCATTGGCTGACACTCGCCCGCAGCAGCTCGGCCCGAACCAGCTCGTCGAGGTCGCCCTCAAGTACGCGCTGCACATCGCCGATCTCAACATCGGTTCGATGGTCCTTAACCATCGTGTAAGGGTGCAGCACGTAGGAACGGATCTGCGAGCCGAAGTTAACGTCTTGGCTCTCGCCCTTTTCGGCCGCGATCTGCTCAGCACGCAGCCGTTCCTCAAGCTCCAGCAGCTTGGCGCGGAGCATCTTCATCGCCGTCTCCTTATTCGACGACTGTGAGCGCTCGTTCTGACACTGGACGACAATCCCACTGGGCCGATGTGTGATCCGCACGGCGGAATCTGTCTTGTTGACGTGCTGGCCGCCGGCGCCGGAGGCGCGGTAGGTATCAATCTGAAGATCGTCGTCCTCGATCGTGACGCCTTCGATTTCGTCAACTACGGGCGCCACCTCAACGCCGGCAAAAGAGGTCTGGCGGCGGCTGGCAGAGTCAAACGGTGAAAGGCGGACGAGGCGGTGAACACCGCGCTCGGCGCAGAACAGGCCGTAGGCGTTTTCACCGGCGGCGCGGAAGGTCGCCGACTTGATGCCAGCCTCATCGCCGGCGCTGGCCTCCAGCAGCTCGACCCTAAAACCACGCTGCTCAGCCCAGCGCATCAGCATCCGCAGGACCATCTCGGCCCAGTCCTGGGCATCGGTGCCACCGGCACCGGCGTTGACCGTCACGAGCGCGTCACCGGCGTCGTAGTCGCCAGCAAACAGCCGCTCCTCTTCGAATGCTGCGAGGCACCTCTCAACGTCGCTCAGCTGGCCGTCAAACTCGTCGGCAAGCGAGGCGTCCTCCTCTGCCAGCTCCAACATCGTCGCCAGATCGTCGGCGTCACTGGCCAGTTGTTGCCAGCGTTCAAGCCGCCGTGAGACTCGAGCATGCTCGCCGCTGACGCGCGCCGCCTCGTCCTGCGCGTCCCAAAAACCCTCGGCCGCCATCCGGCCCTCAAGCTCAGCCACCCGGGCTGCCAGATCATCGGGGTCGAGGAAGCTGGACAGCTCAGCCATCTGCTCAGCGACTGCGCTCAGGCGCTGCGGCGCCGACTCAAGATTTGCTGCGCTAGCCACGACAAGCGACGCTAGCAGCGAACTGGCGGCGGCGGGCGGCGCTCAGGCGCCGTGGCACTTCTTGTACTTCTGACCCGAGCCACACCAGCAGGGCTCGTTGCGACCGATCTGCTCGTCGGCATTGAGCACGCGCTGCTCAACCGGCGCCGGCTCGGCAAACTCCTGCTGCTCGCCGGCATAGGCGACGTCGGTCGCGCCGCCAGCGCCGGCGCCGACCGCTGCCTCAAGCGCTCCCTGCCCGCCACCGGCCGAGTAGCTGATAGCCCCCGACGCCAGCGACGGCGACGGCGCAAACGGAGCCTGCTCGGAGTCATCGACCTCGATCTCAACTTCGACGTGGTAGACCATCCGCGCAAAGTCGGCCCAGATCGAGTTCATCAGGTCGCCGAACAGCGTGAAGGCCTCGTTCTTGTAGGCGATCAAGGGGTCGATCTGGGCAAAGCCGCGCAGATGGATACCTTCGCGCAAGTAGTCCATGTCGTAGAGGTGCTCTTTCCAGCGCTGATCGATCGTCTGCAGCAGCAGGTAACGCTCAAGTGCGCCCATCAGCTCGTCGCCGAGCTCCTGCTCGCGGCCGTCGTAGAGCGCCATCGCCTCATCAACGGCGCGCTCCGAGAGCGAATCGCGGTCGGAGTTATCGTCCTTAACCGCGCCCGCCGTCAAGCCGGTGTCAATCGTGCCAACCGGCATGATGTCATTCAGCGCGACGAACAGCCCCTCAAGGTCCCAGTCCTCGATGTAGTCGCTCGGCGTGTACTCATCGATCATCCGGCGGACAACCTCGGCGATCTCGGTGCGGGCCTGATCTCCCAGATCTACACCTTCGAGCACTTCGTCGCGGTAGGTGTAAACGACGCGGCGCTGCTCATTCATCACGTCGTCGTACTCCAGCACGCGCTTGCGGATCAGGAAGTTCTGCTCCTCGACCTTGCGCTGCGCCTTTTCGATCTGCTTTGAGAGCATCCCGGCCTCGATCGGCTCCTCGTTGCCCTCCTCGTCGGTGCCGCCAAGGCGGTCGAGAATCTTGTAGATCCGGTCGCCGGCGAAGAGGCGGACCAGGTCGTCCTCGGCGCTGAGGAAGAAGCGTGACTCGCCGGGGTCGCCTTGACGGCCGGAGCGGCCGCGCAGCTGGTTGTCGATGCGGCGCGATTCGTGCCGCTCGGTGCCAACGATGAACAGGCCACCGGCTTCGATTACGGCCTCGCGGGCGCTCGCAACCTTGACCTCCTGCTCGGCGATCAGCGCCGGCATCTGCTCGGCAAACTCTGGCTCGTGCGGCTTGACACCTGCCGCGATCAACTGCTCGCGGGCGAGATGCTCAGGACTGCCACCAAGTTTGATGTCAACGCCACGACCCGCCATGTTGGTGGCGATTGTGACGGCGCCGGGGCGGCCGGCTTCGGCGATCGTCGCGCCCTCACGTTCGGCATACTCGGGCTTGGCGTTGAGCACCGTGTGGGGAATGCCGCGCTCGGCCAGCATGCCGCCCAGAACCTCGGAAATTTCAACTGAGATCGTGCCGACGAGAACCGGCTGGCCGGCCTCGTGGCGAGCCGCGATCTCGCGCGCAACGGCGCTCCATTTGCCGTCCTTTGTCTTGTAGATCTGATCGTTCTGGTCGGCCCGCACCATCTCGCGGTTGGTCGGGACCTGCACGACGCCAAGCTTGTAGATCTTCATGAACTCGGTCGCCTCAGTCAGCGCCGTTCCGGTCATTCCGCCGAGCTTGTCGTAAAGGCGAAAGAAGTTCTGCAGCGTGATCGTCGCCAGCGTCTGGTTCTCCTCCTGAACACGAACGCCCTCCTTTGCCTCGACCGCCTGATGGAGCCCCTCCGACCAGCGGCGCCCTTCGAGTATCCGGCCGGTGAACTCGTCGATGATCCGCACCTCGTCGTCAATTACGGTGTAATCAACGTCTCGCTTGTAAAGGCTCTGAGCCTTCAACGACTGAATCAAGTGATTGACCAGCGGCCCGTTCTCGGCCCGGTAGAGGTGGTCGATATTCATGAACTGTTCGGCCTTGGCGACGCCCTGCTCGGTGATCGCGACGGTCTTGTGCTTCTCATCGAACTCGTAATCAAAGTCAGCGACGAAGTCCTTCTTCGTGCGAGGATCCATCCCCTGCGGTGTCTTGCCAGCGGCCATCTTCGGCGCCAGCCGGGCAAACTGTGCGTAGGAGTCGGCGGCAGCTTCCGGCGCGCCGGAGATAATCAGCGGCGTTCGCGCCTCATCGATCAGAATGTTGTCGACCTCGTCGACGATCGCAAAGTTGTGCATTGCAAGCGGCCGGCCGTCCTCGCCGATCCGGCCGCCGTGCTGGACCTTCTCTTCAAGCGTCTGCGCCATGTTGTCGCGCAGATAGTCAAAGCCAAACTCGGAGTTGGTGCCGTAGGTGATGTCGGCGGCGTAGGCGGCAAGCTTCTCCTGGGGATCCTGCATGTTCTGCAGGACACCCCAGCTAAAGCCGAGTTCCTCGTAGATCGGGCTCATCCACTCGGCGTCGCGGCGCGCTAGGTAGTCGTTGACGGTGACAAGGTGGACGCCCTTGTCGGCCAGCGCATTGAGGCAGATGGCCAGCGTCGCCGCCAGTGTTTTGCCTTCGCCGGTCTTCATCTCGGCGATGTTGCCGCCGTGCAGCACCATGCCACCGATCAGCTGGACATCAAAGTGACGCATGTTGAGGTAGCGGCGGCCTGCCTCGCGGACGATCGCGAAGGCCTCCGGCAGGACGTCGTCGAGCGACTCGCCTTGCTCGCGGACACGGACCGCGAGCGCCTGCATGCGGTCGCGCAGCGCATCGTTATCGAGCGCGACCAGCTGCTCTTCGAAAGCGGCGATCTCAGAGACGCGCTTTTCGTACTGGCGGAACTGCTTAGCTTCGCCTACGTTCAGCGCTTTTTCGAGCAAACCCATTGACCGAGTGTAGCCGCGCTGTGTGGCCGAGGAGCCGCCCTAAATGGCTCCCTCAGCCTGGTCGTGGCGGATTGTGTCGGCGCCGGCGCGGCTGCGTGCGCGGCCCCGATCGCCGCGGCGGTTGAGTTGGCGTATAACTTCGTCGGCGATCCGGCCGATAGCTGCAGCCATGTCGCGCTCGTGCGCCTTGGCGTTGATCGTGCCGCCTTTGATGTGAAGGTTGGCCTCGGCCTTCTGACCTTCAGCGATCTTCGGGTTGTGCTCCTCCGAGAGGATCACATCGCAGTGAACATCCTCCGGCACACGACGCCGAACCTTCGCGAAGCGTTTCGCAACGAGCGCACGCAGCTCCCCATTGATCTCGATATTGGTCCCGGTCAGGTCGGTGCGCATGGGGATCCTCTCGTCGCGATGTAGGTCCGTTCAAGTTATCACGCCGCAGCTCATTTGACACGCGAATATGTGACGGCGCTGACAGCGCTGCTGCCGGCGGTCCGAAGTGCCCTTGCGCAGCGCTCAAGCGTAGCCCCGGTAGTACAGACATCGTCGACCAGGATCACCTGATCGGGCACCTTCGCGCCGACGCTGACGCGCAGCGCTTCGCCGGCCAGCCGCTGACGACGACCAAGGCCGCGCTGCTGGCCGACGCTGGCCGAGTGGCGGTGCAGCGCCCGCTCGCGATTCAGCATCACGCGGACCGATAGCTGCTCAGCGAGTAGTTCGGCGTGGTCAAAGCCGCGCCGGGCGCGCCGTCCGCGGTGTGCGGGGACCGCTACCAGCACCGCTGACGGCGAGAAAGCAGTGGGCGGCAGCGCGTCGACGATCTGCTGCGCCATCGGCGCAGCCAGGCCGGTCGCTGCCGAGAACTTCAGCGCGTGGACCAGCGCCCGGGCCGGGCCACCGAACTCCAGCGGCGACCAAAGGGCGTCGATCGCGCTGCCGCGGGCGCTCGGGGCGCGTGGCTCGATCCACACCAGCTCGGCCCTGCAGGCGGCGCAGAGCGGACCATCCGACGGGGCGCGGCAGGCCCAGCAGAGCTGCGGCGCGAGCAGGTCGAGCAGAGCGGTGAGCACCGGCCCAAGCCTGATCAGGCAGTCGCGTCGCCGCCAGCAGCACTCTGCGACGATCAAGGCCGATGTATGTGACAGTAAGCGCCTTCCCAGCCGCCGTCGCGGCAAACACGGCCTGGACGATCGACCCCGGGCCGATCCTGATGATCCTGATCCTCGGCGGCCTCTACCTGCCGCGCTGGTGGCGTGTGCGCCGCGCCAACGGCGCCGCCGCAGCGCCAATCTGGCGGCTGCTCAGCTTCATCATCGGGCTTCTATCGCTGGCAACCGCGCTGCTGTCACCGATCGACGCACTAGCGGCGCAATCGTTCAGCTTCCACATGGCTCAGCACATGCTGCTGCTGGACCTCGTGCCGATCTTCTGCATCGTTGGCCTAAACAAGATCATCCTGCGCCCCGCGACACGTCGCCTGCAGGCGCTGGAGCGGGCGCTCGGACCACTGATGCACCCGGCCGTCGCCGTCGTCCTCTACATCGTTGCGATGTGGGCTTGGCATGTACCGGCGGCATACGACGCGGCTCTCAACAACGCCACCGTCCACCTGCTTGAGCACGTCTCTTTTCTCAGCATCGGCTTCCTTTACTGGTGGCAGCTGCTGTCGCCGATCCGATCGCGCTTCCGCGGCGGCGCGATGGGGCCGCTGCTGTACATGGTCTCAACCAAGATCGGCGTCGGCCTGCTGGGCATCATTCTGACCTTCGCGCCCAACCCGCTGTACCCCTACTACGAGATGCGCGAACCGATTTTCGGCCTCAACGCCAGCAGCGACCAGCAGATCAGCGGCGCACTGATGGCACTCGAGCAGACGATCGTGATGGGTATTGCGCTGGCCTACCTGTTGTTCAGGGCGATCGACGAAAGCGAACGCGAGCAGCGACGCCGCGAAGCGCTCGAGGACCGCGCCGAGCGCCAAGCCAGCTAGTCGCTGAGCAGCGTGCCGTCGGCGATCCGCAGCTGCTCACCGGCCGGCGCCTCAAGCGTCACCGATCCTTCGACCGTGACGTCGGCGCCGAAGCTGACGTCGCCGCGCACAGTCAGCCGCTGCGCTGCGACCAGCGATGGCGCGCCGGCGCTGAAGCGCGCCTCAAACTGATCGATCAAGCTGAAGTAGTCGCGATCGAGCTCGGCCAGCGGCGCGACGCCGCCGCAGCTGTCAGCCAGTTCCAGCCTGCTGTCGCCGGTCAGCCGGTAGGCATCGGAGCGCAGCACCAGCAGATCGTCGGTCGTCTTAACCGGCAGGAAGCGTGATCGTGGCACGCGGATCGCACGCGCGCCCGGGATCGCCGTGATCGCCGCGCCGATCGCCGATTCCAGCTGAATCACCGCCGGCGACTGCGGGTCCGATGGATCGACCGTCTTGCGGTTGACGATCATCGGCAGGTCGATCACGCCTTCGTCGCCGAGCGCAGCTCGCAGCGCCTGCAGGTCAAGCCAGATGTTGTTGGTGTTGAAGAAGCGGTGGCGCCCAGTATCGCCGTAGGCCTCCAGGTCGGCCTGCGGTGTTTGCGCGATCTCGCGCAGAACCAGCGTTCCGTCAGCCAACTGGGCGAGGTGGCCGCCCTTGCGATCGGCCGGCGTGCGGTCCGCGACCTCCATCACGAACGGCGCCTGCTCGGCCGCCATCCAGCAGAGAATCGCCGGGTCAAGGACGGCGCCGAGGTTGTCGGCGTTGGCGACGAAGGCGTAGCGGTACCCAGCCGCCAGCATCTGCTCAAGTAGCCCCGAGCCGACCAGTGCTGGGTAGAGATCACCGTGGCCGGGAGGGCTCCACTCCAGCTGCGGGTCGGCCGGCCACTGGGCTGGTAGCAAGCTACCGTCGTCGAGCAGCTTCGGTACAAGACCCTGCAGGAAGTCGGCTGGCAGGTCGGCCGATAGGCCACGATCACTGCCCAGCGCCGCCAGTGACGCTTCACGCGTGCGGGAGCTGTTGAGCAGCACCAACGGCAGGCGCGCGCCACCGTGAGCGGCGCGCAGCATCTGAATCTGCCGCGCAGTTATCTCAAGGAAGCTGAGGCCGTCCTTTACTTCGAGCAGCGACTTTGGTCCGCTCATCCCCATGCTCGTGCCAAGCCCACCGTTCAGCTTAATCACGACGGTTTCGTCAAGCAGCGAGTCAACGCTCGCTGGGTCGACACTCAACCGGTCGGCGTCGGGCAGCGATTCAACCGGCCGCAGGTCGGCTTCGGGCAGCATTCCCAGCTGACCGTCGATCAGCCGCGACAGCTGCCCGCAGAAGCTGGCGACAGTCGCCGCGCCACCGCCGTCGGCCGTTAGCTTTGCGCTCGCCGCTGCGGTCGGTTCGTCGCTCACGGCCGCCATCGTCGCACAGCTAGGCGCGTTTAGCCGTCGTGCGGTGCCGGCGAGAAGACCTGAAGGTAGGCGGCCTGCTGTTCGCTGAGCTGGTCGATTTCGACGCCGAGCGCCGCCAGCTTCAAGCGTGCGACCTCACGATCGATCAACTCAGGTACCGGATGGACGCCGGCCGTGAGCGGCTCCGCTGCAGTGACCAGCTGCTCGACGACCAGGGCTTGCGATGCAAATGACAGATCCATCACGGCCGCTGGGTGACCGTCGGCGGCGGCAAGGTTGACGACGCGGCCATGGGCCAACAGGTTGATCCGCCGGCCGTTGATCAAGAACTGGTCAACGAGCGGGCGCACTTCACGCTGCGAGTCAGCGACGCGCTGAAGCGCCGGCAGGTCAATCTCAACATCGAAGTGGCCGGCGTTGGCGAGGATCGCGCCGTCGCGCATCAGCACGAAGTGCTCCTCGCCAAGTACCTGCGGAGCGCCGGTGACGGTGATGAAGACGTCGCCGCGCTCGGCCGCTTGGCGCGAAGGCATAACCTCAAAGCCTTCCATCCGGGCCTCCAGCGCGCGCAGTGGATCAACCTCGCAGACGGTCACGCTCGCGCCCAGCCCCTTGGCGCGCAGCGCGATCCCTTTGCCGGTCCAGCCGTAGCCGACGACGACGACGACAGCGCCTGCCAGCAGCACATTGGTCGCTCGCAAAATCCCGTCGATCGTTGACTGGCCGGTGCCGTAACGATCGTTGAAAGCGCGCTCGGTACGCGACTCGTTGACGGCGATCACGGCACAGGCGAGCGCGCCGGAGCGCTCCAGTGCGCGCAACTGCACGAGTCCGGTCGTCGTCTCCTCAGTCGCGCCAATCAGCTGCGCGGCCGGCGGCTCAGTCCCCGCGTGCAGCGCCTCGATCAGCTCGGCGCCGTCGTCGATTACGATCTGCGGCGCGCCGGCGACCAGCGCGGCAAGGTGGTCGCGGTAGCGATCAATGCTCTCGCCATGGACGGCGTGTACCTGAACGCCGTCGTGCTCGACCAGCGCCGCTGCAACATCGTTCTGCGTCGACAGCGGGTTGGCTGCGCAGAGTGCAAGCTCGGCGCCGCCGGCCGCCAAGGCGCGAACGAGGTTTGCCGTCTCGGCCGTGACGTGCAGGCAGATTGCGACCTTGACGCCGTCCAGCGGCCGCTCCAGCGCAAAGCGCTCAGCGACGCGAGCGAGCAGCGGCATCTGCCCGGCCGCCCACTCGACTCGCGCCAGCCCGGAGGCGGCGAGAGTCAGGTCGGCGACGTCGTGCGCGGGCAGAACCGTGCCCCTAGTAGCGGTAGTTGTCGGGCTTGTACGGACCTTCGACCGGCACGCCGATATAGGCGGCCTGATCGGGGCGTAGCTCGGTCAGGTTGATGTTCAGCAAGCCGAGATGCAGCCGGGCGACCTTCTCGTCAAGGTGCTTGGGTAGCACGTAGACGGTCTTTTCGTACTCGTCATTCTTCGTGAACAGCTCAATCTGGGCGATTGTCTGATTCGTGAACGAGGCCGACATTACGAACGACGGATGACCGGTCGCGTTGCCGAGGTTCAGCAGGCGCCCCTCCGACAGCATGATAATTGAGTGGCCGTCGGGGAAGACCCACTCGTCAACCTGCGGCTTGATGTTGATCCGCTCGATGCCATCCAGCTCGGTCAGACCGGCGATATCAATCTCGTTGTCGAAGTGACCGATGTTGCCAACGATCGCCTGGTGCTTCATCCGCTGCATCTGGTCAACCGTGATGATGTCGCGGTTGCCTGTCGTTGTGATGAAGAGGTCGGCATGCTCGAGCTGATTCTCAAGCGTGTCGACTTGGTAGCCCTGCATCGACGCTTGGAGGGCGCAGATTGGATCGATCTCAGTCACGACCACGCGCGCACCCTGTGCCCGCAGCGACTCGGCCGAACCCTTGCCGACGTCGCCGAAGCCGCAGACTACGGCGGTCTTGCCGGCCAGCATCACGTCGGTCGCGCGGAAGATGCCGTCGACCAGCGAGTGGCGGCAGCCATAAAGGTTGTCGAACTTTGACTTCGTGACGGAGTCGTTGACGTTAATCGCCGGGAACAGCAGTTCGCCGTTCTCAGCCATCTGCGTCAGGCGCAGCACGCCGGTCGTCGTCTCCTCCGTGACACCCTTAATCTCAGCGGCGAGCTTCGTGTAGCGCTGCGGATCCTCTTCGAGCGAGCGGACCAGCAAGCCGAGGAAGACTTGAAACTCCTCCGACTCAGCGTCAGCCGGACTAGGAACGGCGCCGACGGCTTCGTATTCACAGCCCTTGTGGATCAGCATCGTGGCGTCGCCACCGTCGTCGAGGATCATGTTCGGGCCACCGTCAGGCCAGTTGATGGCCTGCTCGGTGCACCACCAGTACTGCTCCAGCGTCTCGCCCTTCCAAGCAAAGACGGGGACGCCGCTCGGCTTGTCAACGGTCCCCTCCGGACCGACGACAGCCGCAGCGGCGGCGTGATCCTGAGTTGAAAAGATGTTGCATGAGCACCAACGAACCTCGGCGCCGAGCGCGACCAGCGTCTCGATCAGCACAGCGGTCTGGATTGTCATGTGCAGCGACCCGGTAATGCGGGCGCCCTTCAGTGGCTGGGCGGCGGCGAACTCTTCGCGCGTCTTCATCAGGCCAGGCATCTCGTGCTCGGCTAGGCGGATCTCCTTGCGCCCGTAGTCGGCGAGGCTGAGGTCGGCGACCTTGTAGTCGTTGTCCTTAAGTACGGCGGTGGTGGTCATCAGGCAGCGGTCTCCATTGTTTCGTTGGTTGTCAGGGCGGCGATTATCCGGGCGTGTTTCTCCTGCTCCCAGCGCAGCCATTGGTCAGCAGATACCGCGTCGGGACGCTGCGGCTCGGCTTCGAGCCAGCGATCGACAGAGCCACTTAGCTGATTGTCGCGGCGCAAGCGCAGCGCAAAGGCGACATCGCCGAGCTCAATCTGATGCTCGGTCAGCAGTTCGCGCAGGGTGCGCAGTCGCTGCAGCTCGCCGGGACCGTACTGGCGGTAGCCGGACGATCTGCGGGCCGGCTCAATCAGGCCGATACGCTCGATGTAGCGCAGCATCCGCGGCGTCCAGCCGGTTGTCTGCGCCGCTTCATGGATTGTCAGAGCGTCCATTGAACGGTAACCTTATCACGGCTGTGTCAAGGTTAGTCCGGCTTGGCCTACCGCCGCTAATCTTGCTCGGCCAGCCCCTGCTTCAGCGCCGTAATTATCTCGATATTGACCGGATCTTTGCCGTTGCAGACGGCAAGATAGGTTGAAACGAGGTCGCCCAGCAGAACCAGCGAGAAGGCCCGCTCGACAGCGGTCTGGCCACGCGAGCCAACGACGTGCACGGCGGCGCCGCCGGCCTCGATCAACGACCGCGTCAGCTCAATTCGGCGGCCGATCCGCGGCGGATCATCGCTGTCCTCAAAGAAGACGGCGCTGAAGCGGCCAAAATCGCCGGCCGATCCCCAACCGACAACCTCGTTGTGGTCAAGCTCCGGCAGCACCGAGGCGAAGGCCAGCTGCTTCGCGTTCTCGTTCATCTGCGTCTTCCAGCGGCCGGCGACGGCCTCCGTCAGCCCATAGCCGGCGATCACCGGGATCGTGCCGTGAATCGCGCGGGCCAGACTCTTGGCCAGCGAATCCTCTTCCGAGTCCGGCCCCCACTCCAGCGCCAGCTGTTCAAGATGATCGGCGGCCACATCAAGCTCGGTCGTCAGGCGCGGGCCTGCTCCGCAGGCCGCGGCAACTTCCAGCGCAGCGACCGTCATATAGGCGACCGCGGCGCGTGGCTGCAGGCCGCCGGCGACGGGGATCACCGGCACGCCTTCGGCGCGGGCGGCGTTGGCAAGCGCGCCGCCGGTTGTGACGACGACGCGGTTGGCGCCGATAATGCCAGCAGCCTCGAAGCAGGCCAAAGTCTCCTCCGTCTCACCCGAGTAGCTGGCGCAGAGGACGGTCGTGTCGGCGGTCGTCCAGCCCGGCAGTGAGTAGCCGGCGGCTGCCAGCAGCGGGCGCGACGCCTGGTCGCCAAGGATTCCCCGTGCGAGGCGACCGCCGACCCCCGATCCGCCCATCCCGGCAACCAGCAGCCCGCCGGGCGAGTCGACCTGCGGCAGCTCGGCTGACTCAACCTTCCAGAGCGCGTCGCGCAGCTGCTCCGGCAGCGCGAGGACGTCGGCGATCTGATCGTCGCTGTCAACGGCCGCTACGGCGGCTCGATCGAGTGGCTGGCTGGCGGTGCTTTTGGCATTCATAAGGATTACCTCCATCGGCAAGTGTGCCGAACGCGCTCAGTTGGCGGCGTCACCATCGGTGCCGCCCTCTGGCGCGAAGCACTTAGCGCCGCCGACGACGACGCTGCCGTCGGCTAGCTCAACGCGCGGCCCGATCACCGAAAACTCGCTGACCGAGACGTCGCTTCCAACCTTCACTCCGGGCGCGACGATCGCGCCGCTGAGCCGTGCTCGCGCGCCGATGCGGCAGCCGTCAAGCACCGCAGAGGCCTCGATCACGGCGCCAGCTTCAACGACAACATCATCGCCGAGCGCAGCGCCGGGACCAACCGTCGCGCCGGCAGCGACCGTGCAGCGCTCACCCAGTACAGCCGGCCCAATTAGCTGGCCGTCGACCTGGCAGCCATCGCCGACAGCTAAGCCGTCACCGTCAAGGCGGGCTCCGGCCTGAGTGCTGACGGCGCCGCTGAGAATGTCGGCCATCGCCTGCAGGTAACGCTCCGGCGTGCCGATGTCGAGCCAATAGGCGTCGCGGTCGGCGACCGCAAAGAGGCCGTCGCCAACCAGCTTCGGCCAGACTTCGCGCTCGATTGAGACAGCGCGGCCAGGCTCGATCAGCTCGAGTACGCTGCGCTCCAGCACGTAGGCGCCGGCGCTGATCAGGTCGGTATCGATCTCCGAAGCCTCCGGCTTTTCGAGAAAACCGAGCACTGCCTGTTGCTGATCGACCCGCACCAGCCCGAAGCTTGACGGGTCATCAACCGGCACCAGCGAGAGCGTTGCGCGGGCGCCGAGCCGCCGGTGCTCGGCGATCTGGGACGCAAGATCAAGGTCGGTCAGGATGTCGCCGTTGCACATCACAAACTGGTCGCCGAGGCCTCCGTCAAGCTGCTCGTCGGCAAAGCGCAGCGCGCCGCCGGTGCCGAGCGGTTCGCTCTCAGTGACATAACTGATCTTCAGTCCAAAGCGTCCGCCGTCGCCAAGCGCTGCGCGCATCGCGTCGGGACGGAAGCCGCAGGCCATTACAACGTCGCTGACACCGTTCGCGGCCAGCCACTCCAGCATATAGGCCATGATCGGCCGATCTACCAGCGTCACCGCCGACTTTGGCAGCTCCGAGGTCAGCGGTCTCAGGCGCGTCCCCTCTCCTCCGACGAGGATTACGGCGCGCATCAGATCAGGCCCGGCCGACGCCCTCATAGCGCAGGCCAGCAGCGGCAGCGGCCTGCGGATCAAACAGGTTGCGGCCGTCAATCAGCAGATCGCCGCTCATCGCCTGCGCTACAGAGCCAAGGTCGAGCTCTGCGAATTCGTCCCACTCGGTCACCAGCACGACGGCGTCGGCCTCGGCAACTGCGCCGAGCGCACTAATCGCGAACTCAACGCCCGGCATCATCGGCCTCGCTGCGGCCGCGGCGATCGGGTCGTAGGCGACGACGCTGGCGCCGGCCGCTTGCAATCGCGCCGCAAGGACCAACGACGATGCTTCACGCATATCGTCGGTGTTTGGCTTGAAGGCGAGGCCGAGCAGAGCAACGCGGCGGCCGACGAGCGACCCGAGATGCTTCTCAAGCTTGCCGATAACGCGGCGCTTCTGCAGCTCGTTGACCTCAATCACGGCGCCGAGCAGTTGAAAGTGGTAGCCGCTGTTACCGGCCAGCTGCTTCAGCGCGCTGACATCCTTCGGGAAGCAGCTGCCGCCAAACCCGATCCCCGGCCGAAGGAACTTTGGCCCGATCCGCTGATCAAGGCCCATGCCGCGGGCAACCTCGGTGACGTCGGCGCCGGTCTCTTCACAGACATTGGCGATCTCATTGATGAAGCTGATCTTTGTCGCGAGAAAGGCATTGGCGGCGAGCTTGACCATCTCGGCGCTGGCCACGTCTGTGCGAACCAGTTCGGCGCGGCCCTCGCCACCATATTCGCTGGTCAGCAGCGGCCGGTAGAGATCGGTCACGGCATCGCCAGCCCAGCCTCCGGCATCGCCGATCACAACGCGGTCGGGCGACAAGAAGTCGGCCAGCGCTGTCCCCTCCTTGAGGAACTCGGGGCAGGAGACGTAGCTAAAGCCTTCCTTGCCCTGCTCGGCGAAGATCCGCTCGATCGCAACGCCGGTGCCAACCGGAACCGTCGACTTCATCACCAGGGCATGGCTGTCAGATGCGGGCATCGCTTCGACGACAGCATCAACAGCGCTCAGATCGGCGTCGCCGGAATAGGTTGGCGGCGTCCCGACCGCCACAAACAACAGCCGCGCATGGGCCAGCGCCTCGCCAAGGTCGGTCGAGAAGTGCAGCCGTTCGCGGTTGCGCTCAATCGCCTCAGCCAGCCCGGGTTCATAGATCGGCACTTCGCCGCGCTGCAGGCCGGCGATCTTGGCCTCGTCAATATCGACGCACCAGGCTTCGCTGCCGAGCTCAGCAAAGCCAACGGCCGTGCAGAGGCCGACATAGCCGGTGCCAATAACTCCAATTGCTTCGCGTTCGGTTGTGCTCATCAGCGGACGGCGAAGCGTAGCGACGTAACGCAGATAAACACGGGCGATCAGCTGCCGAGCGGCGTCAGCGACCTAGCGATTGCCAGCATCTGCTTATTGGTCAGCGTCTGCGAGAGCGTGTTGGAGACCCAGTAGACGCCGCGCGGGGTACGCAAAGCAACTAGCCGCAAACGCGTCCCGTCATAGAACAGCTCGTAGCTACGGCGGGCCATTCGCATCGTCTCGCTCGGTTCGTCGAGCAGCGGCGGCGCCTTCCAGGTTGTCCCTTGGACGCCGTAGTACTGACCGACCTCGCCGGTCGAAAGGACCATCCGGTAGGCGGCAAACGATGTCTTTGCGCGGTCCTTGATTCTGTAGGCGCGGGTCGCCGGGTAGTCGGGTTCACCCGAGCTGTATCTGCTGCTGGCCAGCCGCGCCGCCGGGAAGTAGACCGGCATCGGTGTCTTCACCGCTGCCGCGATCGCTTGCTTCTCACCCTCTGCCTTGTCGGCGACGATCCCGGCCGGCAGCGTGGCTGAGCTCTTCTGCTTCTGCTTCCTGCGCGCCTTCTTCGCCTTCTTGCTCTTGTCCCCGGTCGGGCGCGCCCCGCCGCTGGCGTCGAGGTTCTCGAACTCATCGACGGCGGTCTGCAGATTCTGCGGCGAAATCGTCAAGTCGGCGCCGCCCGGCAGGGCGACGGCCGGGAAGTGGACTTCGCGGATCGGGTTCTTCGAGGAAAGGAATGCGAGCTTCAGCAGCTGCAGAATCGAGTCGTTGGAGCGAAGGTCGGTCCGCGTGTAACGAGCGAAGATCCGCACCAGCTCCTTGCGGTCGCCAAGTAGCGACGAGAGCGAGAACTGGCTCTTTGCCTGGCGCAGGAAGTCCTGCTGGCGGGCGGCGCGAACGAAGTCGGAGTCGGTGTGGCGGAAGCGGACGAAGTCGAGCGACTGCTGGCCGCAGAGCCGCTGATAGCCAGGCTTGATGTTGATCTCGGCGTACTGATTGATTGGCGCGACGCCGACGTTGGAGTGGTAGTAGCGACGGTCTACGTCAACGTAGACGCAGCCCAGCCGGTTGACGGCGCGCTGGAAGCCGTTGAAGTTGACTTCAACGATGTGGTTGATCTTGACGCCGAGCAGGTTGCGGACCGTTTTCAGCGTTAGTTTCGGGCCACCGAACGAGAAGGCGGCGTTGATCTTGTCACTGCCATAGCCAGGGATGGCAACTTTCAGGTCGCGCGGGATCGACATCAGCGCAGTCGCTTCCCTATTCGGGTCGAGCCGCACCAGCATCAGCGTGTCGGAGCGGGCAGCGCCCTTCATGCCGCGATCCTTGTAGCGACGGTCGGAACCGATTATGAGGATCGTCTGTGGCCCACCGCCGTCGACGCTGTCAAGCGCGTTCTTGACGCCCGGAATCGACTGTCCTTCGCTGCGCACAATGTTGACCAGCTGGTCAACTTCGAGCAGCGCCGCTGAGGCAACCGTTGTCGCCGTCAACAGCACGATCACGAGGCCCGCAAGGGCGCCCTTCTTGAGCACGCCGCGGCCGGGCCGCGGCGGCTGTGTGGGATCGATGGTCACAGGCAGTAAGGCTCCTTCTGGAGCCTAGCTGGCGGCGCCGCCGCCAGCTCAGCCCTCGACTGCGCGCAGTCGCGGCGGCTGAGCAGCAGCGCTGAGTTGCGTTGGCAGCTCGCTGACAAATGCGCCCAGCGCCTTGCGGTAGAGGCTTAGTGAAGCGACCGATACCCACTCCTGAGGGCCGTGGTGGCCGCCGCCAACCGGTCCAAACTCAACCGCTGGGATGCCGGCATCAAGAAATGAGATCGCGTCGGATGCGCCGTCGCGGCCGATCGACAGCGCGGCGCCTTCGCGCACGCCGCTGACAGCGTCGCGCAATGCCAGCACGTAACTGTTGCTGCGCGAAACGATCGCCGGCGCACGGTGAAACTTGCGAACAACGCGCAGGTCGGCGATCCGCTCGATCTGTTCGAGGATCAGCTCCGGCTGCTGACCGGGTAGGTAACGGATGTCGACATCGATCAGGCAACGGTCTGGCACTTTGTTGAAGGCGTCGCCGCCTGTTACGCGCGCAAGGTTGACCGACGGGCGATCAAACAGATCGGATGACTGACGCGTGAACGGCAGCGTCTCAATCCGCCGGTAAAGGTCGTGCGCTTTGAGGATTGCGTTGTCGCCAAGCCACGGCGTTGAGCCGTGCGCAGCTGTACCAAGCACTTCCAGCCGTAGCGCCAGCACCCCTTTGGCCTGCACGCCGATATGAAGGTCGGTCGGCTCACCGGTGATCGCAAAGTCGGCGTCAATCCCCTGCTTGACGAGAATGTCGGTCGAGCGACGTTCGACATTCTCCGACT
The DNA here is from genome assembly GCA_039744215.1 of Solirubrobacteraceae bacterium. GTDB lineage: Bacteria > Actinomycetota > Thermoleophilia > Solirubrobacterales > Solirubrobacteraceae > F1-60-MAGs163. The sequence continues at coordinate 20,825 of JBCJTT010000006.1, forward strand.
CTTCATCGGGCACGCAGATCAGCTGAACGCGGATCTGGTCCTGCTCGGTCGCGTCGCAGACGGCGCAGATCATTGCCGCAAGGCCACCCTTCATGTCGTAGGCGCCGCGCCCAATCAGCCGGTCGCCCTCAACGCGCGGCACAAACTGCTCGGCGAAGGCCGGCACAACGTCGAGGTGGCCGTGAAAGACGATCAACGGCCCGTCGGTCGGGCCAGCCTCGGCGATGATTACCGGCAGGCCATCGTGATCGCGCTGCTCAACGCGAACGTCCCGCGTCTCCAGCCAGCCCATCACATACTGCGCTGCGACCCGCAGACCTTCGTCGTTCGACGTATCATACGCGATCAGGCGCTCTGCCAGCGCAAGTTCATTCATCGCCCTGAAGGATAGAGTCACAGCTATGAGCTCACGAATCGTGCTCTTTGGTGCCAGCGGCTACACCGGCGGCCTAACCGCTCACGAAATGGTCGCCCGAGGCCTAACTCCGCTGCTCGCTGGCCGGCGGCGCGCGCCGCTTGAAGCGCTTGCGGCGCAGCTCGGCGGGCTTGAGGTTCAACTGGCCGACGTTGACAACCCGGCCAGCGTCCGCGCGCTGGTCGAGCAAGGCGACACGCTGGTTAGCACGGTCGGACCGTTCATGCGCTGGGGCCAGGTGGCGCTCGATGCCGCGATCGACGCCGGCGCGCACTACCTTGACTCAACCGGCGAAGGACCGTTTATTCGCCGCGTCTTTGAGCAGGCCGGGCCGCGCGCCCACGCCAAAGGCGTGACGCTGCTGACGGCGATGGGCTACGACTACGTTCCCGGCAACCTCGCCGGCGCGTTGGCGCTGCGCGAGGCCGGTGCGCAGGCGAGGCGGGTCGAGATCGGCTACTGCTTGGAGAACGCTAGCGGCAACACGACCGCCGACATGAGCGGCGGAACCCGCGCCACCGCTGCTGGCGTAATGTTTGAGCCGGCCTTCGCCTGGCGCGGCGGCCAGCTGGTTACTGAGCGCAGCGCACGCAGCGTGCGGGCATTTGAGATTGGCGGCGGCTTCAGCGCCGAGGGCGTCTCGATCGGCGGCAGCGAACACTTTGCGCTCCCCCAGATCGACCCGAACCTTGATCAGGTCGGCGTCTACCTCGCCTGGTTTGGAGCGATGACGCGTCCGATGCAACTGCTCTCGGCCGGCGGCGCGGTCGTCACAAAAGTGCCCGGCGTCCGCTCAGGGCTTGGAGCGCTCGGCGGAAAGCTCGTCAAGGGCTCGACCGGCGGCCCCGACGCTGCGGCGCGGGCCAGCTCACGATCGGTGATCTGCGCCGTCAGCTACGACGCCGGCGGCCATCAGCTCAGCTCGGTCCGCCTGAACGGTCCGAACGGCTACGACCTGACAGCCGACTTCCTCGCCTGGGGCGCCGAGCAGGTTGCCGCCGGCAAGGTCAGCGCGACCGGCGCAGTCGGCCCGGTGCAGGCCTTTGGGCTTGACGAGCTGGCGGCAGCAGCCGAAAGCTACGGCCTGCGCGCTGACTGAGCGTCGCCGCTCAGGCTTCGAGAATGCCGAGGAAGATCGATGCGCGGCGCTGATCGCGCAGCGCCTTCTTCTGCGCCGCACTGTGCGGCTCAGCGTCGGCGACCGCCGACGTTGAGGCTTCAAGCTGGGCACGCAGCTCGTCGGCCTCAAGCTGCTCTGGCGTAAAGGCCTCTTCGACAAGTACCAAGGCGTGGTTATCAGCGACCTGAATGTAGCCCTCGCCCTGGGCGAAGCTGAGGACGTCGGTCTCTGATCTGTAGAGCCGCAGTTCGGCCGGGACCAGCATCCCAAGTAGCGGCGCGTGGTGGGCGAGGATGCCGATCAAGCCGACCTCGGTACGGGTCGAGATCATCTCGACCTCGCCGCTGAAGACCGGGCCTTCGGGCGTCAGCACCTCAACTTGGAACGGAGTGCGAGCCATCTTCGACGCTACTTCTCCTTCGCCGCGTCGGCGACGGCCTGCTCGATCGAACCCTTCAGCAGGAAGGCCGACTCCGGCACGTCGTCGTGGGCGCCGTCGATCAGCTCACGGAACGAGCGGACCGTCTCAGCGACCGGCACATACTCACCAGGCGTACCGGTGAACTGCTCGGCGACGTTGAAAGGCTGCGACAGGAAGCGCTCAACCTTACGGGCGCGCTGGACGGTGATCTTGTCCTCTTCCGACAGCTCGTCAATGCCGAGGATCGCGATGATGTCCTGCAGCTCCTTGTAGCGCTGCAGGATCTCCTTGACGCGGGTCGCCACCTCGTAATGCTCCTGACCGACCACTTCGGCCTTGAGGATCGTTGAGGTTGAGTCGAGCGGATCAACGGCCGGGTAGATGCCCTTCTCGGCGATCGAGCGTGACAGCACGGTCGTCGCGTTGAGGTGAGCAAAGACCGAGGCGGGCGCCGGGTCGGTGAGGTCGTCGGCCGGCACGTAAATCGCCTGTACCGAGGTGACCGAACCCTGACGGGTCGAGGTGATCCGCTCCTGCAGTTGCCCCATCTCCGACTCCAGCGTCGGCTGGTAACCGACCTGCGAAGGCATCCGGCCCATCAGCGCCGAAACCTCGGAACCTGCCTGCACAAAGCGGAAGATGTTGTCGATGAACAGCAGCACGTCCTGGCCCTGATCGCGGAAGTACTCAGCCATCGTCAGGCCCGACAGGGCGACGCGCATACGTGCCCCGGGTGGCTCGTTCATCTGACCGAAGACGAGCATCGTCTTGTCGATAACGCCGGACTCCTTCATCTCCAGCCAAAGGTCGTTGCCCTCGCGTGAGCGCTCGCCGACGCCGCAGAAGGCGGACAGGCCGCCGTGCTCCTTAGCGAGGTTGTGAATCAGCTCCTGGATCAGCACCGTCTTACCAACGCCGGCGCCGCCGAACAGGCCGACCTTGCCGCCCTTGGCGTATGGCGCAAGCAGGTCGATCACCTTGATCCCGGTCTCGAACATTTCGGTTGTCGGCGTCAGGTCCTCAACGTCAGGTGCCGGCTGATGGATCGGCCGGCGCTCCTGAACCTCAAGCTCCGGGCCGCCGTCGATCGTTTCGCCCAGCAGGTTGAAGATCCGGCCAAGTGTCTGCTCGCCGACCGGAACGGTAATCGGGCCCTTCGTGTCGGTTACAGCGACGCCGCGCGCGAGGCCGTCGGTGGTGTCCATCGCGACGGCACGGACGCGATTGTCACCGAGCTGCTGCTGAACTTCGCAGACCAGTGTCTCGCCGCCCAGCTCGACCGTGATCGCGTAGTTGATTTCGGGCAGCGTGCCGGGGAAAGAGGCCTCGATAACGACTCCCTTGACCTCTTCGATGCGTCCTGTATTGCTGGTGGCAGATTCCATTTGTTCCTCTATTGGTCTGTGATCAGGTCAGCGACTCAGCGCCGGCAACGACTTCCATTATTTCCTGCGTGATTTCAGCTTGACGGGCGCGGTTCATCTCCAGCGTCAGGTCGTCGATGACCTCACCGGCGTTTTCGGAGGCGCTACGCATCGCCGTCATCCGCGCGCCGTGCTCGGATGCGGTCGATTCAAGCAGCGCCCGGTAAACCGAAATCTCGACGTAATCAGGAATCAGGCTCTGGAGGATCTCGTCCGGATCGGGCTCATAGTCGACCAGCGCGTGGTGAACCTCGGTGCCGTCGCTCTGCTCTTCGGCAATCGCAATCTCGTCGTCGATCGTCGCCTGCTGGAGCGGCAGCAGGACCTCGCGGCGGACCTCCTGTGTCAGCGGCGAAACGTAACCGTTGTAGAAGAGCTCGACGCGATCGACCTCGTCATCGATGTAGGCCGCCATCAGCTGCTCGGCGATCTGGCGAGCGTCGGAGTAGGCCGGGCGGTCGGTGAAGCCGACGTAACGGCCGGCCGGTTCGAGCTTGCGGAAAACCAATGACGAAACGCCGCGGCGGCCGACTGCGTAGTAGTGAACGGCGACGCCTTCGGCTTGGTAATCGGCGGCCGCAGCGAGGCCGGCTCGGATGATCTGCGAGTTGAAAGCGCCGGCCAGCCCGCGGTCGCCGGTGATAAGCAGGATCGCCGCAGTCTCAAGCTTGTCGTGCTGCTGCAGGATCGGGTTGCCGGCAACCTCGCCACCGGCCGCAGCGGCGGCCTGACGGGTCATCCGGCGGATTGCCCCGGCGTAAGGGCGCAGCGCGGCGATCCGCTGCTCGGCGCGGCGCAGCCTCGCGGCCGCGACCATCTGCATCGCGCTCGTGATCTTGCGGATGTTCTTGACGGATTCAATCCGCTGTTTTACGTCCCGCTGGGACATTTGGTGGTCGCTGCGGCGCGCCTTACGCGGTCGCCGCGGCCTCCCTCTTGGCCTTATCGATATCTTCGTCGACTTGGCGCAGGCCCTCTTCGCTGCGTGATGTCTCTCCAACACCGCTGTCAAGGATCGGCTGGCCTTCCTCGTCAAGGTCGTAGCCGAAGTCGTCGGCGAAGCCGTTGACGATCTTCGCCAGCGCCGCCTGCGTCTGATCCGACCAGTCGCCGCCGTGGATCTTCTCAAGCGTTGCCGCATCCTCAGAGCGAACGCGCTGCGTAAGCCCGTCGAGGAACTCGGGAATCCGCTCAACCGTGATCCGGTCGAGCGCGCCTGACGTGGCAGCAAAGATCTGCGTCACCTGAATCTCGATCGGCAGCGGATCTCGCTCGTCCTGGTTGAGCGTTGCGACGAGCCGCTCGCCTCGCGCTAGGGTCCGCTGCGTATCGGCGTCGAGGTCGGAGCCGAACTGAGCAAAGGCCTCAAGGTCGCGGAACTGCGACAGCTCGATCTTCAGACGGCCAGCGATCTTCTTCATCGGCGCGAGCTGCGCATTACCACCGACGCGCGAGACCGAGATGCCGACGTTGATCGCCGGGCGTACGCCGGAGTTGAACAGCTTCGGCTCGAGGAAGATCTGGCCGTCGGTGATCGAAATCACGTTGGTCGGGATGTAGGCCGCAACGTCGCCGGCCTGCGTTTCAATGATCGGCAGCGCCGTCAGTGAACCGCCACCGAGCTCGTCGTTGAGCCTGACGGCGCGCTCCAGCAGGCGGCTGTGCAGGTAGAAGACGTCACCCGGGTATGCCTCGCGGCCCGGCGGGCGGCGCAGCAGCAGCGACATCTGGCGGTAGGCAAAGGCGTGCTTTGTCAGGTCGTCGTAAACGGCGACGACGGAGCCACCCTTGTAGAGGAAGTACTCGCCCATTGCGCAGCCGGCGTAGGGGGCGAGGTACTTCATCGGCGCGGCCTCATCGGCCGAGGCGGCAACGATGATTGTGCGATCCAGCGCGCCGTTTTCAGCAAGCGTCTGAGCCAGCTGAACGACGGTCGCCATCCGCTGACCGATCGCGACGTAGACAAATACGAGGTCGCTGTCCTTGTTGTTGATGATCGTGTCGATCGCGATCGAGGTCTTACCTGTCTGGCGGTCGCCGATGATCAGCTCGCGCTGACCGCGGCCGATCGGGATGATCGAGTCGATCGCCTTCAGACCGGTCTGCATCGGCTCGGTGACCGGCTGACGTTGGACGACTCCAGGAGCCTTGAACTCGGCCAGCCGCGTCTCGGTCGTGTTCAGCGCGCCCTTGCCGTCAAGCGGACGCCCGAGCGGATCAACGATCCGGCCGAGCAGCTCGTCGCCGACCGGCACTTCGAGCAGCCGGCCGGTGCGCTTGACGATGTCGCCTTCAACGACCTCCGTCCAGTTGCCGAAGAGCACGGCGCCGACGTTGTCGGACTCAAGGTTCAGAGCAAGCCCCGTTACACCGTGCGGCAGCTCGAGCATCTCGAGCGACTGACAGTTTTCGAGCCCGTGAATACGAGCGATTCCGTCACCGATTGACAGCACTGTGCCGACCTCGGTCAGCTCGGCGCCGCCGGCTTCGAGGCCTTCGATGCGGGACTTCAGGATGCTGGTGATCTCGTCGGGCTTGATCTGCATGTTGTTCTCTGTTCTCCTTGGATTCGGCGCGCTTTAGGCGCGCGCGATCTCGGTACGAAGCTTGTCAAGTCGGTTACGTAGTGATGCGTCGAGGATTGAATCGCCGGCGCGGACGATGAAGCCGCCGACGATCGAAGCGTCCACCTGCTGATCGAGCTCAATCTTGCGGCCTGTCTGCTGGCCGATCTGTTTCCCAATCCGGGCGACGACCGCCGGGTCGAGTGCCACCGCACTGGTGACCGTGACCGATAGCAGATCCTCGGCCTGATCGCAGAGCCGGTCAAACTCCTCACGCACACGGAAGATCACCGGCAGCCGCTGGTTCTCGGTCAGCACCATCAGGAAGTTCTCAACCGCCGGGTCGGCGCCGTCGATCGCCTTCGCCAGACCCGCCTTCTTCTCTTCGGTTGAGAAGTAAGGCGAGAAGCAGAACAGCTTCAGTTCCTCGTTGTCGGCCAGCGCGTCGGCCAGCTGGCCGAGCTGCTCGCGCACCTCGCTGATCCGGCCCTGCTCGCTTGCGACCTCAAAGAGCGAGCGCGAATAAACCTGTGCGATCGCCTCCATCGGTCAGTCCCGCCGCTCGCCGCTGATCGCCGAAAAGTCGAGCTCGGCCAGCGCCTCGTCGACCAGTCGCTGCTGATCGCTGTCGGTCAGCAGGCGGCCGGTGACTTTTTCGGTCGCCAGAACCGTCAGGTCGGCAACCTCGCCGCGGATCTCTTCGATCGCGCGGCGCGTCTCGGCCTCAATGTCGCGCCTTGTCTGCTCGAGCATCTCGGCCCGCTTGGCACGCGCCCCTTCGGTTGAGTCCTGCTCAAAGGCTTCAGCGTTCTTGCGAGCGCGCATGACGATCTCGTCGGCTTGGACGCGGGCTTCCTTGAGCCGCTCGCGGTACTCCGCCAGCAACTCGTCGGACTCGGCCCGTGCCTTCTCAGCGTCGGCGATCGAGTCCTCAATCATTTTGACGCGCTTATCGAGCGCGTCACGGATCGCCGGGAAGGCGAACTTGTTGAGGATAAGCAGCGTCACGCCAAAGGCAAGCAGCGTCCAGATCATCAGCCCGACATTCGGGCTGACGAGGAAGGTGCTGCTTTCCTCCTCGGCCGCCACGGCGGCCAGTGTCGTTAGCGGCGCCTGCATCGCCTTATCCGAGGAAGAAGGCGATCAGGCCGAAAATGAAGGCGTAGAAGACGATCGCTTCTGTCAGCGCGAAGCCAAGCCACTGAATCGAAGTGATCTCGTCTTTCATCTCCGGCTGACGGGTAACCGACTCGATCACCTTGCCGAAGATGTAACCGACGCCGATACCGGGGCCGATCGTTCCGAGCCCGGCACCGATGCCGAGCGCGATTGCCTTCATGCCCTTGCGGCCATACTCCTGGGCCACTTCGGCTGTGACGCCCGACTGGGCGAATTCGCTAATCAGATGGAGTTCCACTGTCTTCGTGCTCCTTAGTGTTCCTCGGCGACGGCGCCGCCGAGATAGATCGCTGCCAGGGTCGTGAAGATAAAGGCTTGCAGGGTTGCCACGAGGCCAACCTCAAAGATGTAGAAGGCAACAGCCAGCGTACCGGTGACGAGGCCGAGGATCAGTGACCCTATGAGCGCCAGGTTGAGCAGCACGACGAGGCCGCCGCCCATGAACAGAATCAGCAGGTGGCCGGCAAGGATGTTGGCGAAGAGTCGTACTGACAGCGAAACGATGCGGACGAACTGCGAGATCACCTCGATCAGGAAGATCGGGAAGGCCGCAACGCCGGTCACTCCGGCCGGTACCCAGCCCTTCAGGTAGCGGTAGGGACCCTTGGCGCGGAGCCCTTCAAAGTGGTAGCTGATCACGACGACCAGCGTCAGTGCCAGCGGCACCGAGATGTTGGCGGTCGCCGCATAGAGCGCCAGCGACGGCACCTCAATGCCGAAGATGCTGACCATCTCGTGGGTGTTGGTTGGCAGCGGCAGGTAGCCGATCATGTTCGAGTACCAGATGAAAAGGAAGGTCGCGGCGAGGAAAGGGAACCAGCGGCTGACCATCTTGCCGCTGAGATTGCCCTTCGTGATCGTTGTGATCAGGTTGTAATAGGCCTCAACGGCTGCCTGCAGCCGGCCAGGCTTCATCTTCATCCGCTGGCCGACGTAAATCAGTGTGACGCAGGCCAGCAACGATGCCAGCACGACGTAGACGACAGCCTTGTTGATCGACATGTCGATGCCGAAGATCTCGATCTTGACCCACGGCACCAGCTCAAACTCGTCCTGCGGCTTGAAGTTCTCGTTGACCTTCAGCGCCAGCGCGCCAGCCGGCGAGGCGAGCATTGCGGCGAAGACCGAAGCGGCGGCAAACAGGCGGGCTTTAATCATCAACGCTGCCCGGCCTTCGGCTGGTCGAACGGGCGCGTTGCTATCGAAACCGAGAAGTAGAAGGTGAAGGTGATGATGAACAGCACCGCTGCAGCGAGGCCGGCGTCGTTGCTGATCATGCCGACGCCGAAGATCGTCAATGCGACCAGCCAGCCGCGGCCGATCATTGAGCCGGTAACGATCCCTGCCACGCGCGCCGGATGATCGCTGCTTCGAGCCTTGTTATTGGTCCAAGCTTGGATCGCGCGCTGCGCACACCAGGCGACTGCGCCGCCGACGTAGCCAAGCAGTGGCCAGCCAGCGATCAGGAAGATCGGCAGCGCAGCGGCCAGCAGGATCAGGTCGGCGTAGCGGAGGTAGGGCAACAGGGCTGAGGCCTTATAGGTCGCGAAAGCGGGAGCGGACGAGGGCGATGCCGACGATTGGGCCGATGATCAGGCCGGCCAGACCGACCGCGATCGGCAGCCCGACCAGCGCGCCGAGGCCGTAGCCGACGGCAGCGCAGAGGCAGATCACGGCAATCAGCAGGCCACCGGCGTTAGCGGCGCGCATCGTCGGCTTTGAAGGTTGCTCGCTGATGGCGGAGGCCGGTTGGCTCGTTCAGGGACATTGGTGGCACGCTGTGACCGGTTAGCGTAGCCACCGGAAGCTGGCTGAGCGTATCGCATGCAGGCGCGCGGCGGTCGCCTCGTCAGAGCTCGTATCTGCTGCCACAATCGGCAATCGCGGCCGGCGAGCCGGAGGTTGTCCCGATCGTCAAGCACAAGAGCAGGCGATCGCTAATGCTCGCCTCGAAGCGCAACTCGAGGCAGCTAACGCCAATCTCGACGATGTGAAAGCGCAGCTCGAGCAGGCCAGTAAGCGCCGCCGATGGTTCTCTCGGTGAGTGGCTAGTTCCCCCTAAGCACCGCCGATAACAAACGCGTGTACTCAACGCGTCAGATCGAAGTATTCCTCGGTATCTAGGAGGTAGCACCATGCAAGCACGGACAATGGAGGCCACCCTCGGGTGGTCTCTTCCGCGCCTCACCTGGCCTCGGGGACCCGCGTTTACGCACCGCGCGCGGTCGTCCGAAGCGCGAACTAGCGTACGTAACCAAATCGACACGGATTATGCGGCCATTTGTCGCGCGGCGATGCCAATTCGGCACACGTCGATCGCTAGCCTCCCCAACACGCCAGCAGCCGCTACTCGGAAGCCTTAGACCCCATGCTCACATCTCCCACACAGCGCCTCTTCGAACAGGTTGAAGCTCCGAAGGAGCCGCTCGATCCCATGTCGCTCCTGACGACCAGCGATCTCGCTCCGGTCCTCACGACGCCACGTGGAGCTCTTTTCAACACCGACTGTCTCACGCTCCTTCATGGCATGAAGAGCGAGAGCGTTGACACCGTTTTCGCTGATCCTCCGTTCAACATCGGCAAGAAGTACGGGGCTCGCGTCAACGACAATCTTCTTGAGAGCGAGTACGTCGAGTGGGGAAGAGAGTGGATACGCGAGTGCATGCGCACCCTGAAGCCTGGCGGTGCATTCTTCCTCTACAACCTGCCCAAGTGGAACGTCCTTTTCGGCTCGTACTTGGTCGAGCTTGGAATGGACTTTCGCCACTGGGTTGCGATCAGCATGAAGGCCGGAATGCCGATCCAAGGACGGCTCTACCCAGCCCACTACAGCCTTCTGTACTACACGAAGGGCAAGCCCAAGACGTTCGGCAAGGTTCGGACCCCGATCGAAATCTGCCGACACTGCGGCGGCGAGATCAAGGACTACGGCGGGCACCGCGGAGCGATGAACCCGAACGGCGTAAATCTCACCGACGTATGGACCGACATTCGTCCGGTCCGCCACTGGAAGTTCAAGAGCAAGAAGCGCAGCGCCAACCAGCTATCGACCAAGCTCCTGGAGCGGGTCGTCCACATCTCAACGGAGCCAGGCGACCTGGTGTTGGACCCGTTCGGAGGCAGCGGAACCACTTTCGCCGTTGCCGAACGTCTTGGCCGGCACTGGCTCGGCTCTGAGATTGAAAGCTGCGACGTGATTCTTGAGCGCTTCCAAACCGACGACCTACACCACCATGCAAGCAGCGATCATGTAGAAGCGCTGTCGGCCTAGATCAAGGCGCGACCGTCCGTGCCTTTGGGGATCTTGGCAACGCTCGTGCTCGTCGCGTCGTGTTCCACCACATAGATCCGCAGGGCGGCTTGCGCGACCTTTGCGCTCGCTGCCGACCACAGCGGCAAGTACGCCTTGAGTTCGCCGATGTTGCCAATACGGTCTGTGAGGTAGGGATAGAGCGCGCGGCTCGGGACGACCAGGAAGCAGCCGATGACGGCCCCATGAATGAGACCGAGGACGAGCTTGTTCAGCGCGCGATGGCTCGAAGAGATGTTGCCGGTCTCCCATTCGAAGGCGATGTAATGGCCGTCTCTCTGGACCAGTGCGTCCAGATCACCTGGACGCAACACCGTCGAGGCGAGCGGGGGGAACGCCTCCACTCGCCAGCCCTTCGCACGAAGCACCTTGGTGCACGGGTCCTTGATCGGCTTCACGCCGTTCCCGTGCTTGCTCGGGTTGATCGTGAACGTACCCGAGCCCCATGGCCAATCGACGGCCAAGATCCCCGCCTCCACGTCGGCGCAGGCCTGCTTCCACGTCTTGGACGTGGCGAATCCGCCCGTCGAGATGACATCAACCGTCTCAGTGATCTTCATATCGCGGGAATTCGTGCCCGAGCCGGCCTATCCTCCCCATAGTGGGTAGCACGGCCAAGGCAACGAGCGCTCAGGGCGGTAGTAATCCGGGCGCAGCGGAGCCTCAACGCCGCTCCCTGAGCTAGTTCGAACCAGCCAGGGCATCAGGACGCAAGCTGGGACTGCTGGCAACCGATGATGCTGTCCTTACTTCGTCAAGACTGTAAGGAGAAAGCTGTGGACGTACAAGCGAAGCTCACATCGAAGGGTCAGGTGACGATCCCCACCCAGTTTTTTCCCTCAACTGATGTCGGGAGAAGGGATGCGGGCACGTCGCTAAAGAACCCACACTGCTGAAGCTGCTGCCGATACTGCGACCCGGCGCTGCTTCGCCTGAGTCCAAGCGCATCGACGAGACCTCGCTGAATCTGCCGTGGCCTCGAGATCACGAGCGCCCGCTTCGCTCTTGTGAGCGATACGTACAGCAGCCTAAGTTGCTCGAGTTTATGCTCCTCCTCAGTTAGCTCGGTCGAGTCTTTGTCGTACGGCCCAGGTAGCGCTTCGTCGCAGAGACCAGAGATGTAGACGAAGTCGGCTGTCAGCCCCTTAGCCCCCCACAACGTCACGATCTTGATGTCAGGCTGCTCCTCTTGCCCTAGCGGCTCGCGGATCGAAATGCGGTAGCGCAGCTTCTGGACAAGGGCCTTCAGTGTCAGCCCATCCTTTGATTCGCTCAGCATCCTGTCGGCTTCCTTTCGCAGCCGATCAATGTCGTCACGGGCGAGCTCTGGTTCCGCTGAATTGTCAACAATCCAGCGATCAGCGTTCAGGACATGGGCGATCACCCGATCTACGTCCTCGGTGGTCGGGATTTCTCCTAGCAAGGTCGCCAGGCGTTGGCACCGGTGGAATACGTTTCGCCTCCCCTGGCCGGCCAGGTCTCTTTCCCCAAGGCCGGCGACCTCAGTTGCCTTTGCTAGGTCTAGCACGCCCCGATCCGCGCGGAGCCTCGCGTATGCCGCGGCGTTTCGCTCCGGTGCCTTCCAGTTCTTACCCTGCTTGTCGGGCCCCTGATAGGAGATCCAGTCGCGGAACGTCGCAGCATCGTTAGAATCAGCCACGATGGAGAGAAAAATGAAAGCTTCGCGGGCTGGCCACGTCTCTAGGATGTCTTCTGAAAACACCGTCTGAGCGGTGACGTCAGCATCAACGACGCGGATGGCGTTCCGGAGGTCGTAGCCCCATTGCCGACGCGTCACCAGCACGAGATGCTTGTCATCTGGCCTTTCCCGCCAGACTTTCACGAGCTCTTTAGCTAGGAGCTCGTGCTCGTCCTCCGGTGTTTTGGAGTGGATCTGATGCACTTGCCCCCCGCCGCCCCGGGTGTCCTGTAAAGGCTCGTTGTAGGTAGCCATGACATCGTTCGCCAGCAAGACGATCTCCGACGGGCACCGCTGGCACTCGTTCATCGGGTTGTCAGCGACCGCAGCATTCACCAGCTCGGGTAGCGCGTCGAGACCGGGCCCTTCATTGCCGCGAAAGGAGTAGATCGACTGTTTTTTGTCCCCAAGAGCAACTACGGAGCCGCCCTCAGCGCGAAGTCCCAGTACAAGTCTGGCTTCTACCTCGGTGAGGTCCTGAAACTCATCAATGATGACGTGGTCGAATTTGTCGTCGTCGAAGTCACCGCCGCGCAGCCGCTCTTCTACTCGTCGAGGTAGATCTCCAACGAGAGCGGCACCGTGCGCCGTGAGCCACTGACGCGCTGCGGTGCCGAGAGCAGGGTGGTCGACGGTTCCCGCCTCGTGCTGGCGTAGAGCGCGCATCACCTCCGCTTGCTTGTGGTCGTAGTGTGCGTCGAGGTCCGGATCGGCTACGCGGAGGTCGTAGACCATGGCCTCGATCTCCTGCGGGAGCAGATAGCGCGCTTGCTCACCCGCCAACCGACCCGCCAGGCCGTGCACCGTGAGGACGATGGGAAGCTCCAGCCCGTAGGGAGCTAATTCCGCCTCTATCTCCTGTCGCAGGTCGGCCGCGATAGCACGGTTGAACGCGCAAACGAGAACACGGTCGGATGGCACGCCAAGACCCTCCGGGTGGAGCAGCCGAAGAACTCGCCTTCTCAGACCAAATGTCTTGCCCGTGCCGGGGCCAGCGGCTACACGGAGCGTTTCATTGTCGTCATTGATGAGCGGGAGGACCTGCTCGCCTCGGACGTCACGCATCCACGGAACCGCGCCTGGTTCGATCGTGTAATCATCCTCGCGTCCCATCGGCGGAACGCTACCCCACCACTGCGCCGCTGCGCGTGTGAAGGTTTCCCTAACACCTAAGGACGGTTAGCGAGGTTGTCCCACTTCTTGTAGAACTTTGAACGGCGGTCCTCCCGCCTCGCCCGTTCCCATTGGGGGCGTGGCGAGTGCGAAATCAGTCGATTGAGACAGGAAGAACCGCCATGAAGAAGGTAACCTCACCACAGGTCGCTACGCCTGATCAGGCGTAGCGGGCCGAGCTGGCGGAGTCAGTCTAGGCAGCCCTAGGCAAGCTCGCCGGGGCTGCGCGGGAGGGCCTGTTGGCCCTCTTGGTCGGCGTTGGGCTCGGCGTCGCGGGTCGAGTTGATGGAGGCCGAGGTCGCAGAGGTGGTCGGCCCGAGGGGCCGCCACCTGCCCGAGCGCGAAGCCCAACGCCACGGCCACGAGGACGGCCGCGTCACGCTCGGGGGCAGAAGGGTCGCGGTGAAGCGCCCCCGCGTCCGCTCAGCCGATGGCGCCGAGCAGGTCCCGCTCTCAACCTACGAGCACTTCGCCGACCGCGATCCGCTGACCAGAGCGGTTATCGACCGGATGCTCGCCGGCGCCAGTGCCCGCCGCTATGCCTCGGCCAGCGGTGCCGGTCGGCTCCACGGTCGAGGAGGAGTCCTCCTCGACCTCTGCCTGCGCCGTCTCACGGGCCTTCGCCCTGCGGACCCGCACCGGCCTTGGCGAGCTGATGATCTCGGCGGCTCGACCATCATCCGCCTGGCGGCGATGATGATCGACGGGCTCAACGACATCCGACAGATGCCACGTTGTTGCGCTCGGGATCACGACCGAGGGGGTAAAGATCCCGCTCGGGCTCTGGGAGGGCTCGACCGAGAACGCGACGCTGGCCCGCAACCTGCTCAGTGACCTGGTCGACCGCGGCCTCGACCCCGAGCAGGGGATCCTGATCGACGGCGCCAAGGCTCTGCGCAAGGCGATCCGAGACGTCTTCGGTCAGCGCGCCCCGGTGCAGCGCTGTCAGCGCCACAAGGAGCGAAACGTCACCGACCAGCTGCCCGAGCGAGACCGGCCGACGATCCGGGGCCGGCTGCGGGCGGCCTGGGCGCTACCGGATCACGAGCTGGCCCGGTCTCGCCTCGAGCTGCTCGCGGCCACAGCTCGACGCAAGCTGACCCAATGCGGCCCGCTCGCTGCGCGAGGGCCTCGAGGAGACGATCACCCTGACCCGCCTGGGGATCTCGGGGCCACTTACGAAGACGCTCGCCCAGGCCAACCCCTACGAGTCAATGATCGAGATCATCCGCCACACCTGAGCGCAACGTGAAGTCCTAGCAATCGGGCGACATGCGGCTGCGCTCCGACGGCGGCCGGGATGCTCAAGGCCGAGCGCCAGTTCCGGCGGATCATCGGCTACAGCGACCTCGCCGAGCTCGCGGTTGCGATCGAGCGCGAAGTGGCCGCGGCCGCGGCCACCTCTAAGAGCGAAGAGGAGGTGATGGCCAAGGGCGTTACCGTGTGATTGTCAGTTCAGGACCGCCGTCGAAGTTCCACGACGATCGGGACAACCTCGCGAGCCGCTGCTCAGGCGGCGACCGCGTGCAGCCGTCGGCGCGCGCCACCGGCCAGCTCGGCGGCGAGCAGATTGGCAACCTGCGCGTAGACCTCGCGGTTGACCACCATGCCGCAGTGCGAGCTGTTCACTTCGATCTGCTGCGCTTGCGGGTCGAGGCAGGCGCGCCAGTTGAGAACACCGTCGCTGCGCGAGAAGATTGACGCGAACAGCGTCCGGTCGGGAACGTCCTCGTCGAGATCACTCCAGAAAGCGCTGCAACAGCCGGTCGGCTCAAGGCCGAAGCTGTAGGCCTGCCAGCTGCGCTCGCAGGCCTCGCCTAGCACGCCGGGAGCGCCGAGCCGCTGGGCGCCCTGCAGCGCCCGGATCTGCAGACGCAGCAGCAGGTGGATGTCGTCGAGCGTGGCGACCAGCGGCGAGCCGAGCGTGACAACGCGATTGACGCGGTCCGGGTTGCGCACCGCAAGCACTTTGGCGCAGCTGCCGCCGCGGCTCTGGCCGACGATCGCGATCGGCTGTCCGTAACGCTCGCTCAGCGCGATCAGGCGCTGCTCAACCTGGTTGACAGTGCTCTGGGAGCAGCCGATGTGAGCAGTAATCCCAGAGCCGTGTGTGCGATAGCCGATCCGCCGCAGCCACTGCCCGATCAGCGCTAGCGACCGATCGCCGGCGAGGAAGCCCGGAATCAGCAGTACCGGCTGACCGGCGCCGCGCGGCACGCCAGCGCCGCGCCAGAGCGAACTGGTCAGCAGCGTTAAAGCCTCGGCTGCTCCTCGGCCCTCGCGCCACATTTCCGGGCCGTCGTTGAGAACCATCGCAGCAATGCTACGGCGACCGCAGGACGGGCTGCTGCGCTGGTAGCCTCGAAGCGATGGCAACAACGCCCCGGCCAACCCCCGTACCGACGGCAAAGCGAGCGGCTGTCGAAGCGGCGCTGCTCGAGGCGACCGAAACGCTACTGGCCGATGGTGCCTCGTTTGCCGACCTTGGCGTTGAGCGGATCGCCACCCAGGCCGGCATAACGCGGACCGCCTTCTACTTCTACTTTGCCGATAAGCGTGAGCTGCTGATGGCATTGACAGCAGAGGTCAACGAACTATTGCTCGAACAGGCCAACCTCTGGTGGTCGGGCGACGGTGAGCCGGTAGAGCGGCTTGAGCGGGCGCTGCACAACGTCAGCCTGCTTTACAGCGAACATGCCGTGCTGATGAAAGCGCTGGGCGAGGTTGCCGCCTACGACGAACAGGTCGCCGATCACTGGCAGGCGCTAATCGGCGCATTTGTCGCGGCGACCGAAGCGCGCATCATTGAGCAGCAGGAGGCCGGGCTGGCGACCTGTCAGAGCGCGCGGGCGACGGCCTTCGCGCTGACCTGGATGACCGAGCGTGTATTCCACCAGCAGATCATTCAACAGGGCCAGCTGCCGGACGACGAGCTGAACAGTGCGCTAGTTGAGATCTGGCTGCGGTCGGTCTACGGATCGGCCTGACCGCCGCCGGGCTGATCAAGGTCAACGGCGTCGAACTGGCCTGTCTCGACGCTAACAACGACATCGCGCGCGACCTCCTCGTCTGACAGCTGCGGGTTGCTGCGCCGCAGCCGTCGCATCCGCAGACGGCTGAACTTCAGAATCTCAAGCAGATAGACGAGGTAGACACTGGCCGCCAGCACCAGCAGAAAGCCAGCCGCCAAGATCAGCGTCCAGCCAATGTCGAGATTGCCGGAGCCGTCGGAGTAAGGCACAAAGCGAAGCGCGACGGCAAAGCCGGCAACAAGCGTCGTCCAGCCGTAGAGGTACAGCACCGTCTTGCGCTGGCTGAAGCCAATCCGGTTCATCCGGTGATGGAAGTGGCTCTGGTCGGCGACGTAAACCGGGCGGCCGTACTTCAGCCGTTTCAGGACAACGAACGTCGTGTCAAGGAACGGCACGGCCAGCACGACGAGCGGGAATACGAGCGCCAGCACAACCTGCGTCTTCACGGCACCTTCGACCGCCACGCAGCCGAGCAGCAAGCCGAGCAGGTTGGAGCCGGCGTCGCCCATGAAGATCTTTGCCGGGTGGAAGTTGAAGACGAGGAATCCTGCCGCGGCGCCGGCGATGATCGCCGCCAATACTGCGGCCGATCCACGGCCAAGATCGAAGGCGATAATCGCGAAGGCGATCGCCGCGATCGCACAAACGCCGGCCGCCAAGCCGTCGATCCCATCGGAGAAGTTGACGACGTTGATGACAAATACGAGTCCGAGGATCGTCAGCGGCGCACCGGCCGCGCCCAGCTCAACTGCGCCGATGAACGGCAGTGTGATGTTGGTCACCTCGAGCCCCGCCAGGACTGGGATTGTCGCTGCGATCAGCTGGCCGGCCAGCTTCACTGCCGCCGGAAGGTCAAAGCGATCATCGAGCGCGCCGACCAGCGTGATCACAACGGCGCCGGCGAGGATGCCGCGGATCCGCTCGCCGTCACTGCCGCCCGGCTCGAGCAGCAGCAGGCTGGCAACGAGCACTGCCGCCAGAATCGCCAGGCCGCCGAGCAGCGGCGTTGGCTGCTCAGAGAGGCCGCGCTCACGCGGCTGGTCAACGGCGCCAACGCGGCCGGCGAGCCGCGCCGTTAACGGCGTCAGCGCAACGGCAACAACAAAGGCGACGACGAAGCCAAGGATTGCGTCGCGCTCAGTCATCGCTGAGCAAGCCTAAAGCGCCGGGCGGCGCGGCGGTTCAAGAAGCGGCAGGCTGGCCGAGGTGCTCGTAAAGCGGGTAACGCTCAGCGATTCCAGTTGCGCGCGCCGCCAGCTCGTCGCGGCGAGCCTCAAACTCCGGGTTAAGTGCCGCGGCGATCAGCTCCCCCACTTCACTGAAGTCGTCGACCTGCAGGCCGCGGGTTGCCAGCGCGCTGGCGCCGATCCGCAGCCCGCTGGTAACGATCGGTGGCCGCGGGTCGAACGGCACGGCGTTACGGTTGACGGTAATGCCGATCGAGTGCAGCCGATCCTCGGCCTGCTTACCGTCGAGCTCGCTGTCGCGCAGATCAACGAGCACAAGGTGAACGTCGGTGCCTCCGGTCAGCACTGCAACGCCAGACTGCGCCGCCGGTGATTCGAGAATCGCCGCGGCGACGGCGCGCGCGCCTTCGACCGTGCGGTGCTGGCGCTCACGAAACTCTTCGGTCTGAGCAATCCCCAAAGCCACCGCCTTGCCGGCGATGATGTGCATCAGCGGGCCGCCCTGCTGGCCGGGGAAGACGCCAGAGTCGATCGCCTTGGCGTACTGCTCGCGGCAGAGGATCATGCCGCCGCGGGAGCCGCCGAGCGTTTTGTGGATCGTCGTCGTTACAACGTCGGCGTAGGGCACCGGGCTGGGATGGACGCCACCGGCAACAAGCCCGGCAAAGTGAGCCATGTCAACGAGCAGCAACGCGCCAACCTCGTCAGCGATCTGGCGGAAGCGCTCAAAGTCAAGAAAGCGCGGGTAGGCCGACCAGCCGGCGATGATCATCTTCGGCTTGCGCTCACGCGCCAGTTCGGCGACGGCGTCCATGTCGATCAGGAAGTCGTCGGCGCTGACCTCGTAGGCAGCGATGTCATAAAGACGTCCCGACATGTTGATCTTCATGCCGTGGCTGAGGTGGCCACCATGCGCCAACGACAGGCCCATCAGCGTGTCGCCGGGCTGCAGCAGCGCGTGGTAGACGGCAGCGTTGGCCTGCGCGCCGGAGTGCGGCTGAACGTTTGCGTGCTCGGCGCCGAAAAGCTCCTTCGCTCGGTCGATCGCCAGCTGCTCGGCAACATCAACGAACTCGCAGCCGCCGTAGTAGCGCTTGCCCGGATAACCCTCGGCGTACTTGTTCGTCAGCACGCTGCCTTGGCATTCAAGAATCGCCTCAGGGACAAAGTTCTCCGAGGCAATCATCTCCAGCGTTGATTGCTGGCGATCAATCTCATCGGCCAGCACTGCGGCGATCTGCGGGTCGACATCGGCCAGCGGACGGTTGAGGAAGTCGGGGGCGAATTCAGGCATCGTCCGGCGATTCTATTGGCCGCGCGGCGCAGGCTTCCAACTCGACAGCTGTCAGTCCAGCAGAGCTGACAGCTGTTCAGCGTCAAGCGGCCCTTCGCGCAGCAGCTGCCAGCTGCCATCGTCCTCGTAGCGGCGCAGGTCGATGACGCTCGATGCGCTGCCTGCCAGCTGGCCGGCGTCGAGCACGAGGTCGACCTGCTCGGCAATCTGCGGCGCCAGATCGGCAATCCGGCTTGGCGCTGGCTGACCGGCGCGGTTGGCGCTGCTCTGCAGGATCGGCCAGCGATGCGCGCCAAGCGCCGCAATCTGTTTGCCCAGCGCTGGCACACGAATGCCGAGCGTTGCCGGCTGGGAGCCGCAGGCAAGTGGAAAGCGTCGCTGCGGATTGTCGAGCAGCAACGTCACGGCGCCCGGCAGTAGCCGCTCCAGCGCGCCCTGGCAGCGTGGCCCCAGCTGCCCCAGCGACGCCAATGCCAGCTCAAGGCTGAACCAGAGTACGGCCGAAGGCATCTGCGGCGAGCGCCGCTTGATCGCGTAGAGCCTTGCCACGGCCTGCTTATTGTTCGCGTCGCAGGCAAGGCCGTAAACCGTGTCGGCCGGGAAGACGGCGACGCCGCCAACCGCGATGCAGCGCTCCAGCAGCTCCGCCTGGTCGGCTGTCAGCGGCGCCGTGCTCATCGCCGCGCCACGACAACGCGCTCGATCCCGGCAAGGTCGCGGCGCTGCTCCAGCTCAGTAAAACCGGCCTGCTGCGCCAACTGTGCGACCGTTGGCGCCTGACCGGCGCCAACTTCGATTGCCAGCAGCGCCGCGCTGCTGGCAGCCCCGGCGCCAACCAGCCGGCGGATCAGGTCAAGGCCGTCGGCGCCGGAAAAGAGCGCTTGCTCAGGCTCATGGCCAAGCACATCGGGCGGCAACGTCGCCCGCTCCGCCTCGGCAATGTAGGGCGGGTTGGAGAGGATCGCGTCAAACTCGCCTTCAATCCCCTCCAGCAGGTCAGCCTGCTCAAAAGCAACGTCAAGCGCGAGCCGCTGGCCGTTGGCGCGGGCGACCTCCAACGCTTCGGCGCTGATGTCGCTGGCACTGACGATCAGGTCGGGGCGCTCCTGTTTGAGCGCAAGCGCAATCGCGCCGCTGCCGGTGCCGAGGTCAAGTACGCGGACGCCGACCGGCAGGCCCAGGCCAACCTCGACCAGCAGCTCGCTCTCCGGCCGTGGCACCAGCACACGGCTGTCGACGTTCAGCTCGATGTAGCGAAAGCCCTTCGTCCCGAGCAGGTAGGCGACCGGCTCATGCCCAACCGAACGGCGTCGAACCAGATCCTGATAGACCCTGACCACCGGCCCGACCAGCTCGCGCAAGGGGTCGGCCACTAGCGCCGCGCGGTCAACCCCCAGCGCCGCTGCCAGCAGCAGCTCGGCGTCGAGCGCGGCCGTCTGCTCGCCGCAACCGGCGCCGATCGCCGTCCGGGCGCCGTGAAGCGCGTCGCGGACCGTCACGCCGCGCATCAAGGCTGGCTGGCCTGCGCTTCGAGCAGGCGGCTCTTCTCGTCGGCCTGCAGTGCCGCCGTCAGCTCGTCGAGCTGCCCTTCAAGCACTGCGTCGAGGTCATGGACGGTGACCTTTACGCGGTGGTCGGTTACGCGCCGGTCGGGAAAGTTATAGGTGCGGATCTTCTCTGAGCGCTCGCCGCTGCCGACCTGCGCGCGGCGGTCGGCGGCGATCTCGGCGTTCTGCTCAGCCATCGCCCGCTCGTAGAGCCGCGCCCGCAGCACGCGCAGCGCCTTCTCGCGGTTCTGCAGCTGACTCTTCTCGTCCTGCATCGAGACAACTACGCCGCTCGGTTTGTGGGTGATGCGGACCGCTGAGTCGGTCGTGTTGACAGACTGGCCGCCAGGCCCGGAGGAGCGGTACACGTCGATTTGCAGATCGTTCTGGTCGACCTCGATGTCAACCTCCTCAGCCTCAGGCAGAACGGCGACAGTTGAAGTGCTGGTGTGGATTCGGCCCTGCGATTCAGTCTCCGGCACGCGCTGGACGCGGTGTGTGCCACCTTCGAACTTGAAGACCGAGTAAGCGCCGGCGCCCTTCACCGCGAAGGTGTACTTGCCGTCGCTCAGCTCCAGCGGCTCGATCGTGAAGCCAAGCCGTTCGGCGTAACGCATCAGCATCCGGTAGCAGTCGCCCGCCCAAAGGCCCGCCTCGTCGCCGCCAGCGCCGCCCTGAATCTCAATGATCACGTTTTTCGCGTCGTTCGGGTCGGTTTCGACCATCGCCAGCCGCAGCTCTTCCTCGAGCTGTTCAATCAGCGCGCGCGCTTGGCTGAGCATCTCGTGCGCCTCAGCGTCATCGCCGCCTTCGGCGATCAGCTCCTGCGCGCCGGCCGCATCATCGGTCGCGCGGCGCCACTGCTCGGCCAGCCGGGCCGGCTGCTCAAGCCGGCTGTACTCGCGCCCGGTCTGGGCGTAGCGCTCGCGGTCGGCGATCACCTCAGGGTCGGTGATCTCGCGCGACAGCTCGGCGAAGCGCGCCTCAATCTGGGTTACCAGTGACTCGATCATCAGCCGTCCTAGGCTAGCCGCGCGGCGCGGGGCAGGTAGCGGCGGCGCAGATCAGGCCGCGATCTCGACGCCGACGAGGTCGGCGGCGGTCTCGCTGTCAGCTTCGTGCGCAAGTACTGCCTCGATCGCAACGATCGCGACTGCCAGCTGGTCGAGGTTCGGCTCACGCGTCGTCAACAGCTGCAGCTTCAGCCCCGGCCAGATCAGCGCTCGAACGGCCTTCTGCGTCCGGTGGCGTCCAGCGAACTTGATGATCTCGAACGAGATACCGGCGATCAGCGGGATCCCAACGATCCGGCTGACGATCAGCGCCCACCACGGCAGCATCCCGAGCGGCGAGAAGACAAAAACCGCGACAACCATCACGATCAGCAGGAAGCTCGTGCCGCAGCGCGGGTGCAGGCGCGAGAATCGCTGCGCGTTCACCGGCGTCAGCTCCAGCCCGGCCTCGTAACAGGAGATCGTCTTGTGCTCAGCGCCGTGATACTCGAACGTGCGACGCAGGTCACGCAGCTTCGAAAGCAGCAGCAGGTAGCCAAGGAAGATCGCTGTGCGGAGCACTCCCTCGACGATCCAAAAGAGCACTGCCGAACCGAGCTGGTCCTTAATCAGGTTGGTCGCCGTCACCGGGATGATGAAGAACAGGCCGACCGCCAGGACCAGCGAGAAGACGATTGTCAGCCCCCACAGGAAGCCCGAGATTGGCTCCTCTTGATCGGGCAGCTGGGCGTTGGCCGAGATCCCCAGCGCACGAAAGCCGATCATCAGCGATTCGCCCAGTGCGACAACGCCGCGAATCACCGGCAGCCGCAGCAGGCGGTGGCGACTGAGGACCGAGCGAACTTCGGTGCTCTCGACTGTGATCTCGCCGCGCGGCGGGTCGTTGGCGTCGATCCGCTCGCCCGCGGCGTCGATCTGATCCGGCGCCGGCGTTCGAACGGCGACCGCCCAGCCGCCAACGCCGCGCATCATCACGCCCTCCAATACCGCCTGACCGCCTACTGGGGCGTCACGCGTCGCAACCCACTCGGCCGGCTCAGAGTCCAGTGCCGGCACCGGTCGGGTTTCAGCGACTGACATGCCGGCCCCGGTCAGGCGCCAACGCCGGAGCGCTTGGCGGCGCGGCGACGGAAGCGCTCGACGCGGCCACCGGTATCAATCAGCTTCTGGCGCCCGGTGTAAAAGGGGTGACAGTTTGAGCAGATTTCAACCTGAATTTGAGGCTCGGTTGAGCGCGTCACAAACTCGTTGCCGCAGGTGCAGCGAACGTGGGACTCGACGTACTCAGGATGCAGATCAGTCTTCATCGACGGAGAAGTCTAGCCGCCCAGTGGAAGACACGGCAGTTCGAGCACGTTGTTGAACTCGTCGAGCTCGCTGATCGCGGCGCCGGAGTCAACGCTGAGCCGCACGGTCGAGCCGGCGCTGCAGGCTGGGGCGACAAACGCTGCAGGCTGGGGCGACAAACCTCAGTAAGCGGGAACGCTGCGCGGCGAGCGACTTGATGCCAAGCGAGCGGTCGCTGCGCGCCGCGAGATCAGCGAACCGGTCAGCTCAGCGTGCATGTCGGGCTGGTCGCAGGCGGCGGAGAAGACCCTCGCGCGCTTGATCACGCGGCCGCGGCTCGAAAGCCAGCGGTAGCGAGCCTCGACGCGGTAGCTCTGGCCGACGCTCAGCCCGGCGACACGCTTGGTGCTACGGAAAATCCCGGCTCCCTTGCCTGCCCGGTCCCAGCTCCCGAAGCTCGGAACGCCGCTCAGCTCCTTCCACGGCCCGTCCAGCATCGTCCTGCCAAACAGGTCAAAGCGCATCGGCCTGACGAACAGGACAAAGCGCATCGCCATCCTGTCGGCTGGGCCGTCGGTCGCCATCTGCGCCGTAAAGCTCGCCGAGCGGTCAGCGGTCAGGCTTCGCTGGCAGCCATCCATCTTTACCGAAGCGGTCCGCCGCGCAGCGACGGTGGCCAACGGTGAGCCTATCGACAGCGGCGTTAGCGTCTGAGCGTCGCCGGCCGGAACGCTCTCGGCGCCAGCTGAAAGCGGCGCCGCAAGAGCGAGCGCAGCGACCGCTGCGGCAGCGCAGCAAGTTGCTCTAAGCAGATCCATACGACTCACTAACACGCCGTGAACGCAATCGGTGCGGTGCTCGGCGCACTCAGGTCAGCTGATAGAGCGGACCGTCGCCGCCCTCAGGCACTGTAAGCCGCCCTCCCTTGGCGGTGATCGCGCCGCATTGCACGCAGTTTGTGTAGTTGACGATCACGTCGACCGGCCCTTCCTTGGGCGCATCCTCGGGGATCTCATAGACCGCGGCGGGGCACATCCACTTCCAGGTCTCGGCCAGCTCACGCGGCACGTTTGTCTGCACGCGAATGTGGTTTGGCGCGTCGTCGCGCGTCTTGAGGCCGGTGATGAAGACGCTGGAGAGCTTGTCAAAGGTGTACTTGCCGTCCGGCTTGACGTAGCTCTCGGAGCTCTTGCCGATGAACATCGGCTGCGCGTCGTTGCGATCCAGCGACCAGCGCCCGGCCGGGAAGCGACCCTTCGTCGCAATCATCAGATTGACGAGCAGGCCGCCCTTGATCAGACCCTTGGCAAAAGGCTGGCGTACGTTGCGTACCTGATAAAGCTCCTTGCCGACGACCGACTCTTCAATCGCAGCTTCGTAGTTTTCAAGCGCTTCGCCGCGCGCGAGGTTGGCGTAGATCGCCTCGGCAGCGAGGATCCCGGCCTCAATCGAATAGTTGAGGCCCTTCAGCGCCGCCGCGTTGAGCATTCCGCCGGCGTCGCCAACGATGACTGCGCCAGGCATTGAGAGCTTCGGCATTGCCCAGTAGCCGCCGGCCGGAATCGCCTTCGCTCCCCATTCAACGCGCTCGCCGCCCTCGAGAATCTTCTTCACCATCGGGTGAGTCTTGAAGGTCTGCAGCAGGTCGTGGGCCGAGGTCGTCGCGTCGGCATAGTCGAGGTCGATCACGAAGCCGATCGAGACGAGGTCGTCGCCGGTCTTCTCATCCTTCATCGGGTAGATCCACGAACCACCAATCTGGTGGTACTTGGCGGAGATCTTCAGCGGCCAGCCGGCGACCGTGTGGATTACGCGGTCGAGCGGCTTGTTGACCTTCCAGAGCTCCTTGACGCCGAGCTCCCAGACCATCGGCTCGCGGCCCTCACCAAGCCCAAATTCGCGGATTGCGGCGCCGGTCAAGCTGCCCCAGCAACCGTCAGAGAGGACCGTCACCTGAGCGGTCAGGTCGGCGCCTGGCTCAAAGTTGCCTAGCGGTTGGCCCTGCTTGCCGCGACCTTTGTCGCCGGAGCGAATGCCGCGCACAACGCCGTCCTCAACCAGTAGCTGGCTAGCGGCGGTCTCGGTTAGCAGGTAGGCGCCCTTCTGCTCAGCTTGGGCGGCCATAAAGCGGCACATGCCGGCGACTGAGATTGATTCGTTGCCGTGGTTCCTCAGCGGCGGCGGCGGCGGGATCCGCAGCTTCGTCTTGCCGTTTGGCAGCAGGTAGACGGCTTCCTTCTTGATCTCGCCGAAGGCAAAGCCTTGCTCGCGCCACTGCTCGCGGCTGACATCCGGGAACAGCTTCTCCAGCGCCTCAGGCCGCATCACTGCGCCCGACAGGTTGTGGCCACCGCAGCTCTTTGCCTTTTCGACGACGGCGACGGGCACCTCGCCGAGCCGCTCCAGCGTCTCGGGGTCGTCGGCTAGGAGATCCAGCAGACGATTGGCGCAGGCCAGCCCGGCCGTGCCACCGCCGATGATCGCAACGCCAACGTCGATCCGCTGATCCTCGGCGTCGAGCTCACGCTTGATGAACTCCTCAGGCGAGTTGACCGGCGGCGGGTAGGATCCGGGAACGACCTTGCCGTTAGCGCCGGCCACCGTGATCAGCTGCCCTTCTTGGCCTTCACGGCTTCGGTCAGCTTCGGCATGATCTTGTTCAGATCGCCGACGATTCCGAGGTCGCTGAACTCGAAGATCGGGGCGTTAGCATCCTTATTGATCGCAACGATGTTCTCGGCGCCCTGCATGCCGACCTTGTGCTGGATCGCGCCGGAGATACCGGCCGCCAAGTAGAGCTTCGGCGATACCGTCTTACCGGTCTGGCCGATCTGCCCGGAGTAGGGGAACCAGCCAGCGTCGACCACGGCGCGCGTCGCGGCGACGGCTGAGTTGCCCCCGAACGCCGCCGCAAGATCCTCGCACAGCTGGAAGCCTTCCTCAGCGCCAAGACCACGGCCACCGGCGATCAGAATGTCGGCGCCCTCAATGTCGACATCGGCGCCGCGCTGCTCACCGCGAGTGACCATCGTTGCTTGACCGGAGAAGGGCGAGAACTCGACGCTGAGATCTTCAACGGCGGCGCTGCCACCGGTCTCCTTCAGCTCGAAGGCGTTCAGCCGACCGATGATGATGCCGACGTCGCTGCGGAACGAGATCTGTGAGATTGCCGAATCGCCAAGGATCGGACGCTCGGCGACCAGCTTGCCGCCTTCAGCGCGGATCGCCGTGATCTCCATTGCCACACCGGCGCCAAGGCGCGCGGCAAGACCGGCACCGACCTCAAAGCCGAGCAGGCCGCCGCCAAACAGCGCGTAGCTGTAATCGCCGCCGCTGATCGCTGCCGCCATCGCGTCGACAACCGGCTGTGCGAGCCCTTCGGGGCCGCTGACGCGCAGCACCTTCGCGGCGCCGTAGTTGCCAAGCGTTGCCGCCAGCTCGTCGCTGACCGATTCGCCCAGCACGATTGCGTGTGCCTCGCCGCCGAGCTCGGTCGCCAGCTTTGCGGCCTCCGATACGGCGCCGAGCGAATTCTTATTGAAGGCGCCCTCGTAGTGCAGCGCGTAAACCAGAATGTTGGCCATTTAGATCAGCTTCCTCTCGTCGAGCCAGGCGACGATCTGCTCGACCGTCTCGGCTGTGTCTTGGTCCTCGATAATCCTGCCTGATTCCTTCTTTGGCGGCTCGATTGCGCCGGTCCACTGGGCTGCAGAGTGCTCGCCGCCGACCATCGTGACGTCAATCCCGGCGTCGGCGGCGGTGAGCTTCTGGAGCGGCTTCTTCTTGGCACCCATGATTGCCTTCAGCGACGGGTAGCGCGGCTCGTTGATCGCGTCGCCGACCGAGATAACGGCCGGCAGGTTGATCTCCACCGTGTCGTAGCCGTACTCGGCCTGTCGCTCGGCCCGCAGCTTTGTGCCGCCGTCAACGTCAATCTTGATCACCTGTGTCAGCGACGGAAACTTCAGGTGATCGGCGACAACGGCGCCGATCGTGTAGCACTCACCGTCATCGGACTGCTGACCGAGCAGCACGAGGTCGGGGGCTTCCTTTTCGAGCACCTTCGCGAGCGCGTAGCCGGTCGCCGCAACGTCGGAGCCGGCCAGTGCGTCGTCGGCCAGATGGATTGAGCGGTCGGCGCCGAGCGAGACGGCCTTGTGCAGCGCCCGCTCAGCTGAGTCGGGGCCCATTGTGAGGGCGACGACCTCATCAACCGCCAAAGCACCGCTCTCCTTCAGCTGCATCGCAGCTTCGATCGCGTGCGTGTCATACGGATTTAGATTCTTCTCGCCGCTGCGGTCCATTCGACCTGTTGACGGGTCGATCTTTTTCTGGACGGCAGCGTCCGGAACTTCCTTAACTAGTACGCAGATTTTCACTTCGTATCTCCTGTTTAGCTCTGTTGGAAATTGTACCGAGAGGGTTGACTGACCAGTCAGTCGGCTACCGGTGCACGCGACTTAACGAGGCTCTCTGTCCCCTACGGCGCCAACCAGAAAGTCGATGATCTCCTGCGTCGGAGCGCCGGGCGTGAAGACGGCGGCGACGCCAAGTTTCTTCAGCTCCGGGATGTCATCGGCCGGAATTGTGCCGCCGACCGTAACGACGACATCGTTGATCCCCTGCGCCTCAAGCAACTCAACGATCTTCGGCACCAGCGTCATGTGTGCGCCGGAGAGGATTGAAAGACCAACGGCATCGGCGTCCTCTTGGACGACGGTCTCGACGATCTGCTCGGGCGTCTGATGCAGGCCGGTATAGATCACTTCCATGCCAGCGTCGCGCAACGCGCGGGCGATGATCTTGGCGCCGCGGTCGTGGCCGTCAAGCCCAGGCTTGGCGACGACGACGCGGATCTTCTGTGTGGTTGTGGCGGCAGACATTGAAGGCTCGACGCGCCAGGGCACGCGTACCTCGCGATGGTAGTAGACCGGCGCCGTCCGCCGCGGGTCGACTAGGCGAAGACTCAGCGAACGGTGACGCGTACAGCCATGCCGCGGTGAATCGTGCAGAGGTAGCTGCCGGAGCGTGAGGCACGGACCGAAACCGAACCAGAGCGACGCAGACCGAAGTTTGCGCCCGGGCCGACGAGGTTATGCGGAAGCCTGCCGCGCCAGACAAAGCGCAGCGTCGTGCCACGCGAGACGGTGATCCGTTTCGGACTGAAGAACGAGTCACGTAGCGTGATCGTCTTCGTCGCAGCGGCGTGCGAGCCGCCTGCGGCGCCGGCAACTGCGCTGCCAGTAGCGGCTGCCAGCAGCAGCGAGGCGGTTACGGCGGTCATCAGAATTTTGCGGCTCATTAATAAATCTTCCTGTTTCAGAACACTGGTGATTCGGTGTAGCTGCCAAACACGTCTTGTAAGGCTTGCACAATCTCGCCTTCGCTTGCGTAGGTTCGGGTGCAGTCGATCAGCAGCGGCATCAAGTTTGCCTGCTGCTGCGCCGCAGCCGCACGCAGCGCGGCCAGCGACGCCTCCACCGCTGCGCTGTCGCGGCGAGCACGAACTGCGCTGAGCCGGTCGATCTGCTCACGCTCGGTCGCCGGGTCAACGCGATGCAGCGGCGTTGGCTCGCCATCGCCCTCGGTGAAGGCATTGACGCCGACGACGACCCTGCGGCCGGAGTCGATCTCCTGCTGCAGCTGGTAGCTGGCGTCGGCGATCTCACGCTGCGGATAGTTGGCCTTGACGGCGGCAACCATCCCGCCCAACTGATCGATCTTCTCAAAATAGGCGTAAGCCTCAGCCTCAATCCGGTCGGTCAGCGCCTCAACGAAGTAAGAGCCGCCGAGCGGGTCAATCGTGCTGGCAACGCCGGTCTCATGGGCAATAATCTGCTGCGTGCGCAGTGCTAGCCGTACGGCATCCTCGGTCGGCAGTGCCAGCGCCTCGTCGTAGCTGTTGGTGTGCAGCGACTGAGTGCCGCCAAGGACGCCAGCGAGCGCCTCAATCGCCGTTCGTACGACGTTATTCAGCGGCTGCTGCGCGGTCAGCGAGACGCCAGCCGTCTGCGTGTGGAAGCGCATCAGCCAGCTCCTTGGATCCTTCGCGCCAAAGGTCTGCTTCAGCTCACGTGCCCAAATCCGCCGCGCCGCGCGGTACTTCGCAATCTCCTCAAAGAAGTCAACCTGGGCATTGAAAAAGAACGACAGTCGCGGCGCAAAGTCATCAACGTCAAGGCCGCGCTCAACCGCCTGCTCGACGTAAGTGAGGCCATCTTTCAGCGTGAAGGCCAGTTCCTGCGCAGCGGTCGAGCCGGCTTCACGGATGTGGTAGCCGCTGATCGACACCGGATGCCAGCGCGGCATCTGCTGCGAGCACCACTCAATCATGTCTCCCATCAGGCGCATCGCCGGATCAATCGGGAAGCACCACTCCTTCTGCGCGATGTACTCCTTCAGAATGTCGGCCTGAATCGTCCCCGCCAACTGTTCCGGCGGCACACCCTGGCGCTCAGCTGCAACAACGTAATAGGCCAACATCACGGCGGCCGGGGCGTTGATCGTCATCGAAACCGAGACCTCACCAAGATCAATCCCGGCGTACAACACCTCCATATCCTCCAGCGTGTCAACAGCAACCCCCTCGCGGCCAACTTCGCCGACCGACAACGCACTGTCGGAATCGTGCCCCATCAGCGACGGCATATCGAACGCCGTCGAAAGGCCAGTCTGGCCATGATCAAGCAGGTAGTGGAAGCGCTCGTTTGTCTGCTGCGCGCTGCCAAAGCCAGCGAACTGGCGCATCGTCCAAAGACGACCGCGATACATCGATGGATAAACACCACGCGTGAACGGGAACTGACCGGGCAAGCCAATCTGCTCCACCGGATCGGCCGGCAGATCGGCCTCAGTGTAAAGCGGCTCAACCGGGCTGCCAGAGAGCGTCGTGAACGGCACATCACGCTCAACCGTCGCCTCGAACTGCTCACGCCACTGCTGATCAGACGACTGCCGGTCGTCGGGGGTCGTCGCCATTGCTAGGAGAATACGCGGCGGCGGCGGCGAGCTGGCGTTTCAGCCGTTTTGGGCGATCTCACCGAGCAGGCCACGAGCGATCACGAGCCGCTGAATCTCGCTTGTTCCTTCATAAATCTCAGTGATCTTGGCGTCGCGGAAGTAGCGTTCGGCCGGAAAGTCCTTCATGTAGCCGTAACCGCCGAGGATCTGGATTGCCTCGCCCGTCCAGTGGCGCGCAACACGGCTGGCGAACAGCTTCGCCTGCGCCCCCTCGACCGTGTGCGCCGCGCCGGCATCCTTCAGCCGCGCCGCACGCAGCGTCAGCGCACGAGCCGCCTCAATCTCGGTCTGCATGTCGGCGAGTTTCTGCTGAATCGCGCCAAAGCCACCGATCGGCCGCCCGAAGGCCTCGCGCTCGCACGCGTAGCCGACCGCCAGATCAAGCGCCGCCTGGGCGATCCCGGTTGCCTGAGCGGCAATCCCAATCCGGCCGCCGTCGAGTGTCGACAGCGCGATGCCCATTCCAGCGCCGGGCTCCCCCAGCCGCTCCACTTCGGCACCATCGAAACGGATGTCGATGGTTGAGGATGAGTTCTGGCCGAGCTTTGCCGCCTCGCCCAGCAGCTGAATGCCCGGCGTGCCGCGGCGGGCGATGAAGGCGCTAGGACGCATCGCAGCGGCCGGATCTTTCGCAAAGACGATCACGGTGTGAGCGTGCGAACCGTTCGTAACCCACTGCTTAGTGCCGCTCAGCAGCAGCCGGCCGCCGTCCTCACGCACGCTGCACAGCATCGCCGAGGCATCGC
This sequence comes from Solirubrobacteraceae bacterium, assembly GCA_039744215.1. Taxonomy (GTDB): domain Bacteria; phylum Actinomycetota; class Thermoleophilia; order Solirubrobacterales; family Solirubrobacteraceae; genus F1-60-MAGs163. The sequence continues at coordinate 51,256 of JBCJTT010000006.1, forward strand.
TGCCGGAGCCTGCCTCGGTCAGCGCGAAGGCCGCAAGCTCATGCCCCTGCGCGAGCGGCGGCACGAGCCGTTGGCGCTGCTCATCGCTGCCGTGGGCAAGGATCGGACTCGTGCCGGCGCCGGTGTGGACGGCGAGCGTCGTGCCAAGGCCGGCGTCGCCGCGTGAGATCTGCTCGATCACCAGTACGTAGGAGAGAAAGTCGGCGCCGCTGCCACCAAGCTCGGTCGGAACGCAGACGCCCAGCAGCCCCAGCTCACCCATCTCGGTCAGCGTTTGGCGGGGAAATTCGTGCTCGACGTCCCAGCGCGCCGCCTGCGGCGCGACGCGCTCGTCGGCAAAGCGCCTTGCCAGCTCAGCTATTTGGCGCTGCTCATCGGTCAAAGCCTGCAACGCCTGATCAGCCCCTCCAAGGGTTACGAAGCCGCGGGCTGGCAGGCGGCGCGGCGGCGCTGCGACGAACGACGACAGTGCGACCTGCCGTGCCGACCAAGCCCATCAGTACCAGCGCACCGAGCGCCAGCAGCTTGCGGCCAAGTTGCTCAAAACGCAGAACCTCCCAACCCTCCTGATCGGCGACAGCCTCGAGCTCGCCGTCAGGATTGACGGCAACCGGGTGGCCAACAAGCCTCAGCATTGGCAGGTCCGATTCCGAATCGGAGTAGCCGTAGGAAGCGCCGAGGTCGATCCCCTCCAGCTCGGCCAGCCGCCGGATCCGCTCGGCCTTACCTTCGCGGTAGCTGAAGACGTCGGCGTCGGCGCCTGTCAGCTTGCCGTCAACGATCTCTGAGACAGAGCCGATGCCACCGTCAAAGCCGAGCACGTCGCTGAGCATCTCGGCGACGATCTGCGACGAGGCCGTAGCGATGTAGACGCGCCGCCCGGCATCCTGATGGTCGTAGGCAATTCGCAGCATCTGCGGGTAGAGCCGCGGCAGTACGCCAGCCAGCACCTCCGGCATCATCCGTCGCAGCTGTAGCGCGTCGCGGCCCGCGAGCAGCTGCGCGAGGCTGGCGCGCATCGCCTCGGTCGACTCGTCGGTTGATCCGCTCAGGCGAAACTTCAGGTTGGTGCCAAGCATCCGAACCATCTGGCGACGCGAGATGATCCCCGCATCGACCGCCGCGCGCGCCCAATAGATCCCGGACGAGCCAGCGACCAGCGTCCGATCAAGATCAAAGAACGCTGCTGCCGTGTTGGCCGACTCCATACAGCCTTACTCTAGGCGCCGTTGACGCGCAAGATGATCGCGTCGCCCTGCCCGCCGCCGGAGCAGATAGCCGCGCAGCCAAGCCCGCCGCCGCGGCGGCGCAGCTCGTGCACCAGCGTGCCGACAATCCGCGCGCCCGAGGCGCCGATCGGATGGCCGAGCGCGACGGCGCCACCGTTGACGTTGACCTTCTCCTGATCGATCCCAAGAACGTTGATCGAGTTCAGCGTCACCGAAGCAAAAGCCTCGTTGATCTCCCAAAGATCGATGTCGCCGGGCTGCAGGCCAGCCTTCTCAAGCGCTTTCAGCGCCGCACTGGCTGGCGTTGTCGCGAGATAGGCGAAGTCGTTGGCCGACTGGGCGTGAGCGACAACTTCGGCCAGTGGCGTGTGGCCATTGGCCTCGGCCCACTGGTCGGAGCTGACGACGATCGCACCGGCGCCGTCGTTGACGCCGGGCGAGTTGCCTGCCGTGTGGCTGCCTTCCTTGCTGGCAAGGCCGCGCAGCCCGGCCAGCGTCTCGAGCGTGGTGTCGCGGCGCGGCGCCTCATCAACCTCAACCACGGTGTCGCCTTTGCGGCCCGGAACCGTCACGCTGACAATCTCTTCCGGCAGGCGGCCATCGTCGGTTGCGGCGATCGCCAGCTGGTGCGAGCGCATCGCCCAACGGTCAAGGTCGGGGCGGCTTAGCTCAAGTTCGTCGCCGATCTCGGTCGCCTCATCGAACATCTGACGGCCCGAGAAGGGGTTTGTCAGCCCGTCGATGACCATCGAATCGAGCGCCTTCGCCTCGCCCATCCGAAAACCAAAGCGCGCGCCGGGCAGCAGGTAGGGAGCGTTCGACATCGACTCCATGCCGCCGGCAACGCCGACCTCAAGATCGCCGGCGCGGATCCCCTGGTCAAGGATCACCAGCGCCCGCATCCCTGAAGCACAGACCTTGTTGACGGTCTCGGAGGAGACCTCTTTCCCAATGCCGCCGGCGATCTGCGCCTGACGCGAAGGGATCTGACCCTGGCCGGCCTGGATCACCTGACCGAAGACGACGTGATCAACCTGATCGGGCGCAACGCCGGCGCGCTCCAGCGCCGCGGCGATCGCGATCCCGCCCAGCTCCGGCGCAGGCACTGAGGCCAGCGCACCGCCCATCTTGCCAATCGGTGTGCGGGCGGTTCCAAGAATTACGGTCACAGGCATTGGGGCTCCAAATCGGCTGACGGTCTTAGGCGGTCAATAATAGTCGCGGCGCGCCTGCAACGACAAGCGGCCCCGCCAAAGTCATAGTCTTGCTCAAATGGATTTCGCGCTTTCCGACGACCACCAGCTGCTGCGCCAGACGGTCCGCAGCTTCGCCGAGCAGGAAGTCGCGCCGGTCGCCGGCGAACTTGACTTGGCGAAGGCCTTCCCCTACGAGATCGTCGCCCAGATGGCGAAGCTCGGCTGGATGGGGATCTCCTACCCCGAGCAGTACGGCGGCGCTGGCTCCGACACGCTGGCCTACGCGATCTGCGTTGAGGAGCTGGCGCGGGCTGACTCTTCGGTCGCAATCACGCTCTGCGCACACTCATCTTTAGGGATCGCGCCGATCGCGCTATTCGGCAGCGACGAGCAGAAAGAACGCCTTCTGCCGGAGCTCTGCGCCGGAACAAAGCTCGGCGCCTTCGGGTTGACCGAGGCGGAGGCCGGCTCCGATGCCGGCGCGCTGCGCACGCGCGCCGTGCTCGAGGACGGCGAGTGGGTGATCAACGGATCGAAGCAGTTCATCACCAACGCGGGAACCGAGATCTCCGGCCACGTTGCGATCACAGCGATCACCGGCGAGGACAACGGCCGCCCTGAGATCTCCAATCTAATCATCGAACGCGGCACGCCCGGCTATCAGCAGGGCGAGCCGTACCGCAAGATGGGCTGGAATGCTTCTGACACGCGGCCGCTGAGCTTCGATGACTGCCGCGTGCCGCAAGCCAACCTGCTGGGGCCGCGCGGCGCCGGACTGCGGCAGTTCCTGCAGGTGCTTGACGCGGGCCGGATCGGCGTTGCCGCGATCGGCGTCGGCCTCGCCCAGGGGGCGCTCGACGAGGCGCTGAAGTACTCGGCTGAGCGCCAGGCGTTCGGAAAGCCGATCGGCCAGTTCCAGATGATTCAGGCGAAGCTCGCCGACATGTCAACCGAGATCGAGGCGGCGCGGCTGCTGACCTGGAAGGCGGCCTGGGAGAAAGACCAAGGGCTGAACTACAGCCTGACGGCGGCGCAAGCGAAGCTGAAGACCGGCCGGCTGGCTGTCCGCTGCGCCGAGGAGGCCGTCCAGATTCATGGCGGCTACGGCTACATCGAGGAGTACCCGGTCTGTCGCTTCTACCGCGACGCCAAGGTGCTGACGATCGGTGAGGGCACCGACGAGATTCAGCAGATCGTGATTGCGCGCGCGCTGAGCGCTTGATGGACGGTGCCGGCCAGCGCAGCGCAGCGCCGGCCGCGCAGTTTGAGCCCGGCAGAATCGCTCGCGCTGCCCGGCGCGGCAGCGGCCGCGCATCGCTGCTGGTCTTCTTCCTCTGCTTTGCCGTTTACGCCGCTGCGATCGGACTGCCGGCGACACCCGATTCGCAGCTCAGCCCGCGCGAGACGCGGATTTTGCTTACAACAAGCTCGCTCGTCAATGACGGCGACTTTGAGCTGAACAATCAGTACCGCGAACACGGCTGGCAGGCCTTCGCCGGCAGCCCGGTGAAGCCGAGCGGGCTGCTGATCAACGGCCGCCTGATTGAGCCGCACGGCTTCCTCTTCCCGGCGCTACTGGCGCCGGCCTACGCAGTCGGTGGCACGACCGCAGTCCAGCTGCTGCTGGCCCTGATTGCGGCGCTTGGGATGGTTGCCGCCGCGGCGCTGGCAAGGCTGATTGTGCCTGACCCGTGGGCCAGCGGCGCAGCAATCGCAGGTGGCCTCAGCCCACCGGCGGTGATCGCGGCAACGACGATTCGGCCAGCGGCTGCCTGCGGCGCGGCAATCGCTTTTGCCGCGTTGCTGGCTTTGCGGGCGCGCGACGTGCCGACGCCACGCCGCGCGATCAGCGCCGGCGCGCTGATCGCGCTGCTGCCGTGGCTGGGCGCGGTCACGCTGCTGCCGGCCGCCGTCATCACGTTCGCCCTGTATCGCTGGCTGCGGCACCGCTCACGCGGCTGGGTCGGGCTCGTTGCAACCGAGTTGGTGCTGCTGTCAGTTGTCGTTTACGTGTCGATCAACGCGCGGATCTTTGGCGGCCTCACGCCACTCTCAGGCTCAGCGATTGCGGACCCGCCGACCGGCGCCGCCAGCGTCGGCGCCTACATCGATCGCCTGCCTCGGCTGGCCGAGCTGCTGCTCGACCCGCGGCTTGGCCTGCTATTGACGGCGCCGGTGCTGGCGATGGCCTTCGTATCGGTTGCTCTGGCTTGGCGATCGCGCCGTGCGCGGCTGGCGCGGGCGCTGCCGGAGGCGGGCGAGGTCGAGATCGCCAGCGGTCTGCTAGCAGCGATCTGCGGCGCCTCGCTACTGACAGCCGTATTCGCACTACCGTCGCTTGCGAGCATGTCGCCGGGCGAGCCGATGGTCGCCGCCTTGCCAACCGCTGCGGCGCTCAGCGCCTGGGGAATCCGCCGCTACCCAAAGAGCGCAATAGCACTGGCAGCTGTCGGCCTGGCGATGACGCTGTGGCTGCTGGTTGCAGCGCGGCTTTCGGCGCAGGCCGGCCTGGCGCCGCTCAGCGGCCCGCTGCCATGGAGCATCTTCGCCAGCTGAGCAGCCGCTCAGTCGTCGAGCTGCTCGAGGATCTTCGTCGCAGCGCTGGCGGGATCGATCTTCCGTTCGACGACGCCGTCAAACAGCTCGGCGAAGCGCGGGTCGTTGTCAACGCGCCGCTCCAGCTCGCGCCGCATCCGGTGCGTGCAGATCGAGATCACTTCGCTGCGCAGGTTGCGGCGACGACGCTCGGCCAGCGTCCCCTCACTCTGGATGAAAGCGCGGTGTTCGTCGAGCGCGTCGGCCAGCTCGACAACACCCTCGCCGCGCAGCGCGTCGGTCTTGATGATTGGCGTTGGCGGCCCGTCGGACGGGGCGAGGCTGAGGACGCCGCGGATCTCCCGCACCATCGTCTCGGTCATCGGGTGGTCGCACTTGTTGACAACAATGATGTCGGGAATCTCCATCACGCCGGCTTTCAGTGCCTGGATCGAATCGCCGGAGCCTGGCATCAGAACCAAGACGATCGTGTCGGCGTGATCGATGATGTCGACCTCAGCTTGGCCGACGCCAACGGTCTCAAGGAAGATGTCCTGGCGGCCCGAGGCGTCCATCAGCAGTGCCGTTTGCAGCGCCGCTTCGCTCAGTCCACCGAGTGCGCCGCGGCTGGCCATCGAGCGAATGAAGACGCCGCCGTCGAGGAAGTGGTCGGTCAACCTGATTCGGTCGCCAAGCAGCGCGCCTTGCGTGAACGGCGAGGAGGGGTCGATCGAAAGGACGCCGACGCTGCGACCCTGCTCGCGCCGTCGCGCCGTCAGCGCACTAATCAGCGTCGACTTGCCGACTCCCGGAGCGCCCGTGCAGCCGACGATCGAAGCCTTGCCGGTATGTGGATATACCTCGCGAACCAGCTCCCAGCCGCGTGGATCATTGGACTCCACCAGCGTTATCGCCCGCGCCAAGGCCCGCTGATCACCGGCCAGCAGGCGCTCGGCGAGGCTGTCTGAGGGGGCGGAAGTCACTGGCGCCGAGGTTAGCGGGCGGGCCGGTGGTCGCTCGCCCCGCAGCAGTGCGCGGCTAGGCTTGCACAGCGATGGAAACCGCCACCCAGAGCAGCGCTGCTGCCGCACCGCAGGATCAGCCGCCAGTGCAGCCCGGACCGGCGCCACTGCGCGGCGGCACGCTCGAGCTGCTGCGCTTTGCCAGCGCCAACGGGATGCTGAACCTAAAGTACGCGCGGCTTGTCGCCCGCTGGGCGTGGCTGAAGCTGCGCTGGCGCGGCCGGCTAAAGAGCGACGGCCTGTTCTTCGTCTGCCCAGGAGTTAGCTTTGAGATCGGCCGCAACGCGAGCCTTGAGCTGGGCCGCTGGTCGTGGGTCGGCAACGGCTGCAAGATCCGCGTGCACGAAGGCGCCGTGCAGATCGGCGACCGCAGTGTGCTCGGGCAGGAGTGCACGATCTCGGCCTTCCAGCATGTCTCGATCGGGCGCCAGTGCATACTCGCCGACCGCGTGATGCTGATCGACTTCGACCACGCGACCAATGACGTTGAGCGGCCGATCCGCGATCAGGGGATTTACAAGCGCGACGTGCGGGTCGGCGACAACGTTTGGATTGGCTACGGCGCATCGCTGCTGCGCGGCGTCACAGTTGGCGACAACGCGATCGTCGGTGCGGTGGCGGTCGTCACGCGCGACGTTGAAGCGAACGCCGTCGTCGGCGGCTCACCGGCCCGCGTGCTGCGCACGCGCGAACAGCCGCAGACGCTGCGCTGGCGCTAGGCGCTGGTGCGCGCCGCGGCGAGCGCTTCGTCGTAAACCTCGCGCGTTTGCGCCGCAACGTCGACCCAATCAAAGCCGAGGACATGCTCTGAGGCTTCATTGATCAGCCGCTCGCGCAGCTCGCTGTTAGTCAGCATCCGCTCGATCATCACACCGAGGTGATCGGCGTCGCCGCCGTTGAAGCGAAGACCGACCCGCTCGCCGGCGGGAACGACCTCGCGCAGCCCACCGGTGTCGGCGACGATGCAGGGGCAGCCGCTGGCCATCGCCTCAAGCGCAACCAGCCCGAACGGCTCATAGAGGCTCGGGATCACGCAAAGGTCGGCGATCCGGTAGAGCGAGTGCAGAAGATCGTCGCCGATCCAACCAAGGAAGCTGCCGTGTTCCAGCAGCCCAAGCTGCTCGGCCTGAGCCTTCAGCGCCGCTTCATGCGTTCCCGACCCAGCGACAAGGAAGCGGATGTTGCCAACCCGTTCGATAATCGGCGGCAGCGCGTCAAGTGCCAGCTGAAAGCCCTTCTCGTAAACCAGCCTGCCGACCAGAATCACGAGCAGCTCGTCGGCGGCTGCGAAGTTGGCGCGCAGCGTCTCGAGGTCATCAACCGGTTGCAGGTCAAGCGGGTCGATCCCATTCGGGATCACACTGACGCGCTGCTCGTCAAGCTCGTAGATGTCGGCGACGTGGCCGCGCATGTAGTACGAGCAGGTGATCAGCCGATCGGCGCGGCCCGACATCCAGCGCTCAACGCCATGGATCCAGCTCTGCGGGTGCTTCTCAACCCAGCCCTGATGGCGCCCGTATTCGGTCGCGTGGATCGTGATCACGAGTGGACAGCGGAAGCGGTTGGCGAGGTGGTCGCCGGCGACCGCCACCAGCCAGTCGTGGCCGTGGACAATGTCGAAGTCGTAACGGTCGCCAAGCTCGACCCCGGCCGCCAGCATGTCGGCGTTCATGTGCTCGATCCAGGTAACAAACTCGCCAAGTTCGCGCGGCCGGCCTGGTTCCGGCACGCGATGGACGACAACGCCGGCGACGAGCTCTTCAGCGGCCAGCGACCCATCGCCGCGCGTCAGTACGTGAACGTCAACCGCTTGGACGACAAGTTGCTCGGCCAGTTTGCAGACGTGGCGAGAGAGGCCGCCCTCGACCACCGGCGGATATTCCCAAGAAAGAATTAGAACTCTGGTCATGGCTCAAGCAGCGGCGCCAGCTGCAGTTCGGGTGCGAGGCTGCGCAGCGCCGGGCTCTGTGAGGGTACCCGGCTGAGCTCTAGGTCGAACTGTTCGAGGTGGCCGTTGAAACGCTCCAGCGCGTAGGGCCCGGCCAGATCACCGTCTTCGAGGAACGCCCAATCGCTTGCCTGCAAGGCAAGTAGCTCGCGCGCGGCGCGCAGCGAAATCGTCGATCCTGCGGCAACGGCGCGCAGTTCGGCGCAGCGCGCCCGGTCGGTGATCGGCGCGACCTTCGCCGACGACCAAGTGCGCAGCGAGTTGCCTGCCCCCCAGCTTGATGGCCAACGGTCGCCGGCCGGCCAAGGGTCGGCGTCGATCCCCTCCAGCGCATCGTCAAGTAGCGCCAAGTCTAGTCCGATTTCGGCGCAGCAGCCAACGAAGGCGGCAAGGAAGGCCGGGCCTTCGTGCCACCAGAGGCCAAACAGTTCAGTGTCAAAGGCCAGCGTGCAGAGACCGCCGGCGGCAACGCGCTCGGCGCAGCGCGCGGCAAAGGCGGCTGCGTCCTGCTCTGCCTGAAGCTGCGCGCGGGCCGCGTCGTAGAGCTGACCGTCGTTTGCCCACGGCTTGTGGTCAAAGGTCGTCCGCCGGTGCGTGTCGCGGTAGGCAGCGCCCGCGGGGTAGCCACCGGAACCCCAGACAAGGTCGATCAGCTGACGGTCGATCGGCGCCAGCAGCGGCCCGTCGGCGCTGCGCAGCACGCGCAGGTTGCGCCGATCGCCGGCGCCGAAGTAGGCCGTCATCTCAACGCAGGCGGCGTGCACTCCAGCCTCCTCGAGCAAACGGTCGTTTCCTGGATCGTGTGCGCACTCCGGCAGCCAGAAGCCGCCGCGCCAGCTTTGACCAAAGCGGCGGCGGTGGCTCTCGGCGCCAGCCTCAACCTGCAGACGGATGCCGGCGTCGGTCGCCAGCAGCGGCAGGATTGCGTGCGTCGCGCTGCTCGTCCAGGCTGCGTACGGAGCGAGCCGTCCCAGCAGGTCACCGTTACAGGCGTCCAGCGCGGCAACCGCGTCGACGTATTGGCCGGCGGCGCGCTCCAACTCAGCCGCCAGCTCCTCGTAGCCGGCTGCGCGGCAGCCCTCGGCGTCAAGCCGGTGCGACTGCGGCCGCAGCTCGCGCAGGAACTCGGTGCAGCGCTGCATCGCCCCGTCAGCCTCCAGCTGATCGCAGAGCACCGGCGTCAGTGACAGCGTCAGCGGAGCGCCGTCCTCAAGCAGCGCGGCGATCGGCAGATACGAGGTGGCGATCGCCTCCCACAGCCACTCCTCACCAAAAGGCCAGGTGCCAAAGCCCTCGACGTAGGGCATGTGGGTGTGCAGAACAATTGCGACGCGGCCGCGCTGCGCGCTCATCAGGACCTCATCACGGCGAGCAGGTCGAGCGCCCGGTCGAGCCGGCGCGAAGCGTCGTGTTCGCTGACCAGCGTGAAGTCGTTGACGGAGATTGCCGGCACAAAGCGGTCGTAGAAGCGCTGCGTGATGCCAAGCCGCTTGTGGACGGTGTCCCAGCCGAACCGTTCGATCGCGACCTGATGAGCGCGCAGCCGCCCAGCGTGATGCAGGCCAAAGATCTCGACCCGTCCAAAATGCTCGGCGCAGAGCGCGCGAAACTCATCCGGACGGTACTCATGGACGTGCCACGGGTTGCCGGAACGCTCGGCCCCTTCCGGCGCCAGTGTCAGAACATTCGGCGTTGAGACGTAGACCGCTGGCCTGTCGCTGGCAGCGACAAGGCCGGCGCAGTGGTCGAGAATCGGGCCGGGATTGTCGACATGTTCGATTGTCTGCAGGAAGACGACAACGTCACGCGGCTCGTTGTAACTGTCGATCAGCGTCCGCTCGAAGCGTAGCTTCCCGCCGCCGTAGCGGGCAGCAGCGTGGGCGTGCGCTTGGGGGTTGGCGTCAACGCCGACGACATCGGATGCGCTGCCAGCCAGGACCTTGCTCCCGTAGCCCTCGCCGCAGGCCAGGTCGGCGACGCGCAGCCCGCCGCTGCGGGCGGCAATCCACTCGTAGACGATCAGGTGGCGGCGGTACCAGTAGTTCTCCTGGGGCACGTCCGGCAGCGTCCGCTCGCCGGTTAACTCAAGTGGCGGCACGCCCTCTGGCTGACCGCTCTGAAAGATCCGCTGCGCCGTCGCGTCGGTGCGCTCAGGTGGTTCGCCGCCGGCCATCAGGATGCCGCAGCGCGGCGGGCTTCAGCTATCGGGCGCTGCGGGTTGAGCCTTCGTTTGATCCGCACGCGGCCGCCGTCGGCTGGCACGAGCGTCAACGAGCGGCGGGCGATCCGCTCCGGCCGGCCTACCGCCTCGAGCTCAAAGTTGGCCAGCACGGCGCGCAGCACAGCCTTCATCTCAAACTGAGCAAACGAGGCGCCGACGCAGCGGCGCATGCCCCCGCCAAAGGGAATCCAGCTGTAGGTACCAGGCGGATTGTCGAGGAACCGCTCGGGCCGGAAGCTAAACGGCTCCGGGTAGATGTCCTCGCGCAGATGGACGAGCATGATTGCCGGCGCAACGCGCGTGCCCGCGGGCAGGCGGAAGCGTCCTTGGCCGACCGTGATCGGCTCGGTGATCACGCGCAGAACAATCGGCAGCACCGGCCGCAGCCGCATCGTTTCGAAGATCACGGCGTCGCTGTAGGACTGATCGTCGCCGCCGCGCAGCTCGCTTGCGAGCCGCTGCAGCGTTTGCGGCTGATGGGTCAACTGCTCAAAGGCCCAGGCCAGTGAGCTGGCGGTCGTTTCGTGCCCGGCCAGCAGCAGCGTCATCAGCTCGTCGCGCAGTTCGATCTCGGTCATCGCCTCGCCGTCTTCGTCGCGGGCGGCCAGCAGCATCGAGAGAATGTCATCACGCTGATCGAGCAGCGGATCTGCGCGGCGCTCGGCGATCACGCGGTAGAGCTCCTCGTCAACCGGGTCCAGCACTTCGCGCAGGCGCCGCTCGAGCCGCTCCGAGTCGGGACCGACGATCAGGCTTAGCGCCAGTTGCCGGACGCTGGTGGTTGAGCTCAGCATCCGCCGTAGCAGCCGCCCGAGGCGCTCTAGCTCGAGCCCATCCTCAATCCCGAAGACGGCGCGCATGATCACCTCCAGCGTGATCCCCTGCATCCGCCCCAGCAGCTCAATCGTTTCGCCTTCCTGCCAGCCGGCCAGCTCGCGCTCAGCCGCCTCGGCCATGATCTGCTCGTAGCGCAGCATCCGCTCGCCATGAAATGGCGGCAGCAGCAGCCGGCGCTGACGCAGGTGCGCCGCTTCGTCGAGCAGCAGAATCGAGCGTTTGCCGACAACCGGCGCCAGCAGCTGATTCGCTGCGCCGGCGTGCATTGCCTCGGCCGAGCCGGTGAAGACGGTGCGAATGTCATCGGGGTCGCTGAGCAGCACGAGTGGCTGCCCGTCAATCAGTTGCAGCGTGAATACGTCGCCAAAGCGCTCGCGCTGGCGGCAGGCAAACTGCTGCGGGCGCATCACCCACTGCAGCGCCTGGGCGTAGCGCGGCTGGCGCGGCCCCGGCGGCAGATCGAGCAGCGATGGCGCCGACAGTTCCATTGCGTCAGTTTCGCAGCTTCTGACCGGACAGTCAGCAAGGCGCCGAACAGCGCCAATCGTTAGCCTCCCCGATCCTGATGCCAGCGCCGCAAACACCGGATGAAATCCGTGACGTAAACGCCCGTTACCACGACGGGGCGTCTGTCCACTACGACGCCAAGTGGGGAATCGACTGGGGCGCGGTCGGGCGCGACCAGGTGCTGGGGAAGCTAGAGAAGGCGCTCGGCAGCGACGTTCCCCTGTTCGCCCGCTCATTGGAGATCGGCGCCGGAACCGGATACTTCTCGCTCCACATGAAGATGGCTGGAATCGTCGCCGAGGCCACCTGCACCGACATCTCTCCTGGAATGATCGAGGTGCTCGAGGCCAATGCGAAGATGCTTGAGCTCGACCTGCGGACCGAGCTCTGCGACGCCGAGCAGCTGCCGTTTGAGGACGGCAGCTTCGACCTCGTATTCGGCCACGCCGTCCTCCACCACATCCCCGACCTCGACCGGGCCTTCTCCGAGTTCCACCGCGTCCTCGTCCCGGGCGGGATGATCCTCTTCGCCGGCGAGCCCTCCCGCCACGGCGACCGGCTGGCGCAGCTGCCCAAGTGCGCCGCGACCGCGGTGGCACCCGCTTGGCGAGCGGCGATCCGCGCCGAGGCCGCACCGGAGGGCCACGACGACGGCGGCGAAGCCAACCACAAGCTCGAGCAGCACGTCGACGTGCACGCCTTCCTGCCTTCCGACCTTGAGCGCGCGGCCGAGCGGGCCGGGTTTGACGAGGTGAAGGTGAACGGCGAGGAACTGCTGGCTAACTGGTTCGGCTGGACCAACCGGGCACTGGAGAGCACGGCGGTCAGTGAGCAGATACCGCAGCTCTGGCGTCGTTTCGCCTTCCGCGGTTACATCGCTCTGCAGAAGGTTGACCGCAGACTGCTGGAAAGCCGGCTGCCCGCCACGATCTTCTACAACCTGCTGCTCAGCGCCCGCCGCCCGCTCTGAGCGGCCGCGGCCGTAGACTTGGATCGGATGGACGCTGAGCTGATCGAGGACTTTCCGATCTTCCCGCTAGGGATCGTTGCGCTGCCAAGCGAGGACGTTCCGCTGCACATCTTCGAGCCCCGCTACCGCACGATGATTGCTGAGTGCCTCGATAACGAGCGCGAGTTTGGGATCGTCTGGACCGACGACGACGGCGCCCACGCAACCGGCTGTGCGATGGAGGTGACCGAGGTGCTGGAGCAGAGCGAGGATGGCCGGATGAACATCATGACGCGCGGCACGCGGCCGTTTCGCGTTGTCGAGGAGCGTCATGACCTGCCCTACCCGGCCGCGGTGATCGAATTTCTTGACGACAGCGAGCCGCCGAACGGCTCCGAGCAGATCGGCGAAGCGCGGGACGAGGCCTGCAGTGCCTACGCCAACCTTGTTCAGCAGGCGACCGACAAACAGCCCGAGCCGGAAGAGCTGGCGGCGAAGAGCGCCTACGAGATGGCAGCAACGGTCGACTTCGGCGCCGAAGCCAAACAGGGGCTGCTCGATCTGCGCTCCGAGGCCCAACGGATGAAGCTCGTCGCGCAGCTACTGCGCGCTGCGATCAAGCGGCTCGAGTATGTCGAGCGTGCCCAGGTGCGCGCCCTGTCAAACGGCCGCGTCCGTTTCGGCTGAGTTCAGCGCGGCAGGCCGCAGACATTCTTTGCCAACTCGCGCGTCAGCCGCGCCGCGGCGTAAAAGACCGGCGGCTGCGGCCGCGAGCTGTCGCTGAAGCTGACCTGACCAAACTCAGTCTCAATCCGGTAGCGCAGGATCGTGTACTTGGCGGGTTTCAGATTGACCACTTTGCGCGCTGGCCCGGGCTCCTGGTCGTCGCCGTTGAGATCACCAGCGACGGCTCGCGCTTCGATCAGCTGGGCGCTGCTGATCTCCGTTACCGGCCCACCGTTGCAGCGGACTGTGCCGCCATCACCAACTACGATCGTCAGTTTTGCGCCGGGCACCGAACCGCTGCGGTTGACGACAAACAGATCGGCCGATGGGCCGCCGCAGCCAACCGCAAGCGCAGCGCCAGCAAGCAGCGCCGCGGTTCCAGCGCTGCGCGTCATGCGGCGACCGCCGCGCCGCCGCGCCGCGGATCACCGGCGCCGGCAAGTTCGCCGCTGACAGGGTCACGGCTAACGGCCTGCGTTCCACCGAAGAAAAGGTTCTCTGAGCGGAACTCAACCAGCTCGCGGTCACCACGATCGAGCCGTTCCAGCCGCACACCAGGTTCAGCGAACAGCGTGCCGCCCTCGCTGTGAAAGCGCGGCGCGTTGACGGCCGCTTGAAGGTCGGCGCCGTGATCGATCAGATTGACAATCACCTGCAGGATCGCCGAACGGATCCGGTTGGAGCCGGCACTGCCGATCGCCAGCTCAACCTCGCCATTATCGCTCAGCACGACGGTCGGCGCCATCATCGACGGCATCCGCTGCCCGGGGGCGGCGCGGAAGAAGCCAAGCGGATTGAGGTCCTCTTCGCCCATCATGTTGTTGACCTGAATCCCCGTTCCCGGCACGACGATGCCGGAGCCTTCGCCGTTTGAGCAGGTAACCGAGCAGGCCCGCCCGGCGCTGTCGATCACGCTGATGTGAGTCGTCGAGCCAAGGTTGGCGGCAAGAAAGCGGCGCAGGAAGTCTGGGTCGATCAGCCCGGCCGTGAACTGCGGCGTGCGCAGCGCCTGAACCTGATCAATGACAGCGAGCAGCTGCGCATCGCTCGGCGCGCCCTGCGGGCAGCTCTGCGCCAGCAGCGAAAAGGCCAGCACCAGCAGCGCGCCGCCCGCCGACGGCGGTGGATTAGTCAGCACGCTGCGGCCGCGGTAAGAGGCCTGCGCCGGTTCACGCGCAATCACCTCGTAGGCCTCAAGGTCAGCTTGATCAAGCAGCCCTCCGAGCCGCTGTACCTCGTCAACCATCGCGGCGCCGATATCGCCTTCGTAGAAGGGCGCTGCGCCGTCGACGCCGAGCCGCTCGATCGTCTCGGCAAGCTCGTCGCTGGCAAAGCTCTCGCCCAGCGCCAGCGAGCGACCGTCGCGAGTGAACTCGGCCGCGGCGCCGGGCGTTGAAACGAGGATCCCGTTGAGGATTTCAAAGACGTATGCCTGTGCTTCGTTGAGCGGCACACCGTCGCGCGCCAGCTGCGCTGCCGGCGCCGCCAGGTCGGCCAGCGGGATCGTCGACCAGCGCTCTGCCGCCGCGGCGATACCGGCAGGACTGCCGGGAACACCGCACGACGCGGCGCCGCAGTTGAAGGTCTGCTCGGCGTCGCCGAAGGAGACTTCAACGGGGAGTAGCGGCGCGTGCTGCTGATTGGCGCCGTGGCCAGGCGCGGCAACAAAGAAGTCGAGCAGCGTCGGCTGCTCGCCGGCTCCGGCGACGAGCATGTAGCCACCAGCGCCGGGCCCGGTCAGCAGTGGTTCACAGACCCATGAGGCGAGCACGGCGGCGATCGCCGCGTCAACCGCGTTGCCGCCAGCGCGCAGCACGCCGGCGCCGACCTCGGCGGTCCGAGGGTGTCCTGCAGCAACGATGCCCGCGGCGCCGGTCATCGACCGTAAAGTAGTGGCGGCGGCGCCGAACTGCGCTGTGCCAAGCGAAGCGGGCTAGCCGCGCGGCACGAACTCAGGCACATCGAGCGTGTCGACGCCGGTGCCGGTACGGACCGTGTTCTTACCTAAGCGCGAACCACGTCCACGCTCAACTTTTGGCTCACCGGCTGGCTCATCAACGCGCTGGCGGCGGGCACGGCGGCCTACCTCGTCATAGCGGGTTGCGACAACCGTCACCCAAACCTGATCGTCGAGGGCGTCGTCCACCATCGCACCGAAGATGATCGTCGCCTCCGGATGAGCTGCCTCGGCGACTGCCTTGGCGGCCTCGTTGATCTCCCACAGCGACAGATCGCTGCCGCCGGTGATCGACAGCAAGATTGACCGGGCGCCGTTGATGTCGGTCTCCAGCAGCGGTGACGAAACAGCCTGCGCTGCGGCGTCAAGCGCGCGTGACTCGCCGGTCCCCATGCCGATCCCAAGCAACGCCGAACCGGCGTCGGACATGATCGTCCGCACGTCGGCAAAGTCGAGGTTGATGATCCCCGGCAGCGTGACGAGGTCGGAGATTCCCTGGACACCTTGACGCAGCACGTCATCGGCGATCCGGAAGGCTTCGACCATCGAGGTGCGCTGGTCAAGCACCTCGAGCAGGCGATTGTTGGGTACCACGATCACCGTGTCGACCTCTTCGCGCAGGGCGTCGATCCCGAACGATGCGGTTGACGCGCGGCGCGTCCCCTCAAAGCCGAACGGGCGCGTGATAATGCCGACCGTAAGAGCGCCAACCTCGCGCGCAATGCGGGCGACGACCGGCGCCGCACCGGTACCGGTCCCGCCACCTGCGCCGACCGCGACGAAGACCATGTCGGAGCCCTTCAGCAGATGCTTGATGCGGTCGTAGTCCTCCATCGCTGCAGCGCGACCAAGCTCCGGATCGCCTCCTGTGCCGAGGCCTCGCGTCAGCGCCTCGCCGATGTGAACCGTCACGTCGGCCTGCGTCTGCTGGATCGACTGCACGTCGGTGTTGACGGCGATAAACTCGACGCCAGCAATACCTGCTTCGATCATCCGGTCGACGGCATTCACTCCGGCGCCGCCGACGCCAACGACGCGCAGCACGGGGCCGCCCTTCTTGGCCTTCGACGAGCGGTTGTCGACCGGGTCAGGAGCCGGCGGCATCAGCGGCGGCGCGAGCGGCGGCTCGTCGATCTGATTTTCCGGAATCTCTGAGATGAAGGCGCTGCGCAGCCGTTCCTGCGACGACGGCGTGCTGCGTACCTCGGTCGCTGGCGCCTCCTGGCGGCCGGCCTCAGTCTGGGCTTCGCCGGGGCCGGCAGCTGGCGTTGCCGGCTCGACCGGCGGCTGCTTCGCGGCCTCGTCGGAGCCGGTCTTCGCGGTCCGGCGGAAAAGTTCTGAGAGCGGGCCCTCACGCATGCTGGCGCGGCTTTTCTTGTTCTTAGCCATGTGACAGCACCTCCTTCGCGAGGGCGCGGTAGGAGTCTGCGGCGCTGCCGTTGGGCTCGTACTTAAGCACCGACATCCCCTGAACGGGAGCTTCGGCGAAACGGATCGTCTTGCGGATCCGCGAGGCAAAGACGCGGTCGCCGAAGTTCTCTTCGAGGATCTCAATCGCCTCCTTGGCGTGAACCGTGCGCGTGTCCATCAGCGTCGGCAGGATCCCTTCGATCTCAATATCGGGGTTGAGGTTTTCGCGAATCATCTGCAGCGTGTTCTGCAACTGGATTAGGCCGCGCATTGAGAGATATTCGCACTGCACGGGGACGATCACCTTGGTGGCCGCGGTCAGTGCGTTGATCGTCAGCAGGCCGAGGCTCGGCGGCGTGTCAATGCAGATGAAGTCGTAATCGTCGGCGACCGCGGTCAGTGCCTTCTGCAACGAGCGTTCGCGGCCGATCTTCGTCGACATTGCGATCTCAGCGCCGGCCAGGTCGATCGAGGCCGGAGCGAGGTCAATCTCACGCGTGACGATCACGTCGCGGAGCGGCTTGTCGTGCACGAGCACGTCGTAGATCGAGTTCTCAAGCGTGTCGGGGTCGATCCCCTGAGACATCGTCAGGTTTCCCTGCGGATCCATGTCGATGCACAGCACGCGGTGGCCGGACTCGGCTAGGGCGACGGCAAGGTTGAGCGTCGTCGTCGTTTTGGCGACGCCGCCCTTCTGGTTGGCGAATGCGATAATTCTGGGCTTTTTCTTATCCACGGGAGGGGCTCCGGTCGTCTGTTGGACCCGTACTAGCGCTTTATTCGCAGTAGCGCCGCTGATTCCTTCCCGCCCGGCGCAGCAACTGCGCCGACCGTAGGCTGTTGAGTGCATGGCAAGTTCGATTGAAACCCGCCTTGAAGGCCTCGCCGTAATCATCTGTGCCGGCTCCGGCGGCGTCGGCAAGACGACCGCCGCCGCTGCGATCGCAGCAGGACTGGCGGCCAGCGGCAGCCGTGTCGCCGTTGTCACGATCGACCCGGCTAAGCGGCTCGCCGACGCGCTGGGGCTGGAGCAACTCGAAAACCAGCCTGTGCTGGTTGACGGCGCACGCTTTGCGCCGGCCGGGCTTGAGATCAGCGGCCAGCTGTGGGCAATGACACTGGACTCAAAGCAAACCTTCGATGAACTGATTGACAGCCTTTCGCCGGACGCTGGCAGGCGCGACGAAATCCTCTCAAACAAGATCTACCAGCAGCTGTCAGGCGCAATCGCCGGATCGCAGGAGTTCACGGCCGTCGCCAAGCTTTACGAGCTAAACCGCTCCGGCCGCTTTGACGTGATCGTGCTGGACACGCCGCCGTCGCGCAACGCGCTGGACTTCCTCGACGCGCCGGACCGGCTGACCGGCTTTTTCGATGGCCGCGCACTGAAGTTTCTGCTGGCGCCAACCGGCTTTGCGGCGCGCGCGCTGGGCGTTGGCACCGGCGCGATCCTAAGCGTGATGAAGCGGATCACCGGCGTTGAGTTGCTGGAAGACCTTTCGGGCTTCTTCCAGGCGCTCGGCGGCCTGATCGACGGCTTTCGCGAGCGCGCCGACGGCGTGCGCGAACTGCTCGCCGACGCGGCGACCGGATTCGTTGTGATCAGCTCACCGGCGCGGGAGTCCGGCGACGAAGCTGTCTTCTTCAGCGAAAAGCTGCGCAGCTCCGACATGAAGCTGGCGTCGCTGGTTATCAACCGCGTCCACCGTGTAGCCAGCGGCGCGCTGCCGGCGCCGACGCCGGCCGAGGCGGCAGCGCTGCTCGACGCGAAGTTGGGCGAACCGCTGGCGGCCCCGGTGCTGGCCAGCTACCTCAGTGCACTGGCCGTCGCCCAGCGTGACGGGGCGGCGATCGCTCGCCTGGCCGAAGAGGTCGGCGAAAGCGATCCGATCATCGTGCCTGAGCTGCCCGGCGATGTCAGCGACATCGCCGGGCTGGTCGCGGTTCAGCGGGCGCTGTGGGGCCGCGGCTAGAGCGGCGGCCGCAGCGACTCGTAGCGGTCGGTCGGATCGACCGGCGGCGCTTCGTCGGTCGGCGCTGCCTGAGGCGCTGCCTCGGCCAGGATCGATTCGGCAAGTCCGACCAGGTCGCTGCTGAGATGGCCGCAGCAGGCGTCGCGCAGCAGCGCCCGCAGATAGCCCTCGAACTCGTAGACAGCGGGCGCCGTGCTGTCGCCGCCGGCCTCACCAGCGATCAGCGCCTGCTCCAGCGCGGCGGTTCGGGCAAAACTCTCGGTCAGCGCTGCGCGGCGCTCCGGTTCGGTGCAGAGCGCCGCAAGGCGGCCCGCCAGCCGGCCCGATGCTGGCCCTTCCGGCTCCAGCAGCGCTCGCGCCGCCAGCAGCAGGTCGCTCAGCGCCTCGGAGGGCAGCGTGCGCTGGTGTGCGAGGTCAAAACGGCGCAGCGCCCAGGCCAGCTCGCCCGAACGCGGCTCGCGGCGACCGACGAGGCTGAGGAATGCGCGCAGCTCATCCTCCTGCGCAGGCTCAATCAGCACCAACGGCTGCGGCTCGGAAGACTCGGCGCTGATCGCAACCGCCTGCCACGGCCCGGCGCCAATCCGCGACCAACCGAGCGGCGCCAGCGAGACCGGTTCAGGGTGGTAGAGCCGCAGTCCGGCGACAAGCTTGCGTAGTGACGTGCGCGACGCTTGCAGCGGGCCCGTATCGCCCGGTACCGGCGAGCGGCGGACAATCACCAGCGTCTGCGGGCTGCCATCGAGCCGCGACCAGCGCGCCTCATCGGGCGCTTCATCGCTCTCTTCACCGCGGACCAGCGTGATGCCGTCTCCAAGCTTGACCTCGTCGGAGGCCAGCTCAACGCCCAGCAGCACAGCGACCACGCTGTGCTCAGCGCGCTCCTCGGCGACGCACTTCTCAAGCTCCTGGTAGGCGTTATCGAAGCAGCGCTCATCGAAGACAAAGTCGCTGGAGTCAACGAAGACTCGCGCTAGGAAGCAGCGCAGCGCCGCGTCGGCGCTCTGGCGGCCCGGGCCGGGCGGTCGGACCGACTGTGAGTCGAGGTAGTCGGCGAGGCTGCCGATCGCAACCAGCGCGTGGGCGGCCGGCAGATAGGTCGGTAGCCGCGACAGCACGCCGCTGCGTTCCGAGATGAAATCGGCCGTTAGCGGCCGGTAGCAGTAGAGCGGCGAGTCGCGGCGGCCGGACTCGACCACCTCGAACGGCAGTTCATGGCCTTCATGCGTGTCGCTCGCCAGCTGCCAGGCGGCCTCCTGCGTGAAGGCATGCAGGGCGGAGCGAAGTTGGCGCAATCCCATGAGTCCTCGATTCGCCACGAGCGCCGTCGATCCTGCCATCGAGCCCGCGCGGTAGCCTATTACCGATGGCTGAGAAGCAGAAGACGCACGAGCAGCATGACCACGTTCACGGGCCGGGCTGCGGCCATACGGCAATCGTCCACGACGGCCACATCGACTTCATCCACGGCGGTCACCTGCACCAGCCTCATGGCGATCACTGCGACGAGCACACGATCGCGGTCGATGATCAGCGCCCCGAGCGCTGCGACCACGGCCACAGCTGCTCCGAGCACGGCCACGGCCCCGGCTGCGGCCACGAGGCGGTACCACACGGCGAGCACACCGATTATCTGGTCGAGGGTCGCCTGCACCACCCCCACGGGAAACACTGCGACGATCACGGCGCAGTCGAATTGGCCTGAGAACCAGTCTCATCGCTAGCCTGATTGGCGATGGCCAAGCAGATCAACAGCGACTCCGGCTGGGCAGCAGCGACCAGCGAACGGCTGGCGGCGGCTGGCTACCGCCGCGGCGGCGCGCGGGCGGCGGTGATCGAGCTGCTCGCTGAGCAGAGCTGCGCACTGAGCGCTTACGAGATCGAAGCGCAGCTGGTGGCGCGCAAGCGAGCCGTCGGCCGCGCCAGCATCTACCGCGTGCTTGACGAGCTGGAAGCACTCGGCGTCGTCAGCAAGGTTGAGCTTGGCCAAAGCCAGGCCCGTTACGAACCGGTGCGCCCCGAACACCACCATCACCACCTCGTCTGTGACAGTTGCGGCGCCGTAATCCCGTTCGACGACCGCCCGCTTGAACTGGCCGTAACAGCGATCTCTAAGCGCGTCGACTTTGCAGTGGAAGGCCACGAGATTGTGCTGCACGGCCTCTGCGCCGACTGCCGCCCCTGAAGCCGTCGCGCAGCGCCCGAACGAGCAGTGCGGCGATGAAGGCCGCGACCAGCGCGCAGGTGACCGCCGCTCCGGCCGCCAGATCGGCGTGGTAGGAGGCATATAGCCCGAACAGCGAGGCCGCCCATGCGATCGCGACTGCCAGCGCCATCATCGCTGCGATCCGCGCAGTAAGTAGCCGCGCAGCGGCTGCCGGTCCGATCAGCATGACGACGACCAGCAGGTTGCCGAGCGCCTGCACGGCGACCAGCGTCGCGCCGGCCAGCAGCAGCGCCAAGACCAGGTCAAACGGCCCAGGCGAGCGGCCCATAGCCAGCGCTTGGCGACGATCGAAGCCCGTCACCAGCAGCGTATTGTGTAACACCACCAACACGATCAGGACGACGACGGCGAAGCCGCCGGCCAGGATGATCTCAGTCGTGCCGACCGCCAGCAGGTCGCCAAACAGAATTCCGTTCAGCCCGGCCGGCGTTGATGGCGCCAGTCCCAGCAGCACACCGGCGCCGAACAGCGACGTGATAACGACCGACACGGCGACCTCAGTGCCAAGCAGCCTGATCCGACCGACGAGTGAGATCAGAGCCGCGCCGACAACCAGCCCGGCGGCGCCGCCAACGATCAGCGGCAGCCCAAGCAGCGCCGCGCCGACCAACCCTGGCAGCATCGAATGCGCCAACGACTCGGCGCTGTAGGCGCGACCAGCAAGCACGATCCAACAGCCAAGCGTGCCGCCGACAACGCTAAGCAGCGCCAGTTCGATCAGGCTGCGAACGACGATCGGCTCGCGCAGCGGCTCTGTCAACCAGTCGATCATCGCCTCAGCGCTGCTCACCGTGGTCGTGGTGATGCGGCGGCAGGATCGACAACGATTCGTCGCCCGGCAGTGCCACCAGAGCCGCCCCGTAGGTGCGTTCGATCACCTCACGCGTCAATACCTCGGACGGTCGTCCGAAGGCAATCTGCACCCGGTTGCAGCAGAGCACCAGGTCCCAGCTGCGCGCCTGTTCGATGTCGTGCGTTGCGATCAGCAGCCCGCGCCCTTCAGCGGCGAGCTCGTCGAACAGCACGGTCAGCAGCTCGGCGCTTGGCGCGTCGATCCCTGCGAAGGGTTCATCGAGCAGCAGCAGCGGCGAGTCCTGCACCAGCGCCCGCGCAACCAGCACCCGCTGGCGCTGACCGCCCGACAGCTCGCCGAAGGTCATCCCGGCCAGCTCTGCCATGCCGACGCGGCGCAGCGACTCCAGCGCCAGTCGGCGGTCAGCGCGCGATGGGCGACGCCACCAAGCGAGCCGCGAGACCGACCCCATCAGCGCTACATCGAGCGCGCTGACCGGGTAATCGAGGCGCGAGCGCTCACTCTGGGGCACCAGCGCCGGGCGGCCGGCGAAGAGCTCAATCTCGCCTGATGACGGGGCAAGCTCGCCGGTCATCACGCGCATCAGCGTCGACTTACCGCCGCCGTTTGGACCGAGCAGCGCGACGCGGTTCCCGCGCTTGATCTCGCAGGTGATACTGCTGATCGATGGTGCCGCTGCGCCCGGGTAGCGCGCCGCCAACCGGTCGCAGACGACCAGCGGCTTATCGCTTAGCGGCCGATCACGCATCGCACTCTCCCGCCCGAGATACCGCCGACGATTGCCTGCGTGTTGGCCAGCGCAGCGCCGATCAGCGTGCCGGCGGCGGCGGTGCGCGGGCCGAGCGTGTCGCCGTATAGCTGATAGTTCGATGATGCGCCGGTGTCGCTGGCGATCCGGTCGGCGAGCGCCCGGTTAAGCGAGCTCTCGGGGAAGACCGCCGCAACCTTCAGCGCCTTGATTTTCGCCTCGAGCGCCGCAACCTCACCGGCCGATGCCTGGGACTGGGTCGAGGTCGAAGGGAAGACGGCGCCGACCGACCGCAAGCCGTAGCGGCTCGTGTAGTAGACGAAGGCGTCGTGGTCGGTGACGATCAGCCGTCGGCTCGGCGCAATGCGGTTGATGCAGGCACTGATTGCCCTATCGGCACTGCGCAGCTTCGCCCGGTAGGCGCGGGCGTTGGCGATGATCAGCTCGCGCGCCTTTGGGTCAGCGGCGATCAACGCGCGCTCAATCTGCGTTGTTGCCGCCGCAACGTTTGTCAGGTCCTGCCACCAGTGCGGGTCGGTGGCGCCGCCAGCTAAATGCCGTTTGACAGGGACGCCGCCGCCGACGTCGATCACACGTGCGCTGGAACCGGACTGCTCAACCAGTTTGGCGGACCACCGGTCGAGCCCCAGCCCACTCGTGAACAGGAGCTTCGCGTCGGCGACCGAGGCGACGTCGGCTGGCCGCGGCTCATAGTCGTGGGCCTCCGAGTTGGGCGTCAGAATCTGCTCCACGCTGACGGCGCTACCGCCGACCTGACGGACGATGTCGCCAAGCTGCGTCGTCGTTGCAGCAACCGTCAGTTTCTGCGTATCGTTCGGCCCGCCACCGGCGCAACCGGTCAACGTCAGTCCGCCGGCGACGACCGCGCAGAGCACCGCCTGGGCGAGCCACGGCCACCGCGCGCGCAGCGCCGTTGCCACGGCGACAAGGGCGAAGACAAGGCCGGAGAGGACAGCAATCGCAGCTCCCGGCGGCACATTCAGCTGGAAGGCAAGGACCATGCCGGTGACCCCCTCTGCCGCCGCCAGCGCTGCCGTCGCGAGCTGCCACCTGATCAGGCGGCCGCTTAGCAGTCGCATCGTCGCCGCCGGTACAACAAGGATCGCCGTCGCCAGTAGCGCGCCGACTGCGGCGAGCGCGGCAACGGCGGCCAGCGCGATCAGGCCAATCAGCAGCGCGTCGCCGCGGCCACCACGATCGCTGAAGCCGCTGGCCAACCAGCGCGGGCCGGCAAGCAGCGTCGCCGCCAGTGCCAGCGCCGCGGTCAGCGCCGCCAGTGCCAGTTCGGGCGGTCCGATCGCCAGCAGACTTCCAAACAGCAAGCGGTCAACGCTGCCTTGCGAGCCGAAGACGTCGCTAGCGAGGATCACGCCAAGCGCCAGTGCGCCAGCCAACACAATTGCCGTCGCGCTGTCGCTGCCAACCGAGCGTCGGCGCACCAGCAGGGTTATCAGCGCAGCCATCAGCAGTGCCGCGCCGAATGCGCCGAGCAGAGGCGCGAAGCCAAGCCCGTCCGCCAGTACAAGCCCCGGCACGGTGGCGCTGCCTACGGCGTGGGTATAGAAGGCCATGCTGCGCAACACAATCCATACGCCGAGCGTGCCGGCAACCGAAGCGAGCAGCAGAACCTCAACGATCCCCCGCTGGAAGAACGGCAATGTGAAGCTGTCAAACACAGCCCCAACTTATCAGGAATGGTTCTCAATACTGCTTATCTGGCCAGCCTGCTTGCACCGGGCGACCGCTACGCAACAATCAGCGCTGTGCAATAGTAATCAGCATGTGCGTGCAATGCATGATCGGTGCCGTCAGCGCCGGAACAGCGGCAACCGGGGTTCGCTCGGTCGTCGCCGTCAAGCTGGCCGGCTGGATCAGCCCGGCCCGGATGCGGCTGATCAGCGGCACGCTGATCGCCGTCGCCGTCGTACTGGCGTCGACCGTACTCAGCGGCGGCGGCGCTTAAGCGGCCGGCGCCGACAGCGCAGCGGCGGGCTGCTGGTCGAGCCAACGCTCACCGAAGCAGCGCATGTCGTCGATCAGCGGCAGCAGCGCACGACCCTTATCGGTCAGTGCGTACTCGACCCGTGGCGGCATCTGGGGCAGCTCGCGACGCTCGATGATTCCTTCTTCCTCAAGCTCACGCAGACGCAGTGACAACGTGCGCGGGCTGATCCCGCTCAGCGAGCGCTCCAGCTCGCAGAAGCGCGACAGCCCCTGATCAAGCTCGCGCACGACGAGCAGCGTCCACTTGGCGCAGACAATGTCGGCGGTGCGACAGACGGGACAGTCAGGATCGATAGCCACTCAGTCACTTTACCAACGATAGTGCCCATGACGAACCGTCATAACCAGTACCGCTAGGTCCGGGATTTGCTGGGCTTCGCGGCCTGATCGTCCGGTAGCGGAGCGCCCGTCGAATCATCGGTGTCGTTCGCTGGTGCGGGCTGCGGATCAGCTTCCGCTGCTGCTGGTCTGCTTCGGACGCGAGCGCACAGTCCAGTCGCGTCCACCGTTGTTCGACATCAACACCGTGCCGCCATCATGAAGCGCGACATAGAGCGCGTCGCGCTCAGCCTGGAAAGCCGCCGGAGCCCCGTCGACCCGACCGATCGTCTGCCAGCTTCGCCCTTGGTCTGTGCTGCGGGACAGCTGCCCGTCAAGCGTCATGCGATAGACGCCGTCAGCTCGCCAGCCAAGCAGGCCGGGCGCGCCGTCCAGCCGTTTCCAACTACGTGCCGCGTCGTTGGAGCGGTAGAGGGCACGCTCGTCGGCGGCCAACATCAGATCCGCGTCGTCAGGGGAGATTGCGAGGTCGATCAGCATTAGCGCGCTGGGCAGCTTGCGCTTGCGCCAAGTCTCGCCGCCGTTGTCGCTGACCAGCAGCTGACCGGCTCTGGTATCGAAGTCTGAACCGAACCCCACCACCCGTCGGCCGGAGGCTTCCAGGATGTGGAAGTCTGCCTTTGCAAGTAGCGAGATTGGTCGCCATGTCTGCCCAGCGTCCTGTGAACGGATCAGGCCCAGATAAGGAGGAAGCTTCTCTCGCAGGTCGGGATGCCCGGAGCCGAGGAAGCGATCGGGCCCCACCACGGTAAAGCCCATCGTGTCCTGATATCTCCCGGCTACCCGGGTCGCTGTCTCGTCGCCTTTCGGCGCTCGGAACAACCCAGTGTGGGTGGCGATAAACAGCGCTCCGTCGCTCGGGTTGATGCCGAGCCCGTGAACATGGACAGGGCCCGGATCGATAACAGAAGCGCTGGGCTGCCCTGAGGCTTGGTCATCGTTCCGATCGCCGCCGCAACCAGCAAGAACCCCGACGCCGAGCACGCCGAGCACGACGAGCAACACGGACCTAGAACGCCTAAACACTGCAGTCATCCTAGCGGCCGACTGCCGCGTCCGGCGCCTAGGTCAGGCGACGTCGCGCAGCTTCTGCGCTTCGGCCAGCGACTGCAGCTTCTTCAGTGACTGATTCTCAATCTGGCGGATCCGCTCCCGCGTCACGTTGAAGGTTCGGCCAACCTCGTCAAGCGTTCGGGGATGCTCGCCGCCCAGTCCGTAGCGCAGCTCCAGCACGCGGCGCTCACGGTAGGAGAGGTTTTCCAGCGCCTCGCGCAGCGCCTCCTTAGTCAGCACTTCGGCGGCGCGCTCGTAGGGCGACTCGGCCCGCTCGTCGGCGATGAACTGACCGAACTCCGATTCCTCTTCATCGCCAACCGGCTTCTCAAGCGAGACCGGTGCCTGCGCTGAGCGCTTGATCTGATCGACCTCTTCGGGGTCGATGCCGGTCACTTCGGCGATCTCCTGCGGTGTCGGTTCACGACCCAGCTCAGTCACCAGCTTGCGCTCGGCGCGGCCGATCTTGTTGAGCTTCTCGACGACGTGAACCGGGATACGGATCGTCCGCGCCTTGTCGGCCAATGCGCGGGCGATCGCTTGGCGGATCCACCACGTAGCGTAGGTCGAAAACTTGAAGCCCTTGCGATAGTCGAACTTCTCAGCGGCGCGGA
The DNA here is from genome assembly GCA_039744215.1 of Solirubrobacteraceae bacterium. Classification (GTDB taxonomy): domain Bacteria; phylum Actinomycetota; class Thermoleophilia; order Solirubrobacterales; family Solirubrobacteraceae; genus F1-60-MAGs163. The sequence goes on from JBCJTT010000006.1 coordinate 77,586, forward strand.
CAAGGCCCAGTGTCCCTTCCTGAATCAGATCAAGAAACGGCAGGCCCTGGTTGCGGTAGTTCTTCGCAATCGAGACGACGAGGCGCAGGTTCGACTCGACCATCTTGTGCTTGGCAGCAAGGTCGCCGCGCTCGATCTTCTTCGCCAGATCGACCTCTTCCTGAGCAGTCAGCAGCCGGACCTTGCCGATGTCCTTGAGGAACAGCTGCAACGAGTCGGTCGTCATGTCGGGGCGCAGATCGATCGCTGCCTTGGCACGCCGGCGCGTCCGCTTGTCGGGCGCACGCTCAACCTGATCGGTCGGCGCCAACGGATCGTCGTCGATCAGCTCAATCTCCTGGCTTTCGATCCAGGTCTTCAGTTCCTCGCGGTCTGAATCATCAAGATCGAGCTCCGCCGTGGCGCTGGCGATGTCGGCGTGCGACAGCACTCCGGTCCGCGCGCCGCGGGCGACAAGCGTCTTGATCTCTTCCAGTTCCTGAAACTCGCTGACGGTCATGGCATCCGTTTCGTACTCGGGTCAGATTCATCCGGCTGCGCCGGGGCACCTTTGACAGTAGAAGCTCAGCGATGCTATTCCCCCTCAGCGCCAACCGATTTCCACCGATCAGAGTCTCCAGAGTACTGCCGTTGCGAATCGGGCGGTAAAGAATTACACGCTAAATCCCTCTTCTTCGACCCAGTCGTGGCAGAATAGAGCGATGCCTACTTCCGAGCCACGCGATCAGCAGAATGAAAACGACGTGCTGACGAACCTGCCTCGCAGCCGCCGTCAGCGACCAAGCGTGCGCCGCGACGCCGCCAGAGCGGCGCAGGCCAGTGCCAAAACGCACTCCGCACTGACCGGCACTGCAGAACCGGTGTTTCCCGAAGCAGCGGCGATCAAGCAGGCCAAGCAGCCAACCCCGCCGGCCGCGGCAAGTGGCGTGCCACGCGCCGGTTACGCGACTCCGAACGCCGGCCACAGCTTTGGCGACGCCGATCCGGCCGGGCTGCTGACCGAGCTGACGCGCGCCGCGCTGCGGCTGCTGCCCGGCTGACAGCGCCGCCAGCTCAGTTAGCCACACTCCAACGGTCGCTTGCTGTACCCTTCGAGGGGTAATTGCCGAACTGCTTCGCGCCCTGCGTGAGGCGGACGGGGGAACCACTGCGAGTCGCAAGGCTCGCTGGGGCGAATCAGACGCTTTGCGTCGGTAGGGCCGCTCGTTTGGCCCGAGCCCGTCAGCTCACCTCGTAGGCCATCAACGAGAGCGATACAGATCCGCCTGATTCACCGACAGCTATTTGCCCTACCCGCCGCCTTAATGCTGCTGGCCTGCGCAGCCGTGCCCGCCGGCGCTCAGGCCACTGGCGGCATCACGCCCACTGACGCGCTGCTCAGCGCGAAGCCGACGACGCTCGGCGTGGCCGTCCGACTTGAAGGAATGCTGGCCGGTAGCGGCCCCTGGCGCCAGGTTGACATTCAGCTGCGGTCAAGCAACGGCAGCTGGCGGACAATCGCCCGCGGCCCGGTCGCAGCAAATGGCGCATTCAAACTGAGCTGGAAGGCGACAAAGCGCGGCCGTTTCCTCGCCCGGGCTGTCGCCAGCGGCGGGCGCAAGGCCGTGGAAGGCAACCCACCGACAACCATAATCAGCGTCCACAGCAAGACTCAGGCAACCTGGTACGACCAGAGCGGCACGACGACGGCCTGCGGCGTTCGACTGAAGAAGAAGACGCTCGGCGTCGCCCATAAGACGCTGCGCTGCGGCGCGCTGCTCGAGTTCAGCTTCCGTGGTCGTTCAATCACAGTGCCGGTTATCGACCGCGGCCCTTACGTCGGCGGCGTCAGCTACGACTTCACGATTGAGGTCGCGCGCCGCCTTGGCTTCGTCAACACCGGCCGCGGCAGCGTCGGCGTTCTGGCGCACAGCAACGATCTGACAGCGTTCGGTGGACCGTTGCTGCCTGGCACGCGGGCCAGCGACAACTGAGCGACCGTGAGCGACGCGGCGCTTGACATCGCCGGCGCCCAGCAGCTGGTCGCCGAGCAGTGCAGCCCACTTGCGCCGGTCAGGCTGGCAGTCGACAGCGCACTCGGGCTAACGCTGGCTGAACCGGTGACGGCGGCGGCCGACGTTCCCGGCGCCGCAAACAGCGCGATGGACGGCTTTGCCGCGAAGGCCGGCGAGGCCGGCCGCCGGCTGCGCGTGGTCGGGGAGTCACGGGCCGGAAGGCCGTTCGAGCCGACGCTCGCTCAGGGCGAAGCGGTGCGAATCTCAACCGGCGCGGTGATGCCGGCCGGCGCCGAGGCGGTAGCGCCGATTGAGGTCGTCGACGATCAAGGCAGCGAAGTGGTGCTGCGCGACGAGTTGACAGCTGGACGCAACGTCCGCTTGGCGGGCGAGGACCTGCGAGCCGGCGACACGGTGCTGTCGCCTGGGCGCCGGCTCGGGCCAGCCGAGCTGGGGATCGCCGTCGCGGCAGGCCGCGCTGAGCTGATCTGCCTGCCGCGGCCAAAAGTCGCTGTGATCGCGACCGGCGACGAACTGCGCGAACCGGGCGCCGAGCTCGAGACCGGCGAGCTACACGACTCCAACCTGACGACGCTGCGGGCATTGGCGACCGAGGCCGGAGCCGAGGTCGTCCTCGCCCGCCACGTCGGCGATGACGCGGCGGCGACCGCCGCCGCCTTCGCCGAGGCGCTGGAGCTCGCCGACGTCGTCGTCTGCTCAGGCGGCGTTTCGGTCGGGCCGCACGACCATGTCAAAGGGGCGCTACTGGAGCTCGGCATTGAGCAGCATTTCTGGCGCGTCGCACTGCGGCCCGGGCGGCCAACCTGGTTTGGTAGCCGCGGCGGGCGGCTGGTCTTCGGCCTGCCCGGCAACCCGGTATCGGCGATCGTCACCTTCCTGCTGTTCGCGGCGCCGGCGCTACGCGCGCTGCAGGGCCGTCCGCCGCAGCCAAGCGCAACCGTAGATCTCGGTGAGCCGATTGCCCGCCACCCCGACCGCGACGAGTGCGTGCGTGTGCGGCTCGAAGATGGCGCCGCCTTCGCAACCGGCCCGCAGGGCTCGCACATCCTTAGTTCGATCGCCCTGGCCGACGCGCTGGCAGTGATCCCACGAGGCGAGGGGATCCTTACCGCAGGGACGGCGATCGAACTGATCTCGCTGGAGCCCTAAGCGGCTTCGACGTAAGCGAGCGCTCGGTTTGCCAGCGCCGTCAGCGCTGGCGCCGGCTCGGCCAGCGCCAGCGGCCGTTCGGCCAGCAGCTGCCCAAGCTCGCCGCCAAGCTGCTGATCGCTCAGCCCAACGATCCTCGCCGCCGCCTGAGCAGCCTTGCGGGTGGCGATCGGATCGAGCGTCCAGATCGCCTCGAAGCGGCGCTCGGAGCCCTGCGAGGAATCATCGTCCGCGCCGTCGAGTTGCTCCCAGGCCATTAGCGCCGCGCTATAACCCGGCGCGTCGATCACGACCGCCCACTCATTGCCGAGCACAGCGTCGGCCCGGATCGGGATCTCAATCGGGCCGCGGGGCGGCTTGCGCTCGGAGGCAAAGTCGGCGAAGACGACGGCAACCTCGGCCTGCGCGGCCAGCTCGCGGTAGCGCGGCTCGACCGCGCGGTAGAAGGCCTCGTGTTGAAAGGCGCCAAACAGCACCGGCGCCGCGGCCAGCGCCAGCGCCTCATGCTCAATCGCGCGGCTCAGCGCGATCAGCGTCGACTTGCGCAGCAGCTGCGACTGAATGCCACGCCCCGAGGCCGCGACCGCAGCGTAGATCGATGAACGATCGGATTGGCTGCGATCCTCAACGGCGTGCTCAATCGCCGCGGCAATCGACAGCCCGCGGCGGCGGTACGCCTGGACCCGGCCCAGCGTTTCGACATCATCAGCCGAGTAGCTGCGATAGCCGTTGGAGCTACGCGGTGGGCGCGGAAAGCCGTAACGCTGCTCCCACATCCGCAGCGTGCCAGCGGCGATGCCGCATTGCTCAGAGACCTCTTTGATTGAAAGTTCGTTCATTGGCAGGCTGGACCCGTACGCTCGATCCCGCTAGTAGTACGCGAAAGCGCCGCTCATCGTTCATTGTTGGTTGTCACCGTGCACGTAGCCGTCAAATGAATACCGATAGAGAACAGTCAATCCTGCTGACCGGAGCGACCGGCGCCGTTGGGGGAACGTTTGGTGCCTGACCTGCTGGCGGTCGCTGCCGTAATCATCATCCTGATCGGCGCAGCGCTCGGCCTGATCGCGCTGGTTACCTACCTGCTCAGCCGCCCGAGCCAAGTAGGCGACGTAAAGATCAGCGGCTTGCACGACTCCACCACCGCCGACTCGACCGGCGCCGTACGGACCGTCCAGTCGGCCGAACTGGAGCTCGCCACACCGGCGCTCGATCAGATCTGGACGCCGATGCACCTCGAAAGGCTGGCCCGCACCTACTGGCACTTCCTGAGCCGCTGCACGCTCGGCCTGATCCGCGTCAAGTACACCCAGGAGGAGCGGCTCGTCGTGCTGCTCGGGCGGCCGCTGGTCTTGCTGTCGTTCCACCGTCCACAGTACGAGATGGATGACGGGCGCGGCATTGTCCGCTGGCGGATTGAACGCGGCCTGCTGGTTGCCGCGCCCGGGATCGAAGCCGACGGATACCTCGAGATTGACGTTGCACGCAAACCGATCGGCGATGGCACACGCAGCACACTGGAGGTCGACGTCGAGGTTGCCAACTACTATCCGCGGATCGCCGCCTCAGTCGCCCACTGGGCCTACGCCGCGACGCAGTCGCGGATCCACGTGCTCATCACCTACGGCTTCCTGCGCTCGATTGCTCGCGGCGACCTGGCGCCATCAAAGGCGGGGCGCTTTGCTGCGATCAACGAGCTGCCAGCGCCAAGCGGCCCGCGCCCAAGCGAGCGCGGCGCGCCGGCCGCCTAACCGATCAGCGCGCGCAGCTTCTCGCGGTTATGACGCGCATTGACGCGGCGCACCGTGCCGGAGCTGGAGCGCATCACGATCGACTCGGTTGAAGCAACGCCGCGGCCTTCATAACGGACGCCTTGCAGCACATCGCCATCGGTCACGCCGGTCGCCGAGAAGAAGCAGTCATCGCCGCGCACAAGATCGTCCTGCGTCAGTTGGCGGTCGAGGTCATAGCCAGCGTCGAGCGCTGCCTTGCGTTCGCCTTCGTCGCGTGGCCAGAGGCGCCCGACCAGCGCGCCGCCGATTGCCTTGATCGCAGCGGCCGAGATCACACCTTCCGGTGTGCCACCAACTCCCCACAGAAGATCGACCGGCGAGCGCTCGCTGACAGCCAGTAGTACGGCGCTGACATCGCCGTCGCTGATCAGCCGGACGCGGGCGCCGGCGCCGCGGATCTTGTCGATCTGCTCGTGATGGCGCTCACGGTCAAGGACGATAACGGTTACGTCACCAATGTCGATGTTGCGGCGCTCGGCGACCAGCGCGCAGGTTTCGGTCACCGGACGGTCAAGATCAAGCAGGTCGGCGACGTCGCTGGCGCCCGCAAGCTTCTCCATGTAAACGCAGGGCCCGGGGTCGAACATCGTGCCGCGCGGCGAGACTGCGATAACTGCCAGCGCACTCGGCATTCCCTTAGCCGTCAGCGTTGTCCCTTCAAGCGGATCAACAGCGATGTCAACCCGCGGCTCGGAGCCGTTGCCGACCTGCTCGCCGTTGTAAAGCATCGGTGCCTCGTCCTTCTCGCCTTCGCCAATCACGACGATCCCGTCCATCGTGACGGTTCCGAGGACAGCCCGCATCGCGTCGACTGCCGCCTGATCGGCGGCCTCCTTATCACCCATTCCGATCAGCCTGGCGGCGCCGAGCGCGGCGGCTTCGGTGACGCGCACCAGTTCAAGGGCGAGGTTGCGGCCTGGAGCGCTGTGAGAGTCGGCCATGATTTGCTTCCTTTGCGACGTCTGTGACCTTATCGTGCGGCCGCTTACCGCCGCCGCGACGTTGGCGTCACAGCGACCGGTCGCGGCGCCGGTCGGAGTTGACCGCCAATAGGGCAGCGAAACGCTAACTTTCCGCTAATGGAACCTCTCGTTCATGACGGCACGTTCGCTGGCAGCGCCTACCCGCCGATCGCCGACTACGCCTTCCTCTCGGATTGCGAGTCGATTGCGCTGATCGCGCCAAGCGGCCGGGTCGAGTGGATGTGCCTGCCGCGGATGGACGGACCGTCGGTCTTCGGCGCGATGCTCGACCGCGACGCCGGCGGCTTTCGCATCTCGCCCGCCGACCAGCGCGTGCCGGTCGGCCGCCGTTATCTGCCTGGCACGATGATCCTTGAAACAACTTGGGCAACGCGAACCGGCTGGGTCGTCGTTCAGGACGTACTGCTGGTCGGGCCTTGGCACCACGACAGCGAGCGCTCAACGACGCACCGTCGCTCACCTACAGACACCGATGCCGACCATGTGCTGCTGCGCACGATGCGCTGCATCAACGGCCATGTCGAGATGCAGCTGGAATGCGAGCCAAAGCTCGACTACGGACGGGTACCGGTTGACTGGGATTACGACAGTGACGGCTACGGCGTCGGCATCGCCCGAGCCAAAGACCAAGCGCTGGAGCTGCGGCTGACAACCGACCTGCGGCTCGGCTTTGAGAGCGGCCGTGCGCGCGCGCGCACAACCCTGCATGAGGGCGATACCGCCTACGTCGCGCTCAGCTGGACCGAGCACGACGCACCCGCAAGCTTCGACGAGGCCTACCGCCGCCTGACCTTCACCGCCGACTTCTGGCACGACTGGCTGGCCCACGGCTCGTTCCCCGACCATCCGTGGCGCACCTACTTGCAGCGCAGCGCGCTAACGCTGAAGGGTCTGATTTACGCGCCGACCGGGGCGATGGTCGCGGCGGCAACGACCTCGCTGCCGGAGACACCGGGCGGCGAGCGCAACTGGGATTACCGCTACACCTGGATCCGCGACTCAACCTTCATGCTGTGGGGCCTCTACTCACTCGGATTCGCGCAGGAAGCCGGCGACTACTACTACTTCATTGAGGATCTGGTCGCCGGTGACCGCGATCTGCAGGTTCTCTACGGGATCGGCGGCGAGCGTGAGATCGAGGAGAGGACGCTCGACTATCTCGACGGCTACGAGGACTCCAAGCCGGTTCGGATCGGTAACGGCGCCTATAACCAGAAGCAGCACGATGTCTGGGGGGCGCTGCTCGACTCGATCTACATCCACACGAAGAACCGTGACCAGCTGAGCGACTCGGCTTGGCCAATCATCGTCAACCAGGTCGAGCGGGCAATCGAGAACTGGAAGGAGCCGGACCGCGGCATCTGGGAGGTTCGCGGCGAGCCGCAGCACTTCGTCTCGTCGAAGGTCTTCTGCTGGGTCGCCTGCGATCGCGGCGTGCGCTTGGCCGGTCTGCGCAACGACCGTGAGCGGGCCGAGCGCTGGGAGGCTGCAGCGGAGGAGATCCGTGCCGACATTCTGGCCAACGGCATCGATCCGAAGACCAACCGCTTTGTTCAGGCCTACGGCACCGATCAGCTCGACGCGGCGCTGCTGCTGATCGCGCTGTTCCGCTTCTTGCCACCGAGCGACGAGCGGATTCGCAACACTGTTTTCGGCATCGCCGACGAACTGAGCGAGGACGGGTTTGTGCTTCGCTACCGAACCGGCGAGACCGATGACGGCCTCAGCGGCGAGGAGGGCAGCTTCACAATCTGCTCGTTCTGGATGGTCTCGGCGCTGGTTGAGATCGGTGAGCTGGACCGCGCCCGTGAGCTCTGCGAGAAGCTGCTGTCGTTCTCAAGCTCGCTGTCGCTCTACGCCGAGGAGATCGATGCCAAAACTGGCCGCCACCTTGGCAACTTCCCGCAGGCCTTCACGCATCTCGCGCTGATCAACGCCGTAATGAAGCTGATCAGCGCCGAGGAGGAGTACAACACCGAGCACGAAGAGCTCGACGCCGCTCGCCCGGCCGACGCTGAGGTCGAGCAGGCACCGGCCGCTGAGGAGCGCGGTTGAGCAACTTCAAGGTTCAGCCGTGCGAGGACGCTGAAGCGGCTTCGCAGCTTGCCGCAACGACGATCGCCGACCTGATCAGCGTCGCGCTGCTAGCTCGCGGCGAAGCCCACTTCGCCTGCTCCGGCGGCAACACGCCGGTCAGGGCCTACGAGCTGCTCAGCGAGCTGCTGGGCGACGGCGCCGGCGTGCACCTCTGGCTGGCCGACGAGCGCTGCGTCGGGCCGGACGACGCCGAGGCCAACTCGCTGCTGCTTGAGCAGACGCTGAAGCTGCCGATGGCGACGTTGCACCGTGCCAAGGGCGAGCTGGGCCCGGAGGCCGCCGCCGCCGACTACTGCGAGCAGCTCGGCCAGACGGTGATCGACGTTTCGCTGCTGGGCCTCGGCCCCGACGGTCACACCGCCTCGCTTTTCCCAAACCACCCCCAGCTGGCGCTGGACGGGCCACGCGTGCTGCCGGTGCACAACTCACCAAAGCCGCCGCCGGAGCGCGTCACGATGTCGCTGCCGGCGCTCAGTGAAGTAACGAACAGCGTGCTGCTCGTCACCGGCGCCGGCAAGGCCGACGCGCTGGCGCTAACGCTCGGCGACCCTGGCCCGCAGGCGCCGGCATCGCTGCTACCGGCCGAGCGGATGACGCTGATCGCCGACGCCGCCGCGATCGGCGACAGTGCCGCCTGAGCGGACGCTTCGGCAGATGGAAGCTGGCTGTCAACAACAAGCGGCCGACCTTCAGCTTGCCCGTGAACGGACGCTACGCCTGACCGCCGCACTCAGCGACGAACAGCTCGAACGGCAGATCGACCCGATCATGAGCCCGCTGGTCTGGGATATGGCTCACATTGCCGCCTACGAGGACCTATGGCTGGTTCACCGCCAGGCCGGCCAACCGCTGCTGCGACCCGATCTGGCGGCTGTCTACGACGCCTTCGAAACGCCGCGCGAGGTGCGCGGCGAGGTTCAGCAGCTGAACGCGCCGCAGGCTCGCGAATACCTCGCCGAGGTGCGCGAGCGAGCGCTGGCACTAATGGCTGACGACGCGATCGAGCCGGCGATCCACGAGATGGTCGTCCGCCACGAGCAGCAGCACAGCGAGACGATCTGCCAGACACTGGCGCTGGCGCAGCTGCCCGGCTTTGACCCTCACTACCGCGAGCCGACGCCGCCCGCCCCCGGCGGCCACAGTGGCCTCGAGTTCGTCAGCGTTGACGGCGGCGCACTGCAGCTCGGCGGCGCCGCTGAGCGCTTCGCCTTCGACAACGAGCTACCCCTCCACAGCGTCACGCTCGAGCGATTTCAGATCGGCCGCAGCCAGGTCACCAACGCAGCATGGCTGGAGTTCATCGCCAATGGCGGCTACAGCGATCGCGCGCTGTGGAGCGACGCCGGCTGGGCCTGGGTTGGCGACGACCAAGTCAGCGCCCCGCTCTACTGGGACCTGAGCGATGCTGACAGCCCCGCCGAGCTGACGAGCTGCGGCCGCCGCAAGCTGGACCCTGACCGGCCGGTCGCGCACATCAGCTGGTTTGAGGCCGAAGCGTTTGCCCGCTCGCGCAGTGCGCGACTTCCATCGGAACCTGAATGGCAGGCGGCGGCGCAGTGGAGCGGCGGCGAACCGACAGCCGCCGACCGCGCCAACCTCGACCAGCTGAGCTTTGACACGGCGCCGGTCGGCGCCTTCGCGGCCGGCGTCAGCGACTGCGGCGCACTCGACCTGATCGGCAACCTTTGGGAGTGGACGGCAACCGAGTTCGACGGCTACCCGGGCTTCCGCGCCGACCCTTACCCGGAGTACTCGGAGGTCTTCTTCCGCCGTGGTTACCGCGTACTGCGCGGCGGCTCCTGGGCGACCTACGGCCGTGTCGCAACGCCGAGCTTCCGCAACTGGGACCTGCCCCAGCGCCGTCAGATCTTCGCCGGTCTGCGGCTCGCCCGGAGCGTTGGGCGATGAGCGGCGCGGCGGCAGATCAGCGCGTCAGCGTGATCTGCCCGCTGAACGACAGCGACGAGCGGACGCTCGGGGACGATGTTCTGGATGGACTAACGCGGCCGTTCAAGGAGCTCTCGCCAAAGCACTTCTATGACGAGCTTGGTGGCCAGCTGTTTGACCAGATCTGCGAGCTGCCGGAGTACTACCCGACCCGGGCTGAGCGCTCAATCATCAAGCAGGATGGCGCCAGCATTGTCGAGCTGACGCAGATGGCCGAACTGGTCGAGCTCGGCTCCGGCACCGCTGCCAAGACGATGCTGCTGCTCGACCATGCAGCTGCCGCCGGCACGCTGCGCAGCTATCTCCCGTTTGACGTCACCGAGGCGCTGGTCCGCAGCTGTGCTGAGCTCTGTGGTCAGCGCTTTGAAGCGGCCCGCATCACCGGTGTCGTTGGCGACTTTGAGCGCCACCTTGACTACATCCCACCACCAATCGCTGGCGCGCCGCGCGTCGTCGCGCTGCTCGGTGGCACGATCGGCAACTTCGTCCCCGGCTCACGGCGCCAGCTGCTGCGGGCGATCGCTGCTCTGCTGCGGCCGGGGATTGACCACCTGCTGCTGGGAACAGACCTCGTAAAGGATCCTGCTGTGCTGGAAGCGGCCTACAACGACAGCGCCGGCGTCACGGCGCAGTTCAATCGCAATGTTCTGAACGTCATTAATCGCGGCCTCGGCGCCGACTTCGAGGTCGAGTCGTTCGAGCATGTTGCCTTTTACGACCAAGGCCGTG
>JBCJTT010000007.1:0-86269 GCA_039744215.1 Solirubrobacteraceae bacterium
TGAGGCTTATGGCGCGCGGCTGCGTGACGCAGGTGTCGCAACAACGCAGCGTCGCCACAGCAGACTGATCCACGGCTTCATCAACATCGCGCCGGTCAACCGCGCTTCGCACGATGCCAGCTGCGAGACAGCTGGCGTGCTGCGCGGCGCGCTAGCGCGGTTAGTACGCGGTTTGCTTACGGCATTCGTGGCGACAGATCAGTCAGGAGACGAGAAAGGCGTTGCTCATCGGCTCAGTTTGGCTGAGGGCGGCGGTCCGCTGCGCGGCGAGTAAGCAGGCGTTCTGCTCCAGGTTCCTGCGGGCGGTGCTGCCCTGTGTAAGCTTAGCGTCGGCGCTTCAGCTTGATGGTCTTCGTTTTGCTTGCCTTCAAGCCGCCGGTTGGTGTGAATGTGGTTTTCACTCTGACGCGCAATGATCGTTTGCGAAGCGCGGAGCGTGTTCTTGAATTGAATTTGCAGGTCAGTTTGACTGTGCCTGCTTTTGTTGCTTTCTTGCTTGTTTTGCAGACAACGACGGCTGTTGATTTTGAACTGCGCGTTACTCGTTGAGTGAGCTTGCCGGGCCCAGGGATAACAACAGTGGATATCAAAGCTTTCGCACCAGCTTTCAGCGATTTAATTTTAAAAAGATTCGATGGCAACGTCGTGAACTTGGCATCAACGGCGCGCGCACCAAGCATCGTGACGGTGCACGTTGAAGTGCCCGAGCAGCCGGATCCACTCCAGCCAGTAAATGATGAACCGGTTGTTGGCTTTGCGGTCAGTTTAACTGACGTTCCGTCTATCAAGTTTTCTGAGCAATCTGAACCACAATTAATTCCAGCTGGTGATGAGGTAACCGTTCCTGCGCCAGTGCCAGACTTTGAAAGCGCCAAATTAAATCGTCCGGGCGGCACACCAGCAAACTCCGCGTTCACGGCGCGCGCTGCGCTCATTGTCACTGTGCATGTTGAAGTGCCTGAGCAGCCAGATCCACTCCAGCCGGCAAACGATGAACCGGCCGCCGGCGACGCGGTCAGCGCGACGCTGGTTGAAAGACTGAAGCTGTAGCTGCAAACCAGGCCGCAATCAATCCCAGCCGGGCTAGAAGCAACCGCACCGCTACCCGCCCCGGACTTCGTCAGCGTAAGCGAGTATGCAGTCGTGCTTTGCTGAATCCGTGTGTAGGTGGGGCCGTCTCGCTGCCAAACCACCGTCGCTGCGCCATCAACACCAACCGCCGCAACCTGCGGATAGTAAGCATTCTGCCCCAGGGCGGACAGGTTCACAGCGCCAGCAAACGTGCCTGGTCCCGCCGGGCGCGTACTCGCCTGAACAATCAAATTGGAACCATCGTTCCTGCGGGTCCAAACGACGGTTGTGGCGCCATCAACAGCAACCGCAACCTGCGGATCCCAAGCATTCTGCCCCGCGGTGGACAGGTTCACAGCGCCAGCAAACGTGCCTGATCCCGCCGGGCGCGTACGCGCCTGAACAATGTTGTTGGAACCATTGCTGCGGGTCCAAACGACGGTTGTGGCGCCATCAACACCAACCGCAACCTGCGCGTTGGAGGCGTTATTAGCGGGGCCGTCCGACAAATCTGTTGCCGGTAGCGACCAGTTGAGGGCAGCGGCGGGGCTGGGCACCGCTGCGAGCAGCACGACCGCAGCGAACGCGGCCAACAAGGCAGTAGCGGCTTGAACGGAAATCTTGCGGTCGACAATCATCGCGTGGGCATCCTTCCCTGGTCCGCGAAGGCGCGAACGAGAAGCAGACCGCGCGACAGCAAAAATGCCGGCACGCGGCAAGTTAAAACGGTTGGACGCACAACCTACCTCATCGGGAAGCGACTGCGCGCCGGTTCACTGCGGGAAGCGAACAGAGACACAAGAAGCCTCCCACTTCGCCATGCCGAACATCTGTGCCGGTTACTGAGTGGGCGATACTGGGCTCGAACCAGTGACCTCCGCCTTGTCGAGACGGCGCTCTCCCAGCTGAGCTAATCGCCCTGGAAGCTGCGCAAGCTTATCAGCGCGGGCGCGGCCGGTCACGACTCGCTCGCCGAGCGGTGACCGCTAGGCTGCGAAGCCTGTGGCGACGTGGCGGAGTGGCTACGCAGCGGCCTGCAAAGCCGCGTACACCGGTTCGATTCCGGTCGTCGCCTTTTGCTGACCGCGGCCGCGGCCGCGGAACTTGCCGCACTCTCGCCACGACGCCCGCCGCAAACACGAATGCTGCGGTGAGCGCACCGGCAGTAGAGAAGGCCGACACGATCACGATCACGGCCGGCCAGCCGGTCGGCGGCGTCCCCAAGCACAGCGCCCGTTTTGAAGTCGAGCTGCACCCGAGCACGCAGATCGCGCAGCTCGACGTCGTCCCCTAACCGCACGCCGCTCTCTATACTCGGCCGTCACTGCGGCTGTAGCTCAGTTGGCTAGAGCGTCTGCTTGCCATGCAGAAGGTCGAGGGTTCGAGTCCCTTCAGCCGCTTCGTCAGAAAAGCCCTGGTGGCACCGACATGCCCCGTTGCGCCTCCTGCCTCGAGCTCGCGCTCGGAGGGCCTCAGATCGCCGCACGAACCGGCCCTAGCGGGTACTATCAGCGCCGCGTGTCGCGGGCTGCACGTGACGAGGGGCCGATCAGGTCGGTAGCGCGACGCGCATCGCTGTGGCCAGCGCGCCCCCGAGAACGTGCACGCTGTCGCCGAATCGCACAGTCAGGGGACCGCCAAACGGCTGACGTTCGAGCACCTCGAGCTCGTCGCCGAGGCGCACTCCGCGCTGGTCGAGATAGCGCAGCATCTCGGGGTCTGCGTCCGAGACGCGCGCAAAGACGCCTCGTTGACCCACATCGAGCGAGGCGAGGCTGCTGGTGTCGCCTTCGTCGATCACGAGGTCGGCGTCGGGGATCGGGTCTCCGTGTGGGTCGTGGTTGGGGTCCCCCAGCTTGGCGGCGATCCGCGCCTCGAGGTCCTCGGAGATCACGTGCTCGAGCGCCTCGGCCTCTTCGTGCACGCGGTCCCATGGCACGTCGAGGCACTCGGTGAGGTAGAGCTCCAGCAGCCGGTGATGGCGCATGACTGCCAACGCCACGCGTTCGCCTTCGGCGGTCAGCTGCACGCCCCGGTAGGGCGCGTGTTCGGCGAGGCCGCGATCGGCGAGCTTCTTGAGCATTTCCGAGACCGAGCCGGCGGTGACGCCGAGGCGCTCGGCGAGCGCGTTGGTGGTGACAGTTGCCTCGCCGCGTCGTGCGAGTGCGTAGATCGCTTTGGTGTAGTCCTCGATCGCCTTGGAGAAGCGGGGCTGCTCGACGGCGCCCATTAGACGGCCAACAGGAGACCGGTGGTGTAAAGGACGGCGGCGCCGGCGAGGATGCCTGCGACGCTGGCCGGGTACAGGGCGCGGCCGACGCGGTCGCGGATCGCGGGGACCAGCTGGACGATGACCTGGACGATCGCGCCGATCCCGACACCGATCAGCAGCGCTGCCAACTCCGGGTTGTACGCCGAGGCGCCGGCGAAGGCGCCGAGGATCGCCGGTCCGCCGGCGATGAGCCCGAGCGCGGCGAGTCGCGCCAGCGACGGGCGCCGGTAGGCGCTGAGCGGGGCGACGATGGCCAGGCCCTCGGTGGTGTTGTGCAGCGCGAAGCCGAAGACGAGGAAGGCGCCGAGCGCCAGCTCGCCGACGGCGTAAGCCGAGCCGATCGCCAGCCCTTCGCCGAGGTTGTGCAGGCCAATCCCGATCGCCACCAGCAGTGAGAGCTGGAACGCGCTCGCTCCGGCCTCGCGGGCGCGCTCGCCGCGGTCGCGCAGGAAGCGATCGAGCGCGAACAAGCCTAAGTAGGCGGCGCCCGCGCCGATGAACAGCAGCTCCGCGCCGCCGAACGCCCCCGTGCCGGACTCGGCGATCTCAGTGCCCGCGAGGTAGGCGTCGATAGCCAGGAAGCCCAGCAGCCCGATCGTAACCGCCATGAAAAAGCGGATCCAGTGCTCGCGCACGCGGCGCAGGAACGGCAGGAAGAGCATCCCGAGCGCCACCGGGATGACCCCCACGTAGAGGCCCAGCAGTGCCATGAGGCCGTAGAAGCCGCCGTCCGGCGTCGGTGTCTGCACGGCGACGGGGATCTCGTGCTCGGTGGTGACGCCGGTCTCGCTGACCAGCGTGATCAGGTACGGGTAGTCCTGCTGCCAGGGGTAGTCCAGGGTGAACGTCTCGGTGCCGCTGCGACCAATCTTGTTGCCGGTGGTGGTGTAGTCGACGTAGCTGTCGTTGACGAACAGCTGCGCGACAGTGACCGGGTCGGGGCCGGTGTTGCGCACGGTCAGCTCGATCTCGCCCGGGCGCAGGACGGTGCGCTCGACCGCGATTTCCTCGACCGGCGGGCCAAGCCGCTCGCCGAGCGTGTCGCCGCCCACGGTGAGCAGCGCCGCGAGCGCGGCGACGATGAGCGCGAGTGGGATCGCTCCGAGTGCCCATGCGGGCAGGCGACCGCGCGACGCGTCGGCGGCCTCGATCTTCGGCTGGGTTTGGCTGCCGTCTTCGATCAGACCACCTCGAAGAACCCCATCCATCCGAGGTCGGCAAACTCGGTCTTGTGGGCATGGAACATGAACATCCCCTTGTGCGGGAAGCGCACCTCAAGGATCCCGCGCTGGCCCTGGACCATGCCGATTGTGTCGGTGAAGTCGGCCGGCTCGAGGCGCGTGCCGGTGGGATAGAAGTCAAAGAAGTTGCCGTGCAGGTGAAACGAGTTGATCGGGTCGTACTCGAGGATGTTGGCCAGGTAGATCCGCACCAGCTCGCCGCGCTTGACCCGGACGGGCTCGTTGACGTAATGGAACGCGATCGAGTTGACCGCATAGATCTGGTTTCCCTGGGCGTCGAAGTTGGTGTTGAAGCCGTTCATCATCATCATCAGCTCGTCGGCGTCTTCGCGGCCCTGGCTGGGATCGACGATGAACGCGCCGTACATGCCCCGCGCGATGTGCTCGGCCAGCGGGCCGACATGGCAGTGGTACAAGTGCATGCCGAACGGCTCGGCGTCAAACTCATACACCGCGCTCTTGCCGGGCTCGATCAGCCCGAGACCGATCTCGGGCACCCCGTCCATCTCAGCGCGGTGGATGCCATGGAAGTGCATGGTGTGCGGGTGCGCTGAGCCGTTGACAAAGCGGATTCGCAGCCGCTCGCCCTCGCGGGCACGCAGCGTCGGCCCCGGTACGCGGCCGTTGAAGGTCCACGCCGGGAACTTGATCCCCGGGGCGACCTCGATCTCCTTGTCTGCGCCGACGATCTCCCACTCGCGCAGCGTGCGGCCGCTCGCCAGCCGGCGCGTCGTGCCCTCGTCGAAGTCGCGCAGGAGGTCGGTCGGGTTGAAGCCATTAGCGCGATGATCGACCGTCTGGCCCTTGCGCATCGTCGCTCCGTTAGCGCCTCCGCCGTGAGCGCCTCCGCCGTGACCCTTCATCCCATGACCCGCGGCGGCCTGCTGCGCCACGGCTCGATCGCCGCGCGGACCAAGCGCTGTGAACGCTCCCGCCGCTGCCAGCGCGCCGCCTCCGAGAAGCTGCCTACGGTCAAGCTTCATCTTTGGTTCTCCCACGTTCGAATTATGGCTAGTATATACACATGTCTTGGCATCCCTCAAAGCGAGGCCCGCTCGCGGTTTCAAGGGTCATAACCGCCCCGGTCGTGGCCGCGCTCGTCCTCGTTGTCGCCGCCTGCGGCGACAACGAGCAGGCCACTCGATCGAGCCGCGTCGACGCGGCTCGTGATGGGTCACTGCGCTTTGACCGAACCGCACTCCGAACAGCGCCCGGTCGTGTGTCGTTCAAGATGGCCAACCCCTCCTCCATCCCCCACGCGATCGCCATCCGCGGCAACGGGACCGACGAGACAGGGGCGACCGTAGGCGAGGACGAAACGTCGCGCATCGTGGCCGACCTGCGGCCCGGCCGCTACACGCTGTTCTGTCCCGTCGGCGGCCACGAGCAGGCCGGCATGACCGCCACGCTCGACGTCGGGTGAACCGCCTCGCTTCAGCCGACCCAATCTGTCTCGAACGCCGATCGCGACGAACGAACCCGTCGTGTGAGCACCGACAGCGAGCGACGACCACAGCGACATCGTCGAGGTGTACGTCGAGGGTTCGAGTCCCTTCAGCCGCTTCGTTTAGGATCGCCGCAGCAGATCGCGCCAAGTCAGCTGCGCGCAGGTGAAGCGGTCAGCGGCCAGGCTGTGAGCTGGCCCTACTGACAACCGACAGTTCAATGCTGGCGCTTGACCTGACGCCGTGCGAGTCGGTTATCTGCACCGTGATCGGGAAGACGCCGTTCTCCGGGAAGGCGATCGTTAGGCTGCCCAGCTTCGTCGTCTTATCCCAATCGCCGTCGCCGTTGAGATCCCAGTCGTAACGCTTGATCACGCGGCTAGGGACACCGACGTTGCGCGCTGTCAGCGTCACCGGGTCAGCGCGGTAGACGGTGTCCGCCGCAGCTGACAGCTGAGCGACAGGCGCCGTAAGCAGCGCGGCGCGAACGAAACCGGTCGAGCTCTTGACCAGACGCAGCTTGCGCCGAACGGCATCGCCTGTGTTGCCCTCAATCGTCGTAACGAGCCCGTTCGGCCGGAGGCTTTCGACAATGCCGATGTGCTGCGGGAACGTGATCAGATCGCCCGGCTGCGGCGTAGCGAAAAGGATTCTGGCCTTCCGCGCCCAAGCGCGGATGCGCGGCACGTAACCGTCGCCGAGACCGTTGGCGCCGATCGGCACACCTGCCTGCCGTGTCACCCAGGAGGTGAAATAGGCGCACCAAGGTGCCGGGTAGTAACGCAGCGGCGCCTGCGTTGCGAGGCCGTACATCCTGATCCGGGGCGCCTTGTTCGAGCCCCTCGGGGTCTCGCGGACGTTTAGCGCGAGCTCCTGCTGGGCGATCGCAACGATCCGCTCGGCCGGCGTCTGGGCAAGCGTCTGCGCCTGCGCCGCAGGGGCGGCTAGCGCCACTGCAGCGGCAACGCCGCAGAGGGCTGAAAGGAGTCGAGTCACAGCACGGCCAGTGTAGTAAGCAGGCGTCGGCCGGCGCGCAGGTAGCGCTGCGGCGCCATTCCCGATAGCCGAGGTCGGTCTTTGGTAGGGTTCCCTAACAACTAACCAACTATGCGAAAGACGTGAATCCATGGGCGCATTCCTGATAACCCTGCGAGAGGTCTTTGAGGCCAGCCTGATCATCGGGCTGATACTCGCTTTCCTGAAGCGCACCGGTACGCTGGAGAGCCATGCGCGGGCCGTCTGGCAGGGTACGGCGGCAGCGATTCTTGTCAGCACGATTGCCGCCGTGATCCTGTTCGCCGCGGTCGGCAAGCTGGAAGGGACGGCTGAGGTCCTGTTCGAGGCGGTCGCGATGCTGTCCGCCGCTGTCGTGCTGACCTGGATGGTCTTCTGGATGCGTCGCCAGGCACGCACATTGGGCAGCGACCTGCGCGATCAGGTAGGTACCGCGATCGCCCAGGGTGGAACCTTCGCGCTGGCCTTAGTTGCTTTCGTCGCCGTCGTGCGCGAAGGCTTTGAGACTGCGCTCTTCCTGTTTGTTTCAGTCGGCGAGAGCGGCGCGGTGGCAACGATCGTCGGCGGCGTGGCCGGCGGTGTCGTAGCGATCGGACTCGGCGTCGCCTTATATCGCGGCTCCTTGAAGCTCGACCTGCGCCGATTCTTCCTTGTGACCGGAGGGCTGGTGCTGATTCTCGCCGCCTACATGGTCTACGGCGGGCTCGAGGAGCTGGCTGAGCTGGGCGCGAGCGAAGCGGTCGAGATGCTCGCGGCGCCAGTGGCAGTGATCTTCCTCGTCACAACCGGTTGGCTCTTCCTGCGTGACAATCAGGCCGTTCGGAGCAAACAGCCGGAAGCGAGCGAGACCACCACGGTCTGAGCCGCCGCGTCAACCACTCCAACAGCCTCCAGATCGTCAGCCGACGACCTGGAGGCTGGTCTCCAATCCGTTCAGCCGCTCGCTACCGTCGTCGGTTATTAGCAGCAGATCCTCGATCCGCACGCCGCAGACGCCGGGCAGGTAGATGCCAGGCTCAACTGTGACAACCATGCCGGCCTGGAGCGGCTCCTCGCCATGGTGTGAGAGGCGCGGCGCCTCGTGAACGTCGAGGCCGACGCCGTGGCCGAGGCCATGACCAAAGTTGTCGCCGTACCCCCCGGCCTCAATGATTGAACGGGCGAGCTGATCGATCTCGCGCCCTGTTGGCCCCGGCCGAACGGCGCCAACCGCCGCCTGCTGGGCTTCGAGAACGAGCTCGTAGACGGCCCGCTGCTGATCGTCAATCTCGCCGGTTGCCCAGGTTCGAGTGCAATCAGAGCAGTAACCGTCGAGCCGGGCGCCCCAGTCGATTGTGACGAGCTGGTCGGCCTCAATCATCACGCTGCGCGGCTCAGCGTGAGGCAGTGCAGCGCCGGCGCTGGCGGCGACGATCGGCGGAAAGCTGAGCTCCTCGGCGCCGCGGCTGCGGATTGCGAACTCCAGCGCCAACGCCAGCTGCTGCTCAGTTCGGCCGACCAGACCTGCTTCTAGCAGCTCAAGCACCGCATCGTCAGCAAGCTCAGCAGCGGCACGAATCTTTGCGACCTCCGCAGCGTCTTTGCAAAGCCGGAGCTGCTCGACCAAGCCGGCAGCGGCAGTCAGTTCGGCGCGGCCGTCCAACGCCTTTTCCAACGCCGCCTGCTGCGCCACCGTTACGTGGCTGTCATCGAAACCGACGGCGCCGTAGCTGCTGCCAGCGTTGTCGGCAAGCGGAAACTTCTCCGCCAGGCCGGCGCCAAGCAGGTCGTGGCGCGAACTCTCGACCTGCCACTGATCCGGTGCCTGCGCAGCAGCCTGCTCGATGTAACGAAAGTCGGTGATCAGCAGCGCCGGAGAGCGGCCCGGATCGGACGGGCAGAGAGCAAGCGCGTTGCTACCCGTGAAGCCCGTAAGCCAGCGAACGTTGTTGGGCGCGGAGACGACCAGCCAATCAAGACCCCGCTCAGCGACCAGCGCTGCGAGCTGCTCGATCCGCTCACTCACTGGCCGGCCGCATCGGCCAGCGCGTCGCGCAGCGCCTCAAGCGCCCGCTTGTAGCCATCGGGGCCCATGCCGCTGACCGTCGTTAGGCAAATATCGCTGATCACCGAGACGCGGCGAAACTGCTCGCGCTGCGTGATGTCGCTGAGATGAACCTCAACTGCTGGCAGCGCTGCGATCTCAAGCGCGTCACGGATCGCGTAGGAGTAATGCGTCCAAGCTCCCGGATTGATGATGATCGCGTCGGCAATGTCGTTAACGCGGTGCAAATACTCGACAAAATCGCCCTCGAAGTTGGTCTGGAAGTACTGGGCCGAAAGGCCAAGCTCGGCGGCGAACTCGCCAATCCGCTGCGTCAGGCGGTCGTAACCGAGGTCGCCGTAAAGCGCCGGGTCACGGCGGCCCAGCTGATCAAGGTTGACGCCGTGCAGGACGGCTATTCGATTGTGAGCGAGCATCGGCGCAAGTCTCGCAGGTCGCGCGCCCGGCGACTAGGCGACAAGCTCTTCGACCGCGGCCAGCACGACTGCGGGCTCGACAGCGACGCCGTAGCGCACGGCGCCCGGCGCTTCGCAGCAGACAAACGGCACCTCGCCCGACAGCCGCTTCTTGTCGAGCCGAGTTGCGGCGATCACGGCGGCGACGTCAAGCGTCGCCAGCGAGGTCGGCAGGCCGGCGCCCTCTAGCAGCGTGGCAACCTCAGTGCGCAGTTCGTCGGCGCCAGAGATTCGCAGTGCTGCCAGCAGGCCGAGCGATACCGCCTCGCCGTGGCTGAGCTGCGTGTACCCGGTTGCGGCTTCGATCGCATGGCCGACCGTGTGACCGAGGTTGAGCAGTTGGCGGCGTCCATCGTCGCGCTCGTCGTCTGCGACGATTTCCAGCTTCGTACGGGCCGCCTCGCGAATCATCTGCTCGTCAACAGGATCGCCCCCGCTGACGCGCTGCCAAAGCAGGCCGCCGCTGATCAGCGCCGTCTTAAGCAGCTCGGCGTAGCCAGCCGCCATCTCAGCGGCGGGGAGGCTTGCCAGCAGCGCCGGGTCGATCAGCACGGCGGCCGGCTGATGGTAAGCGCCGACGTAGTTCTTAGCCTCCGGCAGGTCGACGCCGGTCTTGCCGCCGAGCGCTGAATCGACCTGCGCGACGAGCGTCGTCGGCACTTGGATCACGGGCACGCCGCGCTGGTATGTGGCGGCGCAGAAGCCTGCGAGGTCGCCGACAACGCCGCCGCCGAGCGCGACTAGGTGGTCGGCGCGCGTGACCTGCTGATCAACCAAGGCGCGCCAAACGCTCTCTGCCGTTGCCAGGTTCTTGAACTGCTCGCCGGCAGCAATCTCAATCAGTCCATCGAGCCGCGGAACTGCGCCTGCGTACAGATCGGCGACGTTGCTGTCGCTGACAACAATCCGGCGCGACTCTTCCGCCAATGGCCACGGCGCACTAGCTAGCGCGCCTTCGCCAACCCAGACCGGGTAGCCGCCGTCAGCAGTCGCTGCCCAGAGCAGTCTGAGCGAGTCGGCGGCACCTTGGGCCATCGCAGTCAGTGACGGCAGTGCGGCGGCAATCACCACCGTGTCACTGGTTGACAGATTGACGTCGGCAATCTCGCGGTAGACCCACTCGCGTTCGCTGAAGCGGTATTCAAACTCGGCGCGGTCTTGGCCGAGCGGCCGGTCGCTTCCTTGAACGCGCGCCCACGCAGTTTCGAGGTCGACGTCGAGCAGCACGGTCGTGTGCTGCTCAAGCGCGGCGACGACCTTCGCCGATGCGAGCGCTCCCCCACCTAGCGAGATTACGTGCGGCGGCAGCCCGAGCAGCTCCAGCACAATCTTCTCTTCAACTTCGCGGAAGTCCGGCTCACCTGACGCTTCGAAGTGCTGGGCCGGCGTCATCCCGGTCCGCTCCTCGATCACGAGGTCGCTGTCGCTGCAATGGATGCCCAGAAGCTGTGCTGCGTGCAGCGCAGCGGTGGTCTTACCGGCCCCCATGAAGCCGATGAAGACCAGTGATCGGTTTAGCTCCGGTTCCATCCGATCCGCCCGCAGTAGCTGGCCAATGCCTGGCGCGCATCGTCGATCTGATCGCCACCAAACTTCTCGCGGTAAGCCTCAGCCAGGACAAAAGCAACCATCGCCTCGGCGACAACGCCAGCCGCCGGCACGGTGCAGGAATCGGTCCGTTCGCGCAGCGCCTCAGCCGGCTGGCGCGTGCTGATGTCAACCGACCGCAGCGGCTTCGTCAGCGTTGACAGCGGCTTCATTGCGCCCTGAGCCAGCAGCGGTTCGCCGGTCGTCATCCCGCCCTCGAGCCCGCCGGAGCGATTGGTCTCGCGGTAGTAGCCCCGCTCGTCGGAGTAGAAGATCTCGTCGTGAGCTTGGGAACCTGGCCGCGCCGGCAGATCCCAGCCGTCGCCCAGCGAAACACCCTTGACGGCTTGGATTGAGCAGATCGCGCCTGCAATTCGGCCATCGAGCCGCGTCTGCCACGAGATGTGCGAACCGACACCCGGCGCCAAGCCGAATACGACGACCTCAAAGACGCCGCCGATCGACTCGTTGGCCTTGCGCTGAACGTTGATGTGCTCGACCATCAGCTTGCTTAGCTCGGGATCGAGGCAGCGCACCGGATCGTCGTCGACACCGTCAAAGTCCTCCAGCGCAAGCGGCGCCGCCGGCGGATCTGTGGCGACCGTTCCGATCCGGACGACGTGCGAACGGATCGTCACGCCAAGCGCTGAAAGGAATTGACGGCAGAGTGCGCCGCCGGCAACACGCGCCGCTGTTTCACGCGCGCTGGCGCGCTCAAGGATGTCGCGAACGTCGCTGGCGCCGTACTTCCAGGCACCGACGAGATCTGCGTGGCCAGGGCGCGGCAGATGAACCTCGGGCACTTCGGCCTCAACCGGCCAAGGGTTCATTCGTTCTTCCCAGTTTTCGTAGTCGCGGTTGACGACCTGTAGCGCGACCGGGCCGCCGAGCAGCCGTCCGTGACGAATCCCAGCGGTGACCTCGGCGCGGTCGGTCTCGATCTTCATCCGCCCGCCGCGGCCATGCCCCAACTGACGGCGGGCAAGGTCGCGGTCGATCCCAGCGCGATCGACTTCAAGCCCGGCTGGGAGCCCTTCAACGATGCAGGTCAGGCCGGGGCCGTGTGATTCGCCCGCGGTTATAAGCGTCAGTGCCATAGCCAGATGCAGGCTAGCGAGCAGTAGCCGCGCGGGGCGGGCGCCCTCACCCGCCCAGCAGCAGAACGATCAGCGAGCTGACAGCAAGAAATGGCGCAAGTGGCAGTGTCGCCGAGCGGGCGACGCTCCAGCCGCGGCGGGTAGCGATCACGAGGCCAGCGAATGATCCGCCCAACAAGGCCAGCAGAATCGCTGGCGCCGCCGCGGCTCCAAGCGCCGCGCCAATCACGGCGACGAGCTTGACATCGCCAAGGCCCAGCGCACCGGGCCTGAGCAACGCCGCGCCAAGGAAGAGGCTGAAGGCCAATAGGGCAAAGAGCAGCCTTTCTGTTGCAATTGGCGGCTCAAAGATCGCCGTCGCGGCCAGTATCGCAACCAGCCCTGGAACTGTCAGCTGGTTTGGAATTCGGCGCGTGTCGAGATCAACGAGCGCTGCGGGCAGCAGTACACAGAGCATGATCAGCGACGCCGCCAAGTTCAGGCTGCCCGGCTCGATCGACGCCAAAAGTGCGCAGTAGAGCGCCGTTGCAGCGGCGGCGCAGGCAGTGCGCGGGCCAACCGGGCGTTGGCGGTCGGCAAGCGCGGCAGCGAGCCGCTCGAGGCCAACGCCAAGCAGCGCACCGAGCGCCGCTGCTGCTGCAATCATTGGCTGATAGGCGATCATTCGAGCTTAAGCGCGGCCAGCCGCTTGGGAAACGGTCACAATCAACTGATGAGGATTCGCGGACTGTTCATCGTGCTGGCACTGCTGGTCGTGATTTTGAACGTTGTTTCCGGCTCACAGCGTGCCAACAACCAGGCGACAACGACAGCGCCGACCGTCTCGCCGCAGCAGCCGCAACCCGCCGCAATCGAGGCAACGCTGCCATCGAACGGCGCTGTTCGGGCGCAACCGGGCCAGAGCGTCAAACTTCTTATCCGGTCGGATTCGCCCGATGTCGCCCAGATCGAGAAGCTCGGCCTGTCGGTCGCAGTCGGGCCAGGGATTCCCGGCGCACTGACCGTCGTCGCGCCAAGCGATGGTCGCTATCCAGTGACGCTTCAACTGACAAAGCGAACGATCGGCGTTCTCGATGTTGGGTCTTAGTCGACCGCTGGCTGTGGCTTCTCGCCGACGCTGTCGCCGCCCTGCCGCTGCGCCGCCTGCGCATCGTGACCTTCAATAAAGACGCCGCTTCCTTCGCACCACGGGCAGTCAACCTGGTGCGGTTCACCGCCGCTGTTGGAGTTCAGCTTGCCGGTGCCGCGGCAGGGCGAGCAGGGAACCGGCCCCTGCGGCTCGATCGTTTCTTCTTTAGCGTCAGCCATCGCGACCGGAGAGTAGCGGTGCTAGCGTCGAGGTGGTGGACGAGGTCCGGTTTCAACTGGCTCCCCCACCGGCTGACGCCAGCGGCCGCTTCCGGCGCCGCAGGCCCGCGTAGAGGGGACCAAAGTTAGCTTTATCGACCGAATCCACGGCCCTGTCACCGGTTGCCTTGATGACTTTGTCGTCCGCCGCCAGGACGGCAACGCCGCTTATCAGCTGGCGGTCGTCGTCGATGACGGTGAGCAAGCTATGTCCATCTGCCGTTATTGCTTGACCAGAGCGGCAAGCGAACTGGCAGGCCGCTTCGCCCGGATCCTCGTAAGATCCCCTTAGTGACCAATCCACCAGACAGGCGGCGGCCGGATCATGATCGCCGCCCGTTACTGAACTTCGTTCGCTTCATCCTTCCTGCACTTATCGCCCTCTCCGGGCTGCTACTGGCAGCCATCGGCCAGCGTGAATCGGCCTACGAAGCTGGGGGCCTGCTGATCAGCGCCGGCGCCTCGGTTGCGCTACTGAACATGTTCTACCGGATCGGCGTCAAGGGCGACAAGGACCGCGACCGCGAGGCCTCGGCGCGCGATCACTACGACCGAACCGGCCGCTGGCCGGACGAGTAGGCACAGCACCTTGACGACCAACGAGAAACTGCGGGCGCTGGCCGCCCGCGCCCGCCAGACCGGCGCGCTGGCACTTGACACCGAGTTCATCGGCGAAGGGCGCTACCGAACGGAACTCTGCCTGGTTCAGGTTTCCGTCGACGCTGAACAGCTCGACCAGCCGGCCTGGACCGAACTGATTGACCCTTTCGACCGCGCGATCGACCCAACGCCAATTGTCGAACTAATCGACGACCCAAAAGTCGAGATCGTTGTCCACGCCGGCCGTCAGGATCTGGCCCTACTACGTCGCATCTGGCACGCCCACCCAACTAACTGCTTTGACACGCAGATTGCCGCCGCCTTCGCCGGTCTGCGCTCGCAGATCGGCTACGAGACGCTGCTGCGTGACCTTCTCGGCGTGCAGCTGGACAAGGGCGCGAGCTTCTCCAACTGGGACGCGCGGCCGCTGACCGAACAGCAACAGAGCTACGCGCGCGGCGATGTGCTGCACCTAATCGAAGTAGCAACTGTGCTCAAAGACCGGCTTGAAGAGCGCGGACGGCTTGGCTGGGCACGCGAAGAGTGCCTACCGCTTGAGGCCTCAAGCGACGAACGTGACGTCGACACCGTCTTCGCCAAGCTGCCGAAGATCAACACGCTCAGCGGCCAGCAGCGAGCCGTTGCCCAGGCGCTGGTGATCTGGCGCGAAGAGACGGCCGACCGGGAGGACAAGCCGGTCCAGAAGGTGCTCGCTGACGCAGCAATCGTCGAAGTCGCAAAGAGTGGTGCCGCGAGCGAACAGCAACTTCGCAGCCTGCGCGGGCTACATGAGGGGATTACCCGTCGCCGCGGCGCTTCAATCGTCAAGGTCGTCGACGACGCCGCGTCAGCGGCGCCGATCCCAGCAGAAAGGTCGACCCGCAAACAATCCGATCAGGGCGACGCCGCGTTGATCGTGCTGGCCGAGTCGCTGGTCCGGGCGCGGGCCGCCAGCGAAGACCTGGCATATGAGCTGCTGGCAACCCGGGCCGATCTGCAGGCCGTGATCAGCGCCGAGCGCAACGCAACGCCGGAGCCCAATGTGCGCACGTTGACCGGCTGGCGCCGAGCTGTAGTAGGCGACGAACTTCTGGCGCTATTGCGCGGACAGCGTAGCCTGCGGATCGACGATCAGCTGCGCGTCGTCGTTGACGGCTAGTCAGCTGGCTGAGCGTTCGACCGCAGTGTTGACGACTAGGGCGTTGCGCAGGCACCAGACGCCGGGGCAGCGAGCGTCGGCGATCTCGCGCAGCCTCTCGACCTCTTGATCGTCGGCGTCGCAGTCGACCTCGAGCGTCCAATCAATCTGCTCAAGCGGCACCTGATCGCCGACCCCAAGGGCGCGCGCCATGTCGAGCTCGGCGGCGACGCGGCCGCGCAGCGCGCGTAGCTCAATCCCTTCACGCGCTGCCTCCTGAGCAAAGGTCATCGCGTAGCAGGCGAGTCCACCCCAGAAGCAGTAAGCAAGCGGGCTCGGCGCTGCGCCGCTGCCGCCCATCGGCGGCGGAAAGTCAGCGGCGAAGGCGACCGACCCGCCTGCCGGCAGCGGAATCTCGGTCGTGAACTGTGTCGCGCCGGGTTCGACGTTCCACTGCCCGGTGAGCGCCACCGGCTGCAGGCCGGCCGCAGGATCGGCCGCCGCCTTCGCAGCAGTTGCCTCAATTGCTTCGACGTTGACATTGTGCATAAGGCTCCTTTGTATTGGCTATACGCAACCGTACCGGACCGGACTGCCGCCCGATCCGGCGGCTATATTCGTCGCTCAAGAGTCCGTATGCCCGCAGCCAAACCTTCTCCCCCAAAAGCTCCTTCTGGCGCCGATCGCTATCGGCGCCGGCGGCTGATCGCTTTTGCTGCCGGCGGCGTCATGCTGGTCGGCTTTGTCGGAACCGTCGCCGTCAGTGCCGGCAGCTCCGGCAGATGGGATCCGCGGCAATTTGAACAGGGCGCGATCGCTGAAAAACCGAAGATCGAACTGGCAGCGCAAGCCAGGGCTATCGCCGCCCTGCTAGAGAAGCGCAAGGCGCTGATCGCGAAAGAGAACGTTGCGATTAAGCAGGCGATTACCAACTTCGGCGTTGTCAGTGAGGGCGGGGCGCAGAACGCCGAGGTCGCGCTGACCTTCGATGATGGTCCCAGCAGCTACACCAGCGGGATCCTCGACACGCTGAAGAAGGGTCACGCAGCGGCGACATTCTTCACGCTCGGCAACCAGGCCAGCAGCTTCCCGCTGCCGCTGCAGCGCGCTGTCGCCGAAGGCCACGTTGTGGGCAACCACACCTGGGACCATCAGGATCTAACGCGGCTCAGTCCTAAGGACGTTCGCACCAAACTGACTGACCAGACCAGCGCCATGACCGGCAAAGGATTGCCAGCGCCGAACCTTTTCCGGCCACCGTTCGGCGCGATCAACCAGCGGGTCACGGCTGAAGCAAACCGCAAAGGAATGCTTGTCGTGATGTGGTCGATCGACAGCAACGATTACAAGCTGCCGACCCCCGCGGCGATGGCCGCGCAGGTGATCAGCGAAGCTCAAAACGGATCGATCATCCTGATGCACGATGGCGGCGGCGACCGCACAACGACCTCAATCGCGTTGCCGCTGATCATCAAAGGCCTCCGCGCCAAGGGCTTCAAGATGGTTACTGTGCCGCAGCTACTGCTTAACAACCCGCCCGAAGCCCAGCAGCAGGAAGTACCCCGAACGCCAGTTGCCTGACAAATGATCGATAACTAGGAGAGACGTTGAACCAGATTGACGAAGCAGTCCAGGACGCGCCGCCCGAAGCACGTGAGGCGATCAAGCAGATGGCCAACTATTGGTGGCTATGGCTGGTGTTCGGAATCGTCTGGATCATTGTGGCTCTCGTGATTCTACAGTCCGACAGCCGCTCAACCGACGTTGTCGGGCTGATTATCGGCGCGATGTTCATAGGCGCCGGTATCCAGTACATGGTGATCTCGACGCTGATGGCGAAGTGGCGCTGGGTTTGGCTGCTGCTTGGCGCTTGGCTGATCATCTTCGGCGTCGTTTCGATCTTCAACCCGGCCGAGACCTTCAACGACTTTGCCAGCATCGTCGGCTTCCTCTTCCTGCTCGTCGCCTTCACCTGGATCATCCAGGCTTTCGCTGAGCGGGATCACAACGACCTCTGGTGGCTTGGCCTGGTCAACGGTGTGCTGATGCTGGTGATCGCCTTCTGGACGAGCGGCCAGCTTTTCAACACGAAGGCTCACCTGCTGATCGTCTTCGCCGGACTCTGGGCGCTGATGGCAGGGCTTATTGACATTGTCCGCGGCTTCCAGCTGCACGCCGTCGGTCAGCGTTTGAAGTAGCGCGCCAGCGTCAGCAGGCGGCGGCGGCGCGCATCAGTTCGAGCGGCGCCGCCACGCCCGTCCAATGCTCGAAGGCGATCGCGCCCTGCTGCACAAGGATCTCGCGCCCGTCGATCGTCCGTGACCCGGCGGCGGCTGCGGACTCAATCAGCGCGCTCGGCTGATCGCCATAGACAAGGTCGACGACGGTCGCGTAGCCGCCGACTTCGTTGGCTGTCAGCGGCAGCGACACGAAGCTGGCGCCCGGGCCGTCAAGGCCAGCGGCAGTGCAGTTGACAAGCAGCTGCGCGGGCGCCGCGTCGCTGACCGCCTCCACCCCAAACTCAGCGGCCAGCGCGGCTGCCCGCGCCGCTGTGCGGTTCCAAAGCTGCACCTTCATTCCGACGTCACGCAGCGCCCAGACGACGGCGCGGGCGCTGCCGCCGGCGCCGAGCACGAGCGCGCTGTCACCGGCCCGCGCATGCTCGCCCAGCGCTGCCAGCAGTCCTGGGGCATCGCTGTTATCGGCGACGATCGTGCCATCGGCGCTGAAGCTAAGGAGGTTGGCAGCGCCAATCTGTTCGGCTCGAAAGCTGCAGCTGTCAGCGACCGCGAGGGCCGCCTGCTTGTGCGGGATCGTCACGTTTGCGCCGACGAAACCGGCGCCGTGCAGGCCGCGTACTAGTCGCTCAAACTCAGCTGGCGGCGCCGGCAGCAGTTGGTAGTTCCACCCGTCAAGGTCGCTCCCCTCAAATGCCGCGTTAAAGATCTGCGGCGAGCGGCTGTGACCGACTGGCCAGCCGAGCACGCCGAGTCGTTTGACGCTCACTTACGTCAGCCCTTCGGGCAACGGGATGGATCCTTACCGCCAAGCGCAGCCCGCTTGTTGTCGTAGATCGCCTTCAACTTCTGGAACTCGGCGTCGGTCTTCGCGAAGCTGTGCCCGCCGTTACGGCACGGCGCGACGATGAAGAACAGGTAGTCGCTCTTCGCAGGCTTCGCGGCCGCCTTGATTGAGGCCAACCCGGGATTGCCGATCGGCCCGGGCGGCAGGCCAGTGAAGCGGCGCGTGTTGTACTTCGACGGACTGTTTAGCTGCGACACAGTCAGGGGCTTATTCCAGTTACTAACAGCGAAGCGCGTTGTCGCATCAGCGCCGAGCGAGATTGACTGCCGCAGACGGTTGTAGAAGACGGCCGCCACCAGCGCTCGCTCGCGATCGAGGGATACTTCGCGCTCGATAATTGAGGCCAGCGTCACCACGTCAAAGGCAGTTAGGTTCTTCTTCTTGGCGTAGCTCATGTCGACGCTGGCAAAGTTGCGTTTGAAGGCGACCACCTGATCATCAACAAGGCGGCGTGCAGTTGGCGATTCTTTTAGCAACTCGTAGGTGGCCGGAAAGAGGAACCCTTCGAGCGACTTGACGTTGGCGGGCGCGCCGTAGCTGCGTAGATTGAGCTTTGTCGACGAAACCGATGCGGAGATGTAGCTGCCGCTGACCCCTTGCTTCTTCACAACCGGCGCGATCTCGCTGCGAGCCGGCCCTTCAGGCAGGACTACCTTGATCACCGGCGCCGCCGCTTTGACCTCGGTCAGGACGGCCAAAGCGGCTCCGTTGCTCATTCCCTTACGCAGGCGGTAAACGCCAGCGCGCAAGTTGCCGCGGTCGCCACCGAGCGTCGCCCTCAACTCGAAGAAGAAGGCCGAGGCGACTACGGCGCGATCAGCGAGGATGCTGCCGACGTCGCCGGCATTGACTCCGGCCGGAATCTTGACGGCAACGCTCCCGGCGCCGTCGCCCTTGAACGGCTCGATGACAGCGTTGGCGACAAACAGCACAGCGACCACTACAAGCGCGACTAGGCCGAACAGCAAGGCGTGGCGGCCGGGCGAACGCCGCCGCGGCGTTGCAGGATCGGGCGCCGCGGCTGCGGCGGCCGCGCCAGGGCGAACCGTGCCGCTGGGGCGTTCGGCGGACGCGGCAAGCTTGCGCGGTGGCGGCGGCGGCGGCGCAGTCTGAGGCGGCGGAGTTGGTCGGGCGGGCGGCGCCGCAGGATCCGGCGGCGCCGGTTCGCCTCGATCGGCGGCACGCTTCCGCTCACGCTCAAGGCGGGCGGCTTCTCGCTGTTTCTCGCTGCGGTGTGATTGATCGCTCAATGCTGGTTCCAGTGCTCGTGCCCGTGCCGGGCGATCCAATCATTCAACAACACCGCCGCGGCGCGCGAATCTTCGCTCTCACTGCCGCCGCTGTCGGCGGCGATCGTCGTCGTGAAACGCTCGTCGAAGAGTTCGACTGGGATCTTCGCGCCTAGCGCAGCGCGCAGCCGGTCGGCGTAAGAACGGGCCTCACGTGTTTGCTGCGAATCGTCGCCTGAGAGCGAGAGTGGCAGGCCGACGACGACGCGCTGCACCTCACGCGCCTCGACCAGCGCGCGCAGGGCCTTGACGCCGGCCTTCGTCGCCGGTCGCAGGATTGGGGGAAGCGGCGTCGCGATCGTTCCGGTCGGATCGCTCAGCGCGCAGCCGCAGCGAGCCGAGCCGTAGTCAAGGGCAAGCACGCGCACGTCGTCAGGCGTCAAGCGCCTGTTCAACCATCGTGGCGGCCAGCGCAAGTGCCTCCGCGAGATTGGCCGGCTCCTTGCCGCCGGCCTGGGCGATCGTGTCGCGGCCGCCGCCGCCGCCGCCAACGACTGCCGCCGCCGCGGCGACAACCTCGCCCGCCTTGACGCCGCGCTCAACCAGCGACGGAGTGACTGCGACGACCAATGAGACGCGACCTTCGACTGTGCTCGCGATGACAACGGCAGCGTCGCTGCCGAGCTGACCCTTCAACCGGTCGGCTAGGTCCATCAGCGCCTTCGCTGCAACGGCGCCAACGTCAGCGACCAGCAGCTTTGCCCCGCCAACCTCGCGCGCATCTGCAAGCAGCGCACTCTCGTCAATCTCAGCCGCAACGTTCTGCCCGCTACTGCGCGACGCGCTGCGAAGCGCCGCGACGGCGGCCGGCAACTGGGCAGGGGTCGTGCGCAGCGTTGCGGCTGCCTCAGTGAGCAGCGCGTCGTGACCGCGCAGCAGCTCAACCGCGACAGGCCCGGTGACCGCCTCAATACGGCGCACATTGGCGGCGCTTGATCCTTCACTGGTGATCTTCAGGCAGGCGATCTCAGAGCTGCGGGCGACATGGGTACCGCCGCAGAGCTCGCGTGAGAAACTGCCGTCGCCAATCTCAACCATTCGCACAATCTCGCCGTACTTCTCACCGAACAACGCCATCGCGCCGAGCTGCTGCGCTTGATCGATCGTCGTCGTAATCGCGCGCACGTTAAGGCTTTCGAGGATCCGCTGATTGACCCGATCCTCAACCGCTTGGCGATCTTCATCGCTGAGCCGGCCGGAGTGCGTGAAATCGAAGCGCAGCTTGTCGGGGCCGACGTACGAGCCAGCCTGGCGAACGTGGTCGCCGAGCCGCTCGCGCAGCGCCGCGTGCAGCAAGTGGGTCGCAGTGTGGTTGCACTCGGTTGCGTGACGGGCCGTTGCGGCGACTTCAGCGAGCAGCTCGGTACCGGCTTCCAGCGGCTCTCCATTCGCTTCGACCACCAGCGCCTGATCGTCGCCGCCGCGCACCACCCCAACCACGGTCGCAATCGTGTCGCCGCCCAGCGAACGCAGCAGGCCGCTGTCGGCCGCCTGGCCGCCGCCTCCAGCGTAAAACGGCGAATCGGCAAGCTTGACGAGCGTGCGGCCCTGATCCTCAGCGACGGCAGTGACAGTTGTACGAACGCTGAGCGTCTCGTAGCCGACGAAGTGCACCGCGTCGCCGCCGACGGCGCGCACGGCCTCGGCCGAAGCGCCGACCTTGCGATCACCGGTGCCGGCCGACGAGCGGCTGCGCTGTTCACTCATTAGGAGGTCAAACTGTTCTTCTTGATTGAACGGAACGCCCCGCTCCTGCGCCAACTCGCGCGTCAGCTCGATTGGAAAGCCGAAGGTGTCGTGCAGTCGGAAGGCGTCCTCACCGCTCAGCTCACCGGCGTCGAGCAACTGGTCGAGCAAGCCGCTGCCCTGCTCGAGCGTTCGGCCAAAGCTCTCTTCCTCACCGCGCACCCACTCAAGAATCGTCTTGCTGCGCTGCCGCAGCTCGGGGTAGGCCTCACCCATCACGTCGATCACCTGCTCGGCAAATGCCGGCAGAAAGACACCGTCAATCCCAATTCTGCGCCCCTGTTGGATCGCACGGCGCATCACGCGCCGCAAGATGTAACCACGCTCCTCGTTCGACGGGACAACGCCGTCGGCGATCAGAAAGGTCATCGCTCGTGAATGGTCGGCGAGGATCCGCAGCGCACGCTGGTCGGCTTCACCGCTAGCCAGCTCACGGCCCAACGCCATCAGCCCGGCAAACTGATCGGTCTCGAAGATGCTTTCGACTCCCTGCTCAATCAACGCCAGCCGGTTGAGGCCAGCGCCGGTGTCGATATTGCGGGCAGGCAGAGCCGTCAGCACGCCGGCGGGCTGCTGAGCGAACTCCATGAAAACGAGGTTCCAGTACTCAAGGAAGCGATCGTTCTCACCGCCCGGCAGGTCGTTGGGCCCGCCAAACTGCTCGCCGCGGTCGAGGTAGAGCTCGCTACAGGGACCGCACGGCCCGACCGGCCCGGCCTGCCAGAAGTTCTCAGAGCGCGGACAGAGAACGATCCGCTCGCTCGGCACGCCGACTGCCTGCCAGGCTGCGATCGCCTCCTCATCCGGCCCGAGGCCAAGCTCATCGTCGCCTTCAAAAACGCTGATCCAGATCTTCTCAGGATCAAAGCCAAATCCCTCCAGCGATAGCTTCCAGGCGAACTCGACCGCGCCCTCTTTGAAGTAATCACCAAGCGAGAAGTTGCCGAGCATTTCGAAGAAGGTCAGGTGGCGCGAGGTGTTCCCTACATTGCCGATGTCGGTCGCTCGGAAGCACTTCTGGCAGCTCGTCAGCCGCGTCGCCGGTGGCGCC
The DNA here is from genome assembly GCA_039744215.1 of Solirubrobacteraceae bacterium. Taxonomy (GTDB): domain Bacteria; phylum Actinomycetota; class Thermoleophilia; order Solirubrobacterales; family Solirubrobacteraceae; genus F1-60-MAGs163. The sequence continues at coordinate 22,482 of JBCJTT010000007.1, forward strand.
TCCAAGCCCATGAAGTACTCCTTCAGCGGATGCATGCCGGCCGTTGTCAGCAGCACTGACGAGTCAAACGAAGCCGGCACCAACGACCCGGACGGGCGCAGCATGTGTCCGTTCGCTTCGAAAAAGTCGAGGAATGTTGAACGGACCTGATCGGAGCTGCGACTGCTCATTTTACGATTGTCGCGGATCCCACGACACGATCACCGCTTAGCAGTACTGCGGTCTGCCCCGGCGCCGGCGCCCAAGCCGACTTTTCGAACTCAAGAACGTCGCCATTAAGTGTGCACTGAAGCGCCGGCGCGTGCGAACGTAGCCGCGCATGGTCAACGCTTTCGGCTGATCGATAGAGCCTCAGGTCGATCAGCGACAGCTGTTTGCGATGCAGCTCGTCGCACCGCCCAACCGTCACCGTGTTGCTGGCGGCGTCGGTCGCCGTGACGTAGAGCGGCTCGGGCGAACCACCGATCTGCAGGCCGCGCCGCTGACCGACGGTAAAACGGTGCGCGCCAAGGTGACTGCCAAGCAGTTCGCCGGCGCCGTTGATGATCCGGCCGGGACGATCAGCGATGCCGCCGTGACGGGCGAGGAAGGCGTCGCCGGAGGTGCCTGCGAGGAAGCAAAGATCCTGCGAGTCGGGCGTCTGCGCGACCGCCAGACCCCTCTGCTCGGCGAACTGACGGACCTCAGGTTTGGTCATTGCGCCAAGCGGAAAGAGCATCCGCGCGACCGACTCCGGTGCCAGCGCGGCGAGCATGTAGCTCTGATCTTTTGCCGGATCGACGGCTGTCCGCAGCAGACCCTCAGGCCCGACGCGCGCGTAGTGACCGGTCGCCAGCTGCGCCGCGCCCAGTCGAGAAGCCAGCGCGAGCATCGCGTCGAGCCGCACTTCACCGTTGCAGCGCACGCACGGGTTCGGCGTCACGCCGGCGGCGTGACCGGCGATCCAGGGTTCGACAACGCCGGTCCGGAACGACTCGCGTAGATCGAGCGTCAGATGAGCGAGCCCGAGCCCATGCGCCAACGATCGGGCCCGCTTGACAGCGCTGGCTGAGCAGCAGCTGTCTTCAGCGTCATTCTGCTCGTCACGCCAAAGCTCCAACGTAACGGCGACCGGGGGTACGCCCGACCGCTCGGAGCAGAGCTGCGCGGCAACGGCGCTGTCAACGCCGCCGCTCATCGCAACGAGAACGCGGCCGGGGACCGCTGCCAACTTGGCATCGGCTGCGACGGCGGCGCCGAGCGCGCCCGCCAGCGCGTCAGCTGCCAACTCAGCGGCGTGGAACTTACCGGCGCTCAGGCCGCCCAGCTGATTTGCGACGTCGTGCGCGCCGATCCGCGCCGCGTCAAGAACGGGGCTGCCGTCAACCAGCTCGACCGCGGCGCTGGCAGCGGCACTAGCGGCGCCGCAGCCCGACGCGGCAAACGTCACCTCAGCTACGCGATCGTCTTCGACTCTAATCGCGATCCGCACGAGGTCACCGCAGACGGCGCCGCCCGCGGCGCCGCAGTACGCGCCCTCAGGCACGTCGCCCAGCCCACGCGGGTGGTTCAGGTGGTCTTCGAAACGCTCATCAGCCATCGACCAGCAGTCTAGGACCCGCAGCCGCTAGTCAACGCCAGGTGGTGGTGCCAGCGACTTGATTGCGAGGTCGCGCAGCTGCCGTGCGTCGGCCGGCGCCGGCGCGCCGGTAAGCGGGTCTGAACCACTGGCTGTCTTCGGAAAGGCGATCACATCGCGGATCGATTCGCGGCCGCAGACCAAGGCAACGATCCGGTCAATCCCAAAGGCGATGCCGCCGTGCGGCGGTGCACCGTACTGCAGCGCGTCGAGCAGAAAGCCAAAGCGCGCCTGCGCCTCAGCCGGATCGAGCCCAATCGCCTCGAACACGCGAGACTGAAGCTCCGGCGTGTTGATACGGATCGAGCCGCCGCCAAGCTCAACCCCGTCGACGACCAGGTCGTAGGCGCGTGAGCGCAGCGACGCCGGATCCTCAAGGTCGCCCTGCGGCGCCGTAAACGGGTGATGGAGCGCCGTCAGTCCGCCGCTCTGGGCGTCGGCTTCAAACATTGGGAAGTCGACAACCCAGCAGGCGGCGTGTTCAGCCTCGTTGATCAGCCCAAACCGCTGGCCGAGGTCGAGCCGCAGCGCGCCGATCGCCGCCGCGGCGACCGGTTCGCTGTCGGCGACGAAGCAGAGTAGGTCGCCGTCAGCGGCGCCAAGCTGGGCATTGACTGCGTTGATCTGCTCGGCGCTAAAGAACTTCGCCAGGTTGCCGCTCCAGCCACCGTCACCGGCGATGATCGGCGCGACCGCCTTGGCGCCGTGAACCTGAACAATCTCATTTAGTCCGTCAAGTTCAGAGCGCGACAACTCGCGCTGACCAGCGTTCAGTGCCCGCACAACGCCGCCGCCGGATAGCACCGACTCAAAGACCTTGAACTCAGAACCGCGCAGCTGCTCACTGACGTCACTGATCTCCATTCCGAAGCGCAGGTCGGGGCAGTCACTGCCGAATCGAAGCATTGCCTCGTCGTAAGGCAGCCGCGGCCACGGCGCCGGCACCAGCGCAAAGCCGGTCGCTCCAAAGGCCGCCGTAATCGCCGCCTCGCTCAACTCGATTACGTCGTCTTCAGCGACGAACGCCATCTCAATATCAAGCTGCGTGAACTCTGGCTGACGGTCGGCGCGCAGGTCCTCATCACGGAAGCAACGGGCAATCTGGAAGTAGCGCTCATAGCCAGCGATCATCAGCAACTGCTTGAAGAGCTGCGGCGACTGCGGCAGCGCGTACCAGTCGCCAGGGTTCATCCGGCTTGGCACTAGAAAGTCGCGTGCTCCCTCCGGCGTCGACTTTGTCAGGATCGGCGTCTCAATCTCAAGGAAATCACGCTGGACGAGCTGATCGCGCAACGTCTGCGTGATCAGCGCGCGCGTGATCATCGACTGCTGCATCGCTTCGCGGCGCAGATCAAGCCAGCGGTAACGCAGCCGCGTCGTCTCGTCGACCGGGCCGTCGTCGTCGATCGCAAACGGCGGCGTTTTACTGTGCGCCAGCGCCTCAGCGTCGGCCACTTCCAGCTCGACCGTGCCGGTTGCCATCTCGGCGTTGACGTTCGCAACGCCGCGCTCGATCAGCGCGCCGCTGGCACTGATCACGTGCTCAGGTCGCAGCGCCTCGGCCAGAGCAAACAGCTCGGCGCCGCGGTCTGGATGAAAGACGAGCTGCAGCAGACCGGAGCGGTCCCGCAGGTCGATGAAGATCAAGCCGCCGTGATCACGGCGCCGGTGGACCCAGCCGGCGACGCGGACCTGCCGGCCAACCTCAGCTTCGCCGAGCTCGCCGCACCAGCTGTCGCGGTACTCGTTCGCAGACGGCGGGCGCATCAGGCGATCCTCCGGCCGCGCAGCACTGCGGCGATTACCTGATCAACGCCGTCGAAGGCTGTCTGCTCGCCGCTCTCACGGTCCTTCAGCTCAATCCGATTGTCGCCAACGACGGCGATGTAGCGGGCGTCAAGGCGGTCGGCGTGCTTGAGCTGGCCCTTGATCGAGCGGCCGGCCAGCTCGATCTGCGTTGGGATCCCGGCGCGGCGGGCCGAGTTGCTGAGGGCAAAACCACTGATCCGGGTTGCCTCGCTGTCGTCGCCGAGCGCAACGAACAGCAGCGTCAGCGGCTGCGGTTCGGGGCGATGCTCAGCGACCAGCAGGATTCGGTCAATCCCTGCCGCCCAGCCGACGCCCGGAGTTGGCGGTCCGTAAATCTGCTCGGCCAGACCGTCGTAGCGACCGCCGCCGCCAACGCCGCTCTGAGCGCCGAGCGCGTCGGAGCTGAACTCAAAGACCGTTCGCGCGTAGTAATCGAGCCCACGCACCAAGCTTGCGTCGACCACGTAAGGCAGCTCAATAGCGTCAAGCAGTGCCCTGACCTGCGCGAAGTGATCTAGGTCTTCCTGATCAAGGTGGTCGAGCAGCAGCGGCGCTCCGGCCATCACTGCCCGTGTGTCCTCGTCAGCGGCGTCAAAGGCGCGCAGTGGGTTCAGCTCAATCCGGGCGCGAACATCTTCGGCTAGTCGATCCTCGTTATCACGCAGGTAGCTTTTCAGCAGCTCGCGGTAGCGCTCACGCGCGGCCGCGCCGCCGAGGCTGCCGATCCGTAGCTGCAAGCCACCAACACCGAGCTGCTCGAGCACGGTCGCCAGAAGAGCAATCGATTCGCCGTCAACGGCCGGGTCGTCGGAGCCGATTGCCTCAGCGCCAACCTGCCAAAACTGGCGGTAGCGGCCCTTCTGGGCGCGCTCGTACCTGAAGCAACTCGACAGGTACCAGAGCTTGACCGGCTGGGGCAGCTTGTGCATTCCGTGCTGCAGGTAGGCGCGGACGATTGGCGCCGTCAGCTCGGGCCTCAGCGTCAACGAACGGCCGCCGCCGTCGGTGAACGTGTACATCTCCTTCTGGACGATGTCGGTCGCTTCGCCGACGCTGCGCGTGAACAGCTCGGTCGACTCAAAGGCCGGTGTTTCAATCCTCTGGTAACCGGCACTCTCGAGCACCGAACGGGCGACCTTCTCAACCGCCAGACGCAGCGGCGCCTGCTGGGGGAGGATGTCGAATGTGCCACGCGGCGACTGAATCTGCTCGCTCATGACGGGCTTGGGAGGTCCTGCATGAAGGGGTTTGTCGCGCGTTCTTGGCCGATCGTCGTGATCCCCATGTGGCCCGGCAGCACCGGCGTCTCGTCGGCAAAGGTCTCGGCCAGCATCGCCAACGACTTCATCAGCTCGCCGTGATCGGCGCCTGGCAGGTCGGTCCGTCCAACTGAGCCTTGGAAGAGCACGTCGCCACTGGCCAGCACGTAGCCGCCGTTCGGATCATCAGGGTCGCAGAAGGCGTATGTGACGTGGCCGGGACTGTGGCCGGGCGTAAAGAAAACCTCGATCTCAAAGCCGGCGAGGTCAAGCCGCTCGCCGCCGCCGACGAACTCCTCGGCCTGCCAGTTTTCATACGGGCCAATCCCCTCCCATGGAACGTAAGTCATGATGTCGGCCAGCACGTGACCTTCAAGTTCGGGGCAGTAAACCGGCGCGCCGGTCACACGGGCGATCGGCGCAACAGCGCCGACGTGGTCGAAGTGGGTGTGCGTAAGCAGGATTGCCTCAAGCTCGACGCCGAGCGCCTCAATCGCTTCAAGAATCCGTTCGGCTTCCTCCCCCGGATCGATCAGCAGCGCGCTCTTGGCGTCAGGCCCGCTGCGCAGCAGGTAGCAGTTCTCCTGCACCGGCCCGACCGTCAACACCTGAATCTCCACGCCTTAGCGCTTCCCCTGCTTGCCGCCGGCGTCCTTCGCCAGTCGCCGTTGGTAGAGCCAGCGGTCGGTGTAGTAGCTGAGCGGCACGTAGAACAGCAGCATCACGCCGCCGACTGGAAGCGTCGTATTGACCGGCTGCTTGAGCAGCAATATGAGGACGGCGGAAAAGATGACAACAGCGATCACGGAGCGGTTGAGGGCGCCGCGCCAACTGGGCTTCCGCAGCGCCCTGACCGAAGATTTGCCTGCGCCGGCGGCCTTCTTGTTCTTCGCCTGTTCGCGCTCGCTCAGTTTGCGGCCGGTGCGGCCACGCGTCTCGACGATGCCTGCAGCATTGCCGCGATGCTTGGAGCTGCGCCTCTTCTTTGGCTGAGCCATTGTGGTTAGAAGCCTAGAGCGTCCTCAAGCGTCGCCCGGTTGCGGCAGCGAAGCCCGTCCGGGAAGCCGTCAAAGGCGGCTCGCGGCGCCAGCCCGACCAGCTCCGCCTCGGCCACCACGGCGCGGCGACTGACGGCGGCGACAACCTCGGCAAGGCTTAGCGCGCGGTGGTCTTCGATATTCATCGAAACCTGCGCGACGCCAGCGCGGCCTGGAAGTTCGAGGCCGATCGCCTTCAGCCCCGGCAGCCCGTCCTCGCCGCCCTCGCGCAGCTGCGCCGCGATCAGCTTGGCGTCGGCAAGCGTGGCGGGCGCTGCGAGCTCCAAATTGAAGGCAACCAGCGGTGGTCGCGCCGCCACCAGGGTGAACCCTTTAGCGCCGTCGGCCGTCGCCGGGCCGAAGTCGGGGCTGAGCTCGCCGGCGGCTATTCGACCGCTCAACGCTGCGCCTCCGCCGCGGCGCAGCTCGGCCCGCGTGCGCCCCTGCGCAAGCACTCCGTAAAGAAAGACCGGAACGCCGAGCTGACTGCCGATCAACCCCGCCGCGACCAAGGCTTCGGCCATCGCCGGCCCACGCCGCTCGTCATCAAGGAAGACAACAGGCACGACATCAACGACGCCAACCTGCGGGTGGGCACCGCTGTGGCTCGCAAGCGTGACGCGTTCTAGTGCGACACGGGCACCGGCCAGCAGCGATCCGGCGAGCTCTCCGGGCTGGCCGGCCAGCGTGAAGACCGAGCGGCCGTGGTCGGGGTCGCTGTGCGGATCGGCCAGCAACCTTGTCTGGCCGGTCTCGAACGCTGCCCCAATCGCTTCCAGCGCCTTGTTGTCAACGGCCTCGGAAATGTTCGGCACGGCCGTCAGTAACGTTTTCGGATCCAAAGGCACGGCCCGACCTTACTTTGGCGGCGCTGCGGCGCGGTCGCCCGGGGCGCGGTCAGCGGTCGAAGCGGCGCAGCTGCCGCAGCGCCAAGAGCCCAAAGATAAGCGCCATACCGGCCAGCGCGAGCAGCCCCGGCCAGGTGTGCGCCCAGCTCGGTTCGATCCCCGAAACCGTTGCCTGACGACCCATCTGAAGCACGTAGGTGAGGGGGTTATAGGGAGCAACGGCGCCCAACCAACCTTTCAGGTACGGCAGTGGCGTGTAGGCGGTGGAGAGGAAGACGGCAATGAAGACGCCGTTCTGAATCAACGGCCCGACCTGCTGGCTGCGGGCGCGCAGCGCCAAGGTAATCCCCCAAAGTGAGGCCACAACGCTGAACGAAACAGCGGCGAGGAAGAGGATCAGCAGCCCGTACAGCCCGCCGGTCAAGCCGGGCCCGATCAGCAGCCCAACGCTAAGAATTACCGTTGTCGGAACAAGCGACCGCGTCATCGCCGCCATCACCGGGCCAAGGATCAGTAGCGGCCGCGGCGCCGGTGAACTAAGCAGCCGGTCAAACCATCCGGCCTCGATGTCGCGTGCCAAGTTGGCACCCGTTGCGCCGCCGGCGAAGCCCGCACCTTGCAGGCAGGAGAGCGGGATCAGCCAGGCGATGTAGGAGGTCGTCGGGAAGTCCGCCAGCTGATCGAGGCCGCCGAACTGGCCGAGGTTGCCGAGCATGAAGATCATCGGCGCGACGATTGTCGGCAGCAGGCCGCCGCGAACCCGCGCCAGCTCTAGCAGCGAGCGGCGCCACAGCGCAATTCCGACACCGCCGACGTAGAGCGCGCCTCGGGTGCTCACGCCTTCACCCGCGAGCGCATTGCCCAAACGGCCAGCGCACAGGTCAGCAGGACCGAGCCGGCGGCCGCCAGCAGCCCTCCCCAGACGCTGCCCAGAGCCGGGCTGTCAAACAACGCCGCGCGCATCCCTTCAACTACGTAGCTGAGCGGGTTCCAGTCGGCAATACTCTTCAGCATCGGGTTCAGCAGGGCACGCGGAAGGAAGGCCGGCGCTGTGAACAGCAGAACGAAGACGAACGGGAAGAGGTTCTGCATCAGCGACAGCGAGCCGGTGCGCAGCGCAATCGTGGCCCCCAGCCCGGCCGCGGCCGAGGCGCTCAGCGCTGCGAGCACGATCACGATCAGCACACCGCCGATGCCGCCATCGAAGTCAGCCCCCATCAGTAGTGCCACAGAGAGGAACAGAACAGCCTGAACGGCTCCGATTAAGGAGGTCCCAAGGACGCGGCCAAGGACCAGGCTGGCGCGGTGTACAGGCGCCGACAGCAGACGATCAAAGAAGCCTCCCTCAATGTCGCTGGCCATCGCAATGCCGGCCATCAAGCCGGCCAGCAGTGTTCCCTGCATGATCGTGCCGCTGACAACGAAGCCAACGTACGACCCTGTTGCCGGGAAGCCGGGCAGCTGCTGCGCCGCTGAGGTGCCGCTGGCAACGACGGCGAGCAGCAGCAGTGGCAGCAGAAACGATGGCAGCAGGAACTGGGCGCGGCGGAGCTGGACTCGCAGCGCCCGCTGCGCCAGCGCAACGATTACGCGCCCTTGCGTCGCGAGGTCGCGTTCTAGCGCGAACTCGCTCACTGCGCTGAGTCCTGCGGCTCTTCTTCGGCCGGGTGGCCGGTGACGGCGAGGAAGACGTCATCAAGCGTTGGCTCCTCAACCTCGACCGCGTCAAGCTCGATCCGACCCTCGTCGAGCGTGCGAACGATCGGCGCGATCGCGCGCGCGCCGAGCGCCGTGCGGATCGTTAGCCCACCGGCGCGGCGGTCGCTGACGGCGCCGTGAACAGCGAGCAGGCCGCGCGCCAGTTCGGTCTGCGACTCGTCGACTAGCTTCACATAGATCCCAGGCTCACCAACCAGTCGGCCAAGCTCCTGCGGCGTCCCCTCGGCAACCAGTCGGCCGTGATCGATGATCCCAACACGGTCGGCGAGCTGCTCGGCCTCCTCGAGATACTGCGTTGTCAGAAAGATCGTTGTTCCGTCATCGTTGAGCGCCTTCAGCTCCTGCCAGAGGGTGGCCCGACTTACCGGGTCCAGACCGGTCGTCGGCTCGTCGAGGAACAGCACGCTTGGCCGGTGAACCAACGCCATCGCCAGGTCGAGCCGGCGGCGCATGCCGCCGGAATAGGTTCCCAGCAGGCGGTCGGCCGCAGCGACAAGGTCGACCCGCTCCAACAACTCGGTCGCGCGTAGCCGCGCCTCGGCGCGCTTGAGGCCGTGCAGTGCGCCCTGTAGCGCCAGCAACTCGCGGCCGGTCATCAGCGGATCGAGTGCCGCCTCCTGAAGGGCGACGCCGATCGAGCGGCGCACCTGCGGCGCTTCGCGCACAAGGTCATAGCCGGCAACGCTCGCGCGGCCGCCGGTCGGCCGCAGCAGCGTCGTCAGGATCCGAACAGTTGTCGATTTGCCGGCGCCGTTCGGCCCGAGAAATCCATAGATTTCGCCGGCGGCGACTTCCAAGTTAACGCCGTCAACGGCCTTCAACCCGCCGGGGTAGACACGTTCCAGCTGCTCGACGACGATCGCCGCCGAACCGTCGGTCGTGCCGCGTGCGGCCCCGCCCATCGCGATTTTGTCTGACCTACTCACGCGCCTGACCCTAGCCGTCGATCGGCAAAACCAGCTGCGATTGGGCGCCACTAGAGCATCGTCGCCTCACCGCTCTGCGTCGCGGCAGCCGGGTGGACTTGGCGCAGATAACGCGACCGCAGCCAGGCAGCGACCGTTGCCAGCAGCAGTGAGAGGACGGCGGCGGCAAAAAAGATTGCGCTGAAGTGGCCGGCGTCGGCCAACGGAGCAGCGCCAGCGCTGGCGACAGCGCCGCCGACAAAGACCGACGCTGCGAAGAACGAGACCGTTACGGCGCGGGCGCCAGGGTTGACCTGCGTCGCCCAGAGCTGCATCGTCGGGTGAAAAAAGCCAAAGCCTGCGCCGAGCGCCAGGGAAGCGATGACGGCTGTCGGGACGACAGTGTCGCTGGCGGCCGTCAGCAGCCCTAGCGCGGCAAGCGCCGAGCCGCCAGCGATCAGCGTCGCCGAGGCAAAGCGTTTGATCGCCCTTGTGACTAGCGGCACGCAAAGGACATTGGCGATGCCAAAGCCTGCCGCAGCCGATCCGGCAATCGCAGCGCCCACCCCCTGCTTCTGGAGCGACGCCGAGATGAAGGTAAGCGAACCCAGAATCACCGCTCCCTCAACGAAGGCGATTCCCAACACGACCAGCACCCAGCGTTGGCGCAACACGGCGCGCGCGGTTCTGGCAAAACCGTGCGCGGACTGCGCCCGCCGCGGCTCCGGCAGCCGCGCGATCGCAAACGACACGGCAAGCGCCAACAGCGAGGAGACAACAAACGCTGCTCGCCAGCTGATCAGCTGTGCGCAGAGACCACCGACGATCGTTGCCGCGGCAATGCCAGCCGACGCCGCGGCGATCGTCAGCGTCAGCGCGTGCTGACGGTTGCCCTCGTCAACCGTGTCGCCGATGTAGGTGACGGCGGTCGGCACGATCGCCGCGAACAGCACGCCGCCAAGCGTGCGCGCCACCAGCAAGACCGCAAAGCTCGGCGCCGCCGCAGCAACCAGGCAACAGACTCCGCCGGCGATGACCGACAGGCGAATCACGGCAACGCGGCCAAAGCGGTCGGACGCCGCACCCCAGAACGGCTGACTCAACCCGTAGGCGACGAAGTAGAAGCTCGCAACGAGCGCCGCCGTTCCAAGCGGGATGTCAAACGCTTGATGGATCGGCACGAGCAGCGGCGGGATCGTAAATCGATCGAAGCTCGAAAGGAACGTTGCGGCCTGCAGGCGGCGCAGGACGGCTGGAGTGTTGGCAAGCACGAGGCCCAAAGCTAACGGCCGCCCACTGTCGGCCACCAGCCGTTCGCTACGATCAGCGCCCCGCCGGAGTAGCTCAGCTGGTTAGAGCAGCGGAATCATAATCCGCGTGTCGGGGGTTCGAGTCCCTCCTCCGGCATCCGCTTTCTTCCTGCATGGCGGCTCCTTTCGACGGCGCGCTGGGTGCGCGCGGAGGGAGTCTAGAGGCGTTTGTGTCCCGGATGTGTCCCGAGGCACGCACCCGCAACGAGGCACAGCTGATCATCGCGTTCGGCGATGAGGCGGCGGCGGCCTCGGTGACGGGCAAGAGCTGGCTCGCGGATGCGCTGCGTGCTTGAGACGTTCGCGTCATCGTCGTCGATCTCGGCCCCGAAGTTCGAGCAGGTCTCCTCGCTGCGCAAGCCCGTCAGGTCATGGTCAACCGGGTCGCCGACTCGACTAACTACAGCGGACGCGTCTCCGAGACCGTGACAAGCCACTCAGGCGTGCCGAACGGCGTCCTGGCTCGTATGCAACAGGCGCAGGTGACACGCGATGTGGATCACGATCACGACGTCCTGTCGCGTGGCAGGACCATGCAAGCCGTGCGCAACTGCGTTCCTGAGGTTCACGCCTAGAGGATCGGTCAGCGCGTTTACGAGGTACCTTCGCCACGATTCGTCCAGCCGTCCATGAAGGTCAACGAGGACCGCCTGAAGGGTGCCAAAACGATGTTCGGCCGCTGAAATGCGGGTGTTCGCGGTGCTCGTCACGATCACGGGATGACCGGGCCGCTGATCTACCGCTGCGTTCTTGCTGTCTTGAAGCTGATCGTGCGTCGGGCCGGATCGGCCGCTGCGAAGGATCTCGAGATCGTGTTGCTGCACCACCAGCTGCAGGTCCTTCGTCGCCAGCACCCCAGGCCAAAGCTCAAGCCGTGGGATCGCGTGTTCATGGCGTCTGTCGCTCAAGTCCTCTCACCGAGACGACGGCATGGTCTCCTGGTCACGCCGCAGACCATGTTGCGCTGGCATCGACGGCTCGTGCGCCGCCACTGGACCTCTGGGCACACCGGCACGAGCGGCCGCCCGCCGATCCCGGACGCGACCCGCCAGATGGTCGTGCGGCTCGCGCGGGAGAACCCGAGATGGGGATACCAGCGCATCGCCGGTGAACTGCAGAAGCTCGGCGTCAAAGTCTCGCCGAGCACCGTCCGCCGTATCCTCGCCCGCTCGGGACTGCAGCCGGCGCCCCGTCGGATCGGCCCGACGTGGAGCCAGTTCCTGCGCGCCCAGACGGCCGGGATGATCGCGTGCGACTTCTTCACCGTCGACACCGCGTTCCTGCGCCGCTACTACGTGTTGTTCGTGATCGACATCCACACCCGCCGGCTGCACCTCGCTGGGGTTACTCGTAACCCCGACGGGCCGTGGGTTACGCAACAGGCACGGAACCTCAGCATGACCGGGGTGCTCGACGACGCTCGGTTCCTGATCCGCGACCGCGACACCAAGTTCACCGCCGCGTTCGACGCCGTCTTCCAGTCCGACGGGGTCCGGGTGCTGCAGACCCCGTTCCGCACGCCCCAGGTCAACGGCTACGCCGAACGCGTGGTACGCACGATCCGTAGCGAGTGCCTTGACTGGATCATCATCCGCGGCCACCGGCATCTCCAGCAGGTCCTTGAAATCTACGTCCAGCGCTACAACGAGCAGCGACCGCACCGTGCGCTCGGCCGACGACCCCCGGTCGCCGTCGCCGCAACCCCGCAACAAGGCCCCGCGGACCTGCGCCGACACGACCGCCTCGGCGGCCTCATCCACGAGTACTACACAGACGCAGCCTGACCGAACCTAGTTTTGGCACCCTTTAGGGCGTGGCGGTGCTGCAACTCGTTGTCCGGGAGATCTGCCAGCACGACGCGTGTGTGCTGAGCCTCGACGACCAGCGTGCTTGTGCGGCGCAGCCACGCGGCCCGCTCGATTCGCACGCGCAGCGCGTAACCGCCGTGCGTCATCCGATTGATGTCCAGCACCACGGGCGCGGAGTGCGGGGTGACGCTGTACGGCGTCCCCGCGAAGCAGAACGAGCCGAGGTCCACCTCGACTTCCATCCGGCGGCCTTCGCCGCTCTGCAGACGCATCCTCCCGATGTCGAGGGTGTCCGTCCGGGCCATCACCGCAGCGTAGAAGATGACCCGCCTCAGCGAGACCGGCGCACCGACAGCACGATCTTCGCGGTGATCCAGCAGTCGCCGTCGGCGTTGAGCGCTCCGGGGGCGGGTATCCCGGCCGAACCGGACTTGGTGGAGGCGCGCGCTAAGTTGCACGGCCCGGCGACGACGATCGACCGTCGCAGCCGATCACGGCGCTTGAGGTTGAACAGCTTGACCGAGGCCAGCCCGGTCGGCAGCGAAAGGGATACGCCGGGATACCAGGACGTGCTGATGTGGGCGTTGCTGGGGGTGCCGAAGAGCTCGACTATGCCAGCATTGCCACCGGAACACGACCCGAAGTCCTGGGCGCCACCGCTGCGGATCACCGACAACATCATCGGATTGCCGCCGAGCGGGACCGGGTCGTCCTCATTGCCCTCGGACTTGACGGCCGACGTCAGCGCGACCGACGTCTTTCCTTTTATCTTCACGCACGTGGGCGGGACCGGCTCGGGGTCCGGCGCGATCGGTGCGCAGTAATTCGTGGTGCCGAACCCGGTGATCCCGCCGGTGATGTTGGCCGAGCCCACCGCGCGGGAGAACCCCGTCGTGATCACCCCGTCCATCCCCGGAAACACGGTGTTAGTCAGGCGCGTTCTCACGTACTTGCTCGTCTCGAACGTGTACCGGTTGGTCTGCGTGTACGTCACGCCGGGGGAGCAGCGGCTGGTCGTGTCCGTGAGCTGGCGCGTCTCCACGTACCCGGCGACGTCGAGGTCGAGCTTCGCGACCTGCAGGAACTTGGGCGCCTTCATCGCCGCGGCGCCGGCGTCGGCCATGGCCGCGGACGGCACCAAGGCGAGTCCGAGCGTGGCGGCGACGGAGGCCGACAGCGCGAGCACGGCGTGCGAACCAGAGCTCATGGGCCGATCATACGCGCGGCTCGGAACCTGTCAAGTCGTTTGAGACAGTGGGTCTGTGAATTTAGTGGCGGGCCTCCGGGCTTGGGGTGGGGTCTTGGGGCTTGTTGATCCAAGCGCCGGTCGGGAGCGCAGACGGCGGCCGCGGCGGGCGGCGAACGAAGCGCTCCGGGGTGGCGGCGTAGGCGGCGTTGAGGACCTGTGCGCGGGCGGCGTGGGTCTGCTCGGCTCGGCCGTGATGCACGACGTTCGGGGTCATGAGGCCGATCGTGCTCATTGCATGACTCCCGGGACGTACGACTAAATGTACGTATATTGAGGAGGGCAACTCGTCGCGCGGTACACACGTCGCACAGACTGCAGGCAAGGCTGCCGTCACCCGGCGATCCGCACGTCCAAGGAGTCACGTCGCCGCCGCGGAGGATGGAGCCAGACTCCATTTGGTCGAACTCCTGGAAGAGCCGACGAGCTTGGACGCCACGGTGGTCGGACCAACAACGGCCCGACCCCACAGCGCCTCGTACACCACTTCTAACGACATGACCTTGGGACGCGAATGGGACGCGGTGAGTCGCAGTCAGGCGGTCGGCGTCACGGCGCGACCAGCGTCCGCTACTTGCCGTGTTTGAGGGTGCGCCACTTGCTGCTCTTCCCAGCCCGGTCCCTGATGGGAGCGAGCGGCCAGCGACCAATCCCGCGATGCTAGATCTCGCAGACAGCGATAGCTGGGGCGTCGCGGCGAGCTTTCTCGGTCGTGGTCGTCAGGTCGCCGAGGGGGGCATAGGTGACGCGGCCGGGATCGAGGTCAAGCGCCGCGGCATCGTCTGGTTCCAAGCGTTCCATGAGACTCTTCGAGGCGAGCGCCAGGCCGCCGCTGGCGCAGGCCTCGATGCGGGCGCCTTCGTTGACTTCGTCGCCGAGGGCCGTGACCTCCGTGCGCCCGCCGGTCGTGATGTTCCCGACGTACAGCGTGGATCCCCAGTGCAGGCCGAAGCGCAGCACGACGTCCTCGGGCTGCAGTTCGCTGCGAGCGGCGACCTCGCGGACAGCCACTCGGAGCGCGCGGGCGGCGGTGATGCACGCGCGCGCGGCGGCGGACTCTGATCCGCACGTCTCGGTCAGAAAGAATGCGACGACGCCGTCACCGACGTGGCGTCCGACGATGCCGCCTGCGTCGATGACGCACTGGTCGGCGGCTCGAACCAGGCGCCTGCCGAGCGCGAAGTAGCTGGCGGTCGAGAGGCGCCGCGCGAGCTGGTAGGACCCTTCCAGGTCGGCGAACAGGATTGCCGCGGGACGCCTACGGGCCTCGGCGACGCGTTGCATCCGCTCGACGTGCCGCCGATCGGCGGAGATGGTCATCGCGCCCAGCGTTGCCATGTCCGCCGCGGGCTTGGAGATCAGCATCGTTCCGGCCAGCCACCCAGCGGCGTCGCGCAGGCGCGTTGCGATGACGGGAATGTCCTCGAGGACCCAAATGCACATCCAGCCGCCTGCAAGCACCAGTACCGCTGGATCGGCCGGCGAGAGCTCGTCGACCAGATCACTCAGCGCCGGATCCACCAGCTCGCGCAGCTCATCGCGCCCACCCGGGGTGTCGGCAAGGATCCACCCGCCGAGGCCGGCGAAGTAGTCCCTTTGGAGCTCGTTCGTGTTGTACCCAAAGGGCCACGTCCTGCTTTTGGCCACCGCCTCGGGCCCGAAGAAGTGAGCGCCGATCGCAAACGGTGCGAGCTCGACGAAGCCGCCGAAAGTGCGGCGCAGCGCGTCGGTCACATAGACAAGCCGCCAGCGGTCGTCGACGACCCACCCCCAGTGACCTGTGTCGCGCAACGCGATCGCCGCTTGCGCGAGCACCGGGTCCTCAGGCAGCGGGTACGACTCCTGACCGTCCTCAGGCATCGCCCAACCATACCTCGCGTGCCCAACGATGCCCGTTCTCGCTCCGGACGAGAGGTATCGCGCGGTGCCCGCCCCCGGGGTCGGCGGCGCTTCAGCCTCAGCATTTGCAGGCCGTTCTTTTGAATGGAGCCAGACGGGATCAAACCGTCGACCTCCTGCTTGCAAACGAACCCAGACGGGTCACAAGAAGACACCGATGGTCAGGGACGCCGGGTCCTTCCTCCCGGTCGGGACGGGGTGAAGCGGTGCTCCTGCTTGTCGTCTCTATGAAAGAGGGATGGCGGGGCGTGGGCGAGGCGCCGGTGCGCCGTCGCCCACAACGGTGGTTCAGGCAGCAGCTGGTGCGCCCTGGTTGAGGACGGTCGCGCCCATCGGCTGCATGGGTTCGGTGAAGGTCGAGATGATCTCAGACTCGGAGAAGAAGCCCACGCACTTGAAGGTCTCGTCGCCCATGTTGCGTAGAGCGTGGGGGACCATTGCGGGGATCACGGCGAGTTCTCCAGCCGTCAGGTGCCCGCGCTCGTCGCCTACTTCTGCCTCTGCCTCGCCGGCGACGACGTAGAGGATCTCCTCGGCGCTGTCGGTGTGGATGGGGAGCTGGTCGCCCGGCTCGATTTCGAAGTAGACGACGGCGCTGTCGTCGGAGCCGGCCCACTTGTTGATCGGGAACGTGCAGCGCACGCGCTGGTGCTCGGGGTCGCTGTCGAGCCAGACCTGAGTCAGCTCGAGTTCGGTGGTGTTGGCAGTTAGCATGTCTGGAGTCCCGTCTTTCATAGAACAGCTTTGGTCGATGGATTACTGACCCTACCTCGGGCTGTATCGCCTGTCAAGTTTGACTGCACGGTTATGAGCTACGAAAGGCCGCTTGAGCGGACACCGAGTGGTTCGAGCCAGGCTGCGGGCAGCGTCGGCGGGACCCTTCCCGGGTAGTCCGGGACGACCCGCAGGGCGAGCTCGCCGGCCGGGCGGTGCTCGATTGCCGGCCGTAGGTCGTCGAACGCCATCGCCAGTCGCAGGCTTGGGGCGATCTGGAAGTCGGCGACGTTGAGATTCTCGCCGCCGAGCGTGCCGTCGGCGATCCAGTCGTCAATCCGCTGCAGCATTCCGGGCAGGGCCGCAATGTCGCGTTGCACGTCGGCGTCGCTGACATCGTGCGAGCGGGCGTCGAGCGCGATGAACGGGCCGGCCATCCTGACTCCCAGGCCGTGCGGGAGGCCGATCTTCGCGCCCTCCAGGAAGCTGCGCAGCGGCGCCACGTCCTGCTTGAGCATCCACAGCAGGATCTGACGCACGCAGTGCTGCAGATCCTCGTCGCCGAACCGCTCGGCCACCTCCACCTGTGCACGGAGGCCGGGATCAGCGGGGAAGATGGCCGGCTCGGGCCGCAGGCGCTCGAGCTCACGGGCGATCTCCGTCGAGCCCTGGACCCGTCGCCCGTCGATCTTGATCGCCGGCACCGTCACGCGCGGGAAGCGCAGCACCTTGAGCACGCCCCACGAGACCACGGGAAGCAGGTCGGTGCGTCTATATGGAATGCCCTTGAGTTCGAGCATCCGCTGCACGGCGACCCCGGGGTGCGAGCCGGGGATCGTGAACAGCCGCACTTTGAACGGGCCGGCCGGCTCCAGGCGGGTTTCGGCAGGCGTTGTCGCTGTGGTCGTCATGTCAGCTGCCTTTTCATTGAACACACTTGGTTGATGTATTTGGCGACGCTACGCCCGACCAAGCCATCTGTCAAGCTTCAGTGCACAGCCATGGTTCGTGAAACTCCCACCAAGCGCAAGTACGAGCTCAAGAAGCGCGCCGACGAGATGGCCGCGACGCGCCGGCGGATCACCGAGGCCGCCGTCGAGCTGCACGGCACGATCGGCCCGGCCCGCACCACGATCACCGCGGTCGCCGAGCGCGCCGGCGTCCAACGTCACACCGTCTACCGCCACTTCCCCACCGAAGCAGAGCTCTACGGAGCGTGCTCAGCCCACTTCTTCGCCGCCAACCCGCTGCCCGACCCCCAGGCCTGGGCCGCGATCAGCGACCCCCACCAGCGGCTCGCGCGAGCACTGGACGAGCTCTACGCCTACTACGAGCGTGCCGAGCAGATGTTCTCCAACGTCTTCCGTGACGCCGAACTCGTCGACGCCCTGGCCCCCACCCTCGCGCCGCTCCAGAGCTACATGGCCACCACGGCCAAGATCCTGGCAACCGGCCGACCCGTCCGCGGGCGACGCCGACAGGTCCTCGCCGCCGCGCTCAACCACGCCACCGACTTCCGAACCTGGCGCTCGCTCACCGCCGACGGCCAGATCACGCGCACCGACGCCGTACAACTCGCCAGCGGACTCGTCGACACCGCCGCAACCCCCCAGCGACGCACCACCGCATAGCTCCACCCGGCAAGACGGTGGCCCACCGCCTGCGCGCCGCTCCGCATCCCCGCAGACCAGTTCTCCCTGCGGCGTGCCCGTAGACGCGGCTCGGACCACGATTCCCGCGGGCCCACCGGTGCCAGCGATGGCCGCGCGCAGGCAGGCGAACGTTGCGCTGTGTCCGCCGTCGACAAACTCGTCGGCGACGTGGAGCGTGGCCTGGGATTGCGGTGTTACGCGGCGAGCGAGTCGCGGACCGTCGTCCGCTTGCCCCACTGGTCGGACTGGGCGAACGCCATCAGCTGGGGGAAGCAGGCGCGCACGTCGGCCGGTTCGATCCCGGCCGGGCCGAGGACGGCGGCGGCCCTGCGGCGGTCGAAACGGGTGCGCACGTCGAAGTAGGGGGCGAAGACGCCTTCGGTCTCCGCGTCGGGCCGCAGCTCGATCGGCGCCCGGTCGAAGCTTGCGGCCGCGAGCCTTACCAAATCATGCACAGGGAAGGCGCGGGCCCCTGCCGTGAGGTTGTAGGTGCCGGTCGCGCCGGGCGCGGTCAGCAGATGCAGTAGCGCGTCGGCCACGTAGTCGCCCGTGACGATGTCGAGCAGGCCGTCCGGATCGGCGGGGGCGCTCGTCAGTAGGCCGCGGGAGTAGGCGCGCATCGGTGGGTAGAGGACGTTGAAACTGCACGTCCAGCCGGTCGGCGCTTCCCCGACCACGATGCTGGGCCGCGCGACGACGAGCGGCAGATCGTCGCGCTCGCCGAGCATCACCTCGGCCTCGAGCTTCGTCTGCTCGTAGGTGTTACGGAACGCCTGGCCCAGGTCGAGATCGCCCTCGGTGAAGGTGCCGTCGTGGCGGCCCGACACGTAGGCGGTGCTGACGTGCACGAACCGCTCTAGGCGCGGCGCATCCTCCGCGAGGAGGTTGGCGAGAAACCGCGTGCCGCCGACGTTGGTCGCCCGCGCGGTGTCCAGGGGAAGGTCGAAGGCCACCGCGGCGGCGCAGTGCAACACGAGCGTGACCTCGCCCAACCCCGGGATCTGCGGGTCCTGCGTGAGGTCGGCCGCGCAGGCGCGGATACGTGCCCGCCGGGCAGGGCCGGGGACGGCCCACAACCGGTCGAGGACCGCGTCCATCCGCGCGGTCGCGGCGATATCGTCGTCGGCCCGGACGGGGCAGAGGATCGGCTCGCCCTCGGGGTCGGCGAGGAGCCGAGCGAGCACGAGCGTCCCGAGATACCCGGTGGCGCCGGTGAGCAGGATCATCGGCCGGTCGCGCCGATCGCATGGAAACCGCCGTCCACGTGCAGGATCTCGCCGCTGATCGCCCGCGCACGGTCCGACAGCAGCCAGCACACGGCGTCCGCGACCGGTTCGGCGTCCGCAGTGTCCCAGCCCAGCGGCGCCTGCTCCTGCCAGATGTCGGCCAGGCGGTCGAAGCCAGGGATCCCGCTTGCGGCGATCGTGGCCAGCGGCCCGGCGCTGACGAGGTTCACGCGGATACCGTCGGGGCCGAGGTCACGGGCCAGATACCGCGACACCGATTCCAGCGCCGCCTTGGCCACGCCCATCCAGTCGTAGACCGGCCAGGCCACCGTGGCGTCGAAGTCGAGCCCAACGACGCTGGGAGTCTCGCCGGCGGCGAGCAGCGGATGCAGCGCGCGCGCCAGCGCCTTGAAGCTGAACGCGCTCGTCGTGAACGCGGTCTGCGCGCTTTCGGCCGGCGTGTCGAGAAACGCACCGCCGAGCGCGTCGGCCGGCGCGAACGCGATCGCGTGCAGTACGCCGTCGACGGCCCCCCAGCGGGAGTGCAGCTCGACCGCAAGGGCGTCGAGATCCTCGGGGCGGTTGACGTCGAGTTCCAGAACGTCGCACGGCTCCGGCAGTTTGCGGGCGGCGCGCTCGGTCAGCCGGCGGCCGCGGCCGAAGCCGGTGAGGACAACCTCGGCGCCCTCCTCCTGCGCACGGCGGGCGACGTGCCAGGCGATTGAATCCTTGGTGACCACGCCGGTCAGAAGCAGTCGCCGGCCCTCGACACTCATGTTAGGTCCCAGACATTCTCGCCGTAGGGCACGCTGGCGCCGTTCGAGGGCGCGGCTGCCGACTTGGACGGTCCCCCGACATGGCCGGTGCGCCACAGCACTTCGACCCGCGCCGTGCAGGCCTTCAGCCCGTCCTGGCGCACGACGTCGATAGCCAAGGTAACGAGGCCCGCCTCGTCGCTCACGGGCTTGACCTCGCGGATGCGCCCGTCCACGTGGATCGTGTCGCCCAGCCGCACGGGACGTTTGAACGTCACATCGCGCACGCGGCGCAGCGCCATCACGCGCTCGGGGTCGAACGGCACGAGGCCGACGGCGAACGAGAGCACCAGCATGCCGTGGGCGATGCGCTCGCCGAACGGCCCGGCCGCCGACCATTCGGCGTCGGCGTGCTGCGGGTGCCAGTCGCCGGTCAGCGCGGCGAAGCCCACGACGTCGGCCTCGGTCACTGTGCGCCCGCGGCTGGTGAAGCGCGTGCCGGTTTCGAGCGTCTCGAAGGGGTCAGACCAGTTCACAGTGGGATGTTCCTTGTCGGCTGGGGTGGGCGGTGCACATCGGCGAGTGTCTGCAACGAGGAGGCGATTCGGTTGCGCGTCTCGTCTGGCGTGACGATCTCGTCGATGTGGCCGAGCGCCGCGACGGCCTTCACGTCCAGGTGCTCGGCCGCGTAGCGCCCCGCCAGCCGGTCGCGGGCACGGTCGGAATCGGGATCGGCAGCAATCTCGCGGTGGTTGACGATGCCGACCGCCTGCGGTGCGCCCATCACGCCGATCTGGGCCTGCGGCCAGGCGAACACGAGATCGGCGCCCAAGCCCTTGCTGTTCATCGCGATGAACGCGCCGCCGAAGGCCTTACGGGTGACGACGGTGATCTTCGGCACCGTGGCGGCGGCGAAGGCGTGCACGAGCTTGGCGCCGTGGCGGATCACCCCCGCCTGCTCCTGAGCGCTGCCGGGCAGGAATCCGGGAGTGTCGACCAGGACGATCAGCGGCAGTCCGAACGAGTCGCAGGTGCGCACGAAGCGCGCCGCCTTGGATGCGGACTCGGCGTCGAGCACTCCGCCGAGGTAACGCGGCTGGTTGGCCACGATCCCGACCGCGCGGCCGTCGAGACGCGCGAAGCCGCACACCATGTTGCGCGCCCACTTTTCGCCGATCTCGATCATCCGGCCACCGTCGACGAGCAGGCGTATCAGGTGGCGCACGTCGTACACGCGGCGATGCTCGTCGGGGACGACAGCGCTCGCCGAGCCCGCGAGCGGCGGGACGGTCGGCCAGCGCTGCGCCGTGGCGCCGGTGTGCTGGGGCAGATGGTCGAGGATGTCGCGGGCCAGCAGTGCCCCGTCGACCTCGGACTCCACGACGGCGTGGCAGACGCCGTTGCGCTGATGGACCCGCGGACCACCGAGCTCGTCGCCGGTGACCTGCTCGCCGGTCACCTCCTCCACGATGCCCGGCCCGGTGAGGAACATGCTGGCCGAACGCGTCATGATCACCAAGTCGGTGAGCGCGGGTGCGTACGAACCCCCACCGGCGCTGGCGCCACAGACGACGCTGATCTGCGGCACCTGACCCGACAGCATGGTGTGGGCACGGAAGATGCGGCCATAACCCGACAGCGCGCCGGTGCCTTCCTGCATGCGCGCTCCGGCCGACTCGATGAAGCCCACGACGGGCATGCGACCGCGCCCCGCGAGCTCCAGCAGTCGCACCACGGTGTCGGCGTGGGCCTCGCCCAGCGACCCGCCGGCGAAGCTCGCGTCCTGCGCGAAGCAGGCCACGGCGCGGTCGTCGACGGTGCCGGTGGCGGCGAGAACGCCGTCGCCGTCACGGGCCTTCTCGCCCATGCGCGAGGAACGCACACCGGTGCGCAGCAGTTGAAGGGACCCCGGGTCGCAGAGGACCTCCAGGCGCTCGAGCGGCGACAGGCGCTCATCGGGGCGGGGGACCAGCGCGAGGCTCATACGCCTTCCAGTACCAGTACGGCGTTGTGCCCGCCGAAGCCGAAGGAACTGGACAACGCGACGGCGGGGAGATCGTCCTCGCGGGCGGCGAGCGGTCGTGCCCGGCCCGGGACGTAATCCAGGTCCAGGCCCTCGTCGGGCTGCTCGTAGCCGAGCGTGGGCGGAGCGACGCGGTCGCGTAGCGCCAACAGCGTGGCGATCGCCTCGACGGCGCCGGCCGCACCGAGCAGGTGCCCGATCGATGACTTCAGAGACGACGTCGGGATGCGGTGGGCGTCCGCCCCCAGCGCCGTCTTCAGCGCCATCGTCTCGGCGCGATCGTTCAGCTGGGTGCTCGTCCCGTGGGCGTTCACGTAGTCGATCGCCGCGGGGGTCAGCCCGGCGTCGTGGAGCGCGGCGGTGATCGCGCGGGCGGCGCCCGCGCCGTCGGGGTGAGGGGCGACCATGTGGTGTGCGTCGCAGGTGGCGCCGTAGCCACGGACGGTCCCGAGGATCCGTGCACCGCGGGCCCGGGCCGCCGCGCCGTCCTCCAGGACGAGCACGCCCGCCCCCTCACCCATCACGAAGCCGTCCCGTCGCGCGTCGAACGGGCGGGAGATGCCGCTCGATGACGTGGCGTCAAGCGCACCGAAGGAGGCGCGCGACAACGGGGTCAGCGCTGCTTCGGCGCCGCCGGTGACCACGGCGTCGGCGTCGCCGCAGGCGATCATCCGGGCGGCGACGCCGATCGCGTGGGTGCCCGACGCGCAGGCCGAGACCACGCCGTAGCAGGGACCCTGCAGGCCATGGCGCATCGCCAACGCGGCGGCGGCGGCGTTGCCCATCATCAACGGAACCGAGCGGGGTGAGACCCCGCTGGCGCCGCGCCCCAGCAGGTCGGTCTGCCCGGCCTCGATCGTGGCCAGACCCCCGACCCCCGTCCCGATCACGCAGCCGATCCGCGTGGGATCCACCGGCGGCCCGTCGCCCCAGCCGGCGTCGATCAGCGCTTCCTCACCGGCGGCGATGGCCAGCTGGGTGAAGCGGTCCGCTCGCCGGGCCTCCTTGCGCGACATTGTGTCGAGCGGGTCGAAGTCCGCGCACGGAGCCTCGCCGCCCACAATCGCGCAGACGCCCGACGTCCAGCGCTCGTGCAGCGTGCGGGCGCCAACCCCCAGCGGGGTGATCGCTCCGACTCCGGTGACGACGACATCGGCGCGCATGGCGTCAGGCGCGCTGCGCAATCAGGTCGATCGCCTCGCCGACGGTCCCGATTCCCCGGATATCGTCGCTCTTTAGCTCGACTCCGAACTCCTCCTCGACGATCTGGGCCAGCTCAGCCAGGTCGAGCGAATCGATGTCCAGCGCCTCGAACGAGGCGTCCCGGCTGATGTCGCCTGGCTCGGCGCCGAAATCCGCCAGCGCCTTCGTGACGACGTCTTCGATCTTCGTGTTGTCAGTGGTGCCCATGCGTGCTCCTTTGGTTGGTTTAGGCGGTCAGGCCGCCGTCGATGAACAGAGTGGTGGCGGTCACGTAGGCCGCCGCGTCGGAGGCGAGGAAAGCGACGCCCGCGGCGACGTCGTCCGGGCTGCCGGCGCGTCGTGCGGGGATCGCCTTCAACATTTCCTCATCGATCACATCGGTGGTCATGTCGGTCGCGATGAAGCCGGGAGCGACCGCGTTGACGGTGACGCCGCGGCGCGCGACCTCGACGCCAGCCGTGCGCGTGAAGCCGACGAGGCCGGCCTTGGACGCCGCGTAGTTGGCCTGGCCGGCGTTGGCGCGCGGCCCGACGACCGAGGCGATGTTGATCACGCGGCCGTAGCGGGCACGGACCATGCCTTTCAGGGCACCGCGCGTAAGACGGAACGCCGCCGTGAGGTTGGTGGCGAGGACGAGATCCCAGGCCTCGTCGCTGAGCGACATGGCCAGGTCGTCGGCGCGCACACCCGCGTTGTTGACCAGTCCGAGCACCGGTCCGTCGAGCGCCTCCTGGGCGCGGGTGAACACCGCGGCGGTGGCTGCCGCGTCGGTCACGTCGAGGTCGAGCGCGTGGGCGCGACCGCCGCCGGCGTGGATGACGTCGACTGTCCGGGCGGCGCCCTCGGGGTCGGAGCGGTAGGTCACCGCGACGGCCCAGTCGTCAGCGGCGAGGGCTCGGGCGCTCGCGGCGCCGATGCCTCCGGAGGCGCCGGTGACGAGGGCGACGGCGCCATCAGGACGCATCCGTATCACCCCAGGTGACGACGGTCGCGGCCCAGGTAAACCCGGCGCCGAACGCGGCCAACAGGACGCGGTGGCCGGGCGCGAGCAGGCCGCGATCACGGGCCGTGCCCAGCGCCAGCGGGATTGACGCGGCCGACGTGTTGCCGTGCTCATCGATCGTGGCCAGGACCCGCTCGGGGGACAGGTCGAGCCGCTCGACCAGCGACTGCAGGATCCGGGCGTTGGCCTGGTGGAAGACGAGGAGGTCGAGGTCGTGGATGTCGATCCCGGCCTGCGCGCACGCGCCGAGCGCGGCTTCGCTAATTCGCGCGACGGCGTGGTGGAACACCTCGGGGCCGTCCATCCGGATCAGGCCGTCCCCGCGTTCGGCGTGCAGGAGCGGGCCGAGGCTGCCATCGGCGCCGAGCAACGTCGGGCCCACACCCGTGGCGGCACCGCTGCGGGCGCCGACGAGTACCGCGCCCGCGCCGTCACCGAAGATCGCCGCCGTCTTGCGGTCGGCGTAGTCGATGTGGCGGGCGAGCATCTCGGCGCCCACGACGAGCACGCGTTCGGCACGGCCCGATTCGAGCATCGCGGCCGCCAGCGCGAGGGCGGAGACCCACCCGCTGCAGGCGGCGCCAACGTCGAGCGCCCCTGCGTTCACGGCGCCCAACTCGTTGGCCAGCAGTGGCGCGGTGTGAGGGATGATCTCGTCTGACGAGCAGGTGGCGACGAGGATCAGGTCAAGGTCGGCGGCGTCGACGCCCGCGTCGGCGAGCGCCTCACGGGCGGCGACGGCCGCTAGGTCGTGCAGATGATCACCGGGTGCTGAGCGGCGACGCTCGCGGATACCCGTGCGCTTGATGATCCACGCGGGATCGACACCGGTGATCGCGGCGATCTCCTCGTTGGTGACCACCTCGACCGGTAGGGCCGTGCCCAAGCCGAGGATGACGGCGCCGGTAGTGGCGCGGAAGGCGGGGTCGGCGACCGAAACAGCCGTGCGTTCAGACGGGATCATGAGCGAGCTCCAGCTGCGGTGGGTTGCGATCGACCAGCTTGGCTAGGACGTCGCCCGGCCCCAAATCGATGAAGTTCTGGCACCCGTGACGGTACAACGCCGCCATGACCTCACGCCAGCGCACCGGCGCGGTGATCGCGGCCGACAGCTCGCCGACCGGGCCGGTGAACGGCTGCGCCGTCATCCCGCTGAACACCAGCCCGTCGGGTTCCCGCCAGTCGACCGATGCGGCGGCCTGCGAAAACGCGGTTCGCGCCGGCGCCATCGCGGGACAGTGGAAGGCGCCGGTGACGTTCAGCTCGATCGCGCGCAGCCCGCGATCGCGGGCGTCGCCGCGTGCGCTCTGCAGCGCGTCGCGGGGTCCCGACAGGACCACCTCCCCGGGCGCATTGTCGTTGGCCAGCACGAGCCCGTGGTCGTCTGCCAGCGACTGTGCCTCAGCGACGGAGCCCTTCAGCACGGCGAGCATCCCCTGCCCCGGGTCGCGCTCGGCGGCGCGGGCCATGGCGTCGCCGCGGACGACCGCGAGATGCACGGCGTCGCGCTCGGACAGAGCGCCCGCCGCGGCCAGCGCCGTCAGCTCCCCCAGCGAATGCCCGGCGTAGGCGCGGTCCTCGGCCGGCACGGTGCCGCGCCACGCGGCGAGTCCGGCGAGCAGGATCGCCGGCTGGGCGAAGCGGGTGCTCTCATCGCACCGCGTGAACGGCTCCTCACCGAGCAGGTCGATGCACAGGTCGAGCAGATCGGGGGCCTGTACCCGGACGAGCGTGAGAGCCTCGGGGTCCTGGGTCCCCTGGCCCGGGAAGAGGTAGGCGGTTGTGGCCACGCAACCACCATAAACCAGTGTGGATGTGCGCACTCGGGCGGCGGCGTCCAGAACCGTCCGGTCGGGGGGTCGCACCCGCCGATCGGGGGGCCGACGTTCTCAGCCTCAGCGCAGCAGACCGATCTGTTGTGCTCGGCGCACCGCTTCGGCCCGGTTGCGCACATCGAGCTTGCGGTACAGCAGGCTCGTGTGCTCCTTGACCGTATGCGGGGAGAGGTGCAGAGCCTCGGCGATCTCGCGGTTGGTGGCGCCAGTGCCGATGTGTTCCAGAACCTCGCGCTCACGGGCCGTCAGTTCGGGGCCACGGGGCTCCTCGGCGGGCGGGAACACCGTCTTGCCCATCCCCACCATGCGCACTGCGGCGGCAACGTCGGCGGCCGGCCACTCCTTCAGGACGAACCCGGCCGCACCGGCGGCGCGCGCGGCGGCCGGTGCGATGCGGCCGGCGCCCGAGATCAGCAGGACGCGCGGCGGGATCAGCAGCCCACGCAAGCGTTCGGTCAGCTCGGCGCCCGACTCGGGCCCGATGAACAGGTCGACGAGGGCGACGTGGGGTTCGTAGCGGGTCGCGAGAGCCACCGCCTGGTCGCCGTTGCGTGCGCTCAGCGTCCGCTCCACCCACGGCTGCTGGCCCAGCATCAGCCGGAAGCCCCAGTGCACGACGTCGTGGTCGTCGACGACCAGCACGCGCAGCCGCCGGTCCGGATTGCCCTCCACCTCGTCAGACATCGCGGGGGATCACCAGACGCACCTGCCATTCGCCGGGCGCCGGGGAGCCGAACTCCAGCAGCGCGCCCTGGTGCAGGGCTTCGACGGCGGCGAGCCGGAGCCCGACCCCCGAGGCGCCCCGCCCGGCCCGGGCACCGTCATTGCGCACCTCCAGGACGAACGCCTCCTGCTCGTCGCGGATACGCACCCGGACGGCAGTCGGCTCGGCGTGTTTGTGGGCGTTGCGCACAGCCTCGGCCAGCACCGACTGCACCAGCGGTTCCAGCTCCGGCGGCACGGAGGTGGGGTCGCCCTCCTCCAGCACGACGCCCAGGTCGGCGTGCCCGGCGGCCAGGCGCGTCAGCTCGTCGGCGAGCGTTACCTGCGTGGGCCGCGGAGCCCGCCCCAGCGGCTTGGAGAGGGCCTCTCGCAGGTCGTGCATCGCCTGCTGCAACTCGTCAGCGGCGCGTACGCGGGACTCCGCGTCCAACGGCCCCTCCCCCGACAGCGCGAGGGAGACGCCGAACAGGCGCTGCACGACCCCGTCGTGGAGCTCGCGCGCCATGTCGATGCGCTCCTCCAGTTCCCTCGCGCGCTGGGATTGCGCCGTCGCCGAGCGGGCGGTGGCCGCAAGGGCCGCGGTCTTGCCCAAGGTCCAGAGCGTGTGGCGCTCGGGCTCAGACAGGCCGGGGCTGCCGGCCGGTCGGTCGGAGATGATCACGCCGACCCACTGGCCGCCCGCGGCCATCGGGGTGACGATGAGGCCGACGTCGGCGACGAGGCCGACGTAGTCGGGCGGCACGATGCCCGCCGTCTCGGTCTCCACCACGCGGTCCTCCTCGAGTGCCGTACGGGCCGCCTCTAGGGATTCCACCGTGAAGAATCCGCCGTCGAAGATCTCCGCGTCGACACCGTGCGCCCCGGCCGCCCGGACCTGGCGGCGCGCCGCGTCGTAGCGGAAGATCACGGCGCGCTCCGCGCTCGTCAGGTCACAGATCACGCGGCACAGCTGGCTGTAGAACAGGCTGCCGTCCGCGTCGTCGGGCGCGTGCCCGTCCGGCACGGTGGACAGCACCTCCACGAACGCATCGAGGGCCGCGATGTGCGCCCCAGGCCCACCAACTGCGCTCACGACGGGCCAGCCCCCGCGAGGGTCAGGCGCAGGTACTGGAGTGGCGTGGCCTCGACGCGGTGCTGGTGGTCGCACGCCGAGCAGTGGCAGTCGACGTGGCCGTCGGTGGCGTCGCCCGCCAGCCGGGCCTCCGACGCCGCATGGAGGCACTGCGGGCAGGCCATCGAGGCGGCGACGAGGGCCTGAGGGTCATCCGGGGCGAACAGGGCGACGGCGGGCATGGCACCAACGCTAGCGCGGACGCTCATCGGCGCCCAACGGCGGGCACCTCCACCGGACGAACGGGGGGGGTCGGACGGGCCGCGTCCGTATCACGGCCGTCCTTGATGCGTCTGCGTGCAGGCATCAGCCCGTTCAAAACGACGCCTGCGTGCTCGGTCGTAAGGGAGAGCTCACGAATCAAGCTGTCGTCATCGTTCCAGTGACGGCTCCCGTGCGCGGGCACGCACCCGAGAAATCCCCCGATCGGGGGGTCGCGGCCACGCCGCGGGCCGCGGAATCATAATCCGCGTGTCGGGGTTTCGAGTCCCTCCTCCGGCATCGCCAAAGGCTCGCCCCAGCAGGTCCTTCTCAGCGAACACAGGCCTTACCTTTGCAGCTCTTCAGCTCCAGCGCCAGCTTGCGCAGCTCTGCCAACTTCGCCGGCGATGAGGCGGTCGGCTGCGCGACAAGGTTTGTCATCTCGAACGGGTCGGCAACGAGGTTGTACATCTCCTCCGGGCTGCCGGCACTGAAGTTTCCTTGTGAATCGACGTAGCGGGCGTACATGAAATCCTTCGTACGGATGCCGTAGTACGGGATGTTCTCAGCGTTCGGGAAATTGCCCGGCTTGACGAACAGCTTGCGCGTCGCCTCAAGCGGGATCGCGCTGCGACCCTTGGCGGGGTTTTTCATCACCGGGAAGAGCGACATGCCGTCGCTTACGCGCCGCGCCTTCGCACCACTGGCAGCGACAATCGTCGGCGTCAAGTCAACATTCGCAACCAGCGCATCGTTGGTCTTACGCTTCGGCACTCCCGGGCCGGCGATCATCAACGGCACATGCGTTGACTCCTTGTAGGGCAGGTACTTATTGCCGTTGATGTTGTGCTGGCCCATCAGCCAGCCGTTATCGGAAGTGAAGATGATCAGCGTGTTCTTCAGCTTGCCGTTCTTCTTCAGTTGGTCGATCATCATGGCGAACTGATCATCAAGCGCCATCGAAGCGCCTGCGCGGCCCTGGTAGTAGTGCGTCAGTTTGAGCATGCACTGAACGCAGTCTGGGCTGAGCGTGTTCTTCATCAGTGGCGGCCGCAGCGCAGGGCGCAGGTCGCTGACATCCTGCTCGGCGAACGACGGGCCCTGCGGCAGGACGAGGTTCTTGACGCGACTTGCGCACGGCTCCGGCAGACGCGGGTTCGGGCCGCCGATGTCGCGGCCTGGGCCTGCGTTGGCCTGCTCGGCGATGTCTTCGCGATGCTGGCTGGGCGGCGTGTAGTACTCAAACTACGGTTTCTTCGACTTCGAGAGCTTGGCGATCGTGTCGCGCCAGTCGGTCCATCCTTTCGGCACTTCCTTCGGGTCCAGTTCGCCGTAACCGTTGAGGTACTTGCCGCTGAGGCCGGTGTTGTAACCGGCCTTCTGCAGCTAGGCGGCCATGTTGTTGTCCTTCGTCTTCCAGCCGAGGAAATTGTCGGGTGAGAAGACGCTGGAGACACCGTGGTTGTGTGCCAACTGGCCGGTCAGAAAGGTGGTGCGGGCCGGGCAGCAGAGTGGATAGGTGACGAAGTTCTTCGTGAAACTGGTGCCCTGCGACTTGAAGAAGGCGGTCGTCTTCGGCATGAACATAAGGTTGTCGTAGCTCATGTCGTCAGCCATCACGACAAGCACGTTCGCGGCGGTACTGCGCTGATCGTGCTCGCAACGCAACAAAAGGAGCTGCGGCGGGTTGGTAGAAGCAGTGCAGATGATCTTCAACGCAATCGACTTCCCTACCGTGGGGCCGGTGAAGCTGACCTTAAGGGCGCGACGCGCGCTGCGCAGCGCCTTCCTCCTCACGCTCGCTGCGCTGGCGCTGACCGCCGTCGGCGCTGGCCGCGCCGACGCCGCACAGATCAACCCAGCCTTCACCGGCCAGTCGATCTGGATCTGGAATATGCCGAACGCCGAAGGCGGCAGCGTCGCGAAGATTGTTGCCCGCGCCAAGGCGGCCCGCGTTCGTTCCGTTTACATCAAGTCGGCCGACGGTTCCGGCGCTTGGAAGCAGTTCAGTAAGCCGCTGGTCGCGTCGCTGAAGGCTGCCGGCCTGCGGGTCTGCGGCTGGCAGTTTGTCTACGGCGCAAAGCCAATCGGCGAGGCGCGCGCCGCGGCAACCGCGAAGACGGCCGGCGCCGCGTGTCTGATCATCGATGCCGAATCGGCCTATGAGGGCCGCTACAGGTCGGCGCGCATCTACATGAAGGAGCTGCGACGCTTGGTCGGGCCGAAGTTCGCGCTCGGCTTCACCAGCTTCCCCTACGTGGATTACCACCCCTCGCTGCCCTACTCGGTCTTCCTCGGCGCCAACGGCGCTGAAGTCAACATGCCGCAGGTCTACTGGCGCGACATCGGTGATTCAGTGGCAATGGCAATGAAGCACACCTGGCGCGAGAACCGGATTTACGGCCGACCGATCCACCCGATCGGCCAAACCTACGCGGCTCCCTCGGCCAACGAGATCATTCGCTTCCGTCAGCTTGCTGCCGGCTACAGGGCGCCCGGCTACAGCTGGTGGGAGTGGTCAACGACCTCGCCCCGACTTTGGAAGGCGCTGGGGCAGGCTCTGCCGTCGGCGCCGCGACCGGCCGACCCGGGCTGGCCGCTGCTACGGCGCGGCGCCAAGGGCGACTCGGTCGTTAGGGCGCAGCAGCTGCTGACGATGGCCGGCGCGGTCAAGTTGCGCGCGAGCGGCGTATTTGACTTGGCAACCGTCAACGCTGTGAAGGCATTCCAGCTGAAGAGCAAGCTAACGACGGACGGCGCGATCGGCCCGTCAACCTGGGAGCTGCTAGGTCGGGTGACGGTCGCTATTGCACGGCGCAACGCGATTAGCCCCGCCGCTGCGACGGTGCCACGCTCGGCGACGCTGCCAGCGGTTCGCAACGAACTGTCGCCGCAGCGTTAACGCGATCATCACGACCTGTCCGCCAAGCCACTTATCTTGTTGACCGTCAGCCACACTCACGACGGAGGCACAGATGATGGAAGCCGGCGGCCCACCAGTACCACCGCAAACACCTGGTAACCCCAACCTTCCGCCGCGGGGATCGGCCGGCGAGCCCGGGGGTCCCGGCGCCGGTGGCTCAGCCGCCGGCAAGCCATCCGGACTGTGGTGGGCAGGCGCCGCCGCGGTCGCGATCATTCTCGCTGTTGGCGGCTACTTCCTCGGCACAAACCGCGAGGCCAATAACTACAAAGAGGGATCGGCTGGCTACCAGCAGATCTACAAGACAGGTTCCGATCAGGGGTCCGTTGCTGGCGAGAGCGCCGGCAAGAAGTCGGGCTCGGCCTACGGCAAGAAGGTCGGCTACACGACCGGAAACTCGGCCGGCCTGAAGCAAGGTCAGGTCCAAGGAACGGCCGACGGCGCCAGCGCCGCGCTCGGCGGCCTAACCGCGTGGGACAGCGGCACGCACTACATCGTCACGACGATTAACCCAACGCTGCAGGGCGTACCGGCAGCGATCCACAGCCGCTCGGCGATGCAGGCCGGCTTTGAGTACGCGCTCTGCAAATCGAACCCATCGATCGTCTGCACAAAGCCGGAGAAGTAAGGGCCAGTTCAGCGCAGCAGACGCCGCGGCGGGCCGCTGCTGCGAGCGGGCGCCTTCGCAGCCGAGGCTGAGCCGCTCCAGTTAATAGCGCGGCCGTCGAGCACTCCGCGGACCGAACGCCATGAGCGCAGCGTCAAGCTTCCCGAAGCGGCGCCGCTGACCTTAAGCGTCCCCTTCGGGCCCGCCGACGCTAGCTCCAGCGTGCCGCTGACGGCCAGCCCGTCGACGTAGCTGTATCGCCGCAGCACTAGGCGACTGAAAGGACCTTGCCGCAGGTCGTAGCTACCGCCGCGTAGCCCGCCGCCGCGAGCAGCCATACCGGCGTAGTAGCGCAGATACCCGTTCGCGACGGCGTCATTGACGGCCGCCAATGTTGCCGCGAGAGCGCGGGCAGCGGCGCCGTCGACTCCTGGCACCGGGCTCACGGCGGCGAGTGAGCGAGGGGCAATTTCGACCGGCCGGTCGGCGTTATTACGGTTGGCGCAAGGGGAACCAACGGCGCGGCGAGCAGCGAACCTTCTGAGTGCGAGCTGCACACAACCGGTGCCATCACCGTTGAGCATGTCGTGGCCGGCGCCGCGCAGTTCGACCAAACTGGAGCCAGCAATCAGCGCCGCTGTTGCCCGGGCATTCTCAACCGGCGTGCGCAGATCGAGCTGGCCGACAAGGATCAGCGTCGGCACTTTCGGCAATGGCCCGGCTGTTGCTGCGCCGTCCGCCTGCGGCGGGAACAGCAGACAGCCGTTGCTGGTGCTTGTTGAAGCGACGCTGCTACTGGAGAACGGCCGGTAATCGCTGGCTGGCACGGCGCTCAGCGCGGCAACGTTGAGCGCCGTGCGCTGGCCGGTCTCGCTGCTGAGCGGGTAGGGCAGCGCGTAGTCGAGGCAGCTGGTCATCAGGTTGAGGCCAACGCTTAGGTCGGTCGTCTTCAGCGGACGGCCCACGACAGCCGGCCAAAGGCGCAGGATCTGCGCGTAGTCGCCACTGTGCGCGGCCGCAAACGCCGCCGGCAGCTGCGCCTGTAGCGCTGGGTTGATGTCGGCGTTTTCAACGATGCCTCGAATCTCATCCTCACCGTAATAGTGAGCCTTAACTGCACGCCCATTTAGGTCAAAAACGGTCCCCTTCAGCGGTTCCTGCGCTGCTCGTTTTACGACGCTCGTCAGGTCGCCGACCGGATCTTTGGTGATTCCATCGCATCGTGTCCCTGCGCACCGCTCAGCGGTAACGCGCGGCACGGCGGCGAGACTGTCGAGGTAGAAGCCATTCGGCGGGCCCGGGCCGACAACCGAATCGAGGATTAACGAGTCGGTCGTTGCCGGATGGCTGCGGGCGTACTGCGCGGCAACCCAGGTGCCATAACTGACGCCCATCAGCGCCAGCTTCGGCGCGCCGAAGGCGCGGCGCACCGCATCAAGGTCGGCGACGCTGTCGAGCGTTGAGTAGAAGCGCCGGCGCGGCCCGATCAGCTCAGCGCAGTCACGAACATCGGCCGGTGTCAGCACCGCGGCCTCGCTGGCGGTTTGTAGCTTCGGGCAGGAGAGAGCGCCCGAAGCGCCGGTGCCGCGCTGATCGATCACGACCAGCCGATAGCGGCGCAGCATCGGCGAGAGCGTCTGCGCAAAGTCATCGGCAAACTGCACCGCTCCTTGGCCGGGGCCGCCGGCCAGCGCGATCAGCAACCCGGCGCCGCGACGGTAGTGGCTCTGCGCAGCGAGCCGCAGCTTGACGCTGCCGGGATTAGCGCCGGAACGGTCGAGCGGCAGCGTTAGCGTCGCGCAGCGAAACTCGACGCTGTCGTTGCAGCGGCCGAAGCTCAGAGCCTCGGCGCGTGGAGCCAGGCTGACCGCTGCTAGCGAGACCGCTGCGAAGGCAACGACGGCGAGCCTATGTCGCCGGACGACCATCAACGGAACCTAGCGAGCATCCTGCGCTAGCGCGCCAGACCACCTCCGTCAGCTCTGCGGCTGCGAGGGTTCGTCGAACGGCGGATCCGGCCGCGGCACAAAGCCATCGCAGGCGACGACCGGCAGGCGCGGATAGCGCGGATAGCGCGGATCGGTGGCTGACCGCTCGCAGAGCGAGAAGGTTGAGCCGCGCGTATTGGGCACGATGCGCTGGAAGGCGCAGCCACCGCAAAGACCAAAGTTGGATCCGCTCATCGGATAGTAAGTATCGCGCCCATACTCTAGGAAGAGCGCCGCCCCGCGGCGCAGCGCTACTAATGCAACCGAACTCTGAACAGCTCGCCCCGCCCGATTCGGGCATGAGAACCTTCCTCAGGTTGCTTGGCTTCCTGCGCCCCTACCGGCGCAGCGTCCTGTTCTCGCTCGCCTTCGCGCTGCTGGCAATGCTGATGACCGTCTCAATCCCCTGGCTGACCGGCCAGGCGATCAACAAGATTTATCAGGGCGACAAGGCCGACCTGAAGCTGCTGGCTGGCGCCGTGCTGCTGGCCGGCATCCTGCGCGGGCTGCTGACGGTAATTCGCCGGTTCGTGGCTGGCCGCGTATCGCTCGGCGTCGAGTTTGACCTGCGAGCGCGGATCTACGCTCACTTCCAATCGCTCGAGTTAGCCTTTTTCGACCAGCAGCAGACCGGCCAGTTGATAAGCCGCGCGACGGTTGACCTTCAGGCAGTCAGGTTTTTCCTTGGCTACGGCCTTGTCTTCCTGATCCAGGCGCTGCTGACGATCACGCTGGCAGCGGTCGCGATGTTCCTGACCGACCCGCTGCTTGCGGCTCTGTCGCTGGCGCCGGTCCCGTTCGTGATCATCATCGCCTTTCGCTACGGACGCCGATCACGGCCGGCGCTGCAGGAGGTGCAGCAGCGTGTTGCCGAGCTGACGGCGGAGGTTGAGGAGAACATCGCTGGCGTGCGCGTCGTTAAGGCCTTCGCGGCCGAAACGCGCCAGCGCCTGAGCTTCGACTACCGCGTTGGCCGCGTCTTCGACCAATCGATGGTCTCGACCAGACTGACCGCCTTTTATGGCCCGTTCATCGGCTTCCTGCCGCAAGTCGGCCTTGCCGCGGTGCTGTTCTTCGGTGGCCGCCAGGTAATCGACGGCAATCTCTCAATCGGCGCCTTTTCCGCTTTCTATATCTACTTGTTGATGCTGATCGCACCGATGCGCACCTTCGGCATGATGCTCGGGCTGTCGCAGCGGGCTACCGCCTCGGGCGGGCGGATCTTTCAGATCCTCGACCGTCAGCCCGAGGTTACGGGGCGCCCTGGCGCCGGCGCCTTGCCCGAGGGCGGCGGCCGTGTGCAGTTCAAGGCAGCGACGCTGCGCTATCCGGGCGCCTCGCGTGACGCGCTGCACGAGATTGAGCTGGACGTTCGCGCCGGGTTGACAGTTGCCTTGGTCGGTGGCACCGGGTCAGGCAAGAGCTCGCTCGTTCAGCTAATCCCGCGCCTCTATGACACAACGTTAGGCGCTGTGCTGGTCGACGGCGCCGACGTTCGCGACGTTGACCCGGCGCTACTGCGCAGCCAGATCGCCGTTGTCAACGACGACCCCTTCCTGTTCTCGACCAGCGTCCGCGACAACATCGCCTACGCCCGCCCCGACGCCAGCGACGCCGAGGTGTTGGAAGCGGCAACGAGGGCGCAAGCGGCATCGTTCATTGAGCGACTACCCGATGGCTTCAGCACAATCGTTGGCGAGCGAGGTCTGACCCTCTCCGGCGGCCAGCGCCAGCGGTTGGCGATCGCCCGCGCGCTGCTGGCCGACCCCCGGATCCTGATCCTTGACGATGCAACGTCAAGCGTCGACGCCTCAACCGAACAGCAGATCAAGGCGGCGCTGCGCGAAGTGATGGCGGGGCGGACAACTTTCGTGATCGCCCACCGCCTTTCAACGATCGCGTTGGCAGAGGAGATCGTGCTGCTCGAGGACGGCAGGCTAGTTGCCCACGGCGACCACGCGCACCTACTGGCGGAGAGTGACCTTTACCGCCAGATCGTCGAGAAGGGGCTGCCAGACCAGGTCTTCCTGACGCGCAAGCCAGCTGAGAGCGAGACCGCGGGGCTATGAGCAAGAGCCAGCGCCAAGAGATGGGGCTGACGCGGCGCGAGGACGTGCGTCGTCGGCTCGAAGGGACCAGCGGCCGCGGCCGCAAGCTACGCGGTCTGGCTGGCCTGATGCGTCCCTACCGCAGACGCGTGATCCTGATGTCGACCGCGCTCGTGATCGGCGTCGCAGCATCGCTGGCGCCAGCCCCATTGGCCGCCAAGGCGATTGACGGCGGCATCATTCCCGGCAACCTGGCGGTCCTAAACCTCGTTGTCGTTGTCTACCTGATCAGTGTGCTGCTGGTCTGGGGCTGCTCCTACGCGCAAACCTTCCTCGTCGGTTGGGTTGGACAACGGGCCCTGGCCGACCTGCGGCGGCGAATCTTCGCTCACCTGCAGCAGATGCCGGTCGGCTTCTATGAACGTCGCTCAGCCGGTGTGCTGATCAGCCGGATGACAAATGACGTTGACGCACTCAACTCGCTTGTCACCGACACGATCGTGACGCTCTTCCAAGCCTCGCTGACGTTGATCGGCTCGGTCGTGATCCTACTGCTGCTGGACTGGCAGCTGGCGCTGCTCGTCTTCCTTATCTTCCCAGTGATGGCGGTCGCCTCACTGCTGTTCAGGATCGCCAGCGCCGACGCCTATAAACGCACGCGCGAGACGATCGGATCGCTGACCGGATACCTGCAGGAGACGCTGTCCGGCGTGCGTGTCGTGCGCGCATTCGCGCAGGAGCCAGCCCACCGCAAGCGGTTCAGCGTTCTCAACGAAAGCAACCGCTCGGCCAACATGACGACCGTCAACCTGAACGCCGTTTACTTCCCGGCGGTCGAGCTGGTCGCCGCGTTGGCGGTCGTAATCGTGATCCTGTTCGGCGGAATGCAGGCGATCGACGGAAAGGTAGAGATTGGTGTTCTGGTCGGCTTCATCGCTGCGCTGAACGGCTTCTTTGATCCGATCACGCAGCTTTCGCAGGTCTACACGACATACCAATCCGGAATGGCGGCGCTCGACAAGATCTTCGAACTGCTCGACACCGAATCGGACCTTGTCGACGCGCCCGACGCAATCGCACTGCCGCAGATTAAGGGCGAGATCCGCTTTGACGACGTCAGCTTCGCCTACCAGCCACGTGTCGGCGCCAGCGGCGATGCCGGTGCGGTCAAAACGGCGCTCGACGCCGTCAGTGTCACGATCGCAGCGGGCGAGACGGTCGCGCTGGTCGGCGCCACCGGCGCCGGCAAGTCAACTTTTGCCAAGCTCGTCGCCCGCTTCTACGACCCGACCAGCGGCGCCGTCAGTGTCGACGGCCACGATCTGCGGAGCGTGACAATGCACTCGCTGCGCAGCCAGATGGGGATTGTGCCGCAGGAGGGCTACCTGTTCAGCGGCACGATCGCCGACAACCTCGCTTTTGCCCGTCCCCAGGCGTCGCGCGAGCAGCTCGAGGACGCCGCCAAGGCGGTTGGTGCTTGGCCGTTCATCGAATTGCTGGACGACGGCCTCGACACACAGATCGGCGAGCGCGGCGCAATGCTGTCAGCCGGGCAGCGGCAGCTGCTCGCCTTTGCGCGCGCACTGGTCGCAGATCCTAGAATTCTGATCCTTGATGAAGCGACCGCAAACGTTGACATTCACTCCGAACTGGCGATCGAGCAGGCGCTGCGCCGGCTGCTGGCGGGACGAACAGCGATCGTGATCGCTCACCGCCTTTCAACGATCCGGCAGGCCAGCCGGATCCTCGTCCTTTCCGACGGACGCGTCGTCGAACAAGGCGACCATGACTCGCTGCTGGCACTGAACGGGGCCTACTCCGACCTTTACAGCGACTGGGCCAAGCAGGCGAGCGCCGCATGACCACAACGCAGAGTTGGAGCGAGCTCGATGGCGGCAGCTTCCTGATCGGCAACCCGCGCGGCGATGGTTACCCACAGGACGGCGAAACACCGGTTCACGAAGTAACGCTGAGCGCTTTTGCAATAGCGCCGTATCCCGTCACTAACTCCCAGTTTGCCGATTTTGTCCAGCAGACCGGCTACTGCACCGACGCCGAGGAGGTTGGCTGGTCGTTCGTCTTCACGATGTTCCTGCCGGCGGATTTTGAGCCGACCCGCGCCGTCCAACGGGCCGAGTGGTGGCGTCAGGTCTTCGGCGCCGACTGGGCGCACCCGGAAGGACCGCAGAGCGATATCGCTGAGCGCAGGAAACACCCCGTCGTCCAGGTCAGCTGGAACGACGCCGCCGCCTACTGCCGCTGGGCCGGCGCGCGGCTGCCAACCGAGGCCGAATGGGAGTTCGCGGCGCGCGGCGGCCTCGACGGAATGGCATTCCCGTGGGGCAACGAGCTGGAACCCGGCGGCGTCCACCGGATGAACGTCTTCCAGGGGGAATTCCCGGCCGAGAACAGCTGCGCCGACGGATTCGCGGGAACCTGCCCGGTCGGCTCGTTCCCGGCAAACGATTACGGGCTTTACGAGATGACCGGAAATGTCTGGGAGATGTGCTCGGACTCCTACCACGCCGAATATTACGCGGCCAGTCCGGCGCTTGACCCGACTGGGCCGGCGCTTCCTCCCGACGCGCCGCGCGTCCAGCGCGGCGGCTCGTACCTCTGTCACGCCTCCTACTGCAAGCGCTACCGCGTCGACGCGCGCAGCCACAACACGCCGGAAAGCGCTGCCGGCAACCTCGGCCTGCGGCTTGTGCGTGACGACGCGGCCACGTTAGCTTCCGGCGATGGCCGATAGGCAGCAAGACGGCGCGGCGGGGCGCGTTGAAGCGATCTTCATCACCGCTGTTTCGCAGGCGCCGATGGTCGAATGCCGGTCGGTCAAGGCAATCACTGGCTGCGGCTTAGAGGGCGACCGGTACTGCATCGCCGAGCTAGGCGAGAGGAGCTTCGCGAACATGACGCTGATTGAGCAGGAAGCCTACGACCATCTCGCGTCGATTGAGCTTGAGCTGCCGACCAACGCGCTGCGACGCAACCTTCTAACCAGCGGGATACAGCTCAGCGCGCTGGTCGGCCGCGGCGGCCTGCGCGCGCAGATCCTTGACGGCGGGCTGATCTCAGTTGGCGACGCCGTCAGCACAATGTCAGAAACGGCGCCTTCCGGTCGACCGTAGGTATAGCGTTAACGCGAGCTAGAGGAAAGGACGGTATGGGCCCGAGCGAGACGATGGACATGGTGGTCGGAATGCTCGACCGCAACGAGATTGAGTTTCAACGTCGCCCCGATGGCGATGAGGTGCGCGTACTGCTCGGAACTGCCGCCGTATTCATCGGCACCGGCGTCTGGGATGGGCAAGAGATTGTCGTCATCCACTCGCCCCTTGTGCTCGACCTTCAGCTAACGCCGGAGACGACAGCCAGCGCCCACTTCTGGGTCAACCAGCGCAACCGCGAGACGCGCTTCGCTCGCTTTGTGCTGGTGGACACGCGGCCAGACGAACCGGGCGCAACAACGACTGCCTTCATCAACGCTGAACATGAGCTGCTGTCAGCTGACCTGCAGGCCAGCGAGCTGATCAACGCGGTCGAGGAGATGGCCGCGATCGCCGACGCGGTTGACGAGGAAGCGGTCGCGCTGCTCGGTGGCAAAACCTACGCTGCGGCGAGTGAGGAAGAGGCGGAGATTGAGCAGGAGTAAGGCTGAGTAGCTCAGTCGCCGGTCGCAGACTCGCCGTTCCGCCAGTAGTGGCTGACAGCGATCGCTGTCGTGCAGGCGATTACACCAACCGTGTTGGCAATCATCATCGCCGGATTGCCGAGTGCAATCCCATAGGCGAGCCAGGCGGCGCCGCCGATCCAGAGTAAGCCGAGGAAGGGCATGCTGATGTCGGCTGAACTTTGCCTTCGGTGAGCACGCAGCGCCTGCAGCAGTGGACTGGCGCCCATCAGAACCCCGAATGAGCCGGCCGTGACGGAGAGAACCGCGGTGATGTCCATAGCCGTGAGGTTACTTGGCGATGCGGGCCTGAACGATGTCCAGCCATGCGCCGATCAACCGCCCTGCCTGGCCGCCCAGCTGCTCGTGCTGATCGACCGCGTCGACAAGGAACTGCTTGCCGCCCTCGTCGCCCAGCGTCGCTGCCAGCGCTGCTGCATACTCCGGCACCTCGCTCCACTGCTGCGCCATCTGCGGCGTAACCTCGAGGTGGAACTGAATGCCGTAGGCGCTATCGCCATAGCGGAAGGCTTGGTTTGGCGCGGCAGGCGAGCTGGCCAGCAGAACTGCGCCAGCGGGCAGTTCAAACGTGTCGCCGTGCCACTGCAGCGTGACCAGCGGGTCGTCGGCCGCTCCGAGCACAGGGTCGGCTAAGCCTTCGGGCGTGAGCTCAACCGGCAGCAGTCCAACCTCGGCCTGCTCCAGTGGATAGACGCGTGCGCCGAGCGCGCTGGCCAGCAGCTGGACGCCGAGGCAGGCGCCGAAGTAGGGCAGTCCGGCGTTGACAGCCTCAGCGGTCCAGCGCTTCTCCTCGATCAGCCACGGGAAGTCATCCTCGTCATTGACGCTCATCGGGCCGCCCATTGCGATGATCCCGTCGAACTCACGCCAGTCGGGCAGCGCGTCGCCGGTATCTATCTCAATCACGCTGCGCTGAACGCCGCGGCGGTCAAGCTCCGTATTGTAGGCACCAGGGCTCTCGCAGAAAAGGTGCTGAACGACTGCGATCCGCACCCCGGCTACCCGGTCTTT
This sequence comes from Solirubrobacteraceae bacterium, assembly GCA_039744215.1. GTDB lineage: Bacteria > Actinomycetota > Thermoleophilia > Solirubrobacterales > Solirubrobacteraceae > F1-60-MAGs163. Next base: position 62,657 of record JBCJTT010000007.1, read on the forward strand.
CCGTCGAGCCCGGGGATCCACTTCGTCCCGGCCAGTGGCACGCGGGCCATTGCCGCAGCCTCAATCGTCAAACCGACCAGATCTTCCGGCTCAAGGTTACGAACGTCTGACTTGCCGCAGGCGCGGGCCAAGGTCTGCGTCTCAAGCACCATCGCGCGCAGGTAGTTAGCTAGGCGCCGGCCGCCAAGCTCGGCGTTGAAGCGCTTGCCGAGCTCCTCATCCTGGGTTGAGATGCCGGCCGGATCGCGGCCCTCGTGCCAAGCGTCGTAGTAGCCAGCACTACTGCCGAGCTTTTCGTACTCCTCCTGATATTCGGGCGCATTGTCGCCGAGCGCAATTATCGCCGCGACACCGATCGAGACGGCGTCGGCGCCTAGCGCCAGTGCCTTTGCGACGTCGGCGCCGGTGCGGATGCCGCCGGAGACGATCAGCTGAACCTTACGGTGCATGCCAAGCTCTTTCAGCGAGTCAACGGCCTCGGGGATCGCCGACATGATCGGGATCCCAACATGTTCGATGAAGACATCCTGCGTTGCCGCTGTGCCGCCCTCCATGCCGTCAAGGACGACAACGTCGGCGCCAGCCTTGACTGCCAGTGCGACATCGAAGTAGGGCCGTGAGGCAGCGATTTTAACGTAGATCGGCACGCGCCAGTCGGTGATCTCGCGCAGCTCGCCAATCTTAATCTCAAGGTCGTCGGGGCCGGTCCAGTCGGGGTGACGGCAGGCGCTTCGCTGGTCGATCCCTTTTGGCAGGTCGCGCATCTCGGCCACGCGGTCGGAGATCTTCTGACCGAGCAACATTCCGCCGCCGCCCGGCTTGGCGCCCTGCCCAATCACGACCTCGATCGCATCGGCCCGGCGCAGGTCATCAGGGTTCATCCCGTAGCGGGAAGGCAGCAGCTGGTACACGAGCTTCTCGGAGTGACCGCGCTCCTCCTCGGTCATTCCTCCATCACCGGTGGTCGTGCTGGTGCCGACAACGGTCGCGCCGCGGCCCAGAGCCTCCTTCGCTTGCGCCGACAGGGCGCCGAAGCTCATGCCGGCGATCGTGATCGGGATGTCCAGCTCGATCGGGTTCTTCGCGAAGCGCGTACCGAGCGTCACTGCCGTATTGCACCGCTCGCGGTAGCCCTCCAGCGGGTAGCGCGAAACGCTGGCGCCAAGCATCAGCAGATCGTCAAAGTGCGGCACCTTGCGCTTTGCGCCGAAGCCGCGGATGTCGTAAATCCCTTCGCGCGCCTTGCGTTGAATCTCATGGATTACGTTGCGGTCGAAGAGCGCCGACTCGCGCATCCCGATGCCGCCCGCAGGTCCTTCGCCGTGATCAGCCATTAGTAAGCGTCCGCATTGTCGATGTCGAAGTTGTAGAGCTTTCGCGCCGAGCCGTAGCGTTTGAAGTCGGCCGCGTCGCAGTCAACCCCTGCCTCGGCGAGCAAGCCGGTCAGCTCCGCCAGATGGAAGTCGCCGAACTCCTTTTCGATGCAGTCGGCGCCCAGCTCGGCGACCGAGCCACGGACGTAGATGTGCGTTTCATAGATCGAATCACCAAGCGCCTCACCGGCGTCACCGCAGACAACGAGCGCGCCCTTCTGCGCCATGAAGCCGCTGAGGTGGCCGACGTTGCCTTCGACAACGATGTTGACGCCCTTCATCGAGATGCCGCAGCGCGCCGCGGCGTTGCCGCGCACAACGACAAGGCCGCCGCGGCCGGTCGCAGCGGCCGACTGGCTGGCGTCGCCATCGACGATCACCGAGCCAGACATGATGTTCTCTGCCAAACCGACCCCAGCGCTGCCGTGAATCCGGACCTGCGCCTCCTTGTTCATGCCGGCGCAGTAGTAACCGACGTGTCCGTCGATATCGATCTCCAGCGGCGCGTTGACGCCGGCCGCGATCGCGTGAATCCCGCCCGGATGGATGATCCTCCATCGCTGTGGGCCGCCTTCGGCGGCGTCATGCAGACGCTGGTTCAGTTCGCGGATCGGAGTATCCGTCAGGTCGACCGTTTCAACCGCTGTTTCTGTGGCAGTCATTAGACGCGCTGCTTCTCCCAGATGTAGACCTGGCCAGGCTCCGGCTCCCAGACGCGAGCCGTCTCGGCCCCTGGCAGCACCGCGATCGCTCGGTACTCGGAGGCCATCGCAACCCACTCGTCGCTCTCGCTCATCACTGCTGGCTTGCAGGCAATCGGGTCGCGCAGCACGGCGAAGCCGTCGGCGGTTCCAACCGCGAATGTGTAGAAGCCGTCGAGGTCATCAAGACCTGACTCAAGCGCCTCAGTCAGGCTTGCGCCTTCGCGCATCTTCCAGGTCAGGTAGGCAGCGGCGACCTCGGAGTCGTTGTCGGTTTGAATCGTCAGCCCTTCGCGGCGCAGCTCCTCACGCAGGCGGTTGTGGTTGGAGAGCGAGCCGTTGTGGACGAGGCATAGGTCGAGCCCAGTCGAAAACGGGTGCGAGTGCTCGGTCGTGACGATGCTCTCGGTCGCCATCCGCGTGTGGCCGAGCGCGTGCGTGCCGCTGAGCTCCCGCAGCCCGAAGCGCTCAATAAACTGACGCGGGTCACCCTTCTCCTTGTAGATCTCAATCGATTGGCCGGCGCTCATGACGCGCAATTCGGGGTGGTTGTCGATCACCCAGCGGCCGGCGTCGTCGGCATCGGTCTCAACGACGATCACTGCATGACTGGCACGGACTTCGGGAGCATGAGCGCCGCCGAACGCCTTTGATAACTGGCCCGCTAGGTCATCCCACGAGTATTGATCATCGGGCGAGAAGAGCGTCAGTTTGCTGCACCCGGTCGGCGCCGGGTTGCGATAGAAGGCAACGCCAGCGCTGTCCGGGCCACGGTCGGCCATCTGGATCAGCATGTCGGACAGGTGGTCGCCGAGACGCTGCTCGAAGGCCGTCGATTTACTAAAGAGCCCGGCGATTCCACACATCAAAACCCTCCTTGGTGATCGTCCAGACGTTGACGTCTAGATCCAGACGTTGAAGTTTAGAACAGCTGAAGGTACCGATCGAGCTCCCACTTGGTGATCTGCTCATGGGCTGTCGTCCATTCAAGCCGCTTGCGTTCGATGAAGTAGTCAACGTAGTCACGTCCGTCATGGCTGCCAAAGGCCTTACGCATCACGTCGTTGGTTTCCAGCTCACGCGTCGCGTCAAGCAGGTTCGCTGGCAACGTCTTAATGCCCATCTCCTCGCGCTGGGCGGCAGTCGTTTTGAACATGTTCTCGCTGGTCGGGTCGCCCGGGTCAAGGCCACGCTCAATGCCGTCGAGGCCGGCCGCCAGAACTGCGGTCGCCGCCAAGTAGGGGTTGCAGGAACCGTCAACGGTGCGATCTTCAATCCGCCCGAGGTCAGGAATCCGCAGCATCATCGAACGGTTGTTGTGGCCGTAGGTGACGTACGCCGGCGCCCAGGTCGAGCCGCTGGTCGGCTCACCGACAACGAGCCGCTTATATGAGTTGACGGTTGGCGCTGTGATCGCGATGTAGGCCGTTGCATTGTCGGTCAGGCCGCCGAGAAAGTTGTACCCCGTCTCGGACAGCCCGAGGCCGCGCGGATCGTCAGCAGGGTCGGAGTGGAAGACGTTCTCGTCGCCCTTCCAGAGACTCATGTGGAAGTGGCAGCCGTTGCCGGTCAGGTGACCGAAAGGCTTCGGCATGAAGGTCGCGATCAGGCCGCGCTCCTGCGCCATCGCCTCAACCATGTAGCGGAAGAAGACGGCCCGGTCGCAGGTTGTCAGCGCATCGGCGTAGTCCCAGTTCTGCTCGAACTGGCCGTTGGCGTCCTCATGGTCGTTGGCGTAATTGTCCCAGCCGAGCGCCGTGATGTTGTCGGCAACCTCGATGACGAACGGCAGGTTGCGAGTCAGCGCCCGCATGTCGTAACAGGGCTGCTCAAGATCGTCGAGCGGGTCGGCCAGCTGGATTGAGCCGTCGTCGCCGCGGCGCAGCAGGAAGTACTCAAGCTCGGCGCCGATCCGCAGCTCGTAGCCAAGCTCAGCGGCGCGGGCGATCTGGTTTCGCAGGATCGTCCGAGGGCAGAACGGCCACGGCTCGCCCTCGACCGTTACGTTACAGGCGAAGCGCGCGATCTTCGGCAACCAGGGCAGCTTCGTGAAGGTCGAAACGTCGGGCATCGCAATCATGTCGGGGCTGTCCGGCGTCTGGCCGATATCGCCGGCGGCAAAGCCAGCGAAGCCGGCGCCGTCCTCCAACAGGTCATCGAGGTGATGCGCGGGCACCAACTTGGCGCTCGGCTTGCCGTGCATGTCGACGAACTGCGCGAAGAAGAACTCGATTCCTTCGTCGGCAACGGCCTTGCGAACGTCATCAACTGTCGGTGTTTGGTTAGCGGCCATCCTGATCCTCTCGTCGGATAATTCTGAGTACTTGGTTGAACGATATTACGGGAACGCGCCTACTTCGCGTGACACGGTAGGGCCCCTGCGACCAGGTCAGGGCCGCCACGACACTGCTGCGCGGCGCCCGGTCAGCGCTTGCTCTCTTCCTGCTGTCCGCTGCTCTGTGGACTTGGCGTGGCGCCTTCGACTGAAACGTTCTTTTCTCGGATCACCTTTGCGACGTCCCCGGTGTTAGCGTTTAGCTGAACCACGGCTAGGCGCAGATAGACCTTGCCATTCGGGCTCGGCTTGGAGAGCGAGACGGCCCAGTAAGGAGCGCCCTGTAACCCCTGCCGGAGGAACCGGACCTGCGTCCGGGTGGGCTGAAAGTCAACCTGGCGGAGGGCAATAGTGATCGCCTGATCCTTGGAAATGCGGATCTGCGAACGCTGGCAGGAGAGCGAGAAGACCAGTGCCGCGGCGAAGGTTACGGCGACGAAAGCCACCGCCGCCCAGCGCGGCCTTTGCAGCGGCCCAGGGCGCACGCGGTGGCGCAGCACCGACCGCCGATCCGGATCGTCCATCGACTAAAGCCTACTACCCAGAGCTCTTGGCGCGGCCGAGCTTCAGACTTGTGGTCGGAAGGAATCGCCCGCGTCGGTACCCATAATGACAAACAGAACGACGGCGACGCAGACAAGCGAGATGACAATCATCGCACGCTCGAAGCCCTTGACGTGGGTTTCGTCGGGTGGGAACTCAATCTGCTTGGTCCGTCCGTTGTCCCTGCTCTCAACGTCTGACATCTAGTTCCTCCTAAGGGTTATAAGGGGTTACGTTGGGATCGGCTTCGTGGGCGACAGGGGAGGGGGCTAAGGCGGCGCGTCCTGACCGGAGCCTGCTCACAAACCCCGTAAGGCGGCGATTCTCGAAAACGCACCAGTAGATCAGCACAACCACCATGAACGCAATCCCGATGCCGGTGAGCACGTAGTAGCTCGTTGCCGCGGCCAGACCATCGGGGCCGTACGTCGACCCGGGCCCGAAGGTCATGAACCCGGCGCACTCGGCGTAGGGACCTTGGACGATGAAGTCGGCCGTGTCTGCTGCATCTGGGCTGGAGTTGCCCACCGCTGCCGCCGACTGGATGCACGCTGGGGCACTGTCAATTAGCAACGGCATTTCAAGCCTCCTCGTGTTCTTGGTCGACGATCCCGCCCTGACGCCGGTCCTTCATGATCACCCAGCCAGTAAGGCCCCCGACAACGATAACCATCAGCGCGATGCTCAACGCGAACTCAAACATTGGTCTTGGGGCGGCTGGCACCGCCACCGTTTGCGTTGTAGGCTTGGATTTCCTCGAAGGCCCTATCCAACACTGGCCCGGCTGGCACGACAGAGCCGTCGGGCTCGATGATCGTCTCGCCCTCGCGCCCAAACTCGGGGAAGAAGTCGGTGTCGAACTCGGCTATGTCTAGGCCCGCAATCTCGACCTCCGGCGGCACGCGCAAGAGGTTCATCTTTTTGAGGATCCAGGAGCCCGTCCACCCGGTTAGGAAACCGAGCGGGAGGAAGGTGGCCATCCCGATCAGCTGCCCACCAATAGACGTGTCGACGTTGTTTATGCCAGTCGGATAGCCGGCCGCGAAAACACCGACCCAGAGCAGGCCAAGGAACCCAGCGACGCCGTGGACGGCGACCGCGCTGACAGCGTCATCCACGCGCATCCGTTTCTCGAGGAATCCCGCCCCGTAGTAGGCGAGCACGGCGGTCAAGGCCGCGAGCAGGTACGCGAGCGTGGGAGCGTAAATGTCGGCGCCAGCGGAAACACCGACCACCCCTGCTAGTCCCCCCGAGATCGTCCAGAACGGGTCACCCTTTGAGGCGAAGTAGCCGCCTGTGAATCCGCCCGCGAAGCCGAAAGTGGCCACCATCGTGATCGACCCGAGCGTGGTTGGGTTCAGGTAGATGTTGGCCCAGCCTGGGAACGCGGTCGACGATATAACCAAGCAGGCGGCGTAGAAGCCGTAGAAGCCAGTGAAGATCAGCATCAGGCCCAGAGCCGTTATATGCAGGTTGTGGGGTCTGAAGTTGCGGGCTTTGCCCTTCACGTAGCGGCCGATTCGGGGCCCCATGTTGAACAGCACGCCCAAGGCGAATGCGCCAGCGACTCCGTGAACGACACCCGAAGCGATCGCGTCGTGGAAGCCGAAGCGAACCGGTAGCCAGCCACCGGCGCTCCATCCCCAGGCAGCATCTAGGATCCAGACCACCGAACCGAGTAGAACAGCGAGCAGCAGGTAAGCACTTAGCCGGGCCCGCTCGATAATCGCACCGGACATGATTGAGGCTGTCGTCCAGGAGAAGAGCAGGAAGGCCAGGAAGAAGATCATGTTGATGTTGTTTGTCAGGTTGGGGCCGAAGGCATCGCTCCACGGAATACCGCCCTGGCAGGCCAGCGACGTGAAGTCTGAGGAGTTCGGACCGATCGGCAGGCCGGGCTGGTTGCAGTTGTAGATCCACCAGCCGAAGAAGTAGAAGCTCGGCGTGACCACGGCGATCGTCAGGATGTTTTTGAGGACCGTCGCCATTACGTTCTTGCGACGGGCCACACCGGCCTCGTAGCTCATGAAGCCGACGTGGATCAGCCACATGAGGACGATCGTGAAGAAATAGAACTGCTCGCCGATGACCAACGAGTCCTGCGTCTGCCCGGCGACGATCTCTTCGAGCTTCGGTGCGACAGCTGCGAAAGTTTCGAACATTCTTTGAGATCCCCCTCGACGCTTGTTGAGCATGGCTCGCCGGTTAGAGGCGGCCTACGACTGGGAGATACTTGCGACGGGACCACAGGAACGCAATAGCACAACCGAACGTAATTACGCTCAGCGAAGTGGTCATTTCTCACATCACCGAGTGCGCCCAGATCGGAAAGTCGGCTGGGTTGACTGCGCAAGCAGCATCAGACGCAACCGAAAAACCACACGGGGCTGCGGTTTCTGGAAGGATCGCCGCTAATGGAACTGTCCGAAAACGTACGCTGGGATCGCGCCCTCGAGATTGCGGGCGAGAGTGCCGAGATAGCGAGCTTTAGCACGCTGCGCCAAGCTGCCCGAGCGATCACCGCGGCGCTGACAGTTCGCGATCTGGAGACCGCTGTTGCCAAAACGCTACCTGTAGCGCTCGGCTGCAGCCGATGCTCGTTCTCCTTGATTGATGAAAAGCACAATGCCGCTGCTGGGACGAACGGAACCGTCGAACAAGACGGGTCGCTTATCACGATCGCGCTGGCGCTGCCCTTTAGCCCCACGCGAAGCGGACGACTCTCGATCGAACAGCCGGCGGTTCCGCCGACTAGCGGCCACTGGGAGCGCTACGAACTGGCAGGAACGCTCGTCGCCTGCGCGCTCGACCGAGCTTTACTGGCTCAGGACAACGAAGCTCCCCCGAGCCTGGGTGATCTGGCCCGCGCGCTCGCCGACGACCGCGATGATGACGCTGAGAAGATCCGGACGAAGCTCAGGCTGCCACCGGATGTGAAGTCGATGGTGGTCGCCTTCGACCTTCCTGAGCTTGACCTTCGGGTCACTCCCGCAACGAACGACGCCCCCCGGGCACCGGCCAAGCCTTCACTATCGACAGCCGAGCTGGCGCTGGTGAGTTCACACCCCACGGCTGTGACCGACATCGTCGACGGGCGGCTGCTCGCCGTCATACCAACGCCGCGGGCAGATGACGAGAAGAAGATCGTGCAGCTGTGCGAGGCGATCTCCGAGTCAGAGGGAGTCTGCGCTGGCCTCGCCGGCCCAGACTCCGGCATCGAAGGGATTCGCGTAAACCTGACCGCGGCCTCGCGGGCCGTGCACGCATGTCGCATGCTCCACCGGCAAGGTGGCGTGGTGCATCACGGCAATCTTGGCCCCTACCGGCTGCTCGTCGACCTCGACTTAGATCTAGCTAACGAGGACCGGCTCTACCAGGGAGTCACACGCCTAGCGCAATATGACAGTCGGCACCTGCGCCGTACCGACCTCGTACTGACGCTGGAGACCTACCTCGCACACGGCAGGCGAGTCACCGCCAGCGCCAACGATCTCTTTATCCACCCCAACACAATGCGCCAGCGGCTCGAGCGAATTGAAAATCTGAGCCGCCTCGACCTCGCCGCTGAGGATCAGATGTCGCTGGAGATCGCCGTGAAGCTCGTTCGACTGAAGCTGGGAATACCGCCTTCGGCCGACTAGCCGCCGGACCGATCCCTGCCCTCGCGCCGCGAAGACCAGTAGATCCAAGCCCGCAGGGCGATCAGCCCGATGAAATTGGTGAGCAGGACCAGCAGCACCCACCAGACCTTCTGAAGCAGGGTCATCGTGTCCTTGCTCCATACCTCGACAATCGCCAACCAGACCATCACAGCAAGCAGGAGTATGGCCCACAGAGGCGCCTGCTGGAAGATGACGAAGAGCAACATCGGGGACCCGATCGTATCCGCGTCCTAAGTCGTACCCGCAAGTGCCCTTGCATTCCTTGAACCTATTTGTCTAGTATGCGGTTGAGGAGATCAAGCGAACCGATTGAGAGACGAATGTCGTTCCTGCTGAATTGCCCGATCTGCGGTACCCGCGAAGTCACCGACTTTGGTTTTGGCGGTGAGATTGTTGTCCGGCCCGAGAGCCGTCCGGGCGAACGCGAACTGAACCGTTACAACTACTTCCGCGCCAACACCGATGGCGTCCAGCGCGAATGGTGGTGGCACCGCGCCGGCTGTCGAACCTGGTTCCAGGCTGAGCGCAACACTTCAACCAACGAGGTTCTTTGGACCGCTATCGCTGAGATCACCGACGCAACTCAGGCGCCGGTATCACCTGCTACCGAGGCCCGCGCGGCCGGCGGTCCAGAGGAGCTTCGCTAATGAGCCGCCTTGAGCAGCAGCCCGCCGAGCGGATCGACCGCTCGAAGAAGGTCAAGTTCAGCTTCGACGGCAAGTCGGTCGAAGGCTTTGAAGGCGACACGATCGCCTCGGCGCTCTACGCGCAGGGCCAGCGGATCTTCTCGCGCTCGTTCAAGTACCACCGCCCGCGCGGAATCGTTAGCGCCTCCGGCTGGACGGCCAACACGCTCGTTCAGGACGGCGATTGGCCAGGAATCCGCGCCACGACCGAGCGCGCGACCGAGGGGATGAAGATTGTCCACCAGAACGCTTGGCCGTCACTGAACTTCGACGTGATGCGAGCCGCCGACCTCTTCGGCGGCCCGTTCATGCCAGCCGGCTTCTACTACAAGACCTTCATCTGGCCGCGCAGCGCCTGGCCTCTCTACGAAAAGATTCTGCGCAACGCCGCCGGCCTAGGCGTAGTGAAGAAGAGTCAGGCGCACCGCGAATGGCGCACCGATTACCGCCGCCGCCACTGCGACGTGCTTGTGATCGGCGGCGGCGTCGCCGGATTGAGCGCCGCAATAGCTGCCGCACGTGAAGGCGCCGACGTCGTGCTGGTTGATGAAGATGTTGAGCCGGGCGGCCAGCTGCTCTGGCAGGGTCAGCATCAGCGCGCCCGCGAGCTGGCCGACGAGGCCCGCGCCGCTGGCGTTGAGATTCTTAGCAGCGCACCTGCACTCGGCTACTTCGATGGCATGGTGCCGGTCTGGCAAGGCAGCACGCTGCACCAGATTCGCGCGCAGCGCCACGTTGCCGCGACCGGCTCGATCGAGCAGCCGTTGATCTTCCCGAACAACGACCTACCCGGCGTGATGCTGTCAACCGGTGCCTGGAAGCTGGCCTCGCTCTACGCGCTGAAGCCGGGTGAGAAGGCCGTCGTCACTACGACCGGCGACCGCGGCATCGAAGCTGCTTGGGCGTTGCACAAAGCCGGTGTTGAGATTCTCGCCGTCGCCGATCTGCTGCCCAACCGCTCCAACGCGCTGACAGCGGAGCTCGAAGCGGCAGGGATCATGCTGCTGCGCGGCATGAGCGTCGTCGAGGCGCGCGGCTCGAAGAAGTTGACCGGCTGCACGATCGCCGAACTCGACGAGAACGGCGTTGCCAAAGCCGGCACTGAGGAGAACTTTGACTGCGACCTGCTGGTCGTCTCAGGCGGCACCGTCCCGGCCTCGTCGCTGATGCTGCAAGCCGGCGCGAAGGCGACCTTTAACTCGCAGACCAACTCGTTCCTGCATGAGGATGCGCCTCCCGGCGTGCATCCGGCAGGGGCAGTTGCCGGCAAGGAAGAGCTTGACGCTGCTGCGTTGAGCGGCACTGCTGCCGGCGCCGCAGCAGCGCAGGAGTGCGAGTTTGGCGACGGCTCTGCCGCGAAGGCGGCAAGCAGCGCACTCGAGCTGCTGCCCGCCCCCTCGCCGCAGGCACCGTCCCCCGCCTACCAGCGCAAGTCCAACCCAAAGGGCAAGGCCTTCCTCGACCTCGACGAGGACGTCACGACGAAGGACATGAAGTACGCGATCGAAGAGGGCTACGACTCGATTGAGCTCAGCAAGCGCTACACAACCGTCACGATGGGCCCTTCGCAGGGTCGCATCTCGCAGCTGCCAAGCGTGCGGATGGTCGCCGACCAGACAGGCCTCAGTATTGACGAGGTCGGCATTACAACGGCGCGGCCGCCATGGTCAACGGTGCCGCTCGGCGCCTTGGCCGGTCGCCCCTTCACTCCCGCCAAGCGCACCGCCATCCATGCCCGTCAGCGTGAGCTGAACGCCCACGTCAGGTGGGCCGGCGACTGGCGCCGCGCCTACGACTACGGCGACGTTAAGGCCGAGGCCGCCGCCGTCCATAACGCCGTCGGCATGATCGACGTTTCAACGCTCGGCAAAATGATTGTCAGCGGCCCCGAGGCCGGCGTCTTCCTTGACCGGATGTACACCAACCGGTTGAGCGACCTGAAGGTCGACAGGATCCGCTATGGCGTGCTCAGCAACGACGCCGGCCGAATCACCGACGACGGCACAGTCTGCCGCGTCGCCGAGGACAGCTTCCTCGTCACGACGACCTCATCGGGAGCCGACGCAGCTGAGAGCTGGTTCACCTGGTGGCTAGCCGCTTGGGAGATGGAGGTCCATGTAACCGACGTTACTCAGGGCCTCTGCGCAGTCAATGTCGCCGGCCCGAAGGCGCGCGACCTGCTCGCCAAGCTGACCGACGCCGACCTCAGCAACGAGGTTTTCGGCTACCTCGACGGCAAGCAGATCCAGATCGCTGGCGTCCAGTGCCTGGCAATGCGGATCGGCTTCGTTGGTGAGCTTGGCTACGAAATCCACTACCCGGCGTCATGCGGCCAGTACCTCTGGGATCAGCTGCTTGAGGTTGGCGCCGAATACGGCATCCGCCCGTTCGGCCTTGAACCACAGCGCATCCTGCGGCTGGAGAAGGCGCACATCATCGTCGGGCAGGACACCGATTCTGAGTCGAACCCCTACGAAAGTCAGATGGGCTGGATCGTCAAGCTCGACAAGGACGAGGAGTTCATGGGCAAGTGGGCGCTGGAACGGGCGAAGGAGCGCGGCATGACGAACATGCTGGTCGGCTTCAAACTCGACAACGGCGACGTTCCGATCGAAGGTTCGGCGATCGTCGTTGACGGCAAGCCGGCTGGACGTGTCACCTCGGCCCGCTACTCGGAGCAGCTCGGTCACGCGATTGGCCTTGCCTGGGTGCCGGCCGAGCAGGGCGAGGACGGCGCGCCGCTACACATCAAGTACGGATCTCAGAACTTCACGGCGACCGTAGTTCACGGCGCCTTCTACGACCCCGACCAGGAGCGCCTGCGTTCATGAGCCTTGCCTTTCTTTCCCCTGACTTGGCCGAGCCGCAGGGCTCGTTCACCCCTGTCCGCCAGAGCAACATTGAGGCTGCGCTTGTCGCCTCGGGCGCGCAGATCGAAGAGCGCGACGGCTGGCGCGTGGCCGTCAACTACGGCGACGCTGCCGCCGAAAAGCAGGCCTGCCAGCAGAGCGTTGGGATCGCCGAACTGTCGAGCCTTGGAATCACCGAGCTGCTTGCCTCTCCCCCAGTCGTTCAAGCGATCACGACGGAGGTTGCGGGCAACCCGGCGAAGCTCGGCACAGCTGTCTTTGCCGCAGACGCGTGGTGGTGGACCGTTAGGCCGGACCGCGTGCTTGCCGTAACAGCGCCGGCCGACACAGCCGTGATGCGGTCACGGCTTGAGGCAGCGGCCGAGGCGCGCAGCGAGCTGGTTTCAGTGACCGACCTGACCAGTGTGCTGACAACCTTCTCGGTCAGCGGCCCGCTGGCCCGCGACACCTTTGCGCGGATCACAGCGCTTGACCTGCGCGAACGCGAGTTTCCGCTGCACGGCTTCCAACCTGGCTCAATCGGCCGCGTACCCGGCCTGCTGCTGCGTCAGAGCGACGACAGCTTCCTTCATAGCTTTGGCGCCGCAAGCGCCGAGTACATGTGGACGTCAATGATCGACGCCGCCGAGCAGCTCGGTGGGCGGGCGGTTGGAATCGATGCGCTTGGCCCGCTGGGCGGCGCGCTGGAGGGCAGCAGCAATGCGTGACATTTTCCGCCAGAGCAAGATGTGGCACACACCGGAGCGGCTCAAAGACTCATACGAGGTTGTGATCATCGGCGGCGGCTCGCATGGCCTCGCCACCGCCTATTACTTGGCGAAGAACCACGGCATCACCGACATCTGCCTGCTTGAGAAGAGCTACATTGGCTCGGGTGCGTCGGGCCGTAACACGACGATTCTGCGCTCCAACTACAAGACGCCTGAGGGGGCGCGCTTCTACGACGCCTCGGTCAAGCTCTACGAAAACCTCTCGAAGGACCTTCAGTTCAACCTGATGTTCTCGCAGCAGGGCCACCTCACTCTCGGCCACACCGATCTCGCGATGTTCGTGATGCACGAGCGGGCCGAGGTCAACCGCCTGGTCGGCATCAACAGCAGCGTTGTCGACGCCGATGAGGTGCAGCGGCTGGTGCCAGCGATGCAGGTAACAGACGCCGCCGAGTACCCGATTGCGGGCGCGCTTTACCACCCGCCCGGCGGCATCATCCGCCACGACGCAGTCGTCTGGGGCTACGCCCGCGGCGCCGACCGTGCCGGCGTCGAGATTCATCCGAACAGCGAGGTCACGGCGATCCATAAGGATGGCGACCGCGTTACCGGAGTGACCGTCAACGGCCATCGACAAGTCAACGCCGGTCAGGTGCTGTCGGCAACGGCGGGCTGGTCGTCGATCCTCTCGGAGATGGCTGGAATGCAGCTGCCGATCACGACACACATCCTCCAAGCATTTGTTACAGAGCCGCTCAAGCCGATCCTTGACAAGGTGATCGTCTCCTCGCAGATGCACATCTACATGTCGCAGACCGACCGCGGCGAGTTCCTGATCGGCTCGGAGATCGAACCGTGGACCACCTACCAGCAGAACGGGACGCTGAACTTCCTGCAGGAATCAACACGCCATGCGCTGGAGCTCTTCCCACAGCTTGAGCGGGCACAGATGCTGCGCAGCTGGGCCGGGCTCTGCGACGTGAGCCCCGACTACTCGCCGATCCTTGGCAAGACCGAGGTCGACGGCTTCCACGTTTCGACCGGATGGGGAACTTACGGTTTCAAGGCAGCGCCGATTGTCGGCGTGACGCTGGCCGAGATGATCGCCACCGGCAAGACGCCGGAGCTGATCGAGCCGTTCAAGCTTGAGCGTTTCTACACCGACGAGCTGGTGTCTGAGCTCGGCGCAGCCGCCGTCTCGCACTAGCCGCAAAACTAGTCCCAAGGTCACCCATACACCAACAGGGGAGCATTCATGAAGAGCAGTCTTGAGATCGCCCAAGAGGCAGTGCTTCTGCCGATCGATCAGATCGGTTCAACGCTGGGGCTGGAGCCCGACGAGCTGGAGCCGTACGGCCGCTTCAAGGGGAAGATTGAGCTCTCCGTGCTCGAGCGCCTGAAGGATCGCCCCAACGGCAAACTGATCTGCGTTGCCGGCATGACGCCGACGAAGGCCGGCGAAGGCAAGACAACAACGGCCGTCTCACTGACTCAGGGAATGGGCAAGATCGGCAAGACGCCGGTGCTCTGTCTGCGCGAGCCTTCACTTGGCCCGGTTTTCGGCATCAAGGGCGGCGCCGCCGGTGGCGGCTACGCCCAGATCGTTCCGATGGAGGACCTGAACCTTCACTTCACCGGCGACATTCACGCCGTTGGCGCCGCAAACAACCTGCTGGCAGCGATGCTGGACGCGTCGATCCTGCACGGCAACCCGCATAGCATCGACGCGCTGCGGATCAACTGGAAGCGCGCGCTCGACATGAATGACCGTGCCCTGCGTACCGTCGCTCTGGGACTCGGCGGCCGCGCCAACGGTTACCCGCGCGAGTCCGGCTTTGACATCACGGCGGCGTCCGAAGTGATGGCGATCCTCGCCGTCGCTAGCGACCTACAGGACCTACGTAAGCGGCTCGGCGCGATCACAGCCGCCTACCAGTTCGACGGCACAACCCCGGTCACCGGCGAAGACCTTCAGGCGGCAGGCGCGATGACCGTGCTGCTGAAGGATGCGATCAAGCCGAACCTGATCCAAACGCTTGAGGGCCAAGCAGCACTGATGCATGCAGGCCCGTTCGCCAACATCGCTCACGGCAACAACTCAGTTATCGCCGACCGGATCGCCCTGAAGCTAGGGGATTACGTTCTGACTGAAGCAGGCTTCGGCTCAGAGATGGGGATGGAGAAGTTCATGGACATTGTCTGCCGCGCCGGCGAGCTAACGCCCGACGCAGTCGTCCTTGTCTGCACCGTCCGTGCGATCAAGCACCACGGCGGAATGGATGAAGAGAGCGACTCGGCAGAGGTGAACCGCAAGGCAATCGAGGATGGGATGGCAAACGTCTATCACCATCTCGCGTTGGTCAAGGAGTTCGGCCTTCCCTGCGTGGTTGCCGTCAACCGGCGCCCGGGCGATACCGACGAGGAGGTCGAGATGGTCCGCCAGTTGGCGCTTGACGGCGGCGCCTTTGGCGCCGAGCTCAACGAAGCCTTCGAAAAGGGCGGCGACGGAGCGACGAAGCTGGCCGAAGCAGTCGTGGCTGCGGCCGACGCGCCTTCCGACTTCAAGTTCCTCTACCCCGACGATGCCTCAATCAAAGAGAAGATCACGGCAATCGCGCAGAAGGCCTACGGCGCCGATGACGTTGTCTTCTACCTTGACGCCGAGCGCAAGGTTGAACAGTTCACCAACGCCGGACTGGACAAGCTGCCGATCTGCATGGCGAAAACGCCGCTGTCGCTTACCCATGATCCAACGAAGCTTGGTGCGCCGAAGGGATTCACACTGCCGGTCCGCGACATGCGCGCCTACACCGGGGCCGGCTGGCTGGTGCCACTTTGTGGCGACATTATGCAGATGCCAGGCCTCGGCAAGACGCCGGCGGCGTTCGATGTCGACATCGATGAGACCGGCCGGACGGTCGGGCTCTTTTAGGCCGGCGCGGCGCAGTGAACGCCCTAGGCGAGCAGTCCTTCGATGCGCGGCTCGCTGAAGCAGCGGCTGCCATGACCGATGCGCAGGCTGGAGCGAGCTAATGCCGGCAGAGCCAACGATTGCGAGAGCAGCGAAGGTATCGGTCGTCGACAGCGCTGAAATTGCGCTGCGCGAGTGGCTCGGCCCCGGCAACCACCGTCCCGGTGATCGTTTGCCGCCCGAGCAGGAGATCGCCTCAATGCTCGGTATTTCGCGCGGCACGCTGCGACTGGCATTGGAACGACTGGCCGCCAACGGCGAGATCGTCCGCCGCCAGGGGTCGGGCACTTACGTCGGCCGTGTCGCGGTTCCCGCGGCCTTTAGCGAAGGGCTCGAAGTACTGGAGTCCTACACCTCGCTGGCTCGCCGCCAGGGGCACGTCGTCAAAGCGCGCGGCGTCACGATCGGCCAGCAGCGCGCCCCTGGATACGTCGCCGAGGCACTGAACCTGCGCAGGAACGGCGACGCTCTCTGCGTCGAACGGACTCTGCTGGTCGACAAAACTGCCGCCGCGCACATGCGCGACTGGATTCACCCGAGCGTCCCTTTGCCGCCACTCGCGAAGCTGCGCAGCGCGATCGAGCACGGCCAGATGATGCTCGACATAGTGATTGCCGGCGGCGTACCGGTCGCCTTTGCACGCACCGGGATTCGGCCGCGCCTGCTCGAACCCGATGATGATGTAGGAAGTGCACTTGGCGTCAAACGGACGACCGGCGCGCTGGAAATAACGGAGACGATCCACGTTACCGACGGCGACGCAGTTCAGTACTCGATCGACGTCTTCCCGCCCGGCGCTATCGACCTTCACGTCCTGCGCGGCCTACCGGACCGCGAACTGTCGCCTGTCAACGGCCGCAGCGCTGGTTGACGCCTTCTCAAACGGCGTGAACGGCACCATCGGCCGGTAGACTGGCCTAGCAGTTCGCGCCACCGGACAATGACCGAAATGCCCAACCACACGCCGCTGCAGCGGCGGAGCAGCTTCAGGCTGTCGGCGACGCGAGCCGTGGCTCTGCTTGCAGCATGCTGCGCTGGCGGCGCATTGACAGCCTGTTCAACAGCGCTGAACCCAGAAGACCCAAGGCCAACCGCAGCGCCGCCAGCGACCGGTACAGCGACACCGGCTGCCAGGCAGACCAAACGGCCTGCAGTCGAATCGAGCTACACCGGAAGCAGCTCCGCAGCCGGCAGCGCATCGGTGTACGTACAGGGTGACTCGCTGACCGTCCCAATCAAGTCACTACTGACTCGTCTGCTGCCACACGACAAGCTATCGATCTCGGCCCAGAATGGCCGACCGTTGAGGGTCGGACTGACGCTGCTGCGCCAGCGCGCCGCAAGTAGCGGACTACCGCAGGTGATCGTGATGGGGATGGGCTCCAACGACGACCCCGGCATGCCATCCGCCTTTGCCACAATGATCGGCCAGACGATCAGCGTGATCGGCAGCGATCGGTGCACCGTCTGGGTCAATCTCTTCCAGAGAGTCAGTAAGAAGAAGGGCAAGAAGCTGTCCACGACCAACATTTATGCTGGCCTGAACGGGGTAATCGCCGCCGCCGCGGCGCGCTACAAGCGATTCAGCGTCGTTGACTGGGCTAGCAACGCGGCAAGAAACCCAAGCTGGTTCGGCCCAGACGGACTCCACCCCAATGACGCAGGCTCGGCCGTCTTCGCGAAACTGATTGCCGTAGCGATCAACCGTTGCAAGGCCGCCGGCCTTCCATCGACCGGGATTCCAGTCGACCCAACCGGCGGGACCGCACCGCCCGCCTAAACGACTTGCTCTTCCCGACGTTCACGTTCGTCGTCTTCTTCCTGATCGTCTGGCCGCTCAACTGGGTGCTGATGGGCCGGCCAAACCGTGATCGACATCTATCGTGGCGATTACCAGCCAACGACACTGTCGAAGTTTGCTGTCTTCCTATCGTTTTTCCGCACCTCGTCGCCGGGCCGATCGGTCACGCGATGACCGCGGCCTTGGTGGCGCTGACGCTTGGCTCTGTTCTCGATGCCAGAGCGCTTCACAAATCGGCTGTCACGCAGCCCGCCGGCGTAACGCGCGACATCGCGATGGCGGCGACAACGACGCCGACGCCTTTATGTTAGGAATGCCGGCAGGCGAGCCGCAGATGGCCGACCCCGAAATCAACGCCAAGCAACTGAAGCTCAATGAGATCTACAAGAGCGAAGCCGAGAAACGTCTAGGCCGCGTCGCCTATCTGGATATCTACGAGCTTTTCAGTCCGGGCGGCGCGGTGATCACTGGCGAGATGCTGAAGCTGCTTTTAAAACCACTTTGACCTTCAAGGCGCTTTACCGGCGTCGCTGAGCCTGACCCAGTAACGACGATAGGATCGGCCGATGACTACAAGAGATGTACTCGTCTGCGATGTCGGCCCACGCGACGGGCTACAGAACGCCGCGACGATCCTCTCGCCTGAGCAGCGCGCGCAGTACATCGACCGCCTGTCGCTGAGCGGCCTGCCACGGATTGAGGCAGTCAGCTTTGTCAACCCAAAGCGCGTGCCGCAGATGGCCGACGCTGAAGCGGTGATGGCCCTCATTGAACGGCGGGAGGGCGTCGAATACGCGGGCCTAGCCCTGAACGAGCGTGGCTACGAGCGGGCGATTGCCTGCGGCGTTGACCTAGTGCAGTACGTCGTCCCGTTGAGCGAGACGTTCGCGGTGAAGAACCAGGGAACGACGGTCGCTGAGGCCGCCGCCTTGGCGACAAAGCTGGCAGAGCGCAGCCGTGAGGACGGCGTGCTGTTCGCCGTCACGCTGTCGGTTGCCTTCGGCTGCCCTTACGACGGTCCGATGCCGCCGGAGAAGGTGATCGATGCTGCCCGGCAGCTGGCTGCGGCCGGCATCGACGAGCTGATGCTGGCCGACACAATCGGCGTTGGCGTGCCAACCCAAGTTGCCAACCTGGTGGAAGCGACGCTGGCGCTCGGCCTGACGGTCGGTGGCCACTTCCACAACACCCGTAACACCGGCTACGCCAACGCCGCTGCGGCTGTTGAGGCGGGCGCGACGATCCTTGACGCGTCGACCGGCGGGCTCGGCGGCTGCCCGTTCGCGCCAAACGCGACCGGCAATATCGCAACCGAGGATCTGATCTATCTGCTCGACGGAATTGGTGTTGGGAGCGGAGTCGACATCGAGGCACTGATCGCGGTGTCGCAGTGGCTCGCGCTGCAGCTCGACGCTGAGCTGCCGGGGCTCGTCTACAAGGCTGGTGGATTCACTGCGCTTCCTCAGTAGCGCCGCACCGGCCGACGCTCAGGCGCCAAGCGCGCGACTGAGGCTAAAAACGATCCACGCCAGAACGACGGCGCCGATCAGCTTGCGAAAAGTGTTGACCCCGTCGCTGACCTCCCACCAGGCGAAGCAGGCCAGCGCGACGTAGAAGACGGCCGAGGCGATGTCGTGCGCTGCGCCGTCGCTCAGACGAGCAACGACCCAGGCGGCGATGGCGGTTAGCAGAGGCGCATTGGGGAACTGTGCGATCGGCGATTCAGCCGGCCACCCCACCTGGCCGCGGCGCCACAGCCGATGCAACGAAGATCCGCTCACTGGCTGACCATATCGGCGCCCGCGCGCTGATAGCGTGCAGCCATGCTCACGCTTTACACAATCCGTGGCAGCGCGGCAACAGCACCGCGAATCGTGCTTGATCTATGCGGCGCACCTTACGAAACGATCACAGTCGAGCGCGACGACGACGGCAACAACGTCGCGCCAGCTGGCTACGACGAGCTGAACCCGACCGGCAAAGTGCCGACGCTGGTTGATGGAGATCTAGTTCTGACGGAGGCCGCTGCCTGCGCCCTATATGTGGCCGCGCAACACCCCGAGGCGGGGCTGATGCCCGCAGCGGACACACGCGACGGAGCGTTGGCGCTGCGCTGGCTGATCTTCCTGACGAACACTGTGCAGGTCTGCTTCCTACGCAGGTACTACCCGGATGAATACACCGCGGATCGCGCTGGCACCGATGCCGTTCAGCGTTCTGCCGAGGCGCAGCTGGCGGCTCTGGCTACAATTCTCGCCGACGCGATCGGTGACGGACCGTTCTTGGTCGGCGAGTCGATGACCGTCACCGACTGCTTTCTGGCGATGCTGACCGGATGGGGCGAAGACCTGCCGGGCGCAGCGCGGTGGTCAAGCAACGCCACTCTGGCGCGCCATTACAACAACGTCGCCGCGGTCGAGACGGCTGGCGCGGCACTCGTCGCCGAAGGCTTCCCGGCGTCGTTTAGCGTCTGAGACCAGTTACTGCGGGACAGGGATTCGAACCCCAATTTCCTGGACCAGAACCAGGCGTGCTGCCATTACACCATCCCGCAATGAGCCGCAGAGTATAGGCGCCGATGGCGCTACTTGGCTGCTTCGAAGAGGCCTGTCACTTCGGCCTCAAGGCCCGGGTCAAGGCAGACCAGAACCTCGTCGCCTGCCTCGATCACGGTCTCACCCTTTGGCACGAAGCCGGTGCCGCCGCGCAGCACAGAGATCACAATCGACCCCTCGGGCATCTTCAGCTGACCAACAGCTACGCCGGCTGCCGAGCAGCCCTCGCGGACGACCAGCTCGATGATCTCAAGCTTCTCACCCGGCAGGTCGAGCAGATGAACGAGGCCGTAGTCAGGCACCTCATGTCCGATAAGACGCAGGATCAGGTCGGTCGCCGAGAACGCCGGGCGGATGTCGAGCAGCTCAAAGTACTGCCGATTACGCGGATTGTTGACGCGAGCGATGAACCTATCGACAAGGTATTTGTCGCGGGCGATCTGGCAGATCAGGATGTTGTCCTCGTCATCGCCGGTAACTGCAACGACAAGATCGGCGCGCTGGATCCCGGCCCGTTCCAGCACCCACAACTCAGTGCCGTCGCCGTACTGGACGACGAATCCAAGCTCGGCGTCCATCCGCAGGTAGCGGTCACGGCGCGACTCGATCAGCGTGACCTCGGTCCCCTTGGCGATCAGCTCGCGCGTCAGGTTAAGACCGACCTTGCCGCCGCCAACCACGATCGCGTACATCAGGAACCCTCGCCCAACGCTTGCTCAAACATCTCGACCGCGTAACTGGTCGGGCAGATCGTCTCCATCCCTTGAGACGAGTACCACTCGGCGCGGGCCGGGTCCATTACGCGCACCAGCACCCTTGGAACACTGAACATCTTGTCGGCGATCTGGGCGATCGCCAGATTTGTGTTATCGCCGTTCGTTGCCGCAATGAAGACGTCGGCCTGTTCAACGCCAGCCTCGACCAGCGCGTCGCGCTCGATCGCTTGGCCGATCGTAAAGCGGCCGCCGACGGCTTCCCAAGTTGACTCCTGACCGGCGTCGAGCCGCTCGTGCGAGAGCGGGTCTTCGTCGAGTACCGAGACCTCGTGGCCAGCTGCCAGCAGCTTGCGCGCGACGGCCGAACCAACCCTGCCTGAACCGACGATTAGAACGAATGACATCGGCAGTGACCCTACCGCTCGGTGGCTTCGGGGCTGGCTTCGTCGCCGGCCGCGGCTGAAACTGGCCGGTCACCGGCCGACGGCGCCGTAACGATCACCGAGCAGTGCGCGTTTGCCAACACGTAACGAGCCGTCTCGCCAATCACAAGGTCGGTTGCGCTGCTGCCGCCCAGTAAGGCGCCGCCGGTAATTCTCGACGGCTCCTCGGCCGCAAGAACAATCGCCTGCACGCCGCGGCGGCGTGCCTCGGCAACGATCGTCTGGCCAGCGCGGCGACCGCGTGCGCGGGCTGTATCAACTTGGACATTGTCGTACTCCTCGCCGACCGCCTTGGCACGCGTCAACGCCTTACGCGCGCGAGCCGACTCTTCCTCCGGCAGGCGGGCATCTATCGGCAGCGCCATCGGCACCTCGGTGATCCAGATCGCCTCGATCCTAGACTGCCCTTCAAAACCATCCTCGTCCGCCGTCTCGGCGGCTAGCCTCCCGGCCGTCTGAATGATGTCATCGTCGAGCGGGCTGCCGGTGACCGGCACGAGGATTGAGTCGTATTCCACCTCGATCGCTTCGCCGCGCAGCGCTTCGCGTGGAACCGTGACGCGCTTCGTCAAGCTCTTTCCACTCGACAACCGATAGACGAAGTAGAGCAACAGCCCGGCGGCCATCCAACCGACGCCAACCCAGCGGGCCGAAGGATGTGTGGCAACGATGCTGACCCAGACCAACGCGCTGAGAACCATTCCGGCGACAGCAGGCAGCGGGATGCTGGAACCGGCGACCTTGATATTGAACGGGATCCGGTAGGGACGCGGACGGTCAGGCTCGGTCATCCGCAGCCGGATGATCGCCGCGTGCGCGATCGTCAGAGCGAGCAGCGCACCAAAGGCGTAGACGTTCAGCAGCAGCGTTAAGTCGCCGGGGATCGCCAACGCGCCGGCGACGATCGTCGCAATGATGATCAGCACCCACGGCGTGTAGCGAGTTGAGTGCAGACGGCCAAGGGCACTTGGGATCTGGCGGTGGGTCGAGAGTCCGTAGGCCAGCCGTGAGAGCCCAAGCATCGTTGAGTTTGCGGCCGCGATCAGCGTGACCACGGCAATCGCGGCAATCAGGTACCTACTGCCCTCGGCCAACCACTGCTGATCGAAGCCGGCGGCGATGCCGAGCATTGGCGCGTCCTTATAGGTCGACGACAGCGCCGTCTGTCCGTTGACCACCGGCTGCGCACTGATTGCCACCAGTGCGATACCGGTGTAGACAACGATCACCGTAAGCGATGAGACGCTGACCAGCCGCTTCAGTCCTGCCCGGCCAACCCCGACCTCGCCCGACAGGCCGGAGGCTGACTCCAGTGCGGTCGACACGACGGTCGCGATGCCGAGCGCAACGATCAGGTTCTGAAAGCTGGGCGCCGTGCCAAGCTCAATCGATGACGTCAACAGGCCTGGATCAAAGAGAAAAATCAAACCGAGCACAATCAAGGCCAGCTGCAGCACGATGTCGGCAACGACGAGCAGTGCGATGCGGCGCGAGCGGGTCGTCGAAAAACCGCGAATGTTGCGTACCGCAACGTAAATCAGGATCGCCACGATGATCGCCGCTTCGAGCGCGCCGAGGCCGGTTTGCGGCCAGAAGGCCTGAAGGTAACTTGTTGCTGCCAGGGCCGCGGCGGCCAGCAGAATCACGTAGTCGAGCAGCACCGCCCAACCGGCAATAAAACTCCAGAGCTCATCGAACGCGTAGCGTGCGAAGACCGTTGAGCCGCCCCGATCCTGATGTAGCGATGCGCCTTCGACGTAGGTCATCGCCGCGAGGACAAACATCAGCCCGCCGGCGAAGAAGACGAGCGGCGTTAATCCGAGTGCGTAGCCGGCGACAACACCAAGCGAGATGTAGATCGCGCTGGCGATCACCGTGTAGATGACGCTGAACAACATCGGCGAGCCAAGCTCGCGACCAAAGCTCGGGCGCGACTGGGGCTTCTGCGCGGCCACCTCTACTTCCCCCTCCGAGCGACCCAAAGTCGGCCACAGCCAGCGGCGACGAACAACAGCCCCATGATCACGCCGATCGAAACGACGCCGCCGCCGAGCATGGCTGTGCGGACGATCAGTGCGACGCCGATCACGACCATCAAGCTGGAGAAGATCAATGTGGCGGCGCCATGCGCGCCTCGGCCCGAAGGAGCGCTCATCGGTCAACCACCGCGCCGGCCGCTGCGCCCGCAGATCGGTCCTCCGGATCGCTCTGAATAATCACCCGGCAGGGCCGCTCGCGCAGCACCGT
>JBCJTT010000008.1:0-61295 GCA_039744215.1 Solirubrobacteraceae bacterium
CTGGCCGAAGGCGGATTGGCTGGCGCAACTTGGCCGAAGGAGTACGGCGGTCAGGGCATCGGGCCGGCCGACTCGGTGATTATCGGTCAGGAGATGCAGGACGCTGGCGTTCCTGGAATCCTCGACGTGATCGGCGTCGGCATGCTCGGACCAACAATCATCGCCAGCGGCACCGAGGAGCAGAAGCAGCGCTACCTCGGGCCGATGCTGCACGGTGATGAGATCTGGTGCCAGCTGTTCTCCGAGCCGGCCGCCGGCTCCGACCTTGCCGCCGTTCAGACGCGCGCCAAGCAGAACGACGACGGCACCTGGACACTGAACGGCCAGAAGGTCTGGACGACAAACGCCCACTTCGCTTCCTACGGGCTGCTGCTGGCCCGCACCAACCCCGACATTCCGAAGCACAAGGGGATGACGATGTTCATCGTGCCAATGGACGCTAAGGGCGTGACCGTTCGCGGACTGCGGCAGATCTCCGGCGAAGCCGAGTTCAACGAGGTCTTCTTCGATGACGTTGTAGTCGACGGCGACTCGATCGTCGGTGGCGAGGAGAACGGCTGGGGAACCGGCCTAACGACGCTGATGTTCGAGCGCCTGACGATCGGCCTTAGCCTCTCTTCGTTCGGTTACCGCGCAACGCGCTTCGCCGAGGCGATCAAGAGCGACCCGGTCGCCGCCGAGGACCATCAGGTCCGCCACACTTTTGGCGAGCTGGCGGCTGAGCTGGAGGCGATCCGCTGGACTGGATACCGCTCAATCAGCGCGCTGCAGGATGGTCAGATCCCCGGCCCCGAGTTTGGTTTGGCGAAGGTAACAACCGTCAACTGCGCCGTTCGCGCCGGCGACCTGATCGCCGACATCATCGGGCCGGAAGCGCTCGATGAAGACAGCGAGTGGGCCTACATGATCTCGTTCCTGCCGGGCCTCAAGTCGGCCGGCGGCACGGAGGAGATCCTCCGCAACACGATCGGTGAGCGCGTCCTTGGCTTGCCGCCCGAACCACGTCTTGACAAAGGAATCCCGTTCAGCGAACTGCGCGCCAAAGAGAAGGAAGCTGCGCAGTCATGAACCTCGGACTTTCAGAAGAGCAGCAGTTCCTGCGCGACGCGGCGGCCGACGCCTTCTCGCGTGTAAAGACGGTCGAGGCCGCGCGCGAAGCGATCGAGGACGACTCGGCGCTGCCCGACATGTGGCCGACAGCGGCCGAAGCCGGCTGGCTTGGGCTGCTCGTCAGCGAACAGAACGGCGGCGCCGGACTTGGCGCCTACGAAGCAATGCTGATCGCTCAGGAGGCCGGCAAGGTGCTGGCCGGCGTTCCGCTGCTGGGCGCTCTGCCGGCATCGATGCTGCTCGACCTCGGTGGCAGCGACAAGACCGAAGCGGTCGCCGCTGGCGAGCTGAAGGCGTCATGGCTGCCTGCCTGCCCGCCGAGCTCGATTGAGCCACGCTGGACGGTTGAGCCGGTCGAAGGAATGGCCCGCCCGGCCACGCCCAGCGCAACGGTCGACGGCGAGACAGTCAGCTTCAGCGGCACCGTCGGTTGGGCGCCGGACGCCGGCGAAGCCGAGCTGCTGGTGGTGATCGGCGTGGACTCCGACGGCAACCCGGTTGCCGGCGCGCTCGCCGCCGACGCCGCTGGCGTCAAGGTTGATGGCGACTGGCGCTACGACGCGACCAGGCGCCTGGCGACGGTCACATTGGACGGCGCACGCGGTGCCAAACTCAGCCTTGATGCTGAGCAGATCGCGCAAGCTTGGTACCTCGTCCAGGCACTGATCGCGGCCGAGTCGGTCGGCACGATGGAGACGGCGCTTGAGGTATCCCTTGAGTATGCGAAGGAGCGTTATACGTTCGGCCGCGCGATCGGCTCGTATCAAGCTGTCAAACACGGACTCGTTGAGATTCTGCGCCGGCTTGAGAACTCAAAGTCACTGGTGATTTACGCCGGCTACGCGTTCAGCGACTGCCCGCAGGAGATCCCTTTCGCCGCCAGCTGCGCCCGGTCGGTCGCCGGCGGCGGGCTCGACTTTACGGCGCGCCAGCAGATTGCCGTCCACGGCGGCATCGGCGCTACATGGGAGCATGACGCGCCGCTGACCTTCCGTCGCGCCCAGCTGAATCGCCGCCTGGTCGGCGGCCATCGGCTGGCAACCGACCGCGTTGCCGACGAGCTGCTGAACGGCCGCGGACCGGCTGCCAACGTCGGCTAGCGGCGACCGTCTGACGCATTGGCAGGGCCGTTAGGCTCTGCCGATGACCGCGCCGCAAGACCCTTCAGAGCAGACCCGCGAACGTCACGCCGCCGCGCTCGCGGCGCTACCGGTCGATCACGGCGAGGACGCGGCAAACGCCGCCCGCGGCCTGATCGCCGCGGCGCCCGACAATCTGCGAATCGTCAATGACAAGGGTCGCGTGATCTGGTCGCTGGCCGACTACGCCTTCCTGCGCGAAGCGGCTGAGGCGCCGCCGAGCGTCCATCCGGCGCTCTGGCGGATCGCTCGGCTGAACATGAACGCTGGCCTCTACGAGCTTGCCGACGGTGTTTTCCAAGTGCGCGGCTACGACATCTCAAATATGGCACTGATCGAGGGCGACTCAGGCGTGATCGTCGTTGACCCGTTGGTCTCGCCGCAGTGCGCGGCGGCGGCGCTGGCGCTGTACCGCGAACATCGCGGTCAGCGCAGCGTCAGCGCCGTCCTCCACACGCACAGTCATATCGATCATTTTGGCGGCGTCCGCGGCGTAATCGGCGACGGCGCCAACGTTCCGATCTGGGCGCCGCAGGGCTTTACCGACGCGGCGGTCAGCGAGAACGTGATCGCCGGCTCGGTGATGGTGCGCCGCGCCGGCTACATGTACGGATCGGCGCTGCCCCGCGGCCCGCAGGGTCAGCTTGACGTTGGCATCGGCAAGGCTGTCTCAACCGGTAGCCCGTCGCTGCTGGCAGTCACCGACGAAGTAACAGCGACCGGCCAGCAGGCGGTGATCGACGGCGTCCAGTTTGAGTTCCAGATGGTGCCCGAGACCGAGGCTCCGGCTGAACTGAACTTCTTCCTGCCTCAGCGCGGCGCGCTCTGCGTTGTCGAAACGGCCAGCCACGTGCTACACAACATCCTGACGATCCGCGGCGCTGAGGTGCGCGACGCGCTCTGGTGGTCACAGTGCCTGAACGAGACAATCGAGCTGTTTGGCGAACGCGCCGAGGTGCTGTTCGCCGGCCACCACTGGCCGACCTGGGGGCGCGAGCAGATAGTCGAATTCCTCAGCGATCAACGCGACCTTTACCGCTTCCTGCACGATCAGACAATCGGCCTTGCCAGCCAGGGCTTCAACGGCGAGGAGATCGCCGAGCGGATTGAGCTGCCGGAGAGCCTTGCAGCGCTCTGGCACACGCGCGGCGCCTACGGTTCGCTGCGACACAACTCGCGCGGCATCTACCAACGCTACTTCGGCGTCTACGACGGCAACCCGGTCAACCTTGACCCGCTCGAGCCGGTCGCCGCGGCGCAGCGCTACCTCAGCGCGATCGGCGGCGCCGAGCGGGCGCTGGAGCTGGCAACGCAAGCGCTGGCAGACGGCGATGAGCGCTGGGCGGCAACTCTGTCCGGCCACGTCGTCTTTGCCGCGCCGCAGAACACCGCAGCGCGCGAGCTGCAGGCCGCGGCCTTCGAGCAGCTCGGCTACCAGACTGAGAATGCGACCTGGCGCAACGCTTACCTGAGCGGCGCGCAGGAGCTGCGTGACGGCGTCGGCGAGGGAACGCTGCGCGCCCAGGCGCCGGACATCGTCCGCTCGCTGCAGACCGGCCAGCTGTTTGACGCAATCGGCACGCGGATCAACGCCGCGCGCGCCGTGGCAGCCGGCGAGCTAGTCGTTGCTTGGGACTTCACCGATATCGGCGAGCAGTGGACGCTGCGCGTGCGTAATGCTTCGCTGAGCACCGTCAAGAACGTGATTGCCGCCGATGCTCAGGCGACGATCAAGACGACCCGCGCGACGCTCAACTCACTGATCCTGAAGGAGATCGACCCGATCGAAGCGTTCAGCTCCGGGGCGATCACAGTCGACGGCGATCCGATGGCGCTGGCCAGCTTCCTCGGGCTGCTTGACGACCCCGGGGCCGACTTCCCGATCGTCCTGCCGCGCGGTTAGCTGTTCGCGGCGCGGCCGGCCGCTGCGTCCCGCTCGGCGAAGTAACTGTCGCCTTCGATTGAGAAATTCGGCAGCAGCCGGTCAAGCCAGCGCGGCATGTACCAACCGGCCTTGCCGAGCAGACTCATCGTCGCCGGCACCAGCACACAGCGCACCAGCGAGGCGTAGATCAGCACGGCGACCGCGGTGCCGACACCAAACTGCTTGATGATCGGGTTGCCGTTGACAATGAAGGCGGCAAAGACGCAGATCATGATCAGGGCGGCGGCGGTGATCGTCCGGCCGGTGGCGACGACGCCGTCAACGATCGCCGCCTCGGCGGCCTTCTTCTCGATCCAGCGTTCGCGCACGTAACTCATCAGGAAGACGTTGTAATCCATCGACAGCCCGAACAGCACGGCAAACATCATCAGCGGCACATAACTGACAACCGGCACAGTCCCTTCCAGGCCGATAAGTGACATTCCGTAGCCCTTTTCGAATACCGCTGTCGTCACCCCGAACGAGGCAGCGACCGTGATCAGCGTGATTAGCGAGGAGATGAAGGCAAGTATCACGGAGCGGAAGGCGGCCATCATCAGCAGGAAGCCGAGCAAGACGACGACAGCGATCGTCAGCAGCAAGCGGTCGCTGATCGTCGTCGCAAGATCGACATAGCTAGCGGTTGTGCCGCCAACGTAGGCAACGAGATTGCTGTCCTTAGTTGCCTTAGGGATCGTGCTTTCACGCAAGTTCGTGACGAGCTCGGAGGTCGCCTGCTCATTTGGTGACGTTGTTGGCGTGACGTTGATTGTCGCGGCGTTCTTGTAAGGGTCAATTAAGGGGGCTGATGCCGCGACTACGCCGGAGGCTTTGCCAAGGTCGCTCTGCAGCGTCGTCAGCTGGCTTTGGACTTCTGACTGGTTTGTTGAGTTGATCGCAACAGCAACCAGCAGCGTGGCGTTGGCGCCCGGACCAAAGCCGGCGTCGAGTAGGTCGTAGGCGATCCGCGCCTGGGTATTGGTCGGGAAGGAGCCGTTGTCCTGCTGGCCAAGCCACAGTCCACGGGCCGGCACGATCAGGACGGCCAGCACCAGCAGCGAGGCGATCAGCGAGATGATGCGGTGACGGACGATCATCTGCGCCCAGCGACGCCAGAGGTTTGGATGAGCAGGGTCTTCCTTCTGCTCGGCCTTGATGAACGGCAGCGCGAGCCGGTCGATTCTGCGGCCAGCCAGCGACAGCAGCGCCGGCATCAACGTTAGCGCCGCAAGAATCGACAATACGACGGCGAGCGCCGCCGAGTAGCCCATTGCCGACAGCAGCGAGACCTTGACGACGGCAAGGCAGAGCAGTGCCAAGACGACCGTCACACCGGCAAAGACAACGGCGCCGCCAGCGGTTGCCGTGGCCCGCGCCGCGGCCTCCTCTGGGTCGAGCCCGGTCGCCAACTGCTGTCGGAACCTGGTGACCATGAAGAGCGCGTAGTCAACGCCAACACCAAGCGCGATCATCATTGCAAGGCTCGGGCCAACGGTCGGCACGGCAACGAGATGGCCTAGCAGATAGACGGAGGAGATACCGGCAATGAGGCCTCCGAGTGCCGTTACCATCGGCAGACCCATCGCAATGAAGGTGCCGAAAGTGAAGAGCATGATGATGATCGCAGCGATGATCCCGATAGCGACGCTGGCGTCAACACTCGGATTTGAGACGGTGCTACCAAGGTAACCGCCGGCGCCAACCTGCAGGCCGGCCTTCGTGGCTGGCGACGAAAGCGCAACCAAGCGATTGCCTTCAGATTCCTCGAGTTGTGACGGCGAATCCTTCAACGTCACCGAGATCACTTCGACCGTGCCGCCCTTACCGAGCAGCTGCGCCGTTGAACTGACCGAGGGATTGTAACTGACGACCGACTGAACCGCCGAATCTTTTTTGTAGTTGGCAACCGTCTGCTCAATAGCCGACGAGTACTGCGGGTCGGTGACCTGCTTACCGGACGGCGCACCGAGCACGATCGGTACCGACCCGTTGGCGACCTGCGGCCAGCGACTGTCAAGCATATCGGTCGCCTGCTGACTACCGGTACCGGGCAGCGTCAGGTTATTTAAGGTCTTAATGCCAGCCAGCTGCGAACCGCCGGCAAGCCCAACAATGATCACGACCCAAGCAGCAATAACGGCCTTGTGGTGGCGGGAGCAGAAGCGGCCAAGGCCGTAAAGAATTGGAGTCATGGCGCGAGATTACTAAACAAGGCAGGCACTGCGCGGCTGGAGCAGCGTGCTCGTCAGCCTGCGGCGACGCCGCCAAGATTCGGCCCCGACGGCGCCTCGGAGCCGCCGTTGCGCTTGCTGCGTTTTGGCGCGAAGCCAGTGATCTTCCACCGACCATTGCTTCTTCGCAGCGACAGCAGTCCGGCCTGACCAAGCTGCGCCGTCGCGCTGTCACCGCTGACCTTTACAGCGACGATCTTCAGTCCTGTCAGTGCCGGCAGGTCGGCCAACGTGATCCCGGCCTGCGAGGCACACGCCTGGGCGGCACCCCCGCCGCTGCCGCCAGCGCCGGCGCCGGCCGTCAGTTGAAGCGCGCAAAGCGTTGTCGCGTCGCCCTCCTCTGCTGCCTGAACATAACTGGTGACGGTCGCCTCGACCTGTCGGCTGGCACTCTGCGCCGCACCGGTCGTCTGGCCGCTCGTCACGGTCGCGCCTGTCGTTACCGGCGCAGTCGTCGCGGCGGTGGTGGTGGCCGGGATACTGACGGCGCTTGAACCGCCGCCGCTGCCGCTGCTTGAAACCAGCACTGCGGCGGCAACACCGCCGCCGATAATCACCAGCAGCACGATCAATACCGGTGTCCGCGTCATCACAACGCAGTTTGCGCAGTCAGGCGGACAGCGCTGCGCTGAGACCGGGAAGCGCCTTGTCGGCAACCTTGTTGAAGCCGAGCGCCAGCGCCGGATCAAAGGCTTCCAAAGCGCCCGGGCGGCTCAAACAGCGTTTCTTCCCACGGCGTTCGCTCGGCAACTGCTCGTGGAGTGCGCGAGCGCGGGTAGACGAGTTAGCGGTCTGGGACGCCGCAGGTCGGCACGAGGGCTTGCCACTCGGGCACTGCGACGCAGGCCTCGGCCCACTGCTGCAGGCGTGGTATCTGGCCAAGGTCAATTGGTGCGTGCAGCGCGCGGTGCAGCACCGGGGTCGCTGAGATATCCGCAATTGTGTACTGGCCGAGGCAGGCCCATGGTCCGACTGGGTCGAGTACCCGGGCGGCCTGATTGAGCTTTGGTACGGCCTTGTTGAAGAACGCTTGCACCTCGTCCGCTGGGGCGGACTCCTTGGCGAACATGCCGATGCCGATCACGATCCCATAGTTCGCGGCCTCGTAGGAGAACAGGGCGGGACGCATGACCAGCGCCCAGAGGTCGAGCACCCAATCGATCGTTGCGCGCGCCTGTGGGTCGCGCGGATAGAGATCGTCGCGGCCTTCGCGGTCGGCGAGGTAGCGCAGGATCGTGTTCGACTCAGCGAGCGTATAGTCGCCGTCGATCAGGGCAGGGATGCCTCCCATCGGATTGATTGCGACGTGCCAGTCGGCGCGCTCCGCTTCGAAGGGGACGTGGCGTGTGTCGTAATCGAGGCCGACGATCTCGAGCATCAGGCGAGCCTTCTGCGCGTTCGACGAGAGCGTGTTGTCGTGCAGGACGAGGCTCATCTGACTGCTCTAGCAGAGGGGAATGACTGGGGCAGGTCGCGCACCAGTGCGGTCTCGTAAACCATTGTGATCGTGCGGCCAAAGAAGCTGGCGTCGATCTCAAAGCGGTTGCCAACGCCGATCGGCCCGTCGTCAAGCCGCCGCGCCGCCGTGATGCCGGGGTCCCACTGCGCCGTGTTGGCGAAGTCGGCGAGGTAGTCAAAGACCTCCTGCGGCGGCTTGGTGCTACTGAGCGTTTTGTGTGCGTGGACCATACGCAGTGGAGCTAGCCGGACTCGAACCGGCGGCCTCCTGGGTGCGATCCAGGCGCTCTCCCAACTGAGCTATAGCCCCGCGAAAGCGAGTCTAGCCGCGCCCGCTGGCCGCTGGCCACCGCAGTTGTTTCTGTCCGCTAGGCTTGCGCCTATGGGAATGCTTGATGACGCGATCCGCGAGCATCTGGATCTAAAGCGGCGGCAAGGCGCCGATGCGGCGCAGATCGCGCAGCTTGAGGCCGAGGCTCTGGGCGGCGCGAAGGACGAGCAGCCGGAGGAAGAGCCGGAAGGCGCCGTGCTCGTAGCCGATGACAGTGAGCAGCCTGCCGCGCCGCCGATCGACAGCCAGGCGACCGAGCAGTTCACGGCCGATGAGGTTGTCGAGGCAGAAGCGGTCGTCGAGGCAGAAGTCGAAGCGGAGCCTGCGGCCGAGCCGGTCGAGGAAGCTGCCGCGCCGGAGGCGCTTGACGAGCTTGAAGCCACACCGGACTTCCTCGAAGAGACGCCCGAGCACGACCGCCTCTGGTTCGAGCGCAAACCGCCGCGCGACTTCGATTTCTAGACCACTCGAAGCATGCCGCTGGCGCGGTGGTCGCGCCGAAGCGGCGGCGACCGTTCTAGACTGACGGTTGAGGGGCCATAGCTCAGCTGGGAGAGCGCCGCCTTTGCAAGGCGGAGGTCGTCGGTTCGATCCCGACTGGCTCCATCGGGACCCAATCGCCTGCCCCGCCGATCAGGATCGCCCAGCCGGCGGCGCTGTTCGGGCGGGCGACCGGCACGCCGGACCGCGCAGCTGGCTACAACGACGTCAAGGCCGCTTGGAACGAGTATCTGACGAAGTACAACAAGGGCCGCGGCGTCGTGCTGATCGGCCATTCGCAGGGGAGTTTCACGCTGACGTCGCTGATCGCGGCCGAGATCGACAGCAAGCCGGCGCTGCGCCGCAAGCTCGTCTCGGCGCTGATAATCGGCGGTCAGGTGACGGTGCCAACCGGCAAAGATGTTGGCGGCGGCGCTGAAACGTGGCTCCAGCGGCAAGACGCGGATCCTGATTCCGACATCGTAGCTTGGCTTTGGCGCGCCGCTCGGCCAAAGCTGGGGACTGCACATCGTTGACGTCAACATCGTGCTCGGCAACCTGCTGGAACTGGTTGACGATCAGTCGGCGGCTTGGCTTAAGCGAAACTGACCGCGGCACAGCGCCGCTACCCTGTAGCGGAGTTATGTCGTTCATCCGCCGAGCTTCAAGCAGGACGCTGATAGCGCTAAGCGGCGCACTGATCGCCTTGGTCGCGCTTGGAGCGGTCGTCGCAACAGGTGCTGGCAGCGGCGCCGGTACGCCGCCGCAGAAGCCGCTCGCGCAGGCCGTCGCAGACTCGCTCGCCGGGCCGCAGATCGAAGGCTTGACAGCGCGCGTAACGTTCACCAACAAGATGCTCGCCTCGGTCGGAATCGCTGAAGGCGGCGACCCGCTGATCGGCGGTGGCAGTGGCCGGCTCTGGGCCTCGGCAGACGGCGACCTGCGGATTGAGCTGCAGTCAGACCACGGCGGCGGCGACGCTCAGATCGTCGCCAGCGGCGACCAGCTTTGGATCTACCACGCCGCCGCAAACACCGTCTACCGCGCAACGATGCCAGCTGAGAAGGCTCAGCCGAAGGGCAGTGAGAAGTGGCCTCCCAGCGTCGTCGCTATTCGCCGCGTACTGCGCCAGCTTGGCGCCGAGGCAACAGTTTCCGGTGCGATCCCCGCCAGCATCGCCGGCCGCGCCGCCTACAGCACACGAATCGAGCCGAAAGGCAGCGGCGGCCTGATCGGCGGCGCCGACATTACCTGGGACGCCGCCAACGGCGCGCCTCTGCGCGTCGCAATCTTTGCCCGTGGCGCGACCGAGCCGACGCTGGCGCTGGCAGCAAGCAAAATCAGCTTCGGCGCCGTTGACAGCGCCGTCTTCGCAGTCCAGCCGCCGCCTAGCGCAAAGGTTGAGCAGCTCAGCCCGGCTAACGCCGCTGCTCGTAAGCAAGCTGGCCACAGGCCGGCCAAGCCGATCCACGGCCTCGCCGCGGCGCGGGCCGGCGCGCCGTTCACAGTCTCGGCCCCGGCCGAGCTGGCCGGCCGCAAGCGCGTCGAGGTGATGCTGGTCGGCGAAGGCAAGCGCAAGAGCGTCATCGTCAGCTATGGCACAGGCCTTGGCGCGATCACCGTGATTGAGAGCGCTGCCAGCGGCAACTCGCAGCTACCGACAATCGCAAGCTCGAAGGTCCACGGCCGCGATGCGATCAAGATCCCGACCGTCCGCGTTGGCTCGGCCAACGCAACGGTGCTCGCCACACCGCTTGGGTCGATCGCCAGCTTCACGCGCGACGGCGTCCGCTACGTCGTGATCGGATCGGTCACGCAGCAGGACGCGCTCGCCGCAGCACGCGCCCTCTAGTCAGGTGAGCGGCGTCGCTCCAGTCGCGCTGCGCGGCCTGACCAAGCAGTACGGACGGATCACCGCGGTTGACGACGTATCGCTGACCGTCAACGAAGGTGATGTCTTTGGCTACCTTGGCCCGAACGGGGCCGGCAAGACGACCTCGCTGCGAATGATGCTCGGCCTGATCCGTCCGACCGCCGGTGAGGTCTTGGTCTTTGGTCAGGACCCGCAACGGTCGGTGAAAGCACTGGCCGACGTTGCCGGCTTCGTCGAAGCGCCGCGCTTCTACCCCTACCTCGACGCGATCACCAACCTGCGGCTGGTCGCCGCGCTAGACGGCAACGATGCCAAGGGCCGGATCGCAGAAGCACTCGATGTCGTTGAGCTGAGCGACCGCGCCGGCGACAAGGTCGGCGGCTTCTCGCACGGCATGCACCAGCGACTAGGGATCGCCGGAGCGCTGATCCGTCGGCCACGGCTGCTGCTGCTCGATGAGCCGGCGACCGGGCTTGACCCGGGCGGAATGCGCGACATGCGGGCGCTGATCGCGCGGCTCTCATCCGAGGGAATGACGGTGATGCTGTCCAGCCACCTGCTGGCCGAGGTTGAGGAGCTCTGCAACCGTGTCGCGATTGTGCGCAACGGGCGGATCGTCTACGAAGGCGAGCTGAATGAGCTGCGCGCCGCCGCCGGGCTGACGATCCGCCTGCGGACAACCGATGACGAGCTGGCGCTGCGCGTGATCGCCGGCCGCCGCGGTATCACCGACGTGGTACGCCACGGCTCCAACGCGATCCAGCTGCGCGCCGCCGACGAGACGGCGATTGCTGAGCTGTCACGGGCGCTGGCCGACGCCGAAGCGCTGATCCTTGAGCTGGCCCCCAGCGCGGCGACACTGGAGGACCTGTTCTTCGAGCTGACCGAAGGCGACGGCGACTCGGCGGGCGAAGCAGCAAAGCTTGATCAGGCGGCCGAGCTGACGGGCGATACGCATTGAGTCGCCGTCCCGGCGTGGCGACGATCTACCGCTGGGAGCTGCGCAAGCTGCGCGCTCAGAAGCGCAGCTACCTCGGGCTTGGCGCCGCCGTGCTGGTGCCGATCATCTTCGCGGTCGCAGTTGCGATCCAGCCGGGCGAACCGGCCGACGTTCCATTCGGCCGCTACATCAACGACACCGGCCTCGCCTTCCCGCTGGTAACGCTGCTGTTTGGCTCGATCTGGTTCTACCCGCTGATTGCTGCGCTGGTGTCAGGCGACATCGTCGCCAATGAGGACAACAACGGCACGCTGAAGACAATCCTGACGCGCTCGGTTGAGCGCAGCCAGGTCTTCTTTGCAAAAGTACTCGCGGCGTTCAGCTACTCGGCCTTCGCAATCTTGCTGAGCGGCGTTGTCGCAACTGTTGCCGGGATCATCGTCTCCGGCTTCAATCCGCTCCCGACGCTTTCGGGCAGCATCGAAACACCGGAGCGAGGACTGCTACTGGTCGGCGGCAGCCTCGCCGTCTATCTGATGCCGGTGCTGGCGATCTCAAGCATCGCCTTGCTGCTGTCAACAGTGACTCGCAACAGCGCGGCGGCGGTCGTCGGCACATTGATGTTCTCGCTGCTGCTGCAGCTGGTTGTGATCATCCCCGGCCTCGACGGCGTCCAGCCATACCTACTGAGCACACAGTTCAACAGCTGGGAGGGACTGCTGCGAACACCGGTCGACTGGCAGCCAATCATTCGCGCCGCCTGGGTCTGTGCGCTCTACGCGCTGCCGGCTTTGGCGTTGGCGCTGACGGTCTTTCTGCGCCGCGACGTAGCCGGCGGCTAGGCCACAGCCCACACGCCAGCAAGCGGGGTCGAGCGCAGCGCTGCCGCTACGCGGCGGCCGGGTTCTGCTTCGCCCAGTCGATGATCCGCTGCGACTGATCAAAGCCGCTGCCATCATCAAACTCGATCGCCGGCACCCAGGTGCGGCCGGTCACAGCTTTGACCTGGCGACGCTTTGGCTGCAGCGCCAATGGCAGCGGGCCAAAGCCGTAGACCTTCACGACCTCTGGTTGGTAGCCGGCGTCAAGCAGCGCCTGATGGGCCTCGCCGCAGGGGTGCGCACGGCCGAGGAACTTCTGCGTCCAGGTGCCGTGGCAGACGTACAGTTTCATCCGATCAGCTCCTTGACGTGGTTGGCGACGTTTTCGGCGGTGATGCCAAGCTTCTCTAATACTAGATCACCCGGCGCCGAGGCACCAAAGCGGTCGATCGCCACAGAGCTGTCAACCCACTTCTGCCAGCCCATTGAGATGCCCGCCTCGACCGACACCGACGGCAGATCGGGCGGGATTACCGAGATCTGATACTCGTCGCTCTGCGCCTCAAACAGCTCCCAGCTTGGCATCGAAACAACGCGGGTCGGGATGCCGTCCTTGGCGAGCAGCTCGGCCGCAGCGACAGCGACCGAAACCTCGGTGCCGGTGCCGACGACGACGGCGCGCGGCGCCTCGTCCGGATCGCTCATCACGTAGGCGCCCTTGTCGAGGCCCGAGGCCGAGGCCATT
This sequence comes from Solirubrobacteraceae bacterium, assembly GCA_039744215.1. Classification (GTDB taxonomy): domain Bacteria; phylum Actinomycetota; class Thermoleophilia; order Solirubrobacterales; family Solirubrobacteraceae; genus F1-60-MAGs163. Next base: position 13,053 of record JBCJTT010000008.1, read on the forward strand.
GCGCCTTCGCTGCGATCGTAGACCGGCGTGTCCTGACGGCTCAGCACGAGAACTCCGGGTCCTTCCAGATCTTCAATGATCACGCGCCAAGCCTCGGCCGTTTCGTCGGCGTCGGCGGGGCGGATCACGGTCAACTTGGGGATTGCGCGCAGCGCCGCAAGATGCTCGACCGGCTGGTGGGTCGGGCCGTCCTCGCCGAGCGCGACAGAATCGTGCGTGTAGACCCATGCGACCGGCAGCTCGGAAAGCGCCGACAGGCGAACGGCGCCGCGCATGTAATCGGAGAACAGCATGAAGGTTGAGCCGTACGGCCGGACAATGCCGCCGTGGGCTGCCATGCCGTTGACGGCGCCGCCCATGCCGTGCTCGCGCACGCCGAAATAGACGTTGCGGCCGACGCCGGTCTCAGTGTAGTGCTCGCTCTCGCCGCCGGGGAACTTGGTGCGCGTTGAGCCGCTGAGGTCGGCGGCACCGCCGACCATCGTCGGCACATGACTGGCGAAAGCCTCCATCGCTTTGCCGCCGGCAACGCGCGTTGACATCGCCTCAGCACCCCAGGCAGGTGGCAGCGTTGCGGCAAAACCGGGCAGCGGCTTGCCGGCCCAAGCTGTTTCCCACTGCTCGACGCGCTCCGGGTTGGCCAGCTTCCAAGACTCAAAGCGGGCCGTCCACTCAGCCTTTTCGCCAGCGCCACGGGCCTTCTGGTCCATGTGCGCGCCAACGTCATCGGGAACGTAGAACTGCTTATCGGGGTCCCAACCCATCACCTCTTTGGTGGCGCGGACCTCGTCCTCGCCAAGCGGCGAGCCGTGGGCGCTGCTGGTGCCCTGCTTATTGGGTGACGGGTAGCCGATGATCGAACGGATCCGCACCAGCGAGGGACGATCCTTCTGCTGAATTGCGCGGTCGATCGCGCGCTCCAGTTCGTCAATGTCGTTGACGTCCTCAACATGCTCAACATGCCAGCCGTAGGACTCGAAGCGCTTTGTCGTGTCCTCCTTGTAGCTGAGCGAGGTCGGGCCGTCGAGCGAGATGTCGTTGTCGTCGTAGCAATAGACCAGTCGGTCGAGCTTCAGGAAGCCGGCCAGCGAGGCTGCCTCGGAGGAGATCCCTTCCATCAGATCGCCGTCGGTGACGATCGCGAAGATCCGATGATCCTGAACCTCGGCGCCAAAGCGCTCACGCAGGAACTGCTCAGCGATCGCCATGCCGACGCCGTTGGCGAAACCCTGACCGAGCGGCCCGGTAGTTACCTCAACGCCGGGAGTCGGGTGCTCGGCGTCAAGCTCAGGATGGCCGGGAGTGATCGAGCCCCACTGGCGGAACTGCTTGATGTCGTCGATCGACAGCGCGTAGCCGCTGAGGTGCAGCATCGCGTAGAGCAGCATCGACCCGTGGCCGCCGCTGAGCACAAAGCGGTCGCGGTCCGGCCAGTGCGGATCGGCCGGGTCGTGGCGCATGATCTTCTGGTACAGCAGGTAGGCGACGGGCGCCATGCCAAGCGGCAGGCCCGGGTGGCCGGAGTTGGCCTTCTGGACAGCGTCCATGCACAGCGCACGGATAGTGTCGATCGACTGCTGGTCGATCTCTTCGCTCACGCTGACTTTTTCTTACCCGACGACGCTGGCTCTGCCTGCTCGTCGTCGTCGCTGCTGATCGCCGGCGCCGAGCGCGAGGCGCGCAGCTCGTAGTCCTTGCGGACACTGTGATCGGCGCTCGAAAGGACCTTGTCGGCCTTCAGTGCGCGGCCCACTGCTTCGCGCGCGCCGCGCGGCAGGACTGCCATCACTTGGTTGATTGCGCCGACCGACGGCGGCACGAAGACATCAAACTTTGGTACCTGCAGCGCCGACAGAATCTCATCTGCAACGTCCTGCGGCTGGGCCTGCTTGATGGCGCGGGTTTCAGCCAGGCCGCCGCCCAGCTCGGTCTGAACCGGGACCGGCATCACGCAGGAAACCTCAACGCCGGTGCCGCGCAGCTCTGAACGGATCGCTTCGCTCATGCCGACGACGTAATGCTTAGTGCCGCAGTAGGTGGCGCCGTGGGCGTAGCCGACCTTGCCGGCAGCAGAGGCGATGTTGACGACGTGGCCGTGACCGCGGGCAATCATCGAGGGGATCGTCAGCCGGCAGCCGTAATCGACGCCGTAGATGTTGATCTCGATCATACGGCGCGTTGTTGCCATCTCCTCTTCGAGGTACGGGCCGAGCTGCATGATGCCAGCGTTGTTGATGATCACATCGACCGGGCCGAGCTGCTGCTGGACCTCGGCGATGAAACCGGCGAACGAGTCGTAATCGGTGACGTCGAGCGGCAGGCCGATCGTGCCGGCGCCGATCTCTTCGGCCGTCTTTGCGGCGAGCGGGCCGTCAAGATCGCCGATTGCGACCTTCATTCCGGCGCGCGACAAGGTCTGCGCTGTGCTCTTGCCAATACCGCGGGCACCACCGGTGATCGCGACGATCTGTCCTACGAGATTGCGCTCTTGCTTAGCCATTTGCTGCTCCTCATTCAACGCTGCTGCAGTGCGATGAACGCTACCGCAAGCAACTTGCAGGCGTCAGTCATCCTCGCTCTTGCCGGTCCATGCCGGGCCGCCCTCTCGGTACAGCTGACCGCCGCCAAAGACGGCGAGAACAGTGCGGCGGAGGATCTGCCGGTCGAGCCGCCAAGAGCGGTTCTCGATGTAAAAGATGTCGAGCTCAATCCGTTCGTCCCAGGGCAGTCCGGCGCGGCCGTTGACCTGCGCCCAGCCGGTGATTCCGGGGCGCAGCTCGAGCCGCCGGCGCTGACGCGGCGTGTACTGCTCAACCTGCTCGGCGACGGTTGGGCGCGGACCGATGATTGCCATCTCGCCGCGCAGAACATTGACGAGGTTCGGCAGCTCATCAACTGAGCTTCGTCGCAGCAGCGCGCCAAGCCGCGTGATCCGATCATCACCCTCGCTAACGGCAAGGCTGGCGCCCTGAAACTCGGCGCCGCGGACCATTGTGCGCAGCTTGATCACCTCAAACGCGTGGCCGTCACGGCCGACGCGGCGCTGGCGGTAGATCGGCGAGCCGCGCGACTCTAGTGGGATGGCGATCAGCGCCGCGAGGATCAGCGGCGAGCTGAGTAGCAGCACTGCTGCGGCGGCGAGCAGATCAAAGAGTCGGCGCACGATCAGCGCGTCCCTTCCGGCGGCGCCCAGCCGGCCGGCGTTCCGTGGCGCAGGTAATCCCAAAGTCCAGCGGCGATCGACGCCGTCGTCAGCAGGTAGTAGCGGGCGACCAGCAACGGGCGGGCCGGCAGCAGGCCGCCCAGCAGCGCGGCAGCAACCAGCAGCAGCTGCAGCGCCAACGTGACGATGTAGATCGTCCCCTGGCCAATTAGAGCGAGGTTGGCGAGCAGCGCGGCGAGGTGCAGCACCGGCGTCAGGTAGCGCAAAGCACGGTGGCAGTAGATCATCACGGCGTACGGGAACGGGTAGCCGCGCGGCGACAGCAGGCCGCCGCGCAGAACGGTCGGCCAGGCGTGGCTCATCATCCGCCGCTTGCGGGCAAACTCGCCCTCGATACTTGGCACCATCTTCTCGTTCGCGCGGGCGGTCGGGGCGTAGAGCGCGCGGCGGCCGCGCTTGACGAAGTTGAATGGGAAGCTGAGGTCGTGGCCCATCACCGGGTCAACCTCGATGTAGTCGGCGCGTCGCACGGCGTAGATCGCCCCGTTGCCGCCGGTAACTGAAGCCAGCTGCGACTCGCGCTCGCGCAGCCACATCTCGTAGCGCCAATAGAGGCCCTCCTGGTTGGTCGCGCCGTCATCGCCGACAAAGCGCACCTGACCGCAGACGTAACCAACATTCTCCGACTCGAGTTCGCCGACCAGCGCGCGCAGCGCGCCGGGCTCCCAGCCGGCATTTGCGTCGGAGAAGGCGATAACCGTCGACCGCGGGTCGGCGGCTTCAACGGCGGCGTCCTGGGCACGTACCTTGCCGCCCCATTCCAGCTCCAGCACGACGTCAGCGCCGGCGGCGCGGGCCTGCAGCGCAGTCTCGTCCGGCGAGCCGTCGCAGGCGACAATCACTTCAAGCCGATCGGCCGGCCAGTCGAGTCGCCGCGCGTTGGCGACACGCTCAGCGATTACCTGCTGCTCGCGATGGGCCGCGATCACCAGCGTCACGAACGGCTCGTCGCCGAGGGCAACCGGCTGCTGCGCCGAAGGCAGCCGGCTGCTGAGCTTCGCCCAGGCGCCAACGATCAACGGGTAGCCGAGCTGAGCGAAGACCAGCAACGCAATCGAGCACCAGAAGATGACCTCGGCGATGATCATCGCCGGATCATCGTCCCACCGCAGCAGGCAGAGACTCGTAAAGCTCGATATGGCTGCGGGCGATCGCGTCCCAGTCGTAGCGGTCGCGCGCCGCGGCGCGCGCCGCTTCGGCCATCGCGTGGCGCGCCGCCGGGTCGCCGATCAGCCGCTTTAGCGCCGCGCGCAGCGCCGTGACATCGCCCGCGGGGACAAGCTCCGCTGCGCCGCTGGCAGCAATCTCCGGAAAGCCACCGACGTCGCTCAACAGCATCGGCGTGCCGAACGCCAGCGCCGTGAAGCAGACACCGGAGTGGTCGATCTCGCGGTAGGGCAGCAGTGCGATGTCGGCGCGCTTAAAGAAGGCCGGGATCTCACGATCTTCGATGAAGCGCTCAACGAAGCGCACGCCGGGGCCGGCTGCGGCCTTTAGCGGCGCCATATCGATCTTCGGCAGGCCGACGATCCATAGCTCGCCGTCATCAATCCCGCGCCACGCCTCAATCGCAAGATCGAGCCCCTTGTAAGGACGGATCAGGCCGAAACAGAGCACGACCGGCCGCTCAACAGCGGCCAGCTCGGGCGACAGCGGTGCCGGGTCGTCGATCTTCGTCAGGTCGGTGAAGGCGCCATGCGGAATCAGATGGCAGCGGGCCGGATCGACGCCCATTTCACGCTGCAGCCGTTGACGGCCGTCCTCGCTGTGGACAACGACGGCGTCGGCCCGCTGGTAGGCGCGGCGCAATGCGGCGACCTGGCCGCGACGCGGCTCGCGTGGCACGACGTCGTGCGCCGTGATCACAAGCGGACGAGTCCGCGGCAGCAGCAGCTGGTCGATCTGCGGCAGCGCCAGCCACTGAAAGTGAACAACGTCGGCCTGACGAGCGATTCGGCGGTAGCGAAGCATCTCCCCCGGCTCGGCCGCGAGGCGCGTGGCGGTGCGCAGCATTGAGCCAGGTTTGCCACGCAACAACGAACCAAAACACTGGTTGACCTCGTATCCCTCGGCGGCGGGCAGCGCGCCATAGCTGAACGGCCCTGTACAAAGGGTTACCTGAGCGCCGGCGCGTGCCAGCGCTGCGCTCAGCGCGCGGTCATACGGGGGCGTGTAAGCCGGGGGGTCAACGACGTGAATGTGCACCGAGCAGCACAATAGGCATATGGAACGGATCGACCTCAGTTATTGCGTCGTCAACACGCAGCAGCGTGAGCTGCTGCTGAAGGCGCTTGACGCGATTGCGCGTGAGCAGGCGGCGCTTTCGATCCGCACCGAAGTGCTGGTGCTCGACAACTCCTCAACCGACGGTTCGGCCGGCGCCGCACGCGACCATCCGGCAGTCGATGACCTGGTCGTGTTGGAGCAGCGCGCCGGCAAGGCCGGAAACGACTCGCTGCTGCTGGAGCGGGCCAACGGCAAGTACGCGCTGCTCTGCAACGAGGACACCGAACTGTTGCCCGGCGCAACGCTGGCGCTGTACGCGGCGCTTGAAGACAATCCGTCGGCGGCGACGGCTGGCGCCCGGCTGCTCAGTCCGGACGGCCAGCCGCAGCCGAGTGCGTGGCGCTTCCCCGGCCCACTGACGGCGCTGGCGTCGGCGCTATTTGTCCACCACTGGACGACCGTTCAGAGCAGCGGCGAGCTGACGCGGCCGGTCGACTGGGCGCAGAGCGCGGCGCTTTTGGTGCGGCGCGAGGCAGGGCGCGAGATCGGCTGGCTCGACCCGCTGTTCTTCGTCTACTCCGACGAGGTTGACTTCTGCCGCCGACTCGCCGACGCCGGCTGGCAGACGCTTTACGTGCCAAGCGCCCGCGCAATCCACCACGAGCAACTTTCGACCGGCGCGCTGCCGCAGAAGCGAATCGTCGAACTGTCGCGCAACCGCGACCGCTACATGCGCAAACACCACTCGCGCCTGTCGGCTGCGTTGGTCCGCTGGCTGACTGCCTGGACTTACACGCTGCGCGCCGCCGCGGCGACCTTCCTGCCCGGCCACAACGCCGCCCGCTACCGCGCCCACGCGCACGCCGCGCTGCATCCTGACGAAGGCGAAGGGCTGCGCGAAGCGGCGCTCGACTACAACCGCGGCGGTCGGCGGCTCTAGCCGTCGTTCGGACCTGGCTGGTAGCCAAGAATCCGCGCCCACGGCGTCAGTACAAAGCCAACCAGCAGCGCGGCAGCAACCAGCTGCCATGCGATCACCCACGGTGAGGCAAAGCCATCGTTGAGCAGCGAGCGAAGCGTCGTTGCGGCGGCGGCGGCGCCGGTGATGTAGATCGGATAAGTGACAAGCCGGCCGCAGAAGAAAGCGGCTGTCACGGGCAGCAGCGGAACCTTCGGTGAGAGCCCCGCCGCCTCGAACAGCTGCGTCGACGGCAACGGTGAGACAAGAAAGAGTCCCAGCCCACCCCAGCGCCCGCCGCGCCGCTCGATTAGCGTCGCGCCGATTGCTTCAAGGTCAACTCTGCGCCGCTGCGGCAGCCGATAGCCCAGCTGGCGAAAGGCATGCGCCAGCAAATAGCGGCCGCAAGAAGCAGCGAGCGCGCCGACCAGCACAAGCGGCACAAGCGGCATCTCGTACTGGAAGTCGAGGTAGACAAGCACCGCCCAGGTCGGCGGCCCAAAGGCCGGCATCAAGTTGACCGTGAAGACGACACCGGCAACGACGGCGATCTGGCCGAGCAGGCTCATCTTTCGGTTGCCGCTCGCGCGCGCGGCAGCTCCGCCCGCAGGATTCTGAGCTCAGCGAGCGTCACGACACGAGCCGCGATAAGTGCCGGAGCGATTGCCAGCAGCACGATCAGCCGCAGCGTAAAGCCATCAACCCCGGAGGCTGGCAACAGCAGATTGCCGCCGACGCTGAGGCCGGCAACGATCAGCACAAGCGGGATAAGCTTGCCCCATTCGAACGGCACAGTGAAGACATTGCGCGTCAGCAGGAAGAGCACGACCAGCATCGCGACGTAGGCGACGCAGAGCGCGATCGATGCGCCGACAACGCCGAGCGACGGCACCAGCCAGATCAGCAGGCCGACATTTACGATCAAGCCAGCGGCCGCCGCCGGCAGCGTCCTGACGGTCACCTTGGCGCGGCCGGCGATCGTCACCAGCACAAGGTAAAGGCCATACAGCGCCCAGCCGAGCGCCAGCCACGGCAGTGCGCTGTGGGCGGCGAAGAAGGACGGCGCTGCTAGCAGCCGCACGAGCCACGCCCCGAGCAACGTGAAGCCGGCAACTAGCAGCGACGCGGTGATCATGTAGGCGGTCGTGACACGGGCATAAACCAGCTGTGCCTCCCGGTCATCGCTGATCGAGTAGGCGAGCGGCGGCCAGGCCAGTTGGAAGGCGCGGACGAGGATGATCATCGCCGTCGCCAACTTGACGGCGACCGAGTAAATGCCGGCGGCGGACGGGCTGTCGACGCGCAGAAGATAGGCACGGTCGATCACATTCAGCAGGAAGACGCCAGCGTCGGCCGGGATCGTCGGCGCGCCGTAGCGCAGCAGCGGGCCCAGCAGCAGCGGCCCGCGCGGCAGCCCGATGTGCTCGCGCAGGACAAAGATCCAGAGCGCGACGAGGACGATGGCGGAGGCGATGTAGTTGCCCAGCAGATAGCCGCGCGCGCCGCCGTCTTCACCAACAACGAGGATCAGCGTCAACGTCACGGTCAGCAGCACGTTGGCCGATGAGGCGATCAGATAGGCACGGCGACGGTCGCCAACCCGCAGTAGCGCGTAGGCGATCTCAAGGTTGGTGAACGCCCAGATGCCAAAGACGCCGACCGACATCAGCGGCCCGTCAGAGGTTCCCAGCAGCAGCTGAGAGAGCGGCTCGGCCAGCAGCAATCCCACAACCAGCGCCAGCGTCGAACTGATCAGCACAAAGCCGGTTGTCGTCCGCGCTAGGTGGCGGCGGGCATTGGCGTCGCCGGCCTCATGCCAGTGGCGGATGAAGGCCTCGCCAACGCCGGCGCGCAGCAGGATGCTGATCAGGATCACCAACGTCAGCAGCGTTTCGGCGTAACCAAACTCGGCCTCGGTCAGCGAACGGGTGTAGAGCGGCAGCGTGAACAGCGCCAGCAGACCGGCCAGCAGGCTGGAAGCCTGAAACGCCATGCCGGAGGTCGCAAGTCGTTTTAGAAAGCTGGCCATCAACAGCGGACGCTACCCGCACTCGCGCTCGGCACTGGCGCCGGCGCGGCTAGGCTGGCGGCCGTGGCTTCAGCTAAAGAGAAGCGTCGGCCAATCTGCGTTCTGCTGTTGGCGCGCGAGCTTGAGCAGTTCATCCTGCGTGAGCAGGCCGAGGACCTGCTGCGCTCGCCGGCGGTCGTTGCCGTTGATCCGCCGCGCGTCCGCTACGGCGCAATGGCGAGGTTGCCACGCAGCGCCGCGGCGGCGCTGGCTGCGCGTCAGGCCAAGCGGCTCGTCAAGACGCTGCGCGGCGACGGCGGCGAGCCTCGCGTCGTCGTGATCTTCCATCCGCTGCAGCTGCTGCTGGCACAGGCGATTCTGTCCTGCTGCCCTGACTGTGAGATCTGGTACTCGCGCTGGGACCGCTACGAGCTGGCCTACGACGCGACCGCGCAGCAGCGCGAGCGACTGGCCGAGCTCCACAACGAGGCCGGTGAAGCTTCGGCCTTGACCTTCGCTGTCTCCGAAGCACTGGTTGAGATCGAACGCGAAGCCGGGCGCGAAGCGCTGCTGATTACAACACCGGCCGACAGCTTCCCGGCGCCGCAGATCGAATCAACGGTCGTCGCCGTCTCGCTCGGCCACCTCGGCTGGCGGACCGACTGGGCGCTTCTGCACAACGTTGCCGAGCTGCTGGGCGAACGGCTGGTGCTACTACTGATCGGTGACTGGCACGAAGACGAATGCCGCGACGACGCCGACTTCCACGCCTGCCGCGAACACCCGAGCCTCGTCTGGCTGGGTCGCCAGAGCGACACCGCTGCCTCGCGGCTGATCCTGACTGCCGACGTCGGCATCCTCCCCTTCAAGCTCGAGCCGTTCAACGACGCTGGCCTACCGAACAGGATCCTCAAGTACGCGCGGCTCGGCCGGCGGACCGTCAGCCCGCAGCTGGCCGGCGTGACGAGCTGGGCGCCGGCCGTGACGCTGGCGGCCGACGCCGAAGCGTTTGCGCAGGCACTGCTCGATCAGGCCGGCGCGCGAGCGACGCCCGACGGCGAGCTGCGCGAGTGGGCGCTAGCGCAAACGGCGCGCCGCCAGAACGCACCGCTCTGGCAGCGGCTTGAGCAGCTGTCGATTACGCGCGACAGTTAGCGGCAGCGCGCCCAGGCCGCGACGTGGCCGCGGCGGGCGATCAACTTGAATCCTGGTGGCGGCCGGTCGAGGTTGCGCGCAGTGTCATCGGCAAGGCCGTAACGACTGTGCGCCTTGCTCGTCGTGAAGACCAGCGCAACGCCGCTGCGAGGCTGACGATCGGAGCGTGAGATTACGGCGCCGTCGGGCGCGTCGAGGATCCAGATCGAGTCCGGTACAAGGCCGAAGTTGGGCAGGCTGACCGGTCCGCAGCGGCGCGCGACAGTAACGCGTGGATCGTTCAGCACAGCAGCGAGATCGCCATGGATCGTCCGCACAAAGCTGATCTCATCGCCGGCCCGGTTGAAGACTCCCGGCCGAGCCAGCGCCAGTCCAGCGCCAGCGACCGCTACAAGGATCGCCAGTGCAGCCCAGCTGCGGCGCAGCGCAGCGCCGCTTGTCAGCTCAACCCAGCCAGCCAGCGCGTAGCCCGCGAACAGCAGCAGTGTGATCGACGGAATCGTCAGGTAACGGGGCAGCAGCGACAGGCCAAAGACGCCAACTAGGACAAAGCTGACGACACCGGTTCCGATTAGCGTCAGCGGCACGTACAGCGCTGATCCGCGGCGGCGCACAATCTCAAGCACGATTCCGATCGCCACCAGCGCGATCACCGGCGTGCGCAGCACACCGACCAGCGCATCAACAAAGGCCGCCGGGACTTCAGCGATGCCGCGCCGCCGGCCCAGCTCGGCCGCCAGGCTGCTGGTCTCGGTCAGCGCGTAAAGCGGCTGACCGACCGCCCACCAAGCAAACAAGCCCCACAGCAGTGGCGCTGCCAGTACCAGAGCCAGAAGGCCCAGCTGCGGCTTGCGCCGCCCGCTCTGCGGGTCAACCGGCCAGACGCACCAGCACCAATAGATACCGGCCAGCAGCCATGCTTCGGGGCGCAGCAGCCCGGCCGCGGCAAGCAGCGCGAGGACGGCAACGCCGCGGCGACGCTGTTCAGACTCGAAGGCAGCAGCGAGAAAGACGAGCGCCAGGAACAGCAGGTCGGGAAAGGCCCGCGCCGTGTACAGCAGCAGCGTCAGGTTGGAGGCAACCAGCAGCGCAGCGATAACCCCCGGCCAGGTACCAAAGACGGCCCGGCCAAGTCGCCATAAGGACCAGGCGCAGAGACCGAGCGAGAGAATCACCAGCAGAACCAGCAGCTGCCCGGCGGCGTCGCCAAAGATCAGCCCAAGCACAGCCCCAATAAGCAGGTAGAGCGGATGCGCAGTCGGCGCCTTGTAGGCATCAAGCGTCGGCACCTGGCCGTCAACCAGCTGCCGTCCCCAGTCGAGGTGGTAGTAGGCATCAAAGGCCGGATAGCTGCCGACCAGCAACCAGAGAGCGACCGCAAAACCGGCCGCCACAGCGACGACGCTTCCTTCGCGGCGCGACAGTCTCACGGGCTCTCGTCCACCCCGGCCAGATCGCCGCGTGCGCCGGCCAGCACCGTTGCGACGCCCAGCAGCGCCCAAGTCAAGGGATCCTCGAGGAATGCAGCGTAGATCAGAGTGTGGACAACGACGGCCGTAAATGCGGCGGCCACCCCAACCTGCATCTCCGGCCATGGCGCGCGCCGCGCGCCGCGCAGTGCCCGCGCGAAGGCCAGTACCAGCAGCGCGATGTAGGCGATCAGGCCGAGCAGCCCCTGTTCGGCCGCGATCGTCACCGGAATCGTGTGCGAGGCCGACGCTGCGGCCTCGTAGGAGACATCGTTTGCACGGCGGTACTGACGAGCGAACGAGCCTGACCCCCAGCCCTGCACGGGGCGCTCCGCAAAGAGCCGCGTTCCACCAGTGACCAGCGCTGCTCGCCCGCCGGTCGCTCGTTCGGCGGCGCGGCCGCCGCTCAGCGCGCCGCTACCGACGGCGAAGGCGACGGCGCCGGTCAGCAGTCCAACGACGACGACCGCAGCGGTCCAGCGAACACTCCAGCGCAGCGCAGCGATTACCGCCAGTCCGGCCAGCAGCGCGACAAAGCTCGACTGCGAAAGCGTTATCAGCAGGCCGCCAAAGAGCACGGCGATTGCCAGCGCCCCGAGCGCCACGCTGCGGGTGCGTCGCTGCCAGCAAATCCAGGCAGCGAGCAGAACGATCACGACGACGAGGAAGCGGCCGAAGATATTGGGATCGAAGAAGACCGAATTGACGCGGAAGTAATCGGAGAACTGGTTGGAGGCGATCACCTTCGGGTTGAGGAAGATCTGGTGTGTGGCGAACTCGACGAAGCCGATAGCGCTGAGCACCAGCGCCAGCGCAACGAGCACCGCCAGCGTGCGACCAGCCAGCCGCTCTGTCCACCGCGAGCGAGCGATCAGCACGAACATCAACGCAAACGGCACGTAGAAGAAGACGACATTCTCAAGTGCCGGCGCGCTGCCAAGACCGTAGGCGCTCTGCAGCGAGTAGAGCACCAGCACAGCGGCGATGACCCACTCCAACGCGCCCGGCGGTGACCCCTGCTCCTCGGCGCCGCTGCGCAGCCGTGGCAGCGCCCAGGCAAGCGCGCCAGCGCCGACAACGAGGTAGAGGCCGAGCAGCAAGCTGGAGGTCGATCCGCCGATCGACAGCGGGATCCTGAATGGCAGCGTCAAGACGACAGCGATTGGGAAGGCGGCCGGCCGCCGGATGAAGAGGATCGTCAGTGCGCCAACCACAGAGATACCGACCACCAGCGCCGCCACGGCCAGCGCCGGCTGGTCGCGCAGCGCCGCCAGCTGCGGGGCGTCGGCGACGTGGATCACGAGGATCAGCGGTGCGACAACGAGCGTCGCCAGCATCAGCCGGGCACGCAGCGTCGCCGAGTTGGCAACCAACGTCGCGCCGGCCAACAGGCTGCAGAGAGCTAGCGAGAGAGCAGCCGCCATGAACGCTCGATCAGGCCCTGAATGTCAGGGTCGGTTGCAAGTCGTGAGGGAAGTTGGGGCAGGCCGTAGCGGATCACGATGCCGCGGCCAACGCGGAAGGCAACAATCACAACAGCGCCATCTTCGGTGACAGCCGAGCTGAGCGCTTTGGCCTTGCCGGTTGCGGTCGTCTGCTCAATCACGTCGTAATTACTGAAGAGTCCACTTGTTCCCTCAAACAGTCCCAGCTGATCCTTGCCTGCGGTGACGTTGAACGAGCCCTTCTTCAGCGGCGCCAGGCTGCTGCCAAAGATGTCTGCCGTTGCCGGCGGCAACGGATTGGTCAACTCGCCGGCGGCGCTCAACCTGACACCGCGGCGCAACGAATCGGTGCCGGCCTGGACCAGCGTGCCGCCACTGCGGACAAAAGCAGCCAGCCGCCGCGAAGCGCTCTCGGGCAGCCAGACCGTGTCGCCAACCAGCAGCACGCCGCGATGGCCCTTCAAGGTCGGCGCGCGGCCGCTGGACAGCGCGTAGTCGGTCGTCAGGTCGTAGCGGTGGCCGTTTGAATCGAGCCAGCGAAGGATCGGCTTCTCCTGAACGTTGAAGCGGGCCGGGAACGGCGTGCCAAGGACGCGCGCCAACTGCGCGGGGCCGCCGCTTGTCAGCAGGTTCGGCTGGCCATCGCCATCATCATCCACAGGGTTGCGGCCCTGCCAAGTGATCAGCGGCAGCACAACGAGTACTGGGTGCGACTGGCGGTCATCGACCGCCACCGGAACAGACGATCTGACACTGCCGGTTCGAGCCGTGAAGAGGAAGACGGTCGAGGACTTGGCAGGCGGCTTCAGGCGCACGGTCGACGCGGCACTGCTGCCGCGGCGTGCCGGCTTGCCATTGAGGCGGCTCAACGTCCATTTAAAGCGGGCGGCGTTGGTGACGACATCAACGCTGACCGGTGATCCAGTGCTGCTGGCCGTGAGCGGCGGCTCGGCCGCAATCCGGCGGACCGTAATGCCGCCGTGGCCAGGCAGCCGCTGACCGTAGATGATTTTCGGCAGGCCGTCGACGTCGAGCGCCGCCGAGCTGCCAAGCACGCCGGCCGAGTCGCGGCTCTGGGCGACGACAACGTAAGTGCCGGCGGCGACCGTGTTACCGGCGGCATCTCTGCCGTCCCAGCTTGCAAACTTTGACCCGTCGTCAATCGGCACTTCAGCAACCGCCTTCAGCGGCAGCGGCGCGGTACGGAAGATCCGCAGGCGTCCGTCCCGCGCCGCAGTGTTGATCCTGATCGAGGCCGGTCGGCGGTCGGCTCGCGGCAGCAGCTCAGGGCCGCTGCCGGCGCCCGGCCCAATTCCGAGCACGTTAATCCTTGGCGGCGTCGTGTCAACACGGAACGACTTGGGGACGGTGACGCTGCGCCCTTCGCGGCGCAGCGTGACGCGAATCCGGTAGCGCCCGTCGGCCGCGACGCTGCCACTCTCGGTCCGACCGTTCCATGTCAGCGGCTCAATCCGGCGGTAGGCCGCGACCGACAGGCCGGAAGCGATCTCGCGCACGCTGTCGCCGCGCTGATCAACAACGACGACGTCAATCAGCTCATCGCGTTTGAGCATGAAGCTGGTCTGCTGACGCTCAAAGCGGCCGTCGCCGTTTGGCGAGATCGCCCGCTCAGAGAGCCGGAAGGCGAGCAGCACCGGCGGCGCTGTCTTCAGCTTCTGGGCGGCAAAGAAGGCGCCGCCGGTGGCGAGTACAAGCAGCGCAAAGACGGTTCGCGCGAGCCGCGTCACAGCGCCACGAGACTGCCGTTTTCGGGGCGAGGCTCGTCGCCGCGACCGGCCTCGCGCAATGCCAGACGGATCACGTTGCCGTGACAGACGATCACTACCGGGTGCTGAGCGACGCGCGCCTGCCAATCGGCAAGTCCGGCCTGAACCCGGGCCAGATGGCCAGCGATGGTCTCACCGCCGGGGAAGCCCCAATCTCCGTCAAGCCGCAGAAAGGCAGCGAAGCCCTCGGGATCCTGCTCAACAACCTCGGCGAAGCTGCGGTCGGTCCAGTCGCCGGTTTCAGTCTCGGCGAAGCGCGGGTCGCTCTGCACCTCAAGACCGACAGCCTCTGCGACGATTGCCGCCGTCTCGGCGGCCCGCACAAGGTCGCTCGAGACCAGCGTCACTGGGCCAACAGCGGCGACCGCTTCGGCCAGCTCCAGCGCCTGCTGGAGGCCGGTAGCGTCAAGCGGAACTTCGCCCCAGCCCTGAAAGCGACCCTCCAGATTGTAGGCGGTCTGGCCGTGCCTGGCCAGGTAGATCACTGCGCTTGATCGGCGCCAAGGACAACTACAACGACCGCGTTCTGCCCCAGCACCTTGATCGTCTGATCGATCGCCATAACGGCCGTTGAACTGAGGCCGAGCGTCGTCGCGACCTCATCGGCGGCCGCCTTTGAGCCGGTGTCGTAGTAGACACTGGTCGTCGCCGTCGCCTGATCGGGGGCTGTTGTCACGGGGCCTACTTTTGTAAAGCCTGCGGCCTGCAGCTTGTCGGCTGCCGCGCGCGCCAGCCCGGCCCCGGTTGTGCCGTTGAAGACCGCCACCGGGGTATTGGCGCGGTCGACAGCGCCGGCCGCCACGTCCGGCGTCGTCGCCGTCGTGATGGCGGGCCCAACACTGTTCGGCTGCGGCGCAGGCGAAGAGCTCTTACTGCCACCAAAAACCTGCGTGATCAGCACAAAGGCAATGACGATGATTGCGGCGGCGCCAACGATCACCAGCAGCAGCGAGCGCCTGCCACCGGCCGAGTCTGCCGCTTTACCGGCCGCGGCGCGCGGCGCCGGCGGGCGCGGCGGCGGCAGCGTGACCTCGTCGGTTGCGTTGCGGGCCGGTGCGACGGTGCGCGGGCGGACCGGCGGCGGGGCGGGGGGCGCGGCGGGCGGCTTTGCTGCGGGCTCGGCGGGCGGCTTTGCTGCGGGCTCGGCGGGCGGCTTTGCTGCGGGCGCGGCGGGCGCTGGCGTCTTTGCGACGGGCGGAGCCGGGATGGCAGCGGCTGCAGGCGGCGTCGCTTTAGCACCAGCGGGAATCGCGCCGGTCGCCGGCTTCGCGCCAGGGACCGGCTTGCCAGCGGTCTTGGGAGAGCTGCCTGGAATCGCGCCAGTGGCACTCTTGGCAACGACCGGAGCCGGCGTCACAGGGGCGCGCGGACGACCGGCGGCGGTGGCCGGCGCGGCAGTGGCTGCGCCAGCAGTCGCGGCAGCAGTCGCCGGTGCCGGGCGGGCGGCCTCCTCGGAGATTCGCTGCGCCGCCTCAGCGTCGCGCTCGGGCGCGCGGCCGGCCCAGTCGCGTAGCCGCTTTACCTCACGCGCCTGCGCCGCGTAGAGCGCACCAAGAACGGCAATGCCAATGATTGCCGCAAGACCGGCGAGCGCACCAACGCGGTCGATCTCGCTTGGGATCGATAGAGCAGCCGTAACCAGCGTCATCAGCGGAGATCTTATGCGCTCGTGTCGCCGGACTGCTGATCGGCGCTCAGTGCAGCCCGCGGATCGGCCACTTCATCGGCCGTAAAGGCGGCGACCTGCGCTGCCAAAGCAGCCGCGTCGCCACTGGCGCAAAGCAGGTCGATCTGCGCAAACCAGCGGGCAATCTCTGCTTGATCGCGCGGCTCGCGCGCAGCGTGGATGATCCGCTCGGCCGGTGTCGGTAGCGGCCGCTCGTGCGGGTTGAACAGCTCCTCGTGCAGTTTCTCGCCAGGGCGGCGGCCGATCACTTCGATCGCGATGTCGCGGTCCGCTTCCAGCCCAGACAGCTCGATCATGTCGCGCGCCAGTTGCATAATCTGAACTGGCTCGCCCATCTCGAGCACAAAGATCTCGCCCCCCTTGCCGAGCGAACCAGAGCGAATAATCAGCTGCACGGCCTCAGGGATCGTCATGAAGTAACGCGTCATCCGCTCGTCGGTCACCGTCACCGGCCCGCCACGGGCGATCTGGCGACGGAAGATCGGCACGACCGACCCCGACGATCCGAGCACGTTGCCAAAGCGCACCGAGGCGTAGTGCGTATCTGCAAAGTGGGCGCTCATCTCCTCAACCGCGTACTCAGCCAGCGCCTTTGAAGCGCCCATCACGGTGGCCGGCGCAACCGCCTTGTCGGTCGAGACAAGGACAAAGTTCTTCACTGCGTTTTCGCCCGCCAGTCGTGCGAGCAGCCGTGTCGCAACCGCATTGTTGCGGACCGCCTCAAGCGGATTGCCCTCCATTAGCCCGACGTGCTTGTAGGCAGCTGCGTGGAAGACGAAGGTCGGCCGGTGCTGCTCAAAAACCTCACGCATCCGATCGGCGTCTTTGCAGTCGGCAAGGACGACCGAAAGCGATGCCGGGTGAACGTGGCGGTCCTCTTCAAGTTCGCGCTGAATCTCAAAGAGGTTGCCTTCGGAGTGATCGAGGATCACTAGGCGGCGCGGCGCGACACGGGCGATCTGACGGCACAGCTCAGCGCCGATCGAACCGCCGGCGCCTGTCACCAGGATGATCTCTTTCGACAGGTAGCTACCAACCCGGTCGAGCTCCATTCGCACCGGCTCTCGCCCCAGTACATCCTCGACCTGAACCTCGCGCACCTGATGAACAACATGGCCTGATCCGGCCTGCAGCAGCTCGAAGACGGTTGGCAGCGTGCGGACCGGGATGCCACGGTCGCGGCCGGCACGCACGACGCGGCCGCGCAGCCTTCCCGGCGCCGACGGGATCGCAATCAGAATCTCATCGGGCTCAGCCTCGTCGAGGATCCGGCCGAGCTGCTCGGTGCTGCCCAGAACCTTGACGCCGTCGATCCGCAACCCCAGCTTCAGCGGGTCATCATCAACGAAACCGACCGGATTGAGCGACAGCGTCGGGTTGCGCAGGATCTCGCGCAGCGTCAGGCGACCACCGTCGCCAGCGCCGACGATCAGCACGCGCCGGGCACCCTTGTTGGGACGAAAGCCGCCAAGCGGGCGCTCACGGATTGTCCGGGCAAGAAAGCGCACACCGCCGACAAACAGCAACATCAAGAGGAAGAACAGCGCCAGCACACCGGTCGGTACAAGCACGTTGATATCGCCGCCCGATGACTTCACGGTCACCGGGTGGAGCAGCGCGACGAGCCCGGCAACGGCAACTGTTAGCAGCGTGACGGCCTGCAGGACACGCAGATAATCGCTCTGCGTTGTGTAACGCCACTGTCGCTGCTCGGTGCGCAGCAGCAGGAAAATCACCAGCGCAAGGGCAACAACCCACGGCAGCGTTGTCTCGAACAGCCGCTCATAGCGCGGCGGCGGTCCAGCCGCCTGGTCAAATCGCAGGCGGAAGGCAAGGAAGTAGGCGAGAGCGGCAAACGCCCCGTCAACCAGCAGCTGAGCAACTGAGTGACGATGGAGCGGGAAAACCGCCGTACTTAGGCGACTGCGCATCAGGGCTGGATTCTACCCGCAAAGCACTCTCCCTTCCCGCGCGCGCAAGCTATCTGGCAGCGGGCGGGCGGGCGCTCAGCAGCAGTTCAACCAGCAGCTCTGGATCACGGCGGGTTCGGGCAGCGTCGGCGCTGGCACCAGCGCCGGCGTCGCGGCGCACCAACCGCAGCTCAGCCGGCACCTCAAGGCGCCCCATCCGGCCCTCCGCGATCAACTGCTCGTCGACCGCGCCAATCTTGCCTTCGAAGGTTGTCAGCACCGGTGTGCCGAGCGCGACGGCCTCTCGGTTCATCGTCCCGCCAGCGCTGACAACAAGGTCGGCGAGCGCCACCAGCGAAGGTCCGTCAACGGCGATCTCGGGGATCACAAAGCCGCCGGCGGCGACCAGCTCGGCCCGCTGCGCGTCGGTGCGTGGCAGCACGACGACCTGACCCTGCTCGCGCAGTGACAGCAGTACTTCGCTGAAGGAGCTGCTCTCAAAACGGTGGTAGAGCGACACCTCAGGCGGTGTGCGGACGACGGCGAGCGGCTCGGTGACGCTCAGTCCAAGCTGATCGAGCACCGCCGGATCGGGTTCAAAGTCGGCAAGATAGTACTCCTCCTTCAAACCCGGGTAGCGGCGCAGCTTGCCGCGCGCGCCGTAGCGATCAAGCCGCTGCGGTGGGATCGCGTCGGGCACAACGACGGCCTGGGCGAGGCGGCAGTTGACGTTGTGCTGAACGGTCGCCCATTCGTAGTCAAACATCGTTGCGCTTGGTATACGCATCGAGCGTGCCGCAACCGTGATGTCATTCGAGCCGTGACCGATCGCCAGATCGAAGTTGCGACCGCGCGCCCAGCGGTGCAGTGCCAGCGAACGGTCGGCAAGACCGCGCGCCTTGGCCGCCAGCCGGCCGCCGCGGTGATGGCCGATCACCGTTGCGTCGATCCCATGCAACTGGCAGAGCGCGACCGTTTGGGCAAAGTCACGCGCCGTTACCTCAACCTCGGCGCCGCGCGCGCGCAGCCGCTCGATCACCGGTCGCAGTACCAATACATGCGGCGAGTTGGTCAGGTCAACCCAGACGCGCATCAGTCAAGCGCCGCGCCGACGGCGGTGACGACCTGCTGGATCTGCTCGTCGCTGATCGAGGCGCTGATCGGCAGCGCCAGGTGGCGCCGCGCCGCCTGATCGGTGCCAGGCAGCGCCCCGTCGGCGGGCCGCCAGCTGCTCATCGCCGGTTGCAGGTGGATCGGCCTGCGGTAGTAGCCGCGCGCCTCGACGCCGGCCGCCGCAAGCCGCTCAGCAAGCCGATCGGGCTGATCGCTGGCGACGACATAAAGGTGCCAGGCCGCCGTCGTTGTCGCCGTCGGCTCTGGCAGCGTCACCAGCTGGCCAAGGCCCAGCTCGTGGTAGCGCCGGCCGGCGCGGTTGCGGTGCTCAGCCCAGAGCGGCAGCTGGCCGAGCATGATCCGCAGTACCGCTGCTTGAATCTCGTCGAGCCGTGAGTTGTAACCAACGGCCTCGTAGTTAAGGCGATCGCGCGAGCCATGGAAACGCAGCATTCGCACGCGCTCGGCAAGCTCAGAGTCGGAGGTCGTGATTGCGCCGCCATCGCCGAATGCGCCAAGGTTCTTCGACGGGTAGAAGGAGTGCGCGGCGATCGTTCCAAGCGCTCCCGGCCGGCCGGCCGCTGCAACCGAACCGGCCGCCTGCGCGGCATCCTCGACAACCGGCAGGCCGAGCGCCTCGATCTCGGCGACCGGAGCAATGTTGCCAAACAGGTGAACGGCGATCACGGCCTTCGTGCGCGGCGTGATTACAGCCTTGACCTGCTCGGCCGTCGCAACGTAGGTGGCCGGATCAACGTCGCAGAAAACCGGCACAGCGCCGGTCGGCGGAATCGCCTCGGCGCTGGCGTAATAACTGAACGACGGCACGACAACCTCGTCGCCTGGCCCGACGCCAAGCGCCCGCAGCGCGATCGTCAGTGCCTCGGTGCCATTGGCAACGCCGATCGCCTCAGTGGCGCCGACCGAAGCTGCGAATTCCTGCTCAAAAGCCTCAACTTCTGGACCAAGAATGAACTGGCCGTCGGCAACGACAGCAGCGATTGCCGCGTTGATCGAAACGATCAGCGGCGCCGCAGCGGTGGTCGGGTCAAACAGCGGGACGTCCATTCCGGCCCCAACGCTACCTTCTCAACCGGTGCCGCTCTCAACGCTCCTCATCCTCGCAGCGATCACCGACAAGTTGGCCGACTGGGCAACAGTCGTTGTCGGCGACCTTGGCCTGACCGGGATCTTCGTGCTGATGACGCTCGAAAGCATGTGCATCCCGATCCCCTCCGAGCCGACGATGCTGTTTGCTGGCTTCAATGTTGCTCAGGGCGCCTACTCCTACATCGCCGTCGTCAGTGTTGCCGTCGGCGCCAACCTGCTGGGCTCGTGGATCGCCTATGGCTTCGGCCGCTTCGGCCGGATCGAACTGATTGAGCAGCACGGTAAGTGGCTCCACATCACACCGGCCCGACTTGAGCAGGCCGACCGCTGGTTTGAGAAGTACGGCGACCGGGCTGTCTTTGTTTCGCGCATGCTGCCGATCGTGCGTACCTTCATCTCGCTGCCGGCCGGAGCCTCGCGGATGCCGTTTGGGCGCTTCACAATCCTGACCGTGCTCGGCTGCATTCCCTGGATGATGGCGCTGACCTACATCGGGCTGAAGGTTGGCGACACCCGGGAGAGCTGGACCGGCTACCTGCACTACATCGACTACCTGGTGCTTGCTGCGCTGATCCTCGGCGCGATCTATCTGTTCGTGCGCTGGCGCCGCTCCGGCGACGACGACGGGGCCGATGCCGCTGCCAGTTGAGTCGGCGCTGCCACTGCGTCAGGCGCTGATGTTGGGGCTGCTGCACGGGCCGGCAGAGCTGCTGCCGATCTCATCATCGGGCCACACGACGCTGGTCCCATGGCTGCTCGGCTGGCGCTACGGTGAGCTCGACTCGGCGCTGCGCAAGAGCTTTGAGGTGGCGCTTCACGCCGGCACCGCGGTCGGTCTGCTAATCGCGCTGCGCCACGAGGTCGCCGACGGAACGCGCGGTTTCGACCGGCGGCGGCTGACACTGATCGCCGGCTCGTTTATTCCGCCGGCGATTGTTGGTTACACGCTGGAAGGGCCGATCGAACGGCGGCTCGGTACTCCGGCATCGATCGCCGTCGGTCTGCTGGCAGGATCGGTTGTGATGACATTGGCCGACCTGCTTGGCCGCCAGCAGCGTGAGCGCGACGACGCCGGGCCACTTGACGCGCTGCTGCTCGGCGCCGCGCAAACAGCGGCGCTGATGCCTGGAACCTCGCGCGGCGGCATGACGCTCAGCGCGATGCGTGCCCGCGGCTTCACACGGCCGGCCGCCAGCGCGCTCTCACGTCACGTTGCGCTGCCGGTGATTCTGGGCGCTAGCGCGCTGAAAACGGCGCGGCTGGCGCAGCAAGGTATTCCGCCAAAGGCGGCGCCGCGACTGGCGCTTGGCGCAGCAGCCGCGGCGGCCTCAACACTGCTGACAGCGCGGCTCGTGCCGGTCGAACGGGTCGGGCCGCTGCTGCCGTATGCGGCCTACCGCAGCGGCCTCGCGGCGATCACTCTGCGGCGCCTGCGAAGATCGTCGACATGAGCGACGCCTACGCCGCTGCCGGCGTGGATACCGACCAGTCCGACCGCGCCGTTGGCGCGCTGGTCGACGTGCTACGAACAATCGACCTGGGCCGCGCTTCGCGCTCGATTGTGCGCTCCGGTCACTACGCCAGCGTGCTGAAGGTCAGTGACGAGCTTGGGCTGGCAATGTCAACCGACGGTGTCGGTTCGAAGCTTGTCCTAGCTGAGCAGGCCGACCGGCTGGAAACGGTCGGCATCGACTGCATCGCGATGAACGTCAACGACATCATCTGCGTCGGCGCCGAGCCGCTGGCAATGCTCGACTACTTGGCGGTCGAGCAGGCCGACCCGGGCGCGCTGGCGCGAATTGGCGAAGGTCTTAAGAGCGGCGCTGAGCAGGCTGGAATCGAGATCCCTGGGGGCGAGGTGGCAGTGCTGCCGGAGTTGATCCGTGGCCATCCGTCGCCGCACGGCTTTGATCTCTGCGGCACGGCGATCGGCACCGTCGTTCCCGACCGGATGATCCTCGGCGATGCAATCATGCCGGGCGACGCACTGGTCGGCCTGCCATCAAGCGGCTGCCACTCCAACGGCTACACACTGGCCCGCCGCGTACTTGTTGAAGACGGCCCCGGGCTTGATGCCAGCCCGGCGCAGCTCGACGGCCTGACGGTCGCCGACGCACTGCTCGAGCCGACTGTGATTTACGTCAAGGCAATCATCGAGCTGCTTGCCAGCGGACTGCCGGTTAATGGCCTCGCCCACATCACCGGCGGTGGACTGACCAACCTGCGGCGACTGGCCCCCGGCCGGGTTGGTTATTCGATTGAGCAGCCGCTGGCAGTGCCGACCGTGCTGGCCTTGATCGGCGAACTTGGCAGCGTGCCCGAGGCCGAGATGTGGGAGGTCTTCAATATGGGCTGCGGCTTCGTCGTCGTCGTTCCCGAGCAGGCCGCTGAGCAGACCGTCTCGCTGCTGGCAACTCGCCACCCCGGCGCGGCGCGGATCGGTACCGTCACCGACCGCGGCGACGAAACACTCGGCCCTGGCGGAATCGTCGTTGGCGGGGACTGAACGAAGGCCGATGGACGTCGCCGCCGACTTCGTTAGCTGCAGCGGTCAGCGCGCCGCCACAGCATGAGCTCGCCGGTTGGAACGGTGCTCGGCGGCCGCTACGAGATAGACGAGGCGATCGGCCGCGGCGGCAACTCAACCGTCTACCGCGCCCACGACCTGTCGCTGGAGCGCTGGGTGGCAATCAAGATGATGCATCGCGAGGTCGCGCGCGACAGTGAGCAGCTGGAGCGCTTTCGCCGCGAGGCAAAGTCGATCGCCAAGCTGTCGTCGCCCTACGTCGTCGGCGTGATCGATGCCGACGAGCAGGATCAGACGCCGTACATCGTCCTCGAATACGTCGACGGGCAGACGCTGAAGCAGCGGATCCGTGAGCTTGGGCGACTCGAGATCTCGGAGGCGATCGCTTTCGCAATCGAGATCGCCCGCGGCCTCAAGGCGGCCCACGAACGACAGATTGTTCACCGCGATGTCAAACCGCAGAACGTTCTGATTGACGAGGACGGAGCGGCCCGCGTAACCGACTTTGGGATCGCTCGCCAGCTGAACGACGAGTCGCTAACGGCCGATGGGCGGGTGCTCGGTACAACAGACTACGTAAGCCCCGAGCAGGCGCTTGGTCATTCCGTTACGCCGCAATCAGACCTTTACTCGCTCGGCATCGTGCTGTTCGAGATGCTGACCGGCGATGTGCCATTCCACGGCGAGAATCAGGTCGCTGTGGCGATGTGTCACGTGCGCGATGAACTGCCCGACGTGCAGGCGCTGCGGCCGCAGATGTCAACTGTGCTGGCGTCGGTTGTTGATAAGGCCACGGAGAAGGACCTTGACCACCGCTACCAGGACGCGGCAGCGATGATCGCCGAGCTGGAGAATGCGCTGGCGGTTGAGGCCTCACGTTCCGGCGAAATCACGGGTGAGGCGACGGCAGTCTTTGAGTCGCTGCCACGCGAGACGCGCGAGCGAGTCGGTCCGAAGATCCGGCGCCCCTGGCGCTGGCTGGCTGTGATCGCGATCGGCGCCGCGCTGACGGTCGCAGCGTTCGCCTTTGTCGCGCAGCGCGCGCAGCGCGGCACCGGCACCGACAACGCGCGAGCCGGCGACGGTCTGACAGCGGTATCGCTGAGCGGAGATGCTGCTCAGGCATACGACCCGGCCGGTGATAACAGCGAGCACGATGAGCAGGCCGCCTTCGCCGTCGACCGCAGCCCGTCAACAACCTGGTCAACTGAGAATTACCTAAACGGCAACCTCGCCAAGGATGGGCTGGGGCTAGCGATCGATGCCAAGCCGGCGCTGAAGGCGCAGGCGATTGACATCGTCAGCCCAACCCCAGGCTGGAAGGGGCGGATCTACGCCTCCCATTCAGCCACGCCGCCGCCGACGCTGAGCGATCCCAATTGGACAGAGGTCGGCAGCATTCCGCGCGCCACGGCGCGCACCCGTGCGCGGCTCGACACTCAAGGCAAAGCCTTTCGCTGGTACCTAATCTGGATCGAGAGCTTCGCCCCCGGTCAGAGCAGGGTTGAGCTCAGCGAAGTCTTCCTCTACCGCTAGAAGCGGTAGCTGCTCTGCTCGCGGTGGCGCGCCAGCGCGATCTCCAGCAACCGGCCGCAGAGCTCAGGGTACTCGATCCCGCTCTGCTGCCAAAGGCTTGCGTAGACACTGGTCGAGGTGAAGCCGGGCATCGTGTTCAGCTCGTTCAGTAGCACCTTCTCGCCGTCAACGAAGAAGTCGGCGCGGGCGAGGCCGCTGCAGCCGGCGGCGCTGAAGGCCTGCTTTGCCAGTTCGGTCAGCTCGGCGGCGGCCTGCTCGGAGATTCGCGCTGGCACAACCAGCTCCATCCCGCCGGCTGTGTACTTCGCTTCGTAGTCGTACCAACCTCCGGGCGATCCGCTGCGCAGCACGACAATCTCGCCCGCCACGCTGATCTGGGGCGACGCGCTACTGCCGAGCACCGAACACTCAACCTCCAGCCCGCCGCTGGCGGCCTCGACGATCACGCGTGGATCAAACTGAAAGGCCTGCGCCAGCGCCGCATCGAGCTCGTCGGCGGCGCCAACGCGGACAATCCCGACCGATGAGCCAAGCCGGGCCGGTTTGACAAACAGCGGCAGCCCGAGCGCCGCCAAGTCAGCGGCGAAGCCAGCGGCGTCGGCGTCGTACTGCGCCCGGTCAAGTCCGACGAACGGCACCTGAGCGATGCCGCGCTGCGCAATCAGCTCCTTGAACGCCAGCTTGTCGATGCAGACAGCCGAGGCCCGCACACCGCTGCCAACGTAAGCAACGTCGAGCATCTCAAGCAGCCCTTGAACGGTACCATCCTCACCGAACGGGCCGTGCAGCACAGGGAATACGACGTCAGCGCCAAGCAGCCCGTGGCCGGGCGCCAGCTGCAGCTCAGCGCCGTCGTGCAGCCAGCGGCCGGCGGCGTCGATTTCGATCTTCAGAACCTGATGGCCACCGCGCTCGACACCGTCGGCGACGGCGGCGCCGCTGACGAGCGAGACATCACGCTCGGATGAGCGCCCGCCACTAATTACGGCAACGATCATCGCCGAGGCCGTTTCAGCCGCGCGCCGCCAGCCGGCGGCGGGTTGTAAAGGCCGACGCCGATTGTCACGGTCGAGCCGCTCTTGGCCGAGCCTCCGGACGGGTCTTGCGAGACGACTGTGCCGTTCTCGCCTTCAGTGCTGACCTCAACCCGCTCAATGATCACTTTGAAACCGGCCCCCTGAATGTCGGCGATTGCCGACGCCTCGTCTTCGCCAACCGTATTAGGGACCCTCGTCGTAACCGGCGCCTTGGCGACGACCAGCGCGACGGTCGAGCCCTTATCGGCCTTCGTTCCGGCGCCCGGATCTTGGCGGATGACGCTGCCGACGGTGGCCGTCGATTGCTGCTTGGTAACGCTGACACCGAAGCCGGCGCCGCGCAGCGTTGCACTTGCGTCATCAACGTTTTGGCCGACAACGGCTGGCACCTCAACTGTCGCTTTGCCGCTCGAAACGATCAATGTGACGGTCGACCCCTCGGCCGCCGGCGTGCCTTCGGGCGGCAGTGTCTCGATCGCATCGCCGGACGGAACGTTGTCCGATGATTTCTTGCGGATGCGAACAGTGAAGCCGGCGTTCTGCAGCCTTCGCTGGGCCTGCGAGGAGGCCAGTCCGGCAACCGACGGAACTACGACCGAAGCTGGGCCGTCGGAGACCGTTAGCGTGATTGTTGAGCCCTTGTCGGCCTGCTCGCCCGGCTGTGGATCCTGCCCAATCACCTGCCCCTGGGGCAGCTGCGACTTCTTTACAACGCTGTCGCTCTTGAAGCCTGCGCTGATCAGCACCGCCTGCGCCGCCGCTTCGTCGCTGCCGATAACGCGCGGCACGGTCGCCTGATCGGGCTTCAACAGAACCAGCAGCAGCACCAACAGACCAACGGCCAGCAGCGCGCCGCCGGCAAAGACCCACCAGCGGCGGCCCGGTCCGTCGTCAGCGTTGGGATCGTCGCCGCTTGCCGCGCCGTAGCCAGCGAAAGCGTCGGCGCCGGCCGCGAGCGCCGGGCCGGACATTCCAACGACAGTCGAGCCGCCAACCGGCCGCGGCGGCGCAGCCGGCATCACGCCATGGCGGGCCTGCTCGAGCGCGTCGATGAACTCGTCGGCTGTCGCGAAGCGCTGCGCCGGATCCTTCGCCAGTGAACGCATGATCACGGCCTGCAGCTGCGGGCTGATCGCCGGGTTAATCGCGCAGGGCGGTGTCGGCTCCTCGCTGACGTGTTTGAGAGCGATCGTGACGGCGCTCTCGCCCTCAAACGGCACCTGCCCGGTGACCATCTCGTAGAGGATCACGCCGATTGAATAAAGGTCGGACTGCCCGCTGACGGCGTGGCCTTGGGCCTGCTCGGGCGACAGGTACTGCGCCGTACCCATAATCGACCCGGTCTGCGTCATGTCGGAGGCGCCGGCGCGGGCGATGCCAAAGTCGGTGACGGTCGCCAGCCCGTCGTCGTCAACGATCACGTTGTGCGGCTTGAAATCGCGGTGGATGACGTTGCGGCGGTGGGCAAAGCGGGCGGCGCGCAGAATCTGCGTCGTCATGTCGATAGCCCAATCGGAGTCGAGCGCCCCGTACTCGTTGATGATCGCTTTCAGCGTTCTGCCTTCGAGGTACTCCATCGCGATGTAGTAGGTGCCGTCCCACTCGCCGCGGTCATAGACGGAGACGATGTGCTGGTGCTGCAGGCTGGCTGCTGACGATGCCTCGCGCCGGAAGCGCTCAACAAACTCGGCATCCTGAGCGAAGCGCCGGTAGAGGATCTTGACGGCCACCTGACGATCGAGCTGCAGGTCGGTTGCACAGTAAACGTCGGCCATCCCGCCCGAGCCCAGCAGGTACTCAACGCGGTAGCGACCGTCGATCGTCGTCTTTGGATCGAGCCCTTCGCTCATCGCAGCAGCGACTCCATCACGGCCTTGGCGATCGGCGCAGCGTCGGTGCCGCCAAAGCCACCAACGGTCCGTTCAATCGTCACAGCAATCGCAATCTGCGGGTCGTCGGCGGGCGCGAAGGCGATAAACCACGGCTGCGTGATGTTGTTGATCACGTCGAGCTCGGCCGTACCGGTCTTGCCGGCGACGTCGATCCCGCTCAGCGCGGCCCCCGTGCCGGTGCCCTCCTGCACGACCTTCGTCATCATCGCCGTCAGCTTGTCGGCGGTTGCCGGCGACATCACGCGCGAAAACTGCTGTGGCGTGTTCTCGTAGGCCGTTCGGCCATCCGGGTCAACGGTCCTAGTGGCGATCCCCGGCCGCATCAGCACGCCGCGGTTGGCGACCGCGCTGGCGACCATCGCCATCTGCAGCGGCGTCGTCAACAGCTTGTCTTGGCCGATCGCAGTACGGCCAATGTCGACGCAGCTGTCGGTCAGATCGACGATTTTGCGGCGACCGTCGGTCGAGCAGTACTCGCCGCTGGCGAGCCGCTCGTCACCAGGGAGATCGACCGGCACCGGGCGGCCGAATCCAAAACGTTTCATGTAGCGGCTCATTCGACGCTTACCGACGCGCTCCCCCACCTGCGCCCAGACGGTGTTAACCGACTGTGTCAGCGCCGTCGTCAGATCGATCTGGCCGAAGTCTTTGCGGCCGGCGTTATTCAGTGGCACGCCGGAGATCTCAACGCCGTTCGATCCGTTGACGGTCGAGGTCGGCTCGAACAGGCCGCTATCGATCGCAGCAGCCGCGGTGACGACCTTGAAGATCGATCCGGGCGGGTACAGACCGGCCGTTGTCCGGTTCAGCAGCGGCGCCCCAGGAGCGCTGTTCAGGACCGCCGTCTGGCGCGCGCTACGCAGCACATTGGGGTCATAGCTGGGGACCGAAGCCATCACTTTGACGCGGCCGTTGCGAGGATCGAGCGCAACGACGGCTCCGGGCCTGCCAGCCAGCTGGTCGAGTGCGATCTGCTGCGACTGCGGGTCGAGCGCGGTGCGCAGGTCGTTGCCTTGCTGACGCTTGCCCTGCAGCTTGCGCAGCGTCTGATCAAGCCCCGCCGTGCGACCGGTCAGCTGGCCGTTATAGAAACGCTCAAGACCGGCTGTGCCGGGATTCAGGAAGGAGTAGCCGACAGTCTGGGCAAAGAGGCCGTTCTCGGGGTAGCGGCGCGCATAGGTGCCATCGCCGCGCCGCAGCGAGCGGGCCAGCAGTGTGCCGTTCTCAGCGCTGATTGAGCCTCGCTCGATCTTCTGCTCCGCCAGCAGTTCGCGTTTGTTCTGAGGGTTGGCCTGGAGGTCGGCGCGATCAAGCACCGTCCAGCGCGTTGTGAAGTAGGCCAGCAGGCCGAACAGCAGCAGCAGCACGGCAAAGACGCGGATGATCGGCTTGTTCATCGCCTCGCCTCACGCCGGGCACGGTCCGAGATCAGCAGCAGCAGCGCGACGATCACAAAGTTGGTAACGATCGACGAACCGCCGTAGGAGACAAACGGCAACGTCACGCCGGTTAGCGGGATCACCTTCGTCACGCCGCCGACGATCACAAAGACCTGCAGCGCAACGACCGTCGTCAGACCGGTTGCCAGCAGCTTCGAAAAAGAGTCGCGGGCCACTACGGCAATCCGAAACCCACGCTCGATCATCAGCACGTAAACGAGCAGTAACGCGATGCCGCCGATCAGGCCCAGCTCGTTGACGATCACGGCGTAGATCAAGTCGGTCTGCGCGGCCGGCAGGATCGGACTGTCGCCGACGCTGATCAGCGCCTCCCCAAAACCTTGCCCCCAGAGACCACCGTCGGCCTGCGCGAAGAGCGATTGGGCGATCTGGTAGCTGCCACCGATCTGCTCGTAAAGCTTCGGATCGAAGGGATCCTGCCAAGCGCTGACACGGTCGCCGACGTGAGCGACTGTCGTGGCGAAGAACCAGGCTCCGGCGCTAAACAGACCGAAGCCAACAACCGGGAAGATCAGCCGGTCGGTCGCCACGTAAAGCATCGCCAGAAAGCCGCCGAAGAACATCAGCGACGAGCCAAGGTCGCGGATGAATACGAGCATCAGCATCGCCAGCCCCCAAACCAGCAGCAGCGGCCCGATGTGCTTAAGGCGCGGCAAGGTGATGCCAAACCGTTTGCGCGAGACCAGCAGCGCCCGCGTGTCACGCAGGTAGCTGGCGAGGAAGATGATGATCCCGATCTTCGCGAACTCGGCCGGCTGGAAGGAGAGCGAGCCAATACTGACCCCGAGATAGGCGCCGTTGGCCTGCTGCCCGATACCGGGAACGCGAGGCAGCAACAGCAGCAAGAGGCTGCCGGCGGCGATCAGATAGCGGTAGCGCTCCAGCACACGATAGTCGCGCAGCAGCACGATTGTCGCCGCGAAAGCGATCAAGCCAACGACAAACCACTGCGCCTGGTCGCGCGCCAGCGTCGCGTTCAACCGGTAGATGACGACCAAGCCAATGCTGGCCAGCACGGCAACTATTGGCAGCAGGTAGGGATCGGCGTCGGGCAACCTAATCCGCACGATGATGTGTGCCGCCAGACAGAGGCCGAGGAAGATCGCGCCGTAGGTCAACGACAGGTTGCCGAGCCTCGCACCCTCCTGCAGAAAGACGGCACCAAAGCCCGCGACGATCAGCAGCGAGGCCGGCGCAAGCCCCAACAGCTCCCTGTTACGCGCACTCACGGGGCGCTGCTCCCGAGCCGCCCAAGCTCGAGCTGGCGAACGAGATCATCGGCGTCGCTGCGCGCGCGCAGGCGATGGTCGGTAATCGTCGTGCGCTCGCTCGCTGGCAGCTGCGAGAGGTTGATCCCCGAAACATAATCCTCGCGATAGAGGTTGATTCCCAGCGGCAGCTCGTAGGGCACACCCTGGTAGACGCTGACAAAGCCTTCGCGGTCGGCGCCGACGAAGTAGATCGCCTGCGAAGCAAAGTAGAGACCGGAGGCCAGCAGCGCCGCCACGAAGATGACGAGCAGCGTGCCGATTCCTGGCTTCCAACGGCGTCGGCGGCCGCTCGGCGCCTGAGCGGCGCGAGGCTGGCGCTGTTCGACCGGCGCGCCGGCGGCTGGCACCGCGCCAGCGGGGCTTGGCTGCGCGGCCGGCAGATCGGCTGCGCTGAGGCCGATCCGGGTCTGCTCGAGCTCGCCGCCTAGCTGCTCAAGACGCAGCAGCACGACGGTAATGTTGTCGCGACCGCCGGCCTCGTTGGCACGCGCGATCAGCGCTTTCGCGGCAGCTCTAAGCGGCTGGTCAGCGGCCAGCACGGCGGCGATCTCGTCATCGCTGATCATCGTCGTCAGGCCGTCACTGCAGAGCAGCAGCAGGTCGCCGTCGCGCGCGCCGACGGTCTGCGAGTCGGGCGTCACAACCGCTTCCGGCCCAAGCGCCCGCGTGATGATCGAGCGCTGCGGATGGTCGGCTGCCTGCTCAGGCGTCAACTGCCCTTGGCGAACCATCTCCTCGACCAGCGAGTGATCATCGGTCAGCCGCTCCAATGCTTCGTCGCGCCAGCGATAACAGCGGCTGTCGCCAACATGTACCAGCGTTACGGCATCCTCGCCGACGTAGGCGGCCGTGACCGTCGTCCCCATTCCGGCCCGCTCGTCGTCGGCGACGGATAGCGAATGGATCTGGACGTTGGCCTGCTGAACAGCCTGGCTGAGCCGCTGTTCGAGGCTGCCGCCGCCGCTTGCAATTCCAGCCGACAGGACCTCAATCGCCGTCTGCGAAGCGATCTCACCTGCCTGCGCCCCTCCCATCCCGTCGGCGACGACGAAGAGCGGCGCACGCGCCAGATAAGCGTCCTGATTGGCGCGGCGCTGGCGACCGGTATCGGTCAACTCGGCATGTTCGCCAACGCGCAGCATCAGCGGTCCACGAAGCTGAATTCGCTGTCGCCGATCCGCACGCGGTCACCTTGGTGGAGCGGCTGCGGACCGCTGACGAGCTCCTCGTTGAGGTATGTGCCGTTGGTTGATCCAAGGTCCTCCAGCACAATCCGGCCGCCCTGCAGCACGAGCCGCGCGTGGCGCGATGAGGCGTAAGGATCATCGAGCCGGATCTCGGCCTGCTCGCCGCGACCAAGGATCGCGCCCTGCGCAATCTCGTACTCCATCCCCGGCGTGTGCCCGGGCGCTCGCTCGACCACGAGCCGAGGATCGCCGGGCCCTGACGGAGCTGCGCCGGCCGTGACGGCGCTGTGGATCCCCGTCGCATCGGCCGCCGCCGGACCGCCGGCAGCACCGCTGGAACGCTGCTCATCAGGGCGACGCAGATCGCGCATTGTGCTGCGCACAACCCAGGCAATAAAAAGGAACAGCACCAGCACAAAGGCGGCCTGCAAAGCGATCGCGGTTGGCTGCAGCATCAGCGCGCCTGAAAACTTCCTGTTACCGGCCCGAGCGCGATTCGATCGCCGCTGGCGAGCCGCAGTGAGCCCTCAACCCGGCCGCCGTTGACGACAACGCCGTTGGTCGAACCGAGGTCTTCGATGATCCAGCCGTCCTGCGGGTTGAAGCTGATCCGGGCATGCTGGCGCGAGACGTCCGGGTCGCCCAGCACGACATCGCAGCCACTGCTTCGGCCGATTACCGCACCGGCTGGGCTGAGCGTAAAGCGAGTCCCCTCAGCCTCAAAGATCGCACGGCCGGGCGCGTCGGCGGCCGGGCTGTGCGACTCTACCGGCGCCGCGACCGGCGCCGCTGGCTGCTCGGCTGGCAGCGACTCGAGCCGCACGACGCGCGTCTCGATGCCGAACTCGCCAAGCCCCAGCGCTTCGTCAACACCAAACTCGATCATCGGCCGCGAGACAAGTGTCAACCGCTCAGCCCGGGCATGCTCGAGCAGGTGGCCCGCCAGCTCGTCAGCGACCTCAGCTTCGACCCCGTCGTAGCGCTCGCGATCCTCGGGCGAGAGCCAGATCACGTACTCATTCGGCGCGTAGCTGCGCGAGAGCGAAACCTTGACATTCTGATCCATCTCCCGCGTCAGCCGTCTGGCAATCTCAACCGGGCCGACCTCAGTCCGAAAGACGCGCCCGAATGTCCCCTCCACGAGGCCGCTCAGCTTCTGTTCAAGATTGCGTAAAACGCTCATGATCGGTCGGGTTGCGCAGCGCTCCGGACGAGCACGATCGTGGCGCCCGTGCAGCTGGCAGAACCATGCTACGCACTAGGCTCGGCGTTGCGGGTCGGCAGCGCATCTGGGCCGCAGCGCTGCAGCGGCCAACGCAACAAGCGCGGCAAGCGCCGTCCCGGCGACCAGAACAGCTGTTGGCGCCGCCGAAAGTGGCCAGCCCAGCGCACCGGCAAGGACGACCGTGGCGATCGTCAGCGAACTCGCCCAGAGCAGCACGGCGCAGAGATCGATCGCAATCCGTCCGCTCGCCGTAATCGTCGGCAGGAGCCAGGCGGCGGCAGCCCAAACAAGCGCGATAATTGGCACTCCGTGGCCGATCAGCGCGACGACAACGTCGCTAAGCGCCGCCGTCGGCGAAGCGGCCCAATCGGCGCTCAGCGGCAGCTGACCGAGCAGCAAGCGGCGATCGGCGATTGGCTCAGCCAGCGCCAGCCACCAGAAGCCAAGGCCGGCGATCGCCGCACGCCGCCGGCCAGGGGCAGCCAGACCGGCAAGAGCTGGAAAGGCCAGCGAAAGGCCGAGCAAGCCAAGTAGCGGCGCCGTTACCGGCAGCCACCAGTCGGCGCCGTCGCGTGGCGTCAGCAGAACGGTCGGCAGCAGCGCCGCCCACAGCAGGACAGCCCAGCCGCTGGCGTTGGCGGCGACCAGCACAGCGGTCAGCGCCAGCGCTGCGATCAACGTTCCGGCGCGCGGCAGCAGTCCGACCGCAACGGCGCAGGCGAGTGCCACCCAAAGCGGCGGGAATGCGAGCGGCGCGCTGGCCAGCGCCAGCATCAGGCCGGCAGCGCAGGCTCCGGCAGCGGCGGCTGCGACCAGACGCTCGGTCAAGCGTGGCGCCTGGCTGATCAACTGCTGCTCGTCGTCATCGAGCTGCTCGAGCTGCTCGTAGCTTTCGATCACCGAGGCGTCGATCGTCCCCGCCGTCGTTCCGGTCTGATCGAGCGCCTCAATCAGTCCTTCTCGTAGATCGGCCAAAGTGCCGCGGGCAAGCTCCTCCGGCTGAACCGCCCAGTCGACAGCATCGGCGATTGCCGGCGGCAGGTCTGAGCGCAATTGGCTAATCGCCGGCAGCCGCGTGCCGACGCGGCGCGCCGTCGCCGCGGCGCCCGCTGCGCGGATCGGATTAACGCCGCTGAGCGCCTCATAGATCACCAGCGCCAACGAGTAGAGGTCGCTCTGGCCGCTGACCGGGCGGCCATCTGCCTGCTCCGGCGCCATGTAGGCGAGCGTGCCGACGACATCGCCGGTTCGCGTCAGCGCATCGTCACCGGCGATCAAGGCGACGCCAAAGTCGGTCAGCTTGACGATCCCGGACTCACCGTCGGGCCGGTCCGGGATCAAGATGTTGGCTGGCTTGATGTCGCGGTGAACGACGCCCCTAGTGTGCGCGTGCGCCAGCGCGTCACAGAGCGCAATGCCAATTCGAACAACATCGCGGTCGGAAAGCTCACCTGCCAGCAGCCGCTCGCGCAGCGTCTTGCCGCGGACCAGTTCGGAGACCAAGTAGACGGCCTCGGCGTCGCGGCCAGCCTCGTGCAGCGCAACGATGCCCGGGTGACTTAACCGCGCCGCGGCGATCGCCTCACGCTCGGCCCGCGCCGCCATCTCGGGGTCATGTGCCTCGATCCTCTTGACGGCGACGACGCGGTCGAGCTGCTCATCATGCGCCAACCAGACAACACCGAAGGCACCCGAGCCGAGCCGTCGAATCAAGCGGTAGCGGTTCAGCACGATGCTCTGCGGTGCCTGAACTTGGCGCCGCTGCTGAGGCTGCGCGATCGTCGTCTCAGATCCCTTCACAACTGGCTTTCTTCGCCGTCCGGTACTGACTGCCTGCCGTCGGCGAGGAGTCTCGCCGTTGGCAGAGAACTTGCATAGCGGGGGAAAATCGCGAATTCCCGTCATACTGCGCCACTGCGGCCGTTTCACGGCGGCCTTTCCCAATGTCCTTCTTCGACGACGATCAGACTCAGGTCAGCTCCAGCGCACGGCGGCCGGCCGAGCCGCGCCGGCCTGCTGGCGGCGACGACGGCGACGCGCCAAGCGGTCGTCAGCAGCTGCGCACACGGCAAGCAATCGCTGTTGGCGTTGGTGTTGTCCTCCTGCTAATCGTGATCTTCGGCGTCAAGGGCTGCCTCGACAGCGCTAACAGCAGCGCGTTGAAGGACTACAACCGCAATGTTGGTGCGATCGTCTCAGACTCCGACAACCAGGTTGCGGCGCCTTTCTTCAAGCTGCTCGGCGGTGGCACTGCCGGCGCCGCGGCAAACGATCTTCAGGTCCAGATCAACCAGATCCGCCTGGCCGCCGAAGAGGACGTCAAGCGTGGAGGCGAGCTCGACGTGCCAGGCGAAATGCGCGACGCGCAGCAGAACCTAATGCTGACGCTGAACCTGCGCGCCGGCGCGCTGACAAAGATCGCCGAGCTGCTACCGAAGGCTCAGGGAACCGGCCAGGCGGCCGAAACTGCGACGAACGAGATCGCCGGTCAGATGCAGGCCTTCCTCGCCTCTGATGTCGTTTACTCGCTGCGCACTGCGCCGCTGATCAAGCAGGCGCTCGACAACGCTGGCATCACTGGGTTGACGATCGAGCAGAGCCAGTCCCTGCCTGGCTACAGTTGGCTCGCGCCGCGCACGATCGCCGCCGCAATCGGTGGTCAGGCTGGAGCAACAGCAGGCGGCGCCGTCGCCCCCGGCCTGCACGGCCACGCGATCAGCAGCACAACGATCGCCGGAACGACGTTGCAGCCCTCGCCGGCTGCCAACAAGGTTTCGGCCACACCGCCGGTCGCCGTCACCGTCAAGCTGCTCAACGGCGGCGAGAACAACGAGAAGAACGTCGTTGTCACTGTCACGCTTACATCGCCCGGCGGCAAGCCGGTGACCGCGAAGAAGGTCGTTAACGCGACAACCGCCGGCAGCGAGATCGACGTAGCAATCGCACTTCCGTCGGTACCGCAGGGGGCAGCCGCAACGTTGGTCGTCAAGGTCGCCGCGGTACCGGGCGAAACCGGCCTCGACAACAACGAGGTGACCTACACCGTGCTCTTCGCCGGCGGTTGATAGCCCCTCTGCGGCCTATCATCTGCACAGCGTGAATTCTCTCTCAAGCAGCGTCGGCCTAATCGCGATCGGCGCAGCGGCAATCGCCGTGATCGCGCTGCTCTGCGCCGTCGTCGCGCTGGCTCGGCTGAAGCGGATCCGCGCCGACCAGCGACTGCTGATCGGTGATGATCAACGCGACATCGCCGCTCATGCCGCCGGCCTGGAACGCGAGTTCGTTGCGCTACACGACCACCTGATTGAGATCGCTACACGGCTCGACCAGCGCGTAACGACAGCCGAGGCGAGGCTTGACGGCGCGATCGCTCACCGCGCCGTCGTCCGTTATGACGCCTACAACGAGCTCTCAGGCCACCAGTCGCTCTCCGTCGCGCTGCTCGACGCGCACCATGGTGGGATCGTTATTTCGTCGATCCACCACCGCGATCAGACGCGGCTTTACATCCGTCAGGTCGTCGCTGGCCGCGGTACGGTTGAGTTATCGCCGGAAGAACAGCAGGCGGTCGGCGCCGCGATCGCCGACGAGCTCCACGACGTGATTGAGGCCAGCTGATGCGGGTCGGCTTCCTCGGCCCGGTGGGCACCTTCAGCGAGCAGGCACTGCACGATTCGCTGGCGCTGGCGGCAATCGATGAGTCGCCGGAGCTGATCGCATTGCCGACTGTGCACGCCGTCGTCGAAGCGGTCCAGAGCGGCGCCGTCGACCGCGCAATCGCCCCGGTCGAGAACTCGGTCGAGGGTGGCGTCAACGAGGTCGTCGATGCGCTCGTCCACGACGCGCCGGACGTCAGCATCATCGGCGAATACGTACTGGCGATCGACCACTGCCTAGTCGCCCGCTCGACGATTCTCGCGGCCGACGTGACGGCAGTCTACTCGCACCCACAGGCGCTGGCGCAGTGCGCCGCTTTCCTGCGCAGCGAGCTACCAGAGGCTGAGCTTCACACGACCGGCTCAACAGCCGAGGCGGTGCAGCTGGTCGTTGCCAGCGACGAGCCGTGGGCTGCGCTGGCGAGCCGCCGGGCAGCGGAGCAGAACGGCGGCACCGTGCTGCGAGCGTCGGTCGCCGACCATCAGCTGACCAGCACGCGCTTTATTTGGCTGTCGCGTGAAACACCGCCGCCGCCAAGCGCCGATAGCGCCGGCAAGAGCGCGATCGTCTTCTCCGGCGCCGGCGACGGCGCGCCCGGCTGGCTGCTGGCCTGCCTAGCCGAGTTTGCCGATCGCGGCGTCAACCTGACTCGGATCGAGTCGCGGCCGGCGCGGCTGACGCTCGGCCATTACCACTTCCTGATTGACATCGAAGGGCGCGTCGATCAGCCAGGTCCAGCGGCCGAGGCGCTTGCTGGCCTAGCGGCCCACTGTGAGCAGCTGCGGGTGCTCGGCAGCTACCCGCTGACCGCTGCTTAGCGGTGCGGCGCAGAGCCCGCCAGTCGCGCGGTTAGACTCGCCAGCGAACACCGATCGAACCCCGATGGAACCGCTAAGTCCGCCAGCCCTGAGTGAGGTACCTGCCACCGCGGCGCAGCGGCCGGCTGGCGATCGCGGCCGCGTGCTGGTGCTAAACGCGACCTACGAACCGATCAACGTCTGCACGGTGCGACGCGCCGCGATCCTGCTGCTCAAGCAGAAGGCCGAGATGATCGACCGCGGCAGCGGCGAACTGCGCTCTGAGCACCGCATCCTGCCGCGCCCCGTTGTGATCCGACTGCGCGTCTACGCCAACGTTCCGCGCGACAGCTCAAAGCGCAAGATCACGCGTCGCGCTGTCTTTGCCCGCGACGGCTGGGCCTGTCAGTACTGCGGCAAGCGCTCGGCTCTGACGGTCGATCATGTGATCCCCATATCGAAGGGCGGCAGCTCCAGCTGGGAGAACATCGTTGCCTCCTGCGCACCCTGTAATCGGCGCAAGGCCGACCGGCTGCCGGCGCAGGTCAACATGCACCCGCGGCGGCCGCCGCGGATTCCTGGACCGCACGTTTTCATCGCCGTCGCGGCGCAACGGATCCCCGCCGCATGGCAGCAGTGGCTGCCCGCTGAAGCCGCCTGACCGCTGTCCCGAAAGCGTGCTAGTTTTCGCGCTACCAGAGAAAGGGGGTGGTCCAAATCGAGAAACCAATGCTTTTCGGGACCCTGGAGGTGACCGGCCGCTAGCGCGGTTGGCTGGATCCGCTTAGCGGAATCCAATCCGGGACACCGTTGGTCGATTCGCCGGAGCTGGTCCCCCCGGCCGCCCGCTGAAGGTGGCGAGTGAAGACCGGTCGACCAATTTGTATCCAGTCAGTTTGTTGGGAAGGGCGGCGGGGTTTCCCCGGCGCCCTTTCTTTTCCCGGCGCTACTCGTCGTCCTCAAAGGCGACTTCAGTGCCCGCTACGTCGTCACCGACCTCGACCTCGACCTCGTCAT
The DNA here is from genome assembly GCA_039744215.1 of Solirubrobacteraceae bacterium. GTDB lineage: Bacteria > Actinomycetota > Thermoleophilia > Solirubrobacterales > Solirubrobacteraceae > F1-60-MAGs163. The sequence continues at coordinate 50,750 of JBCJTT010000008.1, forward strand.
CGGCCTCAGCCTCGTCAACAACCGTCGTTACAGCACTAACAACGTCGGCTGCACGGATATTCATCACCTTGACGCCCTGGGCGCCGCGGCCGTAACGGTTGATGCCGCTGACCGAGGTGCGCTGAACCATCCCCTCGCGTGAGATGAAGACGAGGTCCTGGTGCTCGCGCACCACCAGCGCGCCGGCGAGACCGCCCTTGGCCTCGGTCAGGGCGATCGTCTTGACGCCCTTCGCGCCGCGCTTCGTCTTGCGGTACTCACGCACCAGCGTTCGCTTGCCGTAACCGTTGTCGGTGATCACCAGCAGGTCCATATCGTCGCGGGCGATATCCATCGCGATCACCTCGCCCTTCGCGCCGACATTCATCCCCTTGACGCCGCTCGTGCTGCGACCCATTGAGCGCGCGTCGGATTCGGCAAAGCGAACCGTCAAGCCAGCGCGCGAGATGATCAGAACCTCGTCCTCCTTGTCGACGCCACGCACGACGATCAGCTCATCGTTTTCACGAATCTTGATCGCGATGATCCCATCGGCCTTGATCGGCGTGTTGTAGGCCTGCAGCTCGGTCTTCTTGATCGTGCCCTTCTTCGTCGCGAAGATCAGGTACTGCGTCTCCGTAAAGTCGCGCGTCGCGAGCACCGATTCAATCCGCTCACCCTCGATCAGCGGCAGCACGTTGACCAGCGCCCGGCCCTTGGCAGTTCGTGACGCCTCCGGCAGCTCATAGACCTTTGATCGGTAGATCTTGCCGCGGTTCGAGAAGAACAGCAGAAAGTCGTGTGACGAGCAGACGAAGAGGTGCTCGATGAAGTCGCCGTCCTTCATGTCCATCCCGGTCACACCACGACCGCCACGCTGCTGCTGGCGGTAGGTGACAAGCGGCAGCGACTTGATGTAGCCGGTCTGCGTGATCGTGATCACCATCTGCTGATCGGCGATCAGATCCTCAATGTCGATCTCGTCCTCACTGGGCGAGATCAGCGTGCGCCGCTGATCGGCAAAGCGATCGTTGATCTCGGCCAGCTCCTCCTTGATCAGCGTCAGCACGGCAGCCTCGCTGCCGAGCAGTTCGCGCAGTTCGCGGATCCGTTCAATCACATCGTCGTGCTCGCTCTTGATCGCGTCGGCCTCAAGCGCCGTCAGCTGCGCCAAGCGCAGGTCAAGAATCGCGCTCGCCTGGATCCCCGTCAGGGCGAAACCGGCGACCAGCTTCTCACGCGCCGTGTCGCGGTCTGCCGCCGCGCGGATCAGCTTGATCACGGCGTCAAGATTGTCGAGCGCGATCAGCAGCCCGAGCAGGATGTGCGCGCGGGCCTCTTTGATTCCCAGCTCGTGCTTGGCGCGGCGCACGACAACCTGACGCTGATGAGCAACGTAGGCGGTCAGTAGCTCGCGCAGCGACAGTGTGCGCGGCACGCCGTCAACCAGCGCAACGGTGTTGACACCGAAGGTTGTTTGCATCGACGTGTGCTTGTAAAGCTGATTGAGCACAACCTTGGGGATCACATCGCGCTTCAGCTCGATCACCAGCCGCATCCCGTTGCGGTCCGATTCATCGCGCAGGTCGGTGATGTCAGGGATCTTCTTCTCGTGCACGAGCTGGGCGATCTTCTGGATCAGCGCGCCTTCGCCGCCCTTCTTGACCATGTAGGGAAGCTCGGTGACGACGATCGCCTCTTTGCCTTGGGTCAGCGGCTCAATGTGCGCCTTGGCCTGGACGCGGACGCGGCCGCGGCCGGTTTCGTAAGCGTCACGAATCCCTTGAACACCGAGGATTGTGCCGCCGGTCGGGAAGTCCGGCCCCTTGATGTGCTTCATCAGCCGGTCGAGCGAGATGTCGGGATCGTCGATCAGCGCGACTGTCGCGGCAATCACCTCGCCCATATTGTGCGGCGGGATATTGGTCGCCATACCGACGGCGATCCCCGATGATCCGTTGACCAGCAGGTTGGGAAAGCGAGCCGGCATCACGGTCGGCTCCTGCGTGCGCCCGTCGTAGTTGGGCACGAAGTCGACCGTGTCCATGTCGAGATCGCGCAGCATCTCGGTCGCCAGCCGCGTCATGCGAGCCTCGGTGTAGCGCATCGCTGCAGCCGGGTCGTCGTCGACCGAGCCAAAGTTGCCCTGGCCGTCGACCAGCGGGTAGCGCATCGAGAAGTCCTGCGCCATCCGGACCAGCGCATCGTAGATCGCCGAGTCGCCGTGCGGATGGAAGTTGCCCATCACTTCGCCGACGATGCGGGCGCACTTGGAGTAGCCGCGCGTCGGCCCAAGGCCGAGCTCCGACATGCCGTAGAGAACGCGGCGGTGGACAGGCTTGAGGCCGTCACGTACGTCGGGCAGCGCACGGCCAACGATCACCGACATCGCGTAGTCGAGGTAGGCGGTTTTCATCTCGTCTTCGAGCGCGCGTGGCTCGAAGCGGTCACTCAGCACATCAGCGGAAGCCATCGGTTATTCCTCTCCGGCCCTGGTCGGCATCAGACGTCGAGGTTTACGACGTCGCGGGCGTTGTCTTCGATGAAGTTGCGGCGCGGTTCAACGACGTCGCCCATCAGCATCGAAAAGATTTCATCGGCAGCGACCGCGTCGGCGATCGAAACTTTCTGCAGCGTGCGCGTTGCGGGATCCATCGTCGTCTGTCGCAGCTGCTCAGCGTTCATCTCGCCGAGGCCCTTGAAGCGACTCAGTTGGACGCCCTTCTGGGCGACGCTCATCACCGCCGTGCCAAGCGCCCCAAACGATGCTACGACCTCCTCGCGGTCACCGAGGCCGACGATGAACGGGCCGGGCCCGGTCAGCTTGACGATCCCCTGATGGAGCTTCAGCAGGCCAAGGTACTCGGCGCTCTCAAACAGCTCAGTCGGCATCTGGTGGGTCCGCGCCAACCCGCTGCCACGCTCGATCGAGCGGATTACGAGGATTCCGTTGTCGCTCGATTCCAGCTCCGTCAGCAGAATGCCGGTCTCGACGTCCTTTGCCTTCAGCAGCTTGATCGCGTCGGCACTGGTTGAGATCGAGTCGCTGAGCAACGCCGACTCTTCGAGAAAGCGGATCATCTCCTCGCCGTGGCGGGCACGCAATGCCGCCGACAGCTGCTCATAGCGGCGCATGTTGCGCCGGTAAGCCTGCCACTTTGCTTCGGTCAGTTTGACCTTCTTGCCGTCACCGTCGGTGATCTCAAACTTCTCGTAATTATCGGCCAGCAGGACCTCTTCGAGCTCCGACTCCTTCTCGATATAGCGCTCCTGAGCGCCGCGCTTGATCTTGTAGAGCGGCGGCTTCGCGATGTAGACGAAGCCGGCGTCAATAAGCGGCTGCATCTCGCGGAACAGCAACGTTAATACGAGCGTCCGAATGTGGGCGCCGTCAACATCGGCGTCGGTCATCAGGATCACCTTGTGGTAGCGGGCATTTTCGATCTCAAACTCGTCGGCGATGCCGGTCCCGATCGCTGTGATCAGTGCCTGAACCTCGGTGTTCTGCAGAACCTTGTCGATCCGCGCCTTTTCGACGTTGAGAATCTTGCCGCGCAGCGGCAGTACGGCCTGCGTGTTGCGGTCACGGCCCTGCTTGGCGGAGCCGCCGGCCGAGTCGCCCTCGACGATGAAGATCTCCGCCAGTGACGGGTCCTTGACCGAGCAGTCGGCCAGCTTGCCTGGCAGCCGTGAGTTCTCCAGAGCACTCTTGCGACGAGTCAGGTCGCGGGCTTTGCGTGCCGCTGAACGTGCCTGAGCGGCCTGCACAGCCTTACGGATGATCGCCCGCGCGTCGGCCGGGTTCTCTTCGAGAAACTCGGCAAGCTTCGTGTTGACGATCCCTTCAACGAAGCCCTGCATGCCGGGATTGCCGAGCTTTGTTTTGGTTTGACCCTCAAACTGCGGGTCGGTCAATTTCGCCGACAGCACCGCAGTCAGCCCCTCGCGCACATCCTCGCCGCTGAGGTTGTCGTCCTTCTCCTTCAACTCGCCCTTGTCGCGCGCGTACTTGTTCAGCGTCCGCGTCAGCGCCGAACGCAGACCGGAAAGGTGCGAGCCGCCCTCGTGCGTGTTGATGTTGTTGGCGAACGAGAAGACCGACTCCTGGTAGGAGCTGTTCCACTGCAGCGCACACTCAATCGCGCCCTCTTTGCCTTCGTCGCTGAAGTAGACAACCTTCGGGTGGATCGGTTCCTTGTTTTCGTTCAGGTAGGAGACGAAGTCGCGGATACCACCCTCGTAACAGAACTCAACCGTCTGGCCGATGCCACGTTCGTCGGTTAGGACAATCTTCATACCGCGCGTTAGGAAGGCTGTCTCACGCAGCCGCTGCTCGAGCGTCGAGAAGTCGTACTCGGTCGTTTCGAAGATCTCGGCGTCGGGCAGGAAGGTGATCGATGTACCTGTCTGGTCGGTCGTCTCGCCCTTGACCAGTTCGGCCAGAGGCGCGCCGCGGGCATAGTTCTGGGTGTAATGGAAGCCGTCGCGGCTGACGTCGACCGCCAGCTCCTCGCTCAGCGCGTTGACGACCGAGACGCCGACACCATGAAGGCCACCGGAAACCTTGTAGCCCTCGCCGTCGCCAAACTTGCCGCCGGCGTGGAGCACCGTCAAGACGACCTCGACCGCCGGGCGTTTCTCCTTCTCGTGCATCGCCACCGGGATGCCGCGGCCATCGTCGACAACCGTTACCGAGTTGTCGGCGTGGATCGTTACATTGACCGTCGTGCAGTGGCCGGCGAGCGCTTCGTCAACCGAGTTATCGACGACCTCGTAAACGAGGTGGTGGAGGCCGCGGACGCCGGTTGAACCGACGAACATTCCGGGCCGTTTGCGGACCGCTTCAAGCCCTTCGAGGACGGTGATATCGGCAGCATCGTAAGTGCCTGTTGTCTTGGCATCGGTACCGCTCTTGCTTGGACTTGGGTCAGCTTTCGTCATTTCGCTCCGATAAACGTGAAAAACCTCGGTCCCAACGGCATTTTGCAGGGGCCGAGGCTGCCACTTTTGGTATCCAGAACAATAGCACTTTGGGGACTGGAATGATGCCCGGCAAGGCGGCGAAAACCGCGTTTATATCGGCTAATCCGGCGATCGCGGTCGGCGCGCTGAGCAGTTACTGCGCAGTGTCGTGTGCCCAGCCCTTCGCGGCGACTGTTTGACAGCGCAAAGAGCTGATCCGATCCTCGCCAAGAGCGGCGTTCACCGAAGCGATAACGGTCACGCTCATCAGGTCGATTTCCTGGGCCCAGACGGCGCTCGAACAGGTCACCGTAAGGACCCCTCCGGCCTCACCGGTTGGCGATGCCTGGGCGGCAACACTGTCGCCGACGGTGGCGGCCCATTGGCGTTGGATCTTTGCCAGCGCGGTCGCCGGCGCAAGCCGCTCGGTCAACTCGCGAATCGACAGTCCGGCGGCGCGCGGCGCGCGCCGACGAGGCGTCACGCGGCGACCGCCTGACTGACGACGCCGCCGCTTACCATGATCCGCGCAACCTCTGGCTGCTTCGCTCCTGGCACATGGTCCAGCTCGGTTGTCGTCACAACCGACTGTCCCGACGCAGTGATCCGGGCGACCAGCCGCTCGCGCCGCTCAGTGTCGAGCTCACTCATCACATCGTCAAGCAGCAGCAGCGGTGTTTCGCCGCGCTCGGTGGCCAGAACTTCGCGCTCGGCCAGCAGCAGTGACAGCAGCGCCACGCGCTGCTCACCCTGCGAGCCGTAGATGCGCAGCTCGCGCTGCTCACGGCTGAGGATCAACTCGTCGCGGTGCGGGCCGTGACCGGTGAAGCCACGTTCCAAGTCGGAGCTGCGGCGCTCAGCCAGCTCGGCCGCAAAAGCCTGCTCATCGGGCGCCGTGCTACGAGGCCTGTAGCGCAGTTCAAGCCCGCCCGGCAGGCCCAGCTCATCAGCGATCTGCTGCGCCGGCGGTCCAACCAGCGCGACGGCGCGCTCGCGTTCGCTTCGCAGCGCCAGCGCCAGACGGCCTAGTTCGAGGTCCCAGGTGTCGAGCTGCGCCGGATCGGCGCCTTGATGACGAATCCGTGACAACAGCGCGTTGCGCTGCGCCAACGCCTGCCCATAGTCGCGGCGGACCGATGCTCGCGCCGGCCAGAGGCCAGCGACCAACTGATCGAGGTGATCGCGGCGCAGCGAGGGTGCTCCCTTAATCAGTTCCAGACGATCGGGCAGGAAGACGCATGCCAAAGGCCGGAAAGGAACATCGGCGAGCCGCTCGACCGGGCCACCGTCGGCCGTCACGCGGCGCGGCTGGCCGGGCTCAAAGCCAACCGCCAGCTGATGCGGCCCGTCGGACGCCTCGATCTCAAGCTCGACCCGCGCCGCCGACTGGTCGAAACGGATGAACTCACGGTCGTTACCGGTTCGACAAGAACGTCCGGTACAACCGAAGTAGAGCGCCTCGAGCAGGTTTGACTTGCCGGCCCCGTTGGCGCCGTGAATCACCGTTAGCGTGTCGCCGAGCGTGATCTCGGCCGACTCGTAGCAGCGCACGTCGCGCAGCCGCAGCCGACCGATCCGGTTCATTAGACGTTCAGGCGAATCGGCATGATCAGGTAAAGGAAGCCGCTACCGTCGGCGGCGACGATCAGCCCCGGCCGCAACGGATTGATCAGCTTCAGAATCACGTCGTCGGAGACGGTACTCTCAAGCCCGGCGACCAAAAACTCAGGATTGAAGCCAATTTCCATTGGTTCGCCAGCGAACGGAACCGGCAGCGTGTCCTTCGCTTCGCCCACGTCGGGCGTCTGGGCCGACAGCGTCAGTTCGCCCTCCGTGAACGAAAGTCGCAGCGGTGCGTTCTTCTGCGCCATCAGCGCGATCCGGCGTGCAACAGTGAGGAATTCCTCGGTTGAAATTGTCAACTCATGTTCAAAGGCGTCGGGCAGTAGCTGCTGGTAGTTGGGGAACTGGCCGTCAATTAAGCGCGACGAAAGAGCGGTGGCGCCGACTTCAAAGACGACCTGGTTGGCGCTGACGCCGATCTTGATCGTTTCGGTCTCGCCTTCGACCAAGCGCGTCAACTCTTCCAGCGCACGGGCCGGAACGTTCGCTTCAAAGTTTTGCTCCAGTGCTGCCGGCAGTTTTGTTTCCTTGACACTTAGCCGGTAGGAGTCGGTGGCGACCATTCGCAGTTCGTCGCCATTGGCTGAGACAAGGACGCCGGTCAGGATCGGCCGCGTTTCGTCGCGCGATGCCGAGCGTGATACGCGGGCGATTGTTTCAATAAACTCGGCCGCTGGCATCTCCAGCTGTGTGTCGCCGCCGGCCTTTGGCAGCTCGGGAAAGTCTTCGCTGCGCAAGGTACGCAAGTGGTACTGCGCTGTGCCTGACTGGACCTCCACATCCTGCTCTTCGCTGCGAAGCTCAAGTGTCACTTCGACGCCGGCTAGTTGACGAACCACCTCTAGTAGCAGTCGCGCTGGTAAAACCACGGCGCCCGGGTGCTCAACGCGGCCGCTCAGCGAAGTTCGAATAGAGAGCTCGGTGTCGGTTGCTTGGAGTTCTATTGTGCCATCGCCAGCGATGATTTTGACGCCTGAGAGCGCTTGTATCGCGCTCCGTGTTGAGGCAACCCGAGCCAGCATCTGTAGATGGTTGAGGAGTTCTGATGTCTTTGTTGAAATCTTCAAGCGATGATCCCTATTAAAAGGTTAGAGATAGTAAGCCTGTTGGTTGTTGTGGGGAATCGTTTTATCGCTGCAGTTTGGGGCAAAGTTAGCGCTTCTTCGCTGTGCATAACCAAGTAAGTCTGTCAGCTAGCTCGGTCGTCGCTGCTAGGACCACGATCTGTGAACAGGCTGTCGGTAACCTGTCGAAGCTGATCAGCTCGCTCAGCGTCACCAGCAATCTGCTTCGTCACGCGCTTGTGAGCGTGGAGCGCTGTCGTGTGGCTGCGGCCACCAAAGGCGGCGGCAATCGTAGGTAGGCTCTCAGAGGTGTGCTCTCTCGAAAGGTACATAGCCACCTGGCGCGGCCAGCTGACGCCGGCGACTCGGCTGGGCGAGCAGAGCTGCTCAACACTAACGTTGTAGTAGAGACTAACTGAGCGCTGAATTGATGCGGTAGAAAGCCCTTCGCTACGGCGAGTCGAAGGTTTCTGCGGGAACAGCCCGTCGAGTACCTCTTCAACCAGCTCAGCGGTGATCTCACGGCCGCTAAGCGAGGCGTAAGCAACAACGCGGATCAATGCCCCTTCTAGCGCCCGCAGGTTGCGCTGAACTCTGGCGGCAACCAGTGGCAGCACGGCCTCATCGGTGATCGTTATCTGGTCGAATTTGGCGCGAGCTTTCAGTACGGCTAGTCGGGTCGCGATGTCGGGGGCGCTGATCTCGGCTACAAGGCCAGAGTCAAAGCGGTCGCGCAAACGATCCTCAAGTAGATCAAGGTCGCGTGGCGGTCGATCACTGGTTAGAACGATCTGTGCGCCGCTCTGATGTAGGGCGTTGAAGGTGTGGAAGAACTCTTCTTCTGTTTTCGCTTTGGCCATTAGAAATTGGACGTCGTCGACCAACACCAGGTCTGCGTCGCGGTGCCGCGCTTTGAAGCGGTTGATGTCGCCGCCGCGCAAGGCGGCGATGAACTCGTTAGCGAAGGCCTCGGCGCCGGTCAGTCGCACTTGCACACCGTTGCCGTGACGCAGTGCGTAGTCGGCAATTGAGTGCAGCAGGTGCGTCTTTCCAACCCCAGGCGGGCCGCAGATGAAGAGCGGGTTGTAGGCCGTGCCGAGGTTCTCCGCTACCGCTAGCGCTGCGCCATGGGCTAAGCGGTTGTCATTACCGATCACAAACTGTTCAAAGCAGTACTTCGGGTTCAGTCCACTGCGAGATTCGCCTTCAAGGCCGTAACTGTTGCCGCGGCGGGCTGTCACCGGGTCGTCGCCAACGGCGCTTACCTGAACCTCTACAGGCTCGCCCAGCACATGCGCGGCGGAAGCTTTGAGGATCTGGCCAAAGCGGTCATCAACCCACGCGCGCGAGGCCGCCGGCGCCTCAATCACCAGCCGGTGCTGGTCGAGACTGGCAAGTTTTAGTGGCGCAAGCCAGAGATCAAAGAGCCCCGGACCGACCGCCGACTTTAGTTCGGCGGAGATCATCTTCCAGGTCTGTTCGGCGGCGGCTGTTGTCAATTTAGGCTGGTTCGGAGCTGCTCAAAAGGCTCCTCAGCGGCCCGCTCGATGCTCCTCGCGCCAAGCTAGCAGAGCACCACCGACGCTCCCGAGCGCCGCTGCGAAGGAGTTCGCATTTGGCGGGAAAGATGTTGTCGCACCGGCGGCGGCGTGATCGCTGCGCGCCGCCGCGAGCGGGACGGCTATGCTGCAGCAACCGAAGCAGCTACCTTCCTCTTCTCCTATGAAGCGCACCTACCAGCCCAAGAAACGCAAGCGCGCCCGCTCGCACGGCTTCCGTGGCCGAATGAGCACACGTGCTGGCCGTGCGCTGCTCAAACGCCGCCGCGACAAGGGTCGCAAGCGGCTCACAGTCTGAGCGTGGATAGCGCGGCGAGCACTCCCCGTCGCCGCCGTCCGCGGCGGCTCTCCCGTAGCGCCGACTTCGAGCGCGTCTATCGGCAGGGTCGTTCTTTCTCGGGCCGCTTCTTCGTCCTCCACCTTTTCCCGCGCGGCGATCAGGCTGAGCTGAGCGAGGGACCGCGGCTTGGCCTTAGTGTCTCGCGCAAGGTTGGCGGCGCGGTCGAGCGCAATAAGGTCAAGCGGATGTTGCGTGCCGCTGTAGAGCAGTTGCTCGATCGGATCGACCCAGCCGCCGACGTCGTTGTCGTCGCGCGCGAGTCGGCCGGCGAGTTGGTCGAGCGCGAAGGGCTGGAAGGTGTAACGCGCGAGTTGGATGAGTTGATCTCGCAGGCCGCAAAGCGGGCCGGCCAGTGAGCTCGCCGATGCGGCGCATCGTGGCCGCTCCGATCAGGCTCTATCAGCGGTTGATCTCGCCTGGGCTGCCGCGCCACTGCAAGTACGAGCCGACCTGCTCGGCCTACGCCACGCAGTCGATCGCTCAGTACGGCATACTGCGCGGGCTGGTTCTCGCGTCATGGCGGCTGCTGCGCTGTAATCCTTTCAGTCACGGCGGCTACGACCCGGTCGCTCAGCAGCAGCTCTTTCAACAGCGCCAGACTGCTGCCGAAGAATCAACCAGCAACTGACAGCGATGCCTTTCATTTCCGCCGACATAATCTCAACCACCGATGACATAATCTCAGCGATTCTCGACCCGCTGATCGCCGTTTTCCAGGCGATCATCTTGTTCTTCCACGGCACGGTCGGCCTCAGCTGGGGGATGGCGATCATCGCCCTGACGGTGCTGGTGCGGATAGTGCTGCTGCCTTTGACGATTAAGCAGTACCGCTCGATGCAGGCCCTGCAGACGCTCTCGCCTCACATCAAGGCGCTGCAGGCGAAGTACAAGGGCGACAAGCAGCGACTCAACCAGGAGATGATGAAGTTCTACCAGGAGAACAAGGTCAACCCGTTCGGGTCGTGCCTGCCTCTGGTCGCCCAGATCCCTGTATTCATCGGCCTTTTCTACCTGCTGCG
>JBCJTT010000009.1:0-58151 GCA_039744215.1 Solirubrobacteraceae bacterium
AGCTTGATGAGCCCAGCGATGGAGGTCGTCAAGCTTCCCTGGGAAGGACCAAACGGCCCGATGCCTGGCTGGTTCCTGCGCCCCTCAGGTGAACGCAAGCGCCGTCCGACAGTGCTAATGAACAACGGCTCCGATGCGCAGGCAATCGACCTTTGGAGCGCTGGAGCGCTGGCCTCGTTGCAGAGAGGCTGGAACGTACTGATTTTCGACGGGCCGGGCGAGGGCGGGATGCTGTTTGAGAAGAATCAGACCTTTGTCCCGCAGTGGGAAAAGGTGATCCGGCCGATCGTCAGCTGGCTGCGCAAGCGCTCTGACGTCGACCGCGATGGAATCGTCCTATCCGGCTCAAGTTTCGGTGGCGAGCTGGTGCCGCGCGCGGCCGCCTACGAAAGCCGTCTGGCCGCAATCAGCATGGATCCCGGCGTCGTCGATGCCGCCAGCACGTGGACAGACCTCCTGCCGGCTTTCTGGCTCAAGTTGTTCAAGGAAGGGAAAGCAGCAGAGCTCAATGCGGAGTGGGCCGGCTTCGTTGCAACGGGGACGAGTAACGAAAAGTTCAATCACTCAAAACACTTCGAGATCTACCCGGGCGGGACTTTTTTCGAGAAACTGACGGCGATCGTTGAGTACAACAACAGCAAGGTGCTTGGGCGAATCCGGATGCCGGCATTGGTGATCAACAACGAAATCGAGCAGTTCTTCCCGGGGCAGGCCAAGCAGCTCTACGACGGAATGACGCACAGCCGTCGCAAGAAACTCGTCACCTTCACGGTCGCCCAAGGAGCGCAGTTCCACTGCGAGCCGATGGCGCCCCAGCTTCGAAACAGCGCGGTGATCGACTTCTTCGACAGCGTAATTGGCTAAAGCTTCGTTGGCTGAGTAGCGGCGCTGGCTGAGCAGCGGCGCGCAAGCAGCGCCGGGCTGCAGGGGTGCAGGGGGGATTGCGTCACGTTTGGCTGCGCTGCCGGTCTTAGTTCTAAAGCGCACCCCCACCCCTACGAAGGAGCACGACACAATGTCAATCAGGAACTTCACGGCAGCAGTCGCCGCACTGGGACTCATCGCCGTACTGCCAAGCGCCGCGCTCGCCGCCAAGGGCACTCATCAGCGCGGCGCTAAAACGGTCGGCGTAGTAACCGCCGTTGGCAGCTCATCGCTGACGATCACCGACGAAGCCGGCGGATCGAAAACGATCACCGTCAACTCGGCGACGAAGCTGCGCGCACCGGACCGTAACGCGAGCGGCAGCGTGACGCTGGCCGACATTATCGCTGGCGACAAGGTTAAGATCCACCTGTCGAAGAGCGACCCGACCGTGGCACGGTCGGTCAAGGTCAAGGTCAAAGCACTGAAGATCGTCGGCACAGTCGCTGCGGTTGGAGCAGACAGCGTGACGATCACGCTGGCCGACGCGACGCAAAAGACGGTAAGCGTCAATGCGCAGACGAAACTGCGGATTGCGGACACCGACGCAAGCGGCAGCGTGACGCTGGCCGACCTGAAGGTTGGCGACAAGATCCGCGCCAAGGCGATCGCGGCCACTGGCAGCACGCTACTGGCGGTCAGCATCTACGCCAAGGGCACCCATAAGCACGGCGCTAAGAAGGAGGGCACTCATAAGCACGGCGCTAAGACGGGCGGCGTAGTAACCGCCGTTGGTAGCTCATCGCTGACGATCACCGACGAAGCCGGCAGATCGAAAACGATCACCGTCAACTCGGCGACGAAGCTGCGCGCACCGGACCGTGACGCAAGCGGCAGCGTGACGCTGGCCGACATTATCGCTGGCGACAAGGTTAAGATCCACCTGTCGGCGAGCGACCTGACCGTGGCACGGTCGGTCAAGGTCAAGGTCAAAGCACTGAAGATCGTCGGCACGGTCGCTGCGGTTGGAGCAGACAGCGTGACGATCACGCTGGCCGACGGGGCTCAGAAGACGGTAAGCGTCAATGCGCAGACGAAACTGCGGATTGCGGACCGCGACGCAAGCGGCAGCGTGACGCTGGCCGACCTGAAGGTTGGCGACAAGATCCGCGCCAAGGCGATCGCGGCCACTGGCAGCACGCTACTGGCGCTGCGCATCAGCGCCGGCCAGTACGCCACCGGCCACGGCGCCGCTGATCGCCCAAGCGGTGATCGCGGTGGACGCGGTGATCGCGGCCGCTAGAGCGCAGCGGAAAGGCACCGGGGACACCTTCGGCGGGCGTCTGCCCCCCGGTAAAGATCGCGCCGACTTGACAGGTTCCGAGCCGCGCGTATGATCGGCCGATGAGCTCTGGTTCGCACGGCGCGCTCGCGCTGTCGGCCTTCGTCGCCGCCGCGCTCGGACTTGCCTTGGTGCCGTCCGCGGCCGCGGCTCACGCCGGCGCCGCGGCGGTGAAGGTGCCCAAGGTCAAGGTCGCGAAGCTCGACCTCGACGTCGCCGGGTACGTGGAGACGCGCCAGCTGACGGACACGACCAGCAACTGCTCCCCCGGAGTGACGTACACGCAGACCAACGAGTACACGTTTGAGACGAGCAAATACGTGGGAACGCGCCTGGTCCACATCGTGCTGCCGGGGAGGGACCCGGTGATCACGTCGGGGTTCTCCCGCGCGGCGGGCTCGGCCAACATCGCCGGCGGGATCACCGGGTTCGGCACGACGAATTACTGCGCACCGACCGAACAGGACCCCGAGCCGGTCGCGCCCAGGTGCGTGAAAGCGCGCGGAAAGACGCGGGTCGCGCTGGTGCCGGCCGCCAAGCAGGTGTTCGATGAGGACGACCTGGTCCCGCTCGGCGGCCAGCGGATGATGTTGACGGTGATACGCAGCGGCGGCGCTCAGGACCTCGGATCATGTTCCGGTGCCCTCGGCGTCGAGATCATCCCCGGCACCGACACCGCCAGCGCATTCGTCAGCACGTCCTGGATGCCCGGCGTATCCCTTGTGCTGCCGACCGGGCTGGGCTCGATCAAGCTGTTCAATCTCAAGCGCAGTGATCGGCTGCGACGGTCGATTAACCTTTCGGGGCCGTGCGACTCAGTGCGTGTCTCCACCGGGTCCGGTTCACTCGGGGCGCCCGCCCCCGGACGGCTCAACGCCGACGGCGACTGCTGGCTCAGGGCGAGGATCGTGCTGTCGGTGCGCCGGTCTCGCTGAGGCGGGTCATCTTCTACGCTGCGGTGATGGCCCGGACGGACACCCGCGACAGCGGGCGGATCCGTCTGCAGAGCGGCGAAGGCCGCCGGATCGAAGGCGAGGTGGACCTCGGCTCGTTCTGCTTCGCGGGGACGCCGTACAGCGTCACCGCGCACTCCGCGCCCGTGGTGCTGGCAGATCTCCCGGACAACGAGTTGCAGCACCGCCACGGGCGTCTGCTCGGTCACCTCTTCCCCGACGCGGGGTCGTGACGGCCTCGCCGCGCGGGCCGCGCGGGGGCAACGGCCTGAGCGCTCAGCCGGCTGTGACACCCGATGGCGTCAGGAGCTCGCTCCTGACGTTCGCAACGGTCTCCTCGGTGACTCCGACGCTCCTGACGTACCCCTCGACTGACCCAAAACGAGCCCGTATGTCGGCCAGCAGCAGATAGATCGCCTCTGGCGGCGTGGACAGCATCTTCGGTGGGTGAGCGACCATCGCATCGGCCTGTCCTGGATCGTGGGTCCGCAGCCACGCGATCAGCGCGTCCATGTGTGGGTCCGTGCGGTGGTAGTCGGATGCCACGTCCTCGTCCGAGACGCTGAGGAGCGAAAGCACCAGCGCGGCGAGCACCCCGGTGCGGTCCTTGCCGGCGGCGCAGAAGAACACCGCCGGTTGCTGCGCCTCATCGGCCAGGATCGCCAGTGTTCCGGCGATGCACGCGCGACCTTCGACGAGCATGGCCTGGTAGTTGCGGAACAGCACCTGCTCAGCTGCATGCCGACAGCTACCGTACGTCTGGCCGACGAGATAAGCTAAGGCGAACATCTGTTCGCCCCCACCACTATGAATCAACTCGAGGAAACCGCTGCGGTCATCGCCCTTCTCAGGCGTGGAGACCGCCAGTGGCATCACTACGCCGCGCTGATCGAGGAGACGGGCAGCGCCGTGGCCGTCCTGCGCGGCAATGACGAACCCGACGCGGAGCAGCAGCCACTCGTCCTGTTCGATCTTGCACCTGAACAGGAGGACCAGCGCACGGTCGACCTCGATCAGATCGCTCGCGAGATCACCGACTGGCAAGACGAGGGGATGCGGATCCTCACGATCCTGGACGAGGAATACCCGCCCAACCTTAGGACGATCCACAACCGCCCGCCGCTCGTGTTCGTTCGCGGCGAGCTGCATGAGTCTGATTCCCACTCGATCGCCGTTGTCGGTACCCGTCGCGTCAGCGCACAAGGAAAGGCGGCGGCAACAGCCGTTGCGACGGACCTCGCTGAGAGCGGGTTCACCATCGCGAGCGGCTTGGCGGAGGGCGTGGACACCGCGGCGCACCGTGCAGCCCTGGCGCACGGGAGCAGGACGGTTGCAGTGATCGGGACCGGCCTTCGCCGCTTCTACCCGGCCCAGAACCGTGAGCTGCAGGAGCGCATCGCGCTCGAGGGCGCGGTCATCTCTCAGTTCTGGCCCGACGCCCCGCCGACGAAGTCGAGCTTCCCGATGCGCAACGTCGTCATGTCAGGCTTCGCGCTCGCGACCGTCGTCATCGAGGCATCCGACACGAGCGGGGCGAGGATGCAGGCACGCATTGCGCTCGAGCACGGCCGGCCCGTATTCCTGTTGTCGTCGCTGCTCGAGCACAACTGGGCACGTGAGTACGCCGAACGCCCCGGCGCCCATGTTGTCGACTCGGCGGCCGACGTCGCTTCACTGGTCGAGCGCCTGACGTCGCTCGCGCCGCTCTCGGCGTAGGAGCCACGGATGGCAACTGTCCGGGAGCTGACGGACCCGTACGTCAACGTCATGCTCGCGCCGCTCCCGCCAAGCGCACCTGACGTCTGCCGAGTCTGCCTCACGTTCACTACAGGGTTCCCGACTTGCTACCGCTGCGACCACCAGCCGGAGTACGCAGACGCTGTACTCCCGATCTCCTACAGCCCCCAATTCGGCCAGCTACACACCGTGCTGGCCGCCTACAAACGGGGCGTCGCGCAGTCGGCGAAGCCCCTACAGATGCTGGTCGCAGCCATCCTCTGGCGATTCCTCGACCTGCATGAAGACTGCCTAACCCACGCAGCCGATATCGCGTCGTTCGACCTCGTCACAACCGTGCCGTCCGGGTCACGCGAGCGCGACGAGGACCACCCGCTCCGACCGATCGTCTCGGCAGCGGTCCAGCCGACACGTGATCGATACGAGCGCCTTCTCATGCGCAGCGACGTCGCGGTGGAGGACCGCGTCGTCGACACCCAGAAGTACATGGCGACGAGCAGCCTTCACGGCGAATCGGTACTGGTGATCGATGACACGTGGACCACCGGCGCCAACGCGCAGAGCGCGGCCGGATCGCTCAAGAGTGCCGGATCCGGTCCTGTCGGCGTGCTCGTGATCGGCCGCCACGTACAGCCGTCGTTCCAGGACAACGAGGCGCGGCTGAAGTCGCTCCCCGGACCATTCAGCTGGGAGAGCTGCGCGCTCCACCGCGACTGACGCTCGTGCGTACCTCTCCGCGCGGGGGCGGAGGCGGGCGCATCAGTAGTCATCCGGCGGCCGGCGCGCCAGCCGCCCGCTGCGCGCCTACTTGACGCGCAACGTTGCCGTGACGCCCATGTGGTCCGACGACCAGAGCGGCGCCACTGTGCGGAACGGCTTCGTGCCGACAACCTTGTGGCTACGGACCGAGAAGTTCTTGCTCGAGCGGTAGAGAATGTGGTCGATCCATACGTCTGTTGGTGATGGCAGGCCGTTAGTCAGCATTTCGTTCTGGCCGAATGTCTGAGCGCGCTTCGTACCAAACGAGTTGATCATGCCGCCCGTTGTCAGCACTCGATAGGCGTCGCCCGCCGCGCCCGGCTCGGTTGGTTCGCTGTTTATATCGCCAACTAGGATCGCCGGCTTCTTCTTACTGGCGAGCGGGCCGCCGGCGGCGAACAGTTCACCGGCCTGGGCGGCGCGAGCCGCGTCGCCGTAGGCCTCAAGGTGCGTGTTGACAAACTTGAACGGACGGCCGCCGATCGTTGCGTCAACCGAGGTCCAGCCGCGGTAGACGGTCGCCAAGCCTGCTGGTGTAGGGATCTTTACGATCTCCTTGTAGTGCGCGCCGGCCGACTTGCCGGTCTTAACCTTCGTACCTTTGCGCTTGAGGATCACGTCCCGCATCGTCAAGCGGACGTCCTGAATCGAAGTCGGCGCCTCAAAGTCAAACTCCTGTTGGCTGACGACAACGGTGTAGGTCATCCCCTGCTTCTTCAGCGCCGCAAGTAGCAACTTCGTGAAGTCGTAATCAACGGTTGTTGCCGGCGCAGCGCTGCCGGCTGGGCCGGTACGCCAGAGCGCTGATTCCTGCAGCCCGATCAGATCGGGCTTGGCAGCTTTGATCTCAGCGGCAAGGCCGACCGCGCGGGCCGGAAAGTTTGTCTGCTTAACCTTTACGTACATCGCCGCCGCATTGACCTTGAAAACATCGAGGTCGGGGGCGGTTGCGAGAGTGATGATGTCGGCGCCGAGATAGATGTTGCGGCTCATCACCTTGACGTCGCCGCCAGCGGCGAAAGCCGAGGAGGACGGGACGACCGCGGCAGCGGCGGCAATAACGAGAACAAGCGAAAGGCGACGAACCATTTTTGGACTCCCAAACGTAGTAGAGCGGACGCCGGGTACCGACGTCAACAGCTACGTTACACCGAACTGAACGGCGCTGCGTCGGTTCGCTGTCAAAGCGCTAGATGGCGGCCTTAACGGAGTCGCCGATTGCAAGTGGCTCGCAGATAGCGCGCGGCCGTGGTACTAATGGCCGATGAATACTTCTTTCAGTAGCTACACCGCCCCCGCCCCAAGCAGCGGCCGCCGCCACAGCGCTTGGGTTCTCGCCGGAATCGGATCGCTTGCCGTAGCGCTCGCGCTGCTGGTCGCTGGCTGCGGCGAGAAGACCGCCAAGGTCCCGAACACCGTCAACCAGAGCCTGACCGTCGCTCAGCAGCTGCTAAGCGACCAAGGCTTCAAGGCGACCGTCAAACGCGTTACGGCAAACGACCTCAACAACGAGGTTCTCAGCCAAGACCCGGTTGGTGGCACCGAGCAGAAGACCAGCGACCCGGTCACTCTGACCGTCTCCAACGGTCCAGGCGACGGAATCGTCCCTGACGTGGCCGGCGCAGCAGCCGACCGGGCTGAGCAGGAACTGATCGCCGCCGGCTTCAAGCCAGTGGTTGTTGAAGTGTTCAGCTCGGTTCACGAGGCCGGATACGCGGTTAGCACGAAGCCAGCCGCGGGCACCGATGTGCAGAAAGACACGAAGATCACGCTCAACGTCTCGAAGGGTCCGCAGCAGGTGACGGTCCCGAACGTAATCGGTCTCTCTGAAAACAAGGCTAATTCAACGCTGGCCAAGTTCGGCTTCCGCGTTGACCACGCCTACCGGACGGCCAACAAGACGCCGGGCTCGGTCCTTTCGCAGGATCCGCCGGGCGAAACGCGGGCCGGCCTTGGCTCGAGCGTTCAGGTTGTGATCGATCGCGCGCCGAAGAAGGTCCGCGTGCCGAACACGGTCGGAATGACCCAGTCGCAGGGTGACAAGACACTGGCAAACGCCGGACTTGACGCCGTTTACGCGATCAGGATCGTCACCAGCTCCTCGCAGAACGGGATCGTTCTTGCGGAGAACCCACGCGCCGGCAGCACGGTTGTTGAGGGCACGAATGTTGCCCTGACGATCGGTAAGTACAACCGGCCGGTACCGCCGGTACCGCCCGTACCGCCGCCAGGGCCTTCGTCGATCGTCAAGCAGTTCAACCTGGCGAGCAACTCGAACCGGACCTACACCATCCACTGGGCCTCAGGAAGCTGCGCCGGCGGTCAGGGGAACGCCGTGCTGAAAGGCAACGGTGGCGGCAGTGCAATGAGCGGCGCACAGATCACCGCTCAGGGTGCAGCCGGCAGCCGCTCCTATTACGCAACGATCCAAACATCGGACCTCACCAGCCCGGTAACGCTGGTGATCACGATCACCTGCGCAGTTCAGTAGCAGGCAGTTAGCGCAGGAGCAATCGGGCGGCAGCTCAGCCGCCGTTGGCTGCGGGCAGGTAGCTGCGGCTTGGCTGACCGCGCAGCGCCGTGGCGGCTGGCAGCGGCGTTCGCTTGGCTGTGGCGCCGGCGATCACCGGCAGCAGCAGCTTCGAGGCCTTAGCGCCGCCCAGCGCGATCGTGTTCAGCGTTGATCCCGCATCGAGCGTCGTGAACTTCCAGATTGCCCGGTCGCCGCCGACTGCCTGCACCGTCACGCGGATCTTCGAACCGGCGCGGAAGGCATGCGTCACAGGGAAGATCGGCACGCGCACAAGCGTAAACTTGCCGGCCGGCAGCGCCGCCGCGTCGCGCTTCAGGTGGGTCGGCCACGGATTAAGCGCGGTTGAACGCTTGGCATCAAGCTTGCGATGCGAGGCGCGCAGCCAACCGGTCTGAACGTAGGTCTCCTTACCGTCGGGACGGACCTCGCTGAGCGTGACCTGCAGGTCGGTGTCCGGCGCGCTGCTCTTGAGGTACAGATCAAGGCTAGATGTGCCCGCAATAACGGTGTCGGCGCGGAGCGCCGGGGTGACGTAGCCAAGCCCCTTGCTGGCCACCAGCGGCGCCCAGTCGTAATTGGGCTGGGCCTTCCAGTCGTCGCCTGCACCGTGACCGGCGTAAAGCATCTGCGCCGGACGGGCCGACGGGTCGGCGGTGTACTGCGCCGAGGATGCCCCGGCCCGCTTTGCGGCCGTCAGTCGGCCGTCAGCGTCGAGGTAGTAGGTAGCGGCCTTCACTTCACGGATCGGCCAGGCGTTGTAACCGAGCTCCCAGGTTGCGCCGATCGACCCGAGCCCCTGCGGGCCGGCGCCGTTGTCCATCAGCAGCCGCACGCGCAGGTCGCGCTTGAAGGTCGCCTTCGCGGCGGCAACATTTGTCTGCCCGGCAAAGCGCGACTGCAGCACCGGCGCGGCCGGCGCGTCGGCCAGCAGGTTGTAGAGCTGATTGCTCAGCGCCAGCACGATGGGCGGAACGGTTGGGATCCGGTCGGCGACGAACAGGTTTAGGAACTCGATCCAGCGGGTCACCGTTGACGGCCCGAGCGAATCAACGTGAACACCGTTCTGCATCGTGATCCAGACGTTCGGGTTCTTCGCCAGCGCGCCGAGGCTCTCGGCAAAGTGACCGCCGGTCTGCTCGTCCTGATACTGGCCGATCAGGAAGGTCGGCACCTTGATCTTGCCGACCCAGGCGCCGGGCGAGCGGTGATCAAATTCAGCCGGGGTGCGGAACGGGTTGGCGTCGATCAGCTTGACGGCGTCGCGCGTTTGCAGGCGCAGCTTCTGGTTGGCGATGCAGTGCGCGTCGCCGGCGGCAACCAACGCTTTGGCCCACGGCTGGCCGCCTTCCGGCGCGGGAAGGGCGTCGGCCATCCGTTCCTTAACCCACGACAGAGCAAAGCCGGAGTTGTTGATGCCGCCGGGGTAGCCGGTTGCCGTGTAGGTGTCATCGATTACCGACATCGGCGAGATAGCGGCAAGATGTGGCGGCTGCGTGCCGGCCGCGAACAGTTGCGTAATGCCGGAGAATGAGATCCCCACCATGCCGACCTTGCGGCCCTTTACCCAAGACTGAGCGGCGACCGTCTCAACAGCGTCGTAGCCGTCGTAGGTGGTCGGCAGATCAAACAGGTCAAACGCGCCACCGGAGCAACCCGAACCGCGCATCTGGACGCTGACGACAGCGAAGTTGAGTAGCGGCGCGACCAGCGCGCCAACGGCGGTCGATGTGGCAGGCGCCAACGGGTCATTCTTACCGAGCGCGCCAAGCAGGTCGTGCGGCGCTGCGGTCTGGTAACCGGAGTACTCGATCAGCGTCGGGAACGGGCCGTCGGCGAGCGTCTTGCCGGCCGGCAGGCGGACCGTCATCGCGATCTCAACCCCGTCGCGAACCTTCACGTAGTTGAGGCCCTGCTTCAGCTTGATGCCACGGAAGAAGGCGGCTGGCGGGTTGGACTTGGTGCTTAAGACCTTGAACGCTTTGCTGGTCGCTGCGCCGCGCACCTTGTAACCGCTACCGGCGGCGACGTTCCGGAAGATGAAGCTGCCAAAACGGTCGGCGTTCCCCTTCGCAACCTTGCGGCCGCGGGAGTTGATAAGCGTCAGTGACTTACCGCTGCCGGCGCCCAGCACGTAGGCCTGACCGATACTGCCGGAGGCCGTCATTGCAGCCGCAGCGCCAGCCGGCGCTGCGCCGGCAACGGCGAGCAACGCGGCGACTACAGATCCAACAACTGCCAAGCGAACTTTCAGCACCGACTCCTCCAAGGGTCAGCGGCGCAAGGTCAGCACCGTCGGGCGAGAGTACAGCGCCCGATAGCGGCGGTGCGCCAGCAGAGCGCCGGTTAGTCTTGCCGGCGTGGGCCAATCATTAATCCTCGCGCTTGGCGCTGCCGTCAGCCCAATCCCGCTGACGGTCTCGATCCTGCTGCTCAGCCAGCCGGGTCGCGGCCGCGCCAAGGCGTTGGCGTTTGCCGGCGGCCAAGTACTGGCGCTGTCAATCATCAGCGTTGCACTGCTGCTGCTGCTGAACAAGACGGTCGGTACGCAGCACCACGCTAAACGTGAATCAACGATCGACATTGTGATCGGCGCAGTCCTGCTGCTGGCGGCGGCGAAGACGTTCTTCACCAAGCCCAAGCCGAAGCAGCCAAAGCCCGAAAGGCAACGCTCGCTGTTCTACGAGTTCAGCTTTGGAGCCGGGCTGATGGCCGTAAATATTGAGACGCTCGCGCTGGTCGCCGCCTCGGTCAAGGCACTTGCCGTCGTTAAGAGCGGCGTCGCGGTCGACGTCGTGGGGTTGGCGCTGATCGTGCTAATCGTGACGGTCAGCGCAACCGTGCCGCCGCTGATCACGTTTGCCGCGCCGAAGCAGTCGGACCGTGCACTGAAATGGCTGAACGAGCAGACGAAGAAGCATCAGCGCGTGATCAGCGGCGGATTCCTGCTGTTCTTCGGCGCCTACCTGCTGTCCAAAGGGATCAGCGGCTAGGCCGCGGCGCGGCGGATCTTCAGAAGCCGCTGCGACTGTGCGACAATCGCCAACATGATCGACTCATTCAGTGACGATCAGGTCGCCGACTTCAACGCGAACGGCTTCCTGATCATCGAAGAGGGATTCATCACCGAGCAGAGCGTGATGCTGCTGCGCGAGCGCTTTGACGCACTCTTCGCCGGCCAATATTCGACCGGGATCGCCCCCGATGAGGTCAACTGGGTGAAGGGCCGCGACGCGGAGACAAAGACGCGTCAGATCTGCAACGGCTGGAAGGCCGACGAACTGATCGCCGCGCAGGTACTGAGCGAGCAGAGCGGCCGGCTTGCCGCGCAGCTGGCCGGCTGGGACGGAACCCGCATCGTGCATGACAACTGCCTCTGGAAGCCGCCCGGCGCGCGCACGCTTGGGATGCACCAAGACGGCTCGTACGCCGGCTACATAAACCCGGCCGAGATGATCACCGTCTGGGTGGCGCTAGACCAAACGTTTGCTCAGAGCGGCACGATTGAGTACGTCGCTGGTTCGCACAAATGGCCGAAGATGCCGCCCTCGCGCGGCGACTTCCATGACCCCGACGACTGGCTGGCACCGGCGATTGAGGCGGCGCCGCAGGGCGCCTCGACCGAGCGCGTGCCGGTCGTCGTCAAGCCGGGAGGCGCGGCGATTCACGATTCGCTGGTATTCCACGGCTCCGGCGTCAACGAAGCTGAAATAGATCGCCGTGCGCTGGTCACGCACATGGTTCGCTCCGACGCGCAGTTTGATCCGGTCGGCGCTGACCCGGTCTACTCGCGTTACCGCCGCCGCGGCGACATGACGATGGATCAGAGCTACTTCCCAATCCTCTGGGACAAGGCTGGCAACCGCACCCAATGGCTGAGCGAGCTGCCGACGCTGCCCGGTCAGGACGGCCCGGTGGCGGCAGGCGGCAGCTGATGGCAAGCGAAGAAGCGCCGCCCGAATTCAAGCTAGCGCTCGACTCGACGGCGGTTCCTGAAGGGCCGGAAGGGATCGGCGAATCGCCGTTTGACTTCAGCGCCGCGCCGGAGGCGATGGAGTACCCGTCGGAGCTCGGTGACGACCCGGCGATCGCCTTGCGCCGCACACTGGGAATGTTCGCAACCGGCGTGACGGTGATCACGACCAGCGCCCACGACGAGGTTCACGGAATGACGGCCAACGCCTTCATGTCGGCCTCGCTCAACCCGCCGCTGGTGCTGATCTCGGTCGATCGCCGCGCCACGCTGTGCAACCTGCTCCACCAAGGCGACCGCTATGGAGTGAGCATCCTCAGCGAACATCAGAGCGAACTGGCGGATCGCTTTGCCGGCCACGCCGACCCCAACCTACCGCAGCCAGCCTTTGAGATCGTCCGCGACACGCCGCTGGTCGTAGGCGCACTGGCCCACTTCGTCGCCCGCGTCGACCGCAGCTACTACGCCGGTGATCACTCACTGTTCCTTGGCCAGGTTGAGTACGCGCGCCATAACGAGGGCGCGCCGCTGCTCTACCACGGCGGCCAGTATGAGCGGCTCGGCAAGAGCGCGGGGGTAATGCCGCAGCTGCCCGGCAACCTGCTGGCGCCGCTGCTGGCAGCCGGCGAAGCGCGCTCGTTCAGCGATGGCGAGGCGATCCTTAACGTCGGCGAGGTTGGCGATGAGCTGTACGTGATCCTCGACGGCTCGGTCAAACTGCATCGCCCCGGCCACCCCGACAAGTTGCTGGAGGCCGGTAGCTACTTCGGCGAGATTGGCGCGCTGAGCGGCGAGCCGCGAGTGTCGGATGCCGTCGCGGTCGGCTCAGCCAACTGTGTGGCCGTTCAGCGCGAGGCGCTGCGCGGCGTCCTCGCGGCCGACCCACAGGCCGCCTGGCAGATGCTCGGCTCGCTGGCACAGCGCGTGCGCGAGGCCTGAGCCAAGCAGCGCAGCAGTGCGTTAGGAGCGCGGGCGCTCCTTGTCCGGGTCATAGAACGGAAAGCGAACAACGGTTGCCGGGATTCGCTTCTGCTGACCATCGAGCTTGCCGACCTCAACCTCGGTACCGATCTCAGAGTGCTGAACGGCGATTCGGCAGAGCGCGATGTTCTTCTTCAGTAGCGGGCTACGCATGCCGCTCGTGATGACACCGATCTGCGACTTGCCGACGTGAACGCAGTCGCCATGGCCGGCCGTTTCGTTGCCTTCCAGCTCCAGCCCGACCAGCTTGTGCTGAGGGTGGGCCGAACGCTCGATCAGCGCATCCTTGCCGATGAAGTCATCCTCGCCATCAAGCACGACGGTGAAGCCGATCCCGGCCTCGAACGGATCAACCTGGTCATCAAACTCGTAGCCGGCGAAGATCAGCCCCGACTCGATCCGCACAAGATCGAGCGCGTCGAGGCCAAGCGGCGTCAGCCCGTGCGGCTCGCCGGCCTGCCAGATTGCGTCCCAGACCGCAGTCGCGTCGTCCGGGTGGCAGAAGACCTCGTAACCGAGCTCACCTGAATAGCCGGTGCGCGAGACGATCACCGGAATCCCGTCGTAGTCGCCGATCCGGCCAACGAGGAAGCGGAACCACTTCAGCTGCTCAAGCGGCGTCTGATTCTCCGGCGCCCAGATGATCTGCTTCAGGATCTCGCGGCTGGCAGGGCCCTGAACGGCGACGTTGTGAAGCTCGTCGGTTGACGGCTTGACGAAGACCTTCAGGTCGAGCCGCCCGGCCAGCTCTTTCAGCCAAACGCCGGTGTAGGGGTCGCCGCCGATGAAGCGGAAGTTGTCGTCGCCGAGCCTGAAAACGGTTGCGTCGTCGATCATGCCGCCGGTCTCGTTGCAGATCGCCGTGTAGACGACTTGGCCAACTGCGAGGCGGCGTATGTCGCGCGTCACAGCCCACTGCATCAGCAGCTCCGCGTCGGGGCCGAGGATCTCCCACTTGCGTAGCGGCGAGAGGTCCATGATCACGGCCTTCTCACGGCAGGCCCAGTACTCGGCGATCGCGCCCTCGTTGTCAAAGCTGGTCGCCATCCAGTAGCCGCGATAGTCAACGTACTTGCTGGTCAGAGCTGAAATGCGCTCGTGAAAACCGGTCTCTTGAGTCATTACGGGCCTTGCCTTTGGGGTCACACGATGAGCGACTGCCATCGAGAACTTGTTTTCGGGTGAATAGACGCGGACGTGAATGTCGGTGACCTCCCAGCCGTTGGCCGGGTCGATGTCATCCGGGCAGGCCGACGAGAGACAGACGAGGTCGGTCAGCGCGCGCATCAGCACATAGTCGCCGGGCCGTGACCACGGCTCGTCGAGGATCAGCTGGTAGTCATCGTTGAAGCTGGTATTGAAGAAGAAGTTGATCGCCGGCCAACCCGGACGCGGCGCGACCGGGTACTGCTCAAGGCTGGCGTTGAAGTTCTCTGAGCAGCTGACGTGCCCGAAGTAGCCCATCTCCTCGTAGTACTTCTTCGTGCAGGCAAGGCCGAAGGTGTCATGGCGGCCAACGGTGTCCTGGACGACCTCAAGCAGCGGATCAAAGTCAGCGTCGAAGAACTTGCGGTGCAGGCCGGGCTGCGGGTAGGCGCTGCCGGTCCAGGTGCGCGTCGTCGTCGCGTCAAGGCCGCGCTCCAGGCCGCCATCGAGCTTCTGCTCACCGAAGGCGAGAAAGTCGGAGCACTGGCGACCCTTAACGTCGATCACCTGGATGAACTCGCCCTGCTTGACGGTGTAGGAGCTGGCGGTCGCCGCGTCGATCCGCAGGTCAAGCCGCGGCTCGGCCAGCGGCGCCGGCAGTTCCAAGTCGGGGTCCTCATGCGGCACGGCGCGGTTGATCTCAACATCGATCGCCGAGGCCGGATGGGCGCCGTCGATCAGGCGGCCGGCCGGAGCGGCAACGACAATCACGACCTCGCGCTCGGCCTTGAAGCTTTGCGAATTACCGGGCGGCGAGTCGGCGCCAAAGAGCGCAACTGCGTTGGCCTGTGAGGGGTCGAGGCCGCGCGCATGAAGGTCACTGAGGAAGCTGTTGTCGTCGGCTTTCTCGACCAGCTCGCGCAGCAGCGTTGCCGGAGCGTCGGCCTTCGCGCCGAGCGCCGCCGAATCATCCTTGCCGTCGGGCGCCAGCACGGTCAGCTCAGCCAGCTGGCTGCCGTCGTTGTCAACAATCGTGACGCGATCGTCCGGTTTGATCAGCAGCACCGTCGCCCCGCCCGGCCGCACCCAGTGCGACTCAAAGGCGGGGTCGTACGGCTTTAGTCCGGGAACCAGCAGGGTCGGGCGATCTGTGTCGGTCGCCATCGCTTGCCGCCCGCCCGGTCAGGCCTTGGCAGGCTCGCCGGCGGCGTCCTTATCGGCCTGCTCAATCAGCTGTGCGGCCAGCTCGCGCTTGCCGTCGGAGTCGAGCTTCTTGATCTCGTTCTCGACCGCGCGGTTGTTGTAGCTCTGGTTCCAATAGTCGAGCGATTCGAAGCCGAGCAGCACGGCCTTGCCGACAAACTGGCGCAGCACCTCGTTGGTTGGGCCCATCACCCAGCCGGCCTTTGCGTCGCGCAGGTAGCGCTCCATCTCCATGTCGCGCTTGTAGGCCGAGCCGCCGCAGGCGTGCAGCATCTTGTCGACGACATAGGTCGTGTTCTTGGCGGCGACGAACTTGATCTGCCAAGCCCAGTGCAGGTAATCGGCGCGAGCTGTTTCGCCGATCTTGAGTACCTTCGTGTTGTCATCGGTCGCCTTGTCGAAGGCCTGAGCGACCGAGAAGGTGAATATCCGCGAGGCGTTGGTGTCCATCACGGCCTCGCCGACGTAGTCCTGAATCGTCGGGTAGTCGGCAACGCGTAGGCCAACGTCAACGTGGCGCTTACGCGTTGTGTGGCGCTTAGCGATGTCAATCGCCCCCATCGCAATCCCGTTCCAGCAGGACGAGGACCCGATCAGGAACCAGGGGTCGACAGCTTCGTCGTTCGATGCGGCACCGTCGCCGAGCGGTCCAACGACCTGATCGGCCGGAATCTCAACGTTGTCTACCTCGATCGGACCAGACTGGTTGCCGCGCAGACCGAGCGCGTCCCAAAGCGACGGTTGCGCCTGAATGTGCTCTCCATCGATTACAAAGACCGACAGGTCGTCGTAGCCGGTGAAGTCGGGGCTCGTTGTTTGGATGACGTAGA
Source organism: Solirubrobacteraceae bacterium (assembly GCA_039744215.1). Lineage (GTDB taxonomy): Bacteria > Actinomycetota > Thermoleophilia > Solirubrobacterales > Solirubrobacteraceae > F1-60-MAGs163. Next base: position 16,319 of record JBCJTT010000009.1, read on the forward strand.
AGTCGGCGAAGCCGCCGGAGGTTGTCCAAGAGGCCTTCTTGCGGACCTTGAAGCCGTCCTCTGTCTTCTCGGCGCCGGATGAGATGGGGTACCAGAAGTGCGATCCGGTCTCGGGGTCGGAGTAGGAGAGTGTGCCGATCTTGCCGCTGTTGAGCGGACGGATGTACTTCTCGATCAGCTCAGGCGTCGGGCGCAGCATGATCGTGTTGACGGCCGCCATGTGCATTATGTAACACATTGCGGTTGAGGCGCAGCCGTAGCGGGCGATCGTCTCGCAGACCATTGAGTAGCAGACGTGGTTCTCTGCCATGCCGCCGTACTCCTCCGGCACGGTCAGCGAGAGGAAGCCGTTCTCGCCGAGGATCTCGAAGTTGCGTCGCGGGTAGAGCAGCTCATCATCGGAGCGCTTGGCGTTGGCGCGCATTTCGTTCTCGCAGAGATCGATCAGCTTGACGCGAAGATCCTTCTGCTTCTCTGTCAGCACCCAATCCGGATCCCAGTCGTAGCCAAGGCCCCAGAACTCTTCGTCGCCCCACATCTTCTCAGCCATCCGTTACCTCCGATTGCGATCCTGACGTCGCAGGATCAATTTGTACAACCACTATCTACCGATCTTCGGCGCCGCTGTCCAACTCGTTCAGCGCTTAACCGTACTCCGATCTTGAACCAATCGCGTCCGCCAGCAGGCCGCCGCTTAAGTAAATCCGGCAACTTTTGCAACTCGGACAGAGAATTTCTTGCATTAAGTCCATAACAACTGATACTAGTTTCCGTGGAGGAGTGATCGGAACGGTTTCGGCTCTCCGCACAACGACGCAACCGTTAAGAGAAAGAGGGTCCAGATGGGGACAGCATATGTTGCCGATGTTCAGCTCCTGAAGACGATGACCTGGTGGGACGGCTTCGTTGTCGCACTCGCCAACCCTGGCTTCCTGATCGCCGCGCTGGGCGGCTCAATCGGCGCGCTCGGCACGACCGGCGCCGTGATGCTCTGGACGATCTCGGTCCTGATGGGTGCTTTGCAGAACAACATCTATGCCGAGCTGTCGACGATGTTCCCGAAGATGTCAGGCGGCATCGTGCTCTACACGCACGAGGCGTTCCGCAAGTACACGAACTTCTTTGGCCCGATCGTCGCCTTCGGTTACTGGATGGGCTGGACGGTAGTGCTGTCAATCAACGGCCTAATCGTCGGCACGCTGATCGTCACGCAGTGGTTCCCCGACGCCACCTGGACAAGCGGCCAGCAGGCCGCTAACTCGCTCGGCTTCGGGCTGAGCTGGCCGGTCATCATCGGCATTGCGGCGATCGTGATTGTCTGGCTGTTCAACATCTTGGGTATGCGGCCGGCCGTCTGGTTGAGCTACGTCACCGGCGGGCTGCTGCTGATCCCGGCCTTTGTACTGATGTTCCTGCCGTACATCACCGGCGACTGGTCGTCGGCCAACATGACAAACGAGATCACCGCCAACGGCGGCTTCTTCCTCGCCATCACCTGGCTGTACTTCATGTGCTGGTCGGCATATGGCTTTGAATGTGTGGCGGCGTTCGCGCCGGAGTACCACAACACCGAGACAGACACGCCGCTGGCGCTGCGGGCGGCGGCGGTGTTCTCAATCGTCGTCTACGTGCTGCTGCCGCTCGGATTGGGTGGCACGATGGGCACTGCTGCAGTCGCCGACGATCCGACCTTGATCGCCTTCTACGTGACGGCGTTTGACACGCTGGTCGGTACAGGGCTTGCCCACATCATGGTCGTCTGCCTCGTCGCCGGCTTGGTGCTGTCGATGAACACGGCAACGATGGACGGAGGGCGGGCGCTGTACGGGATCGCGCGCGCAGGAATGACGATCAAACAACTCGGGGTACTGTCAAAACGCCACGTCCCGGCGCTGGCAATGACGGTCGACATGGTGCTGAACGTCCTGGTGATCGTCTTCTTCCACGGCGTGATCGCGATCCTCGCGGTCGGCAACGTCGGCTATGTGCTGGCAACAGTCTGCGCGCTGTTCGCGTTCGTGCTGCTGCGCAAGGACCGGCCGAACTGGCCGCGGCCGATCAAGCTGGCGGGGCCATGGGTGGGGATCGCATTCGTGCTGGCCTGCGTCAACCTGTTCTTGCTGGTCAGCGGCGGCTTCCTCTACGCCGACACTTACGGCTACGGGATCGACAAGACGCTGATCGGGATGGCGGTATTGGTCGTCGCCTTGATGCTCTACGTCTACCGCCACATTGTTCAAGACAAGGGCACGCTGCGCTGGCGCGACGAGGTGTCGGATATGCCGGAGGAGGAGCCGTCCGCCCCGACCAACGTCTAGGCGAAGGGCGCGCTGCTAGGGCGCGCTGCTAGGGCCGGCTTCGGCGCGCAGGTCCCAACTGGGCCGCTCGCCCAGCGCCTGCATGTAGCGGCGGCGGTGGGCTGGCCGCAGCAGCATGAACCAGACAACACCGGCGCCTGGCAGCAACACGAAGACAGCAAAGATGTTGCCGGTCAGCGTGAAGAAGATCGCCAGCGACAGCGTCACGACGCCGACCGCGACCGGCAACGCGCGGTAGCGCAGCTGGGTGTTGCGAATCTTCTCGTACTGGTCACGCGGGATATTCGCCGTGTCGTAGGTCAGGCCGCAGGATGGGCAGCTCCAGCGATCGCCGTAGCGCAGGTCGGCCTTCTCGCCGCACTCACAGTCAACCGTGATCGACGGACCGCGCAGCACCGAGCCCGGCGTCTCGTGACCGAGCCGCTGGCGCTTGCCGAACGGCTTGCGCTTACGCCGCTTGCTACCAAACGGGCCCTTCACGTACTGCGCCGGCGGCGACGCTGACAGCTGGAGCTCGCCGGAGTCGCTGCGCGCACGGCCTCGCTTACCCATTATGAAGATGCTCCGCCGGTCGGCACTCAGCCATCCTAGTCGGCCACCTGCGTCGCCGCACGCAGCTGCTCAGCGCTGGCCCCAAAGGACCGACTGGCAGAAACCGGCGCGCCTGACTAAGGTACCGATTGTACGAATTTGACCGATGACGTTCAAGTGCGCCATGATCGCGCTCGACCGTTTGCCGGACAGACATTTCAACAGGGAGAGGGATACGAGCTATGGCTGAAGTAAACGGAGTGAAGATGGGTGGAGGAGTCAGCGATGTGCTGGCAACGCCGCGTTCAACCGCGACGCCCGCAACGCTTGAAGAGGCTCGTAACGCTCCCGGGCGGCGTGAGAAGATCGAAGAGCTGACGAAGAAAATTGAGGCTGAAGGGATCGAGTACATCTTCTTCCAGCAGGTCTCGATCACCGGCCGCGTAATGGGCAAGGGCGTCGTCGCCTCATTCTTCCCACAGGTCGCCGAGCGCGGCTACCAGCTGGTCTACGGCGCAACCGCCAACCTGTTCACCGACCGCCACGGCGAGTACATCGGCTTCGCGCCGAACGACTCCGAGCTGGCCGCGATCGCCGACCTCGACACCTTCTGTGTGCTGCCGTGGGATGAACGAGTAGCGCGGGTCTACTGCGACTGTTACGACACCGAGACGGGCGAGCGGATGGACGCCGATCCGCGCCAGAACCTCAAGCAGGTCGTTGAGCGCTTCGAGAAGGAGCTTGGTCTGCACTTCCTGATCGGCATTGAGCCGGAGATGATGTGGCTCAACAAGCCGCAGCCGGGCGAAGTTCCGACCGGCGTCACCAAGCCTTACTGCTACCACATCCATCAGTTCGAGGAACTGCGTCCGGTGCTGCTCGACGTCGTCAATTACGGCCAGAGGATGGGCCTCGACATGAGCTACGGCGACCATGAGGATGCCCCCGGCCAGCTGGAGCTGAACTTCCGCTTCGACCGCCCGGTCAAAACGGCCGACAACATCACCACCTACCGCCAGATCTGCGCGGCGGTCGGCCGCAAGCATGACCTGCTGCCGACCTTCATGCCGAAGCCGTTCACCGGCGTCTCCGCCAACGGCCACCATCACCACTTCACACTGGTCGACGATGACGGCAACAATGTCTTCCACGACCCCGACGGTCCAGCATCGCTCTCCGACACAGGGCGCCACTTCCTCGGTGGGCTGCTGGAGCACTTCCACGCGTTGATGTGCGTCGGTAACCCGACCGTCAACTCATACGTGCGGATGTGGGACACCGGCTTCTGGGCCCCGATCTACAAGAACTGGGGCTGGCAGAACCGCACATGCACGGTGCGCGTAGCGAGCGGCGGCCGCTTTGAGTACCGCGGCGTCGATTCGTCCTGCAACCCTTACCTCACGGTCGCGACGCTGCTCAACGCTGGTCTTGACGGCCTGCGCAACAAGATCGACCCAGGACCGCCGCAGGTTGGCAACACCTACGAGCTGCTGGCGGGCGGCGCGCAGCTTGAGAAGGTGCCGGACAACCTAGGGCAGGCGCTCGACGAGCTGGAGAAGGACGAGATCGTCAAGAGCGCGATGCCAGGCCGTCTATACGAGGTGTTCCGCCACTACAAGCGCGATGAGTGGGAGCGCCACCTGGCCTCGGTCACCGACTGGGAGCGCGACGAATACCTCGAGTACCTCCCCTAACCGCTCAACCAACTTCAACAGGAGACTTAGAAAATGTGTGGAATCGCAGGAATCATCTACCGCGACGGCCCCCATGCCGTTGGCCAAGACATGACGAAGATGCTGCAGTCGATGAAGCATCGCGGCCCCGACTCGACCGGCTACGCGCTGTACGGCACGCCGAAAGAGTCGTTCAAGATGCGGATCACGCTGGCCGACACCAACGACAAGCGCGACTTTGACTTCGCCGCGCGGCTGCTGGCGCGTCGCACAGAGGTCGAAGGCAAGCTGCGCGCGGTCGGTGCCAGCGTCACTGAGATCGACGAGACAACCGACTACACGTCAACCTTCACGTTCGATTACGACGGCGACCTGAAGTCGCTGGCCGATCGAGTTGAGTCGGTCCGCAGCACGCAGGTGCTGTCGCTCGGCCACTCGCTCGAGATTGTCAAGGACATCGGCGACGCCGAGACCGTCGCCGCTAAGTACAAGCTCGACAAGATCGAGGGAACGCACGCGATCGGCCACGTACGGATGGCGACCGAATCTGACGTTGATATCGCCGGCGCTCACCCCTACTGGGCCTACCCATTCTCCGACGTAGCGGTCGTCCACAACGGTCAGCTGACGAACTACTTCTACTGGCGGCGGCGGCTCGAGCGCAGCGGTCACCGCTTCCAGTCGGCCTGCGACTCCGAGATCATCGCCGTCTACTTGGCAGAGCGGATGGCGGACGGCGCATCGCTGGAGGACGCGATGAACCAGTCGATGGAGGAGCTGGACGGCGTCTTCACATACCTCTGCGTGACTGCAGACTCGCTCGGAATGGCGAAGGATGAGCTGGCAGCGAAGCCGCTCGTTCTCTACGAAAGCGACGACATCATCGCCGTCGCCTCGGAGGAGATCGCGATCCGCGCGGCAGTTGACGGCGAAATCGAAACCTACGATCCATTCGAAGGAGAGGTGATGGTGTGGACGCGGTAACAGGCGAGAGCCAGATCACGTATGACGCCCGCGGACTGGTCGAGGTTGACGACACCGTGCTTGGCGTTGCCGTAGTTAAAGACGGTAAGGCGACAATCGACGCCTCCGAGCTGACGACACGCAAGATCAACCTTGAGCTTCGCTCGCTCGTCTACGAGCAGGGGATCGAAGAGGTAACAATCCTCAATCCGGGCGGCAAGCACTCGCTCGGCGTCGGCATCCTGACGCGCTGCAAGATCACCTTCGAAGGCAGCCTCGGCTACTTCGCCTGCGGCGTGATCGACGGCCCGGAAGTGACGATCAACGGCCGCGTCGGCTGGTCGGCCTGCGAGAACATGATGGCCGGCGTTGTCGTGATCAACGGCAACGCAGGCTCGCTGACAGGCGCAGCAATCCGCGGCGGCGACCTTGTAATCAAGGGCCGTGTAGGAGCCCGTACGGGGATCGACCAGAAGGGTGGCACGATCATCGTCACCGGCGACGCAGGGTCGAACACCGGCTTCATGCTGCAGCGTGGCCGCCAGCTGCTGCTTGGCAACGTCGGGCCGCATCTTGGCGACTCGATGTACGAGGGAACCCTGTACGTGGCAGGCACGGTGAAGTCACTTGGCGCCGACTGCGTACCGAGTGAAATGACCGACAAGGACATTGAGTTCGTGACCCGCAAGATGGCTCTTTACGAGCTCGGCTCGCCGCCCGAACTGCAGAAGTTTGTCTGCGGCAAGAAGCTCTACAACTACGACAACCTCGAGCCCTCCGAGCGCAAGCTGATCCTCTGATTCGGTACTAGGAGAAACCATGGCTGACGAAAACACACCCTCCAAGCACTCACCACTCGGGAGGATGCGGATCTTCACCCCTGAGGTGATTGACGACATCCACACGAAGGCCGAGCTCGGCCGTTACCGGATGCGCGGCGGCTCGATCTTCAAGAAGATCCCGCACTGGGACGAGCTGATGTTCATGCCCGGCACGCTGACGCGCTTCGTGATTGAGGGATACCGCGAAAAGTGCACGACGAAGACGGTTCTCGGCGCGCGCTTTGCAAAGAACCCGATCGAGCTCGACATTCCGGTCTACATCACCGGAATGAGCTTTGGTGCACTGTCGATAGAAGCGAAGATGGCGCTCGCCAAGGGGGCCTCGATGGCCGGCACGGCGACCTGCTCAGGCGAAGGCGGAATGATCCCGCCGGAGCGAGATCTGTCGACCAAGTGGTACTACCAAATAATCCAGAGCCGCTACGGCTTCAACCCGCATCACATGATGCTGGCTGACGCGATCGAGTTCTTCATCGGCCAGGGCGCGAAGGTCGGCCTTGGTGGCCACCTGATGGGCCAGAAGGTGACCGAGCAGGTTGCTGAAATGCGCTCACTGCCGGTCGGTGTTGACCAGCGCTCACCGGCGCGTCACCCCGACTGGCTTGGTCCGGACGACCTCTCGCTGAAGATTCAGGAGGTGCGCGAGGCAACCAACTACGAGGTGCCAATCCAGCTGAAGATCGGCGCGGCGCGCGTCTACGACGACGTGCGGATGGCAGCCAAGTGCGGTCCCGACATCATCTACCTCGACGGCGCCGAGGGTGGCACCGCCGCAGGGCCGCACATAGCGACCGAGGAGACCGGCATTCCGCTGATGGCGGCAATCCCGGAGGCTCGTCGCGCGCTTGAAGATGTTGGCCTCGCCGATGAGATCGACCTCGTCGTTGCCGGCGGCATCCGCAACGGCGGCGATGTCGCGAAGTGCCTGTCGCTTGGCGCTAAGGCCGTCGCGATGGGTTACGGCCCGCTGATCGCGCTGAACTGCAACAAGGAGATCGAGGGCGTCACCGACTACATGGGTGCGCACGGCGTCGAAGCAGGCGAGTGCTACCACTGCCACACAGGTCGCTGCCCGGTCGGCATCGCCACTCAGGACCCCGAGCTGCGCAAACGGCTCGATGTTGATGACGGGGCGGTGAGGGTCTTCAACTACCTCCACACGTTGACGCTGGAAGTCCAGATGCTGGCACGTGCCTGCGGCAAGACCAACATTCACAACCTTGAGCCGGAGGACCTCTGCGCGCTGACTGTTGAAGCGGCAGCGATGGCGAAGGTGCCGTTGGCTGGGACCGAGTACATCCCGGGCGTCACCGAGGACCGCACGCTGCAGGAGATGAAGCAGATGCTCGAAAGCCACCTCGAAGGCCAGGCTCAGGCAGTTGTTGGACAGCCCGGCCAGGTAGTCGCTTCACAGGACTGAACAGGAGACTGAAAATGAGTGACGATCACAGCGTTTCCAACCCCCGCAAGGAGCCTGAGAAGGTCTTCTCGATCGACTCCGAGTACCTGACCGGCAAGCGGTTCGCCTACCAGGAAGAGATCTCGGAGATCGACGGCATCGATCTTGGTGAGGCAACGCCGGGCGGCGACATCAACTGGCTCGAGGACATCACGATGCTGGCGGAGGACGGGACTCCGGCCGTGTTCGACCGCTACTCCAACTCGTTCCTGAAGATCTACTACGAGATCCCGGCCGGCCGCGAGGATGAGATTGCCCGCAAGGTGCTGATCAAGCACCTGCAGTCCGGCAACTCGTACGGCACTATGTTGAAGGAACGCTACGCGAAGTTTGCGCAGCCTGAGCTGGGACCGTGGGTCAAGGGCTCAAAGACGGTCGGCGACAACTACCTGCCGCCGGTGCTTGAGGGCTGGGAAGCGCCGGAGGGCCACTGAGCCTTCGCGGCGCCACCGCGCCACCGCGCTAGCGCCGCCGCGGCGTCGCACTAGCGGGGCGCGGCGCCGCGCTAGCGGGGCGCGGCGCCGAGCGCAGCGACAACCTGATCGCCGGCGAGCCGCAGCGCCGGAACTAGCTCGGCGCGGCGCGCCTGATCCAGCCGCGAGGCGGGGGCCTGCAGGCCGAGGATCGCAATCAGCCGCTTGCCAGCGCCGATGATCGGCACGGCCAGAGCGACAAGATCAACTTCGCGCTCAGAGACCGCTTCGCCGTAGCCGGCGGCCTTCGCCCGTTTGACCTGTGCCGCGAGCTGCTTACGGTCGGTGATCGTCTGAGCGGTGTAGGCCTCCAGCTCACCGCCTGGCAGCGGCACATCACCGAATGCCAACATCACCTTCCCGGTCGCCGTCGCGTGGGCGACGCTGGGGCGGCCGAGCTGGGCGACGCTGACGACACTGCCGGCGCCGGGGACAACCTCGACCGTCACCGACTCGCCGCCAGACGAGACTGAAAGCGTGACGGTCTCCCCCGTTTCAGCCGCAAGCAGCCGCATCGCGGGTCGTGCCAGCTCGCGCACATCGAGCGCCGCGAGCGCACGGTCTGCGAGCGCGACGAGGTGCAGACCAAGCCGCCAGCGGCCGTCGGCTCCGGCCCGATCAACCAACCCGGCGGCCTGCAGCGTGCCGAGCAGGCGTGACGCGTTACTCGGATTTACGCTGATTTGACGGGCGATTTCATTGGTTCCAAGCCCGTCCGGGGCTGCGGCCAGGCGGTCGAGCAGCATTGCCGCACGGGCAACGCCGGCAACCGGGCGCAGCGCAGTTGCTTTTTCATCCGAGTTGCTTGTAAAGTCTGGTGACACAACAGGCAATGGTATTGCCTCTACGGCAACAACACAAGGAGACCGTTCAATGTCCGCCAGTCTGCCCGCCTCAGTCGACTACCTAGTTATCGGCGCCGGAGTCCACGGCCTGTCAACCGCGCGCTCGCTGGCCGAGCGCGGCGAAGAGGTCCTCGTGATTGACAAGAGCCGCGTCGGCTCAGGTGCCTCCGGGATCGCCTGCGGTGTCGTGCGCAACAACTACTACCAGCCGGCGATGGCCGAACTGATGGCCGCCTGCGTTGAGATGTGGGAGGCCGACGCCGACGCCTTGAGCTACCACAGTTCCGGTTACATCGCGCTCGGACCGGAGTCGCAGCGCGGCGACCTGGAAGAGGTCTTCGAACGTCAACAGCGGATCGGCTACAACTCCGAGCTGCACAGCGGTGAGGCCGACGTTTTGGCCCACATGAAGACGCTCTACCCCGACTGGCGCGCCGCCGGCCTGACGGTCTGCCTGCACGAGCATGTTGGCGGCTTCGCCTTCAACATCGAGTCGATGCACGGCCTGGCGAAACTTGGCCGCGCCGCCGGCGCGACAATCATTGAAGGCGTCGAAGTGACCGGCTTCGAGCGCGACGGCTCAGGCGCCGTGACAAGCGTCACCACCAGCGCCGGCGACATTGCGATCGGCAAGGAAGTTGTGATTGCGGTTGGTCCGTGGATCGCCGGACTGTGGGAGACGCTTGAACTGCCCGCCCGGCTCGACGTCCGTCAGCCCGATGGGTCGCTAGCCGAGGACCTGCCGATGTGGACCTACTGGTACCTGCAGGAAGGTGAGCTCGGCGTGCCGCCCGATACGCTCAACACGGCCGACGGGAAGCTCTCGCCGGTCCTGCACGTTGACAGCGACGCGCCGCTACACGACGACGACGGCATCCTGATCACCGACGAGCCGTGGGGCATCTACTTCAAACCCGACCGAACGAGTGTTCAGGGCGGCGCAGCGCCGCTCCAGCTGGGAAACGAGTTTGACGTTGACCCCTACCCGACCGGCACAGTTGACGACGACTTTGGCCACATGTGGTCGGCGTCGCTGTCGCACTGCATGGAGCGCTTTGAGGGGACAAGCTCAAAGTTCATCGACACCCGCTCCGGCGGCGTTGGCGCCTTCACAGTCGACAACTTCCCGGTCTTTGACCGGATGGCGCCGAACGTCTTCGTCGCCGCCGACTCCAACCACGGTTACAAGATGCTGGCCGTTGGCCACGAGATCGCCAGCGTGCTGAGCGGTGAGCATTCAACGCTGCTGGCACCGTTCAGCTACGAGCGATTCGCAACCGGCGAGCTGCACCCGGTATCAAACAGCCCCTACCCCTGGAGCTGAGTCAGGCGCTGCTGCCAGTCCGGCGCGCGGCTCGGCGCGCCAGCCGTTGGCCCGCCGTCCGCCCAGGCGCTGACGGCGCGAATGCCGTGCAGCGCACTAACTAGCCAGGTCTCCTTGCCAGCCAGCGACGCCAGCGACGGCCGCTTGTAGTCAACGCTGACGCCATTCTGCTCAGCTAAGTCGAGCACTAGACGGCGCGTGATGCCGGGCAATACCGGTGCCTCATCAGGTACGGCGCAGAGCCTCTCGCCCTCCCACCACAGCAGGCTTGAATAGGCGCCTTCGAGCAGCAGTCCGTCGTCACCGGCGAGCAGCGCCTCACCGGCGCCATGGGTCGCTGCCTCGTCGCGCAGCTCGCCGAGCATCTCTAGCTCCGGCCCTTTGCGGCGCGGCAGGCGGCGCCGGTCGGGGGTTGGGATAAGCCATGCGACGACGCTCGCCTGTGCTGCTGGCGCCGGGCGCAGCGTCAGCGTCAGCGCGCCGCTGCCAAGCATGTTGATCCGCGGAAACCAGCGACCGCTGGTGGGCAGCAGCGCTGGCAGCGCCTGCCATGCCTGCTGTAGCTGCGCGGCTTCGGCGCCCAGCTCCAGCGCGCTCTGCGTGAAGCGGGCGCGGTGCAGGTCGAGCCGGCGCACCCTCCCTTCGTCGACCAGCCATGAGTCGGCCACGACAACCGGGGCGCCGTCGCCAGCCAAGTCCGGCTCGTCGGCGGCCGAAAGCGGCGTCCAGCTGGCCTGCGCGCTGTCCCAGCCGAGCAGTTCAATCACGGCGCCGGCGCCAGCGACGGGCTCGGCTTGATCGTGCCACCGACCGCCTCTATCAGCGGTCGCGCCTTCAACAACATCTCCTCGTACTCGCCATCAGGATCGGAGGCGGCGACGATCGCGCCGCCGGCGCCGATCGACATCCCGGACGGCGTTACGACCAACGTGCGGATCACGACGCTGAGGTCGGCGCTGCCATTGACCGACAAATAGCCAAGCGCGCCCGAATAGACGCCGCGCGGGCGATCCTCAACCCGGTCGATGATCTCCAACGTGCGCAGCTTCGGCGCGCCGGTCATCGAACCGGCCGGAAAACAGGCGCGGACCGCGTCGATCGCGCTGGCGTCGCTGCGCAGCTGCCCGCGGATGATCGACACCAGCTGGTGGACGGTCGCAAAGCGCTCAACCACCATCAGCGCAGCAACATGAACGCTGCCAAGCGCGCAAACACGGCCGAGGTCGTTACGCACAAGGTCGGCGATCATCAGGTTTTCGGCGCGTGACTTTTCGTCGGCCTGCAGCGCTGTGGCACGGCGCGCATCCTCAGCCGGATCGTCACTGCGCGCGGCGGTGCCCTTGATCGGCTTTGACTCGACCACGCGATCGCCGTTGACGCTCAGAAACCGCTCCGGCGACGAGCTCAGCACCGACAGCTCACCGAAGCGCAGCAGCGCCGCGTAGGGCGCTGGGTTACCGGCCCGCAGCCGGCGGTAGGTGGCCAATGGGTCAACCGTCTGCGGGCTTGTCAGCTCGGTTGTCAGGCAGACCTCGTAGCTCTCGCCTTCGTGGATCAGCCGGCGGCACTCGGCAATCCGCTCAAGGTAGGCGACGCGCTCCTCGCGCACCGCGAAGAGCGGCTGCTCAGAGGGCGCGGTCGGTGGCTCGGGCTTCTTGCTCACAAGGTCGCGCAGCGCCGCCGCCGCCGTCTTCAGCCACAGCTCGGCCGCCTCGCTGCCAGCGGCGTCGGCCAACGCCAGCAGGTGGACGCGGCGCTCATGGTGATCGAAGGCGATCACACGATCGCAGAACAGCAGGCCGCCGTCAGGCAGCGGCGAAGAGTGAACCGCGCCGCTGCCGCACTCGCCGCCAAGCTCGTAGCCGAGATAACCGGCGAAGCCACCGATGAACTCGAACGGCAGCTTCGGCCCTTCAGCGCTGAGCCGCGCCAGCTCGGTCGAGCAGTAGTCGAAGATGCTCTGCGAACGCTCGTCAACTGTGCCGTCGGCGTGCTCCACTCGAAGCGTCTGCGCTGCGCTGTCGACGCTGACGATCTGGCCGAGCGGCCCGTCCGGCGCGGCAATGAATGAGAAGCGCGCCAACCCCGGCTCGGCGCGCGCGCTGTCCAGCCAGATCGCGTGCTGGCGGTCGCTGTAGCGCTGCTCGAAGACAACCTGCGGCTCGCACCAGTTGCCCAGCCGCAGGTGGTGTACCTCGATCTGCGAGTCGGCGGCGGCGGGCTCCGCGGCGGGCGCCGCGGCGGGCGCGGCGCTCGCTGCTGCCGCCGCTGCGGCCGGCCGCGCCGTCCGCTGCGGCGCGCCGATCCGCTCGAGTGAAAGGTCACGGAAGTTCTCAATCAGTCTGCGCCCGTCCTCGGTGCAGACCGACTCAGGATGGAACTGAACGCCCCAGAGCGGCCGCTCACGATGCTCGATCGCCATCACGACGCCGCCACGGCTGCGCGCAGTAACACGCAGCGTCGGCGGCATTTCACTAATCACGAGCGAGTGGTAACGGACCGCCATGAACGGCTGCGGCAGCCCAGCAAAGAGACCGTCCTGCTCGTGCTGAACGGCGCTCAGTCGCCCGTGGAACAGCTCACGCGCATAGTCGATTGTGCCGCCGCAGACATGCGCCAGGGCCTGGTGGCCAAGGCAAACGCCCAGCACCGGAATCCCGTCCTGGTCGAGCGCCGCCAGCGAGATGCCAACATCACGCGCCCGCTCCGGCCGGCCGGGGCCGGGCGAGATCACAACGTTGTCGAACTGCTCGCTGGCGATCAGGTCGCCCCAGCTGCACTGGTCGTTGCGCACGACCAGCGGCTCAGTCCCATTCACCTCGCCCAGCAGGTGGTAAAGGTTGTAGGTGTAGGAGTCGTAATTGTCGATCAGCAGAGTGCGCATCTGAAACAACCGCTAGCTGCTGCGCAGCGCCTTCGCGACCTCGGTCGCGACGCGCTCGCCTGAGCGCACTGCGCCGTCCATGTAGCCAAACCAGTAGTCGGATGTCTCGGTGCCGGCAAAGTGGACGCGGCCGTGGGCGGTACGCAGGTACTTGCCGTACTTCGACAGCACTCCGGGGCGGGTGTGCGAAACCGGACAGCCGCCCGACCACTCCTGATCGTCGTCCCAGTCTTGCTCGAAATAGCTTGTCGGCGTCAGCGCCCGTGGGCCAAACAAGGCGGCGAAGCTGTTCAGAACCGCGCTCTTACGATCGGCGGCATTCAACTTCCGCCAGTTCTTCTCGATGCTGCCACCAACGAAAGCAAAAAGCACCCCGAGGCTGCCATCGGGCGGCGAATTGTCGAACGTGACGGTCGCAATGTCGAGATCGCTGACCGACTGGCCGCTGAGCCCGTCCTCGCGCCAGAACGGCGTGTCGTAGACGGCCTCAGCCTTCGTCAGGTTGCCCGGCGTCATCCCCTTCAGCAGCGAGCTCTTGCCTGCCGGCAGCTTTGGTGAGAAGGCGATCTTCGCCGCCAGCGCCGGCGGCGTTGTGACGATCACCTGCTTGGCCTCTACCGTGATTCCATCGGCAACGACCGTCACGCCGCTAGAACGCTGAATGATCTTTCGTACCGGGGCGCTACCGATCACGCGAACGTCGCGGCCAGCGGCGCCCTTCTTCGACCAGCCCAGCTGGTCGGCAATGCGCTCGCTGATCAGCTGCGCGCCGCCGACGAAGCGATCCTGCTGCGCGCCATCCTGAACGCTGATCAGACGGCCGAAGCTGCCAGCGTGCTTCTTGTCGCCGGACGAGGCGATGTAGAAGAGCACGTACAGCATCGAAAGCTGGTCGGCGTCGACACCCCAGATCGAGTTGATTGTGGCCTGAAAGACGCGGCGCGCAACGGTCTGCGGGATGTTCTTGTTAACCCAGTCGTCCAGCGTTTGGCGGTCGAGGGCTGCGGCGTTGGGCGCACTCCAAGGCGCGCTGACCGGCACCTTCTTCGCCTCGACATCGAGGCCTAGCGCCTTGACGAGGCCAGCAGCAATGTCGGGCTTCTCCGGCAGGCCGGGAACGGCCGGGTAGAGCGAGCGCTCGCCGCTCGCGATCAGCACGTTGGAGCCGAGGTTGTAGGCCGGGAAGGTCTTCACGCCGACCTCTTTGGCGAGCGCCACGATCCGGTCCTGGGTCGGGCCGACGTACTCGCCGCCGCGCTCGCTGATCGCCGAGCTGCTGATCGGCTCGTTCAGCGTGCGGCCGCCGACACGATCGCGCGCCTCGAGCACGATCACGCTATGGCCCGCTGCGTGCAGCCGCCGCGCAGCGGTCAGCCCGGCCAAGCCGGCGCCAACGATCACAACGTCGGCCTTGCGCGTAACGCCTGCCGCAGCGGCGGCGAGGAAGGTTCGCAGGTCAACCGCTGAAGAAGTGCGCGAAACGGCCATCAGGCAAGAGTAACTGCAACCTCAGCAAGCTGCGCTGGAGTGACCGCGATCAACTGGCGCGCGGCGCTGCGGGCCAGCCAAGCGCGATGCTGACCGGCGTCCCGGCCTTCGCAAAGCGCGCCACCAGCCGCAGCGCGTTGTTACTGAGCCTGATGCAACCGTGCGAGGCGGCGCTGCCGAGCGGATCGTTCAGCAGTGCACCGGAGCGACCGTGGATTGCCACTTGGCCGCGGCCGCCGTCGTAGTTAAACAGCACTTCGGAGAAGGCCGTCAACGCCAACGCGAACGGGCCGATCGTCGCGCCGCGCGGTGAATCGGCCCGCTCCGACACCGCGAAGTCGCCGCGCGGCGTGGGTGTTGAGCGCTTACCGACAACTACCCGCGTGCGAAAGATCACCTTGCCGGCGCTGCGCAGCCGCAGCGCCCGCGCGTTGAGCGACACCTCCACCCGAATCTTCGTCAGGCCGAGCTTGGCGTGGCTGGCAAGGATCCAGCCGAAGCTGCTGTTTGGCCGTGACGGCAAGCGCACTTTCAGCCAAAGTCGTCCTCTCTGGTCGCGCTTTGAGCCGAGCACCAGCAGAACCGCCCGGCTGCCGCTGAACCAGGCGCTAGACGAGGCTGTGCCCGTCGCCTTGACGGCGCCCGGCTTGGCGTAGAGCGGCGCGTCGTCGATTAGCGCAGCGGTCGAGGCCAAGCTGAGGCTCGGCGCTACCGGGTCGGGCACAGTGACCGCCGCCGACGCCGTTGACGACGAGCCAAGGACGATCAGCACGGCCACGCAGAATGGCGCGAGCCGAAGCGTCATCCGGTGAAGTTGGAGCGGGGCATCATCAATACATCGTCGCTCACGACCCTTACGTTACCGCCGTGAGCCGCAGACGCAGGTGATCCCGCCACAGATGCCGGCGCCGCCGCGCTGAGCTGAAACGGCTGGACGCCAACTTGCAGGGCTAGGCACAGTTAGCGATCTAGGCGTATCGTTCGCCCGTAGAGGGTGTAATCAGGTCGTGGTTAATAAGAGATTTGTCAGATCTTCAGGATCTCTTTACCACCATAGTGATACTAAGTTCTCGGGCGTAATCGAAGGGCAGTGCAAGGCGAGGTTGCACGCGCAACGAATTTACGCTAGAATTCCCACCACAGGAATCGGATATGGAATCAACAATTAACATCTCATCTTCACTGCCCGACGAGGTTCGCGAGCCGACCACGGTTGCCGACCCCGTTGATCAGCTGCTGCGGCGTGCGTCGCAGTACCGCCTGCTGCGCCCAAGCGAGGAGCTTGAGCTTGCCAAGCGGATTGAGCGCGGTGACCTGCGCGCGAAGGAGCTGATGATCAACTCCAACCTGCGGCTGGTCGTTTCGATCGCCCGCCGCTACCAGGGGCTTGGCCTCGGCATGTCGGATCTTGTGCAGGAAGGAATGATCGGGCTGATCCGCGCAGCGGAGAAGTTCGACTACCGCAAGGGCTTCCGCTTCTCAACCTACGCAACGCTGTGGATCCGTCAGGCGATCCAGCGCGGCCTTGATAACACGGCCCGGACCGTCCGGCTGCCCGCCAACGTCGCTCAGCAGACGCGCAAGGTTGAGCGCGTCGCCGCCGACCTGGCAGCAAAGCTGGAGCGCGACCCGACGGCCGAAGAGATCGCCGCCGAAACCGGCTTTGAGCCGGAAGAGGTGGAGCGCCTGCGCAAGCTCGACACTAAGCCTGCCAGCCTCGACGCCCGTGTTGGCGAGGACGACTCAGCAAGCCTTGGTGAGCTGCTCGACAGCGACGCACCGACGCCTGAGCAGCAGGTTGGCGACGACGATGTCTCCGAGCAGATCGACCGTGCGCTTGAGGAGCTTCCCGCTGCCGAGCGCCAGATGATCGAGCTTCGCTTCGGTCGCCGTGGTGAGTCACCGCACACGACGGCGCAGGCTGGCCGTCGTCTGGGTGTCAGCACGGCCGAGGCGCAGCGGCTTGAGAAGCGTGCACTCTCGCGTCTAGCGACGCTGGAGCGGATCAACGCTCTGCACGACGCTGCCTAACCAACAGCCTAGCCACGAACTCTGACGGCGACGCTGCCGCTGTGCCCTTCGGCAAAGGGATGGTCGGGACGCGGCGCGATGCGGACGCGAAAGCGATAGGTGACGGTGCGACCGACCGTTGCCGTGAAGCGGTAGGCGGCGCGCCAACGACCGCGCCGGTCGCAGCGCAGCCCTTCGGTGCGAATCGGCTGCCAGCGGCGACGCAGCGGGTTGTAGCCCTGCAGCTCGATCTCTCGACCCTTCGCTGGCAGGTAGCCACCATAGAGCCGGCCCGAGAAGTACGCCGCCTGGCCATTGCGCAGCGAGCGACGGGCAACCTTAATCGTCGCCTTTGCCGGCACGTTGACCTGTAGAACGGCGCTGAGAGCGCCGGTACTGGTGATGCTCTGCTCAGCCGCCAGCTGCAGCGCGCGGCTCGGTCCGGCGGGCAACGTGAATCTGACGCGGCCATCGCTGCCGGTCGTTCGCGCGGCGCGCGGCCGCCAGCTGCCAGCGCCGATCCGCTGCCGCAGCTCAACGTCGATCGACGCCATCGGCAAACCGTCGGCGTCGGTCAGCCGCGCTGTGATCGTCACCGGCCTGCCGTACTTCACGGTCAGTCGTTGATGGGCCTTCCGGTCGCCGCCGACGAGTCCGGCGCTAAGCGCCGGCGCCATCCGCAGCGGCAGCGTGATCAGGCCGCGTGAGCCGTCGGCGAACTTCGTGATCATTCCTTCGTTGCCGGCACAATCGGTTACTCGCATCCGCGCTTCATACGTGCCGGCCGGCAGACGGTCATCGGGAACCAGGGCCGATACCTCGTGCGATCCGACACGGCCCTCGATGTACTCCCAGCTGTGCTGGCCGCTGCGACGCAGCTCCAGCACGGCCGAGGCGATACAGCCCTCATCAACGCTTGCCGCCAGGCGGCGCGGGTCGGCGCTGACCGGGCGCAGCAGCGCACCGCTCGGGCGGTGGCGGTCGATTCGGTAGCTAACGGTTCGCGCCGCACTGACGTTGCCGGCAACGTCAACGGCGCGCGCCGTGACCGAGTGGATGCCGTCCTCGCTTAGCCGAATCGTTGCGCTGGCGCCGCGCACCAGCTGCGGCTCACGATCGTCGATGCGGTACTCGACGTAGCCGCCGCTGGTGACCGGCTGGTCGGCCGGCGCCGCGTCAAGACCGGAGAGCGTTGCCTGATCGGTCGCCGCGGCCAGCAGCTCGATCGGGCGGCCGAACCACTCCTCGCGCGCCGGCTGCGAGTCGTCGGCCAGTGCCAGCGTCAGCGTCGGCGCAGTGCGGTCGATCCCAACCGCAAGGCGACCGACATCAGAGCCGGCAACGCCGGCGCCGCTGATCGCCCGCGCAGCAACGCTGGTCACACCCTCCGGCAGCCCGCGCAGCGAGACGACAGGGTGATCGCCGCTGGCACTGATCGCAGCGCCCGGCGCGCTGCCATCGCTGCTGACGGCGTAGCCGGCAATCCCGGACGGCCCGGGCACCGCGGCCGGCGCCAGCGCGACGGCAACCGGGCTGCGTCCGTCGCTCCAGCGCGCAGCGCTGTCGAGCCGCGCCGCGCCAGGCACCGCCGGGTCGTAGCGCAGCGGCGCCGACCAGGCGCTGATCGGGCCTTCACGCAAGGCGTCGCTGGCGGCGACGCGCAGCTGCCACTCGCCAGGCGCTGGCAGCGGCGGCTTCAGTGCGGCGGCGTCGGGCGCGATACCACTGCGGCAATCGCTGCGATCGACGCGGCAGAGCTCCCAGCGCAGCGACTGCACGCCGGAGCCACCGGCGCCGTCGCGAGCAGCAACGCCGACGGTCGGCGCCGGGTCGGCGCTCCAGCCTGACCCGGCGGCGGGGTCGGGACGGTCAACGAGCGGCGCATTGTTGTCGACCTTCAGCAGCTTTTGCTGCTCACTTACGTTGCCGGCGGCGTCGACCGCGCGCGCCGTCAACGTGTGCTGGCCGTCGCCAAGGCGGCTGGTGTCAACGGCGCCGTCAACGCCGCCGTTTGGGCAAGGCGCCATTGCGTACTGATCGCACTGATGCTCGGCCGCGGCGACCGTCGCGCCGTCAACGACCAGCGAGGCGCGGCGAATGCCGGCGCTGTCCGAGGCCTCAAAAGAGCCGGCGGCGCGCCCGGCAACCCAGCCGCTGGCGGCCAGTGCGCCGCCGACGGGGCCGACCTGCGGCCCGCTGTCATCGCGCACCTCAAGAATCACGTCGCGCAGCGTCGTTGTCGCATGGACGGCGTTGCGCGGGCAGCCGCTGCCAAGTGCGCAGATCACCATCAGTCGCAGCTTCGTTGTTGCCAGCCCGGTCAGCGACATTGAGACGGCTGGAGCGCCGCTCCAAGCGCAGGACATCGGCATCCCGCACCAGCGGTAACCACTGTCATCGGCAATCCCGGCCCGCCAACCCTCGATGTTGGCGGCGGCCTTCAGGTCGTAGGCGGTGGCCTGAGCGCGGATTGAGGTGATCACGTTGCCGGCCGGCGCGGTGGCATCCAGCGCGCCCCAGCTGAACGCGGCGGCGTTGCCGGCGCCAAGACTGTTGCGCACCCGCATGCCAAGAAACGGCATTGCGCTGCACGAAGCGTCGGCGGCAACCATTGCCGTTCCGCTGGCAACAAAAGCGCGGTTAACCATCCGCTCATCGCAGGCGCGGACCTCGTAGCTGCCGGCCTGGGCGCCGGCCGCGAACAGCAGCATCGTCAGCAGCGTCAGCAGTGCGGCGGCCGAAAGCCAGACAGATCGAAGCGGGGTCACATGCCGATTAGCCGCCAGTGCGTAATCTTTCCCCCCACCCCACCGGTTCAATCCCGACCGGCGACAGCGAAGGACGACGAATGATTGAAAGCGGCGCAAAGGCACCAGACTTCACACTGCCGGACGAGAATGGCGATGCCGTCCGTCTGGCCAAGCTGAAGGGCCAAACTGTCGTCCTCTACTTCTACCCCAAGGCCTCAACGCCGGGCTGCACAACGCAGGCCTGCGGCGTGCGCGATCACCGGGCCGACTACGCGAAGCTCAACGCCCGCGTGATCGGCATCTCGCCCGACCCTGTCGCCAAAGTGAAGAAGTTCCACAACGCGCAGCAGCTCAACTTCACGCTGCTGGCCGACGAGGACCATGCCGTCTGCGAGCTTTACGGAACATGGGTCGAGAAGTCGATGTACGGGAAGACGTACTGGGGCGCGCAGCGGGCGACCTTCGTCATCGACGGCAAGGGCGTCGTGCGCCAGGTAATCCCGAAGGTCAGCCCGAAGAGCCACGACGAGCAACTGATCGCCGCACTGGCTGAGATCGGCTGAGCCGCGCAGGCGGCGAGAAAGAAAACCCTGATGGCACTCCCGGCAGCAGTGATCTTCGATAACGACGGCTTGGCGCTCGACACCGAGGAGCTCTGGACGCAGGCCGAGCAGGCGCTCTTTGCCAGCTACGACGCCGAGTTTGGCGAAGCCCAGAAGATTGCGCTGCTGGGCAACTCGGGCGCCGACGCGGCAGTGTTTTTGGCGCGCGAGCTGCGCCGGCCGGAGGCCGAAGGGCCAGCGCTGGTGGCCGAGATGAACCGGCTTGTCTACGTCGCACTGGAGGACGGCTGCGCAGCAACAACCGGAGCGGTGGAGCTGCTGACGGCGCTGCAGGCAGCTGGCGTGCCGCGCGCGCTCTGTTCAAACTCGCCGCGCGAGTTTGTCGAGCGGGCGGTCGCGGCGGCCGGCATCGCAGAGCTGTTCGACGCAGTCGTCAGCGCCGACGACGTGGAACGCGGCAAACCAGCCCCCGACCCGTACCTTGAGGCGGCGCGCCGGCTTGGCGCCGAGCCGGCTGACTGCGTCGCGCTGGAAGACTCGCCGCCCGGAGCGGCGAGCGCAGCTGCCGCCGGAATGACAGTCTACGTCGTGCCGTCGTTTGATCAGATGGACTTTGGCGGCGCCGCCGACCGTAGCTTCGGGTCGCTCGCCGACGCCGAACTGTGGGCGGCGATCGGGCTTGGTGGCGGCGGCCGGCCGTAACGGCCAACCGTAACGGCCACTTTGCCAAGGCGCCGCGAACGGCGCGTACCCTCTCCCCGTGGAGATCGCCGCCATATTCGACAGCTTTGACGGGCTTGCCAGCTCGGTTCGCCGCTTCGTCGACAGCTTTGCCAACGTCGACCTGATTCCGCTGCTGGCAGGAATGACACTCTTCATCGCCTACCTTTCGATGCGGGCACTGGCGCTGTTCAACACGCTGCGCGCCGCCTACCCGGATGAGCAGATCCCCTACCGCAACATCTGGGGCGCCTACATCGCCGCCTACGGCTTCAACAACATCGTGCCGGCGCGCGGCGGCGACATCATCAAGTTCTTTCTCGTCAAGATCTCGGTGCCGCAGTCGAGCTACCCGGCAATCGGCGCAGCCATCCTCGTTGAGGCGATCTTTGACCTGACGATCGCGATCCCGGTGCTGATCTTTGGCTTCAGCCAGAACGTGCTGCCCAGCCTGCCCGAGCTGCCGAAGCTCGGCGCCGTTGATCTGTCGTTCCTGTCCGGCAACCCGCAGCTGACGCTGTTCGTCGTGACCGGAGCGACACTGCTGGTGCTGATCGCCTTCGCCTTCCTGTCGCGCCGCGTTGTCGCCTTCTGGTTCAACGTCCGGCAAGGTTTTACGATTCTGCGCGACTCCCGTCGGTACCTGAAAGAGGTTTGGCTGGTTCAGTTTGGCGGCTGGCTGCTGCGCTGCGCCGCCTTCTGGCTGCTGCTCGACGCCTTCGGAATCGGCGGCTCGGTCAAGAATGTGCTGCTGGTGCTGAGCATCAACGCCGTCGCCGCGCTGGTCCCCTTTACCCCCGGCGGCGCCGGTGTGCAGCAGGCGCTGCTGGTGACCGTCTTTGGCACAGCCGCCGCCGTCGCCGCCTACTCGGTCGGTCAACAGGTGGCGATTGCGGTGGTCTCAATCGCCGTCGGCTTCTTGGCATTGCTGACGATCTTCGGCTTCCGCTCGTTCGGCGATGTGCGCCGGGCCGGCAAGGCCCACCGGGCCGAAGAGAAGGCGGCGCGCGGCGGCTAACGCAGACCCTGACGCGCTTCGCGCACCAGCGCGACGGCCTCAGGGAAGACGGTTGCCATCAGCGAGCGGATCTGCTCGGCCTGCTCGGCGTTGGTGCCCTGCACGTTGAGGCGACCGATCGCCGCAACCGTCATGTCAACAGCCAGTTTGATCGCATTGTCGGCCCACGCCAGCGTCTGCTGACTGGACATCTGCTCAGCGAACTCAGCCATCCGACGCTGCAGCTCGTCGGGATCGCCGAAAATGTCACCAAGTCCACCGGGGCCTTCCATGCTTCAATTCTAGCCATGTCACCATTCGCTGTTGGCGCAGGAGTCAAACTTCACTACGCGAGCAGCGGTAATCAGGCGCCGCTCTGCCTGATTCACGGCATCGGCGGCCACAGCTTGACCGGCGACCAGCAGGCAGCGCTCGCCGCGCGAACGCGGCTGATTAGCTTCGAGCGCCGCGGCTATGGACAGAGCGAGGCGCCCGACCCTTACCAGGCAACGACCGTTGCTGAACAGAGCGCGGACGTTGCCGCGCTGCTGGGCGAGCTGGACGCCGCGCCGGCGCTGCTGGGCGAGCTGGACGCCGCGCCGGCGCTGCTGGTCGGCTTTGGCTTTGGCGCGCTGATCGCTCTCGATCTGTGTCTGCGGCGCAGCGAACTGGTCGCCGGCGCCGTGCTGAGCGACCCACCGCTCTACGCCTTCGACCAGCAAGGCTCGCGCGAGCTGGCCGATCAGCGGCAGGCGATTGAGCAGGCGCTGCTGGCCGGCGACCGCAGCGCGGCGATCACGGCGCTGGTCGGGCCGTCCGGCGGCGGAGCGCAGACCGGCGACGCTGGCTGCTTCGCCGACTACGCCGGACTGGCAACTCTTCCGCTGACGCGCCGTCAGCTGCGCGAATGCGGCGTCCCTATCCGGATCGTCGTGACGGCAGCGGCATCGCCGGTGCTGGCACGGGTCGCGGCCGAGCTGGACGAGCTGCTGGCCGACAGTGCGCTGCAGCCCGATCGTGACGTTGTCGGCGCGGCCGAGGCGCTGCTCAGCTGAACCGCGCGCCGCGTAGACTTCAGCGACCAATGCGCTCGCTACTACCGCAGAAGCAGCCGCCGCTCCCCCCTGCCGACCCGCAGCAGACGCTGGCCTGGGAGGATGCCCACCGCTGGAAGGCCGCCTACTGCGCCTGGGCAGCAGCGATCCTGACAGTCGTCGGCGCAGTGATCACCAGCTTCGCGCTGTCGGGGCTGCCGAACTTCAACGGCAGCCTCGTGACGGCGCCCGACGCGATGCGCGACCTGCTAAACAGCCAGCCGATCCCGCCGGGCCGGATCTCACTGCAGGCCGAGTGGCTGAGCAGCCGGCTGACGCTGCCGATCATCGGGACCGTCCTTTACGGCCTTGGCTCACTGCTGATCTTTGGCCCGGTCGCCTTCCTCTTCAAGGCGACGCGGGCGCGCAACCCCGACTTTGGCCAGTTGACGCTGATCGCTGCCGCCTTTGGCGCCGTCGCCTTCGGCGTCGGCCGGACGGTCGCGCAGATGACCTATTACTCCGGCATTGCCAGCTTTGCTGGCGGCAACAACCTTCAGGCCACCGAGGCGCTGAGCGGCGGCCCGTTCTTTGCCGGCCAGCTGATCTGGCAACTCGGCGCTTTCGCCCTCGGCTTGGCCTTCGTCATGCTGGGCCTGAACGCGATGCGCGTGGGCCTGCTCAGCCGTATCATGGGAGCGCTGGCGATGATCGTCGGCGTCACCTTCATCTTGCCGCTCGATCAGCAGGGCGTGGTGCGGGCCTTCTGGCTGGCGCTAATCGGTCTGGTCTTCATTATGCGTTGGCCGGGCGGTAAGACGCCGCCGGCTTGGAGCAGCGGAAAGCCCGAGCCGTGGCCGAGCATGGCGGCGCGGCGCGCCGAGAGCGCAGCCGGCGGATCGGCCGCCGACACGCCGGCACCAAGCCTGCCGCCGCAGGCCAGCAACGGCTCCGGTGATCTGCGCAAGAAGCGTAAGCGCAAGAGCTAGCCGGCTGACCTTCTGTAGGCTGCGCTGATGGCCCTTCCAAGCGCATCAGACTCAGCAACCGTCGTCGTTACCGGCGCCTCTTCGGGGATCGGCGCCGAGCTTGCCCGCACGCTCGCCCAGCGTGGCCACGGCGTGACGCTGGTCGCCCGCCGCAGCGACCGGCTGGAGCAGCTGGCAGGGCTCTGCAATAACGCCGGATTTGGCGTTAGCGGCCGTTTCATAAGCGCCGCGCCGCAGCCCTTTACAGGTCCCATCCAGAGCCGGAACCTTCCAAGGTATTCGTGACTTGGCTAACGGCACTGCTCGATGAAATACCGGATGTGCACAATCCAGCGCATCAATTCCCGAAGGTACTGTCCTAGCCATGGGAGGAAGCCGCGAGTTCGTGGACTATGTCATGGAGCAGATGTCGTTCGTCGTTCGAGGGTTGCATGTGCGCGCCATGTTCGGCGGGTATGGTATTTATCAGAACAACCGTATCTTCGCAATCATCGTCAATGACGCTCTTTACCTGAAGTCGGATGCCACCGTGCAGCGCGATTTTGAAGAAAAAGGCCTGCTTCCCTTCACCTATGTCGCGCAGGGCAAGTCGGTGGTCATGCAGTATTTCGAGGCGCCACCGGAAGTATTTGAAGAGTCAGAATCCATGCGTGTTTGGGCTGAAAAAGCGTTGGGCGCTGCGATCAGACAGCGTTCCCGTTCGCCCACTCCCAACCCGTCGTTCGAGAGGGACGCGCCAAAAGCGGCGCGCCCCTCAACTTTACGTTAGGCGTCACAAACACCGCCTGCCCGTGGCCGAGCATGGCGGCGCGGCGCGCCGAGAGCGCAGCCGGCGGATCGGCCGCCGACACGCCGGCACCAAGCCTGCCGCCGCAGACCGGCAACGGCTCCGGTGATCTGCGCAAGAAGCGTAAGCGCAAGAGCTAGCTGGCTGCGCTCCTGTAGGCTGCGCTGATGGCCCTTCCAAGCGCATCAGACTCAGCAACCGTCGTCGTTACCGGCGCCTCTTCGGGGATCGGCGCCGAGCTTGCCCGCACGCTCGCCCAGCGTGGCCACGGCGTGACGCTGGTCGCCCGCCGCAGCGACCGGCTGGAGCAGCTGGCAGCCGAGCTGCGCGCCGCGCACGGCGTAACAGCGAGCGTGATCGCCTGCGACCTGAGCGACCCAGCGGCGCGCGCCGCGCTGGCGGCGCAGCTGCTCGACGGGCCGCAGCTGGCAGGGCTCTGCAATAACGCCGGATTTGGCGTCAGCGGCCGTTTCATAAGTAATGACGCGGCGCGCGAGCGTCAGATGATCGAAGTCAACGTTGACGCGCTGCACGACCTGACAATCCGCCTGATCGGGTCGATGATCGAGCGCGACAGTGGCGCCGTCCTGAACGTTGCATCGACCGCTGCCTTCCAGCCGCTACCGGGCTTTGCCAGCTACGCCGCGACAAAAGCCTTTGTCCTCTCGTTCAGCGAGGCGCTGAGCAACGAGCTGAAAGGCAGCGGCGTCTCCTGCACAGCGCTCTGCCCCGGCGCCGTGCGAACCGAGTTTGCCGAGGTTGCTGGCAGCACCGGCTTTGAGGACACGCTGCCGGACTTCACGGTCGTTGCGGCGCAGGACGTCGCCCGTCAGGCAGTTGACGCGATGGAGAGCGGCCGCCGCGACGTCGTCCCCGGCCTTCCCAACCGGATCCAAGCGATTGCCGGGCGGATCGCGCCGCGCACGCTGCTGCTGCCGATCGTCGCGCGCTTAACGCGGCAGTAGGCTGGGCCGATGGCTGAGGATCCAGCGCTCGAAGCCGAACTTGAACAGTTGATGGAGCAGCAGTGGTTTGAGCCGCCGGCCGAGTTTGTCGCCGAGGCGCTGATCACTGACATGTCGGAGCACGAAGCGGCCGCCGCCGACCCGGTCGGCTGGTGGGAGAAGCAAGCCCGGGCGCTTGACTGGGCGACGCGCTGGGAGCAGGCGCTCGACGATTCCAAGCCGCCGTTCTACAAGTGGTTCAGCGGCGGCAGCCTGAACGTCTCGTACAACTGCGTCGACCGCCACGTTGAGGCCGGCAATGGCGAGCGCGTCGCATTCCACTGGCATGGCGAAGAGGGCGGCGAGCGGACCGTCAGCTACAACGAGCTGCTCGACCAGGTGCAGCGCGCCGCAAATGCGCTGAAGGCGCGCGGCATCGGCCCCGGCGACGTTGTTGGCATCTACCTGCCGATGATCCCGGAGGTAGTCGTCGCAATGCTGGCCTGCGCCCGGATCGGCGCGCCGCACAACGTTGTCTTCGGCGGCTTCAGCGTCGACTCGGTGCGCGAGCGGATGGAGTTCTCAAAGGCCAAGGCGCTGATCACGGTTGACGGCGCGGCGCGTAAGGGCAAGACAACTCCGATCAAGAACGAGGTTGACGCGACGCTCGGCGACCTTGCCTCGCTGCAGAGCATCTTCGTCGTGCGCAACACCGGCACGCCTTTCGAACTGCAGGAAGGGCGCGACGTCGTCTGGGACGAGGCACTGGCAGCGGCCGACCCGGTCTGCCCGCCCGAGCCGTTCGACAGCGAGCATCCGCTTTTCATCCTCTACTCATCCGGATCGACCGCCCAGCCAAAGGGGATCCTGCACACGTCGGGTGGCTACCTGACCGGAGTCAGCTGGAGCTTCAAGTACGTCTTCGACATCAAACCGGAAAGCGACATCTTCTGGTGCTCGGCCGACGTCGGCTGGATCACCGGCCACAGCTACATCGTTTACGGCGCGCTGGCCAACGGCGCTACATCGGTGATGTATGAAGGCGCACCCGATTACCCCGACAAAGACATCTGGTGGCGGCTCTGTGAGCGCTACAAGGTGACGATCTTCTACACGGCGCCAACGGCGATCCGCGCCTGCATGAAGTGGGGGCCGGAGTATCCGCGTCGCCACGACCTGAGCTCGCTACGGCTGCTGGGAACGGTTGGCGAGCCGATCAACCCGAAGGCGTGGGCCTGGTACTGGCTGGTCATCGGCGGCGGACGCTGCCCGATCATTGACACCTGGTGGCAGACCGAGACCGGCAACATGATGGTCACTACGCTGCCCGGCGCGCAGGCGGCAAAGCCAGGGTCGGCCGGCACGGCGCTGCCGGGGATCACAGCCGAGGTGGTTGATAACGACGGTAAGCCGGTTGAGCGTGGAACACAAGGGCTGCTGATACTGAAAGGCGCCTGGCCGGGAATGCTGCGCACGCTTTACGGCGACGACGAGCGCTACGTCAGCACTTACTGGGAGCGTTTTGGGCCACCGGTCTACTTCGTCGGCGACGCAAGCCGCGAGGATGCCGACGGAAGGATCTGGGTGATCGGCCGCGTTGACGATGTGATCAACGTCTCCGGCCACCGGCTAAGCACGGCCGAGATTGAGTCGGCGATCGTTGGCGACGTGCACGTCGCCGAAGCTGCCGTCGTCGGCGAGAACGACGAGCTGACCGGCCAGTCGATCTGCGCCTTCGTCACGCTAAACAGTGGTGCGCAGGGTGACGACGAGGCGGCCGACCGGATTCGGCGCGAGGTCGGTGAGCGAATCGGCAAGTTCGCCCGCCCGAAGCGGATCATTTGGGCCGACGACCTGCCAAAGACGCGCTCCGGCAAGATCATGCGCCGACTGCTGCGTGACATCGCCGAAGGCCGTGCGCTGGGCGACGTGACGACGCTGCGCGACCCGGCAGTGATGGCTTCGCTCGAGCAGCAAATGGCCGAGCACGACGAAGACTGAAGCGGTCGCTGCTGTTTAGCCGGCGCTGCTGCGGCCCTCTGTGCGCATCTCGCTGAGGATCCGCTCAAGCCGCGGCTCGGCCTGATTATCAACGTGGACCATCGCCGCCGCGATCGCTGGATGATGCTGAGCGATCTCGCGCTGCATCTGGTGAGCGACGGCGCGGTAGCTGGGATGACCCTCACGGCCGGAACGCAGCTCGATCAGCTGCATCGCCTCGCGCGCGTTGCAGTCGAGCACAAAGCGAATCCGGTAACCAAGGCAGAGCGCGTACGGCGCGGCGTCGAGCTGCCCGTCCGCGGCGAGCCGCTGATACTCGGCCGCTGAGGCCTCAAGCCCCCGTTGGTAGCTGTCGGCGACGCCAGCTGCCTGCAGCTCATCCGGCACGCCAGCGCCAAGCTCGGGGCCCAGCGTCTGCCATTGCACGGTCAGCATGCGGTGGCGCTGCAGGTCGCGAAAGGCGCCGTAGTCGGCAACGATCTCAAAGCGGTAACGGACGGCCTCGAAGCCACGGCCTGGGCGGTGACGGCGGTTGGCGCGCGCACCAACGAAGTCGCTAAGCATCTGCGCCTGCTCGTCGCCGCTGAGCCGCCTGACGGCGGCGCGGATTGAAGCCTCATCGCTACGTGACTGCTCAAAGAGTAGTGAGCAGAGCAGGTCCTCCTCGTTTCCGTCAACGTGCGTTAGCGCCACCGACGGCCCGCCGTCGGCGTCCCCCGCTGCAAGCTCTAGCCGCTGCGCCCAGTCGCTGCCAGCGGCGCTGCGCTGCTTGAGGTACTCGATCCATTCGCCGCCGCGCTCGGGCCGCTCAACGCGTGAAACAAAGCTCGGCATCACCTGCTTCAGCGTCGCCAGCAGCATCCGGCCGTAATCCTGCGCCTCGGGCAGCGGATGAGCGATCAGATGCAGGATCAGCTGCTCATAGGTTTGACCGGTGGCAAAGATCCCCATGTGCGACAGCGACGCTGCCGGCAGCAGGCCGCGCAGCAGATCTAGCGCCTTCGCCTCAATCGCCCGCGCCTGCGTCCGGGCCGATACACCGTCCGCGGCCGGGAACTGCTGATCCGCCCAGGCCGCGACCTGCGGGATCGCAGCCGAGTAGCTGGCGAACAGTCCGTCCATCGCCTGCTGATACTGCGGCCCCAGCGAAGCATCGCGGTAATAGCGGTAGCCAATCCCCGGCACCTCTCCGTCGTAACGGATGTAACGCGTCGACTGCTCAAGATAGGCGGCCAGCCGCGGCCGCTGGAGGGTCTTCGTCAGGACGTTTGAGACCCACTCGCAGGCGACGTGGGCGCCGCCCAGCTGGGCGACCGAGTCGTCGCCGTAACCGAGAAAGATCGTGTCGTACAGATCGGCCGCGCGCTTCCCCTCATCGCCCTCCCAGTCGCCGCCGCTCTCGGCCAGCGAGCCAGCGAACTCATCAAGGAACAGGCGGCGCAGTGTCCCGTCGTAGCGCGAGTAGCGGGCAAACAGAGCGCCCTTGACTGTCTCCGGCAGATTGACGAGCGCGAAGACCGGCTGGTCGAGATTGGTGAAGTGCGGCTGAAGGCGCGCCTGCTCGGCCGCTGTGAAGCTCTCGACGGGGTAGTCCACGGGCTGCGAACCGTACCGCGCAGGGCGGCGCGGACGGCGTGCGGATCAGCTCAGGCCGAGGCCTCGCGCGGCGTCAGCGACGAGGTTGAAGATCGGCTGCGGCACGATCCCGAAGAAGATGATTGCGGCGGCCAGCAGAACGCCGACCAGCTTCACTTCCCAGCCAGCCTTGACCGGCTCGCCCTCCGGCGCGCCGCCCGCCAGTACTGGCGCGCCGCGATGAGGATCGATGCCAGGCTGCGCCTCGCTGCGCCAGAGCGCCGCGACAACCGGCAGGTAATAGGCGAGCGAGATAACCGAGCCAAGCACGAGGACCACTGCCAGCCAGGCCATATCGCCCTGCGCTGCGGCCTCAATCAAGCGGAACTTGCCGATGAAGCCGGCCGTCGCCGGGATGCCGGCAAGGCTGAGCATCGCCAGCGTCATCACAACGGCCGTTACCGGGCTGCTGCCAGCAACACCGTGCAGCGACGCCAGATCGTCGCCGCTGCTGCTCTCGCGCTCACGAATCACGATGACGGTGAAGGCCGCAAGGTTGGCGATCGCGTAAACGATCAGGTAGAAGCAGATCGCTTCAATGCCAAGCCGGGTTGCGACCACAAAGCCGATCAGCAGGTAGCCGGCCTGAGCGATCGATGAGTAGGCGAGCATCCGCTTCAGCGACGACTGGCCGATCGCGCCGACATTGCCGACGATGATCGAGAGGATCGCGATCGCAATCCAGATCGGCTTCCAAGCGTCGATCGCCGGGCTCAGCGCAACGTCGAACAGGCGGATGATGACGCCGAAGGCAGCGGCCTTGGTCGCAACCGACATGAAGGCCGCAATCGGTGTTGGTGACCCTTGATAGACGTCAGGCGTCCACTGATGGAACGGCGCCAGCGAGGCTTTGAAGGCAAAGCCGACTGTGCACAGCGCGACGGCCGTCAGGAACAGCGGGTCGGTTGCTAGGCCCCCGGCCGTGATCTTCGCCGCGATCTGCGGGTAGGAGGTAGCGCCGGTCGCGCCGTACAGCAGCGCAAAGCCGTAGAGCACGGTGGCCGAACCAACCGAGCCGATGATCAGGTACTTCAGGCCAGCCTCAAGCGAGCGCTGTTCACGCACTCGGGCGGCGCAGAGGATGTAAAGCGGCAGCGACAGCAGCTCCAAGCCAACGAACGTTGTTACAAGGTTGCGTGAGGCGACGAGGACGAACATTCCGGCGCTGGCCAGCAACAGCAGCGCAAAGAACTCGCCGTGAGCGATCTCCGAAGCGGCCTGCTCGCGCCAGGACAGCAGCGCCGCGACAATCCCGGCAGCGCAGATCAGCAGCGTCAGGATCAATGTCAGCTGGTCAAGTTGCAGCGCCCCTTCGATCAGCACAGCGCGCTGGCCCCAGAGCGCGATCACGGCGCCGATCGTCACGGCGAAAGCGACCACGCTGAGCGCCGGCACGAGTTGCGTGCGGATTGCGCGCGGGCCGGCAAGGCCGACGATCAGTACGACGATCGAGCCGATGATCAGCGCGAGCAGCGGCGACAGGCCGGCCCAGTCGATTGACGGCGCTGCCGGCACGGCCGTTGCGAGCGCCGCGCTCATCGTGTGCCCCGGTCTGCCCGTGCTGCGGCCAGTGTCTGCGCCGACTGCGCCTGCTGCGTTGCGCGCAGCGCCTGACTTGTGCCGTCCTCGGCCGGACTGAGCGAGAACTGCGGGAAGATTGCCAGCGCGATCACAATCAGCAGCAGCGGCACGATCACCAGCGCCTCGCGGCCGGTCAGCTCAAACGACTTGACCTTCGCGCCAACGCGGTGGTGCATCGACGTTACGTACAGCCGCAGCGCGTAGAAGGCGGCCAGCGCAACACCGATCGAGGCAATCAAGGCATAGACCAGCTTGCTTTCGAAGGTGCCAAGCAGAATCATGAACTCAGCGATGAAATTGGCCGTCCCCGGCATTGCCAGCAGCGCAAAGCTGAGCACAAGGAAGACGGCGGCAAAGGCCGGCGCGCCCTTGGCGATGCCACCCATATCGGTGATCTCCTCGCTGCCGCCGCTGCGCGCCGCGAGCATCGCAACAACGAAGATCAGTGCGCCGGCGACAATCGCGTGGTTGGTTGCTTGCAACAGCGCGCCGTCGGCGCCGCGGTTATCGAAGGCAAAGATCCCGAGCACGATGAAGCCCAGCTGGGCGATCGACGAGTAACCAAGAATCAGCCGCGCGCTGGTGACGGTGAAGGCCATCGCTGAGCCGTAAAGGATCGAGGCGACAGCGACGATCATGATCAGCTCTTGGTAACGGACTGCGGCGTCGGGGAACAGCGGCAGCGCGATCTGCAGGAAGCCGTAGGCGGCAACCTTGCTGAGGATCGCCGTGAAGACGGCCAGCACAGCGATCGGCATGTTTGAGTAACCACCGGGCATCCAGCCGTGGAACGGGAAGGCCGGCATCTTGATCAGGAAGGCCAGCGCAAAGCCAAGGAAGATCCACCCCTGGGCGCTGCTGCCAAGCGGCGTTTTCGCCAGGTCGGCCAGTAGGAAGCTTGGCTCACCGTCGTGCGCCGCCAGCACGCCGGTTGTGATCGCGCCGACCAGCATCAGCAGCGATCCGACCAGCGTGTAGAGGAACAGCCGCAGCACAGCGCTGGTGCGGTCCGGCCCGCCCCAGATCACGATCAGGAAGTAGAACGGCACCAGCATCAGATCGAAGAAGATCACGAACAGCGCCAGATCCTGCGCCATGAAGGCGCCAAGCACGGCGCTCTGTGCAAGCCCCATCAGCAGCGCGTAAAGGCCGGGGCGCAGACCGTCCGGCTGGGCCACCAGCGACCAGATCGCCGAGGCCGTGAAAACGACCGATGTCGTCGCCAGCAGCACAAGGTTGAGGCCGCTTACGGCCAGCGCGTAATGGATCCCGAGCGAGCGGATCCAGAGAACATCGGTGACGTACTGCAGGCCGCCGGCGGCGTGGTCGTAGTCGGCCAGCAAGGTGATCGTGTAGGCCAGCACGAGGAGCGCACCGAGCAGCGAGATCCAACGCGCCAAACGGCCCGGCGCGACCAGCGCGACGAGGCCGAAAGCAAGCGGCAGCCAGAGAATGATTGACAGGTGAATCGTCACAGTCCACGCACCAGGAAATAGAGAAGTACGACCGACAGGCCGCCGACCACAACTGCCACGTAGCTGCGCAGCAGGCCGTTCTGGATTGCCCGTACGGCGGCCGAGCCGGCCTTGACGAGGCCCGACGTGCCGCCGATGAAGGCGCCGTAGACCACGATCCGCTCAAAGCTGTCCTTCGCCCAGCGGCCGATCCAGACGACCGGCCTGACGATCAGCGCCGAGTTCAGATCGTCGAAATACCACTTGTTGGCGAACAGCGTATGCAGCGGCTGCAGCCGGGCCTGAATCGCCGACGAGCTGCCGGGGCGGCGAACCCAGACGATGTAGGCGGCGGTGAGGAAGACGAAGACGATCACGCTCGACAGGATCAGGCCAAAGGTCTCAAGCCCAGGATTTTTGGGGTGGTAGGCAACGATCGTGTCGGCGAAGGTCGGCTGGAGAAAGTCGCTCAGCACGTTGGTAAGACCGAACGGAAGCTGAACCACGCCGGCGATAACCGCCAGCACGGCGAGCGGGATCATCGCAGCGCGCATCTGCCAGGTCTGTTCGGCGATCTTGTGGACGGCGCCGGGGAAGCCAACCTCGGTGTCCTCAACCTCCTGCGTTGACGGGTCGTCCTCGTTGCCGGTGTGCGGGTTGGTGTGCTCCGGGTAATGGAAGCTGTGGCCGGTCTGCTCAAGCACCGTCGCCTGCTCGCATGGCTTGCCCCAGAAGGCTCGGAAGATCATTCGCCAGGTGTAAAGAACGGTGAAGGCAGCGCCGATGTAGCCGGCGACGTACAGCGCCATGTACCAGCCGCCGCGCGCACCAACCTCAAAGAGCAGCGTGTCCTTTGAGAAAAAGCCGGAGAAGAGCGGGAAGGCTGAGAGCGCGAAGCCGCCGGCAAGGAAGCAGGCGAAGGTGAACGGCATCGCTTTGCGAAAGCCGCTCATGTTGTTGAGCGACTGATTGCCAGCCATCGCCGAGATGATCGAACCGGCCGCCATGAACAGCAGCGCCTTGAAGAAGGCATGCGTCATCAGGTGGAAGAAGCCGCCGACGTAGGCGGCGGCGCTGACGCCCATGATCATGTAGCCGATCTGCGACATCGTCGAGTAGGCGATGACGCGCTTCAGGTCGGTCATCACAAGTCCGATGCTGCCGGCGATCAGCAGTGTTAAAGCACCGACGATTGCGCCAACCGCGGCCGCCGTTGGTGCCCACTCGAAGAGCGTGTGCAGACGGCCGATCAGGTAGACGCCGGCCGTCACCATCGTCGCCGCGTGGATCAGCGCGCTGACCGGCGTCGGGCCTTCCATCGCGTCCGGCAGCCAAGTGTGGAACGGGATCTGCGCCGACTTGGCAAAGGCACCGACGAGGATCAGCAGCATCCCGATCACCAGCTCCGGTTCATCCTTGGCGAAAGCGCTGTGGACACCGGCGAACAGCTGGGTGTAGTCAACGACGCCCATCGTCTTGAAGATGAAGAGCGTGCCCAGCACCAAGCTGATGTCGCCGATCACGTTGATCACGAAGGCCTTGATGCCGGCTGCCGCCGCCGTGTCACGGCGGTACCAGTAGGAGATCAGCATGTAGGAGGCAGCGCCGACAAATGCCCAGCCGACGATCAGCAGCACTAGGTTGCCGGCCAGTACCAGCAGCAGCATCGAGAAGACGAAGAAGTTGAGGTAGGCGAAGTACCGCACGTAGCCCTGATCGGTCTGCATGTAACCGGCCGAGTAGAGGTGGATCAGGGTCGAAACGCCGGCGACGATCAGGATCATGAAGGTCGAAAGCGGATCGACATAGATTCCAAGCTGGACCTTCAGGCCGGCGACGTTGATGAGGTCCGCAAGCGATGAGGTGACAACGCGCTGGTCAACCGGCAGCTGCTGCAGCTTGACCAACGTGATCACGGCGAAGATGAAGGCGATACCGATCGCTGCAGTGCCGATTGTGCCGGCGGCGCGCGGGGAAAGCTTCTTGCCGAGCAGCGCAATCGTCAGCGTCCCGGCCAGCGGGAAGGCGAGTACCAGCCAGGCGCTCAGTGGCAGGCTCATCCGCGCAGCTCGATCAGTTCGTCAACATCAACCGGCAGGCGGCGCCGGTAGAGCGCGACGATGATGCCAAGGCCGATCGCCACCTCGCAGGCAGCGACAACCAACACGACGAGCGCGAAGATCTGGCCATCGCCGTTGCCCCACATGCGCGAGAAGCCGATCAACGCGAGGTTGCCAGCGTTCAGCATCAGTTCAAGGCAGAGCAGGATCACCAGCGGGTTGCGGCGAATCAGCACGCCACCAGCGCCGATCGTGAAGATCATGGCCGAGACGATCAGGTACCAGTTGATCGTCACCGCGAATCGTCCTCCGGCGTGGCGCGGACCGGTTGTTTGAGCTCACGGCCCTCAAGCTGCGGCTCGGGCAGTGGCCGTGTTACGCCGTAGCCCGACACGCCCTCGGCCATCGAACCGGTCGCGGCCGGCGCCGGCGTGTAAACCTCGCCCCTGTTCGGCGCCATGTTCGACTCGTCCTCGGCGATACCACCGCGCCGACCGGCCAGCGCAACAGCGCCAATGGCGGCAACCAGCAGCAGGATTGAGGCCAGCTCGAACGGCAGTAGAAAGTCGGTCAGCAGCAGCTCGCCGATCTGCGCCGGCGAGCCGTAATCGGCGGCCAGCTTGGCGCCGTCGGTGCTGAGCGCTGAGAGCGCCGTGCCGAGCAAGGCAATTGCCAGCTCGATAAAGATCGCCGCCGCAAAGATCGTTGCCAGCGCCCGCTGGCGCGCACTCGCCCGCCAGAGCGGCGCCGGATCGTCACCGCCGCCGACATAGCCGACGACGAAGACGTACAGCACCATCACGGCGCCGGCGTAAACGACAATCTGGGCAACGGCGACGAACTGCGCCTCAAGCAACAGAAAGAGCAGCGCCAGCGCGATCAGGTGAACGACCAGCGAGAGAGCGCAGTAGAACGGGTTGCGCAGCGCGACGACGCCGCCCGCGCCGGCCAGCGCGACGACCGCGAAGAGAAAGAAGAAGAAGCCGACGACCACTGTTTACTACTCTCCCTCTGCGCGCAGCGGCGTGCGCTCGAGCGGCTCGGCCAGCAGCATCTCTTTCGTGAAGATCAGGTCGGAGCGGTTGGCGGCGGAGAGCTCATACTCGTGGCCCATCGTGATCGCGTCGAACGGGCAGGCAACCTCGCAGTAGCCGCAGAAGATGCAGCGCGACAGGTTGATCTCGAAAACGGCGGCGTAACGCTCACCGGCCGAAACGCGATTCTCCGGCGTGTTCTCAGCGGCGACAACACGGATGCAGTCGGCCGGGCAGGAGGCGGCGCAGAGCGAGCAGCCAACGCACTTCTCAAGCCCGCTGTCCTCAAAGCGGTGCAGCTGATGGCGGCCACGGAAGCGCGGATAGACGGGAACCTTCTCCTCCGGGTACTGGATCGTGTCAACGCCCATTCGCAGCTGCCCAAAGGTCGTCTTCAGGCCACGCAGCGTCTCGCCGAAGGCGCGGTAAAGGCCACCGGCGCCGCCTGGCTTGTCCGGTCCGCGGACCACCTCAATCACATCTGCTTCGGGATTCCAAGCCATATCCAAGCTCCTAAAAGACGACGACGACGATTGCAGTTACAAGCGCGTTCAGCGTTGCCAGCGGCAGCAGTACCTTCCAGCCAAGCGACATCAGCTGGTCATAGCGCAGCCGCGGCAGCGTCGCGCGGACCCAGATGAAGAAGGTCACAAACAGCAGCATCTTGAAAATCACGACGAACGGACCAACCCAGTTCGGCGCGTCGATCCCAAACGGCAGCAGCCAACCGCCGAGGAAGATCGCCGTTGCGACGCCCGACAGGACGATCAAGTTGAGGTACTCGGCGAAGAAGTAGAGCGTGAACTTGCTGCCGCCGAACTCGGTGTTGTAGCCGCCGGTCAGCTCGGCGTCGGCCTCGGCGAGGTCAAACGGCGGGCGGTTGGTCTCGGCGAAACTGGCGACCATGAAGACGATGAAGCCGAAGAACTGCGGCACGATGAACCACATCGCCTGCTGCGCTTCGACGATCCCGGTCAGCGACATCGTCTGCGCCGTCATGATCACGCCGATCAGTGCCATTCCCTGCGGCACCTCGTAACTGATCAGCTGCGCGCAGGCGCGCATTGAGCCGAGGAACGAGTACTTCGAACCTGACGCCCAGCCGCCCAGCATCACTGAGTAGAACGAGACCGCACCGAAGGCGAAGAGGTAAAGCGCACCGATGCTTACGTCGATCCCGTAAAGGCCGGTTGCCGTCCCGAAGATGTCAACGACAGGACCGTAGGGAATCAGCGCTAGGGCGCCGAAGGCGGCGACGATCGACAGCACCGGCGCCAGCTCAAAGAGCCAGCCGATCGCCGTCTTTGGCCGAAAAGGCTCCTTGCTGAGCAGCTTGATGACGTCGGCGATCGGCGTCATCATGCCATACGGCCCGACCCGGTTCGGGCCGTAACGGTTTTGGAAGCGGCCAAGGATTTTGCGCTCCATCAGCAGCACGATCGGCACCAGTTGCAGCCCAATAACGGCGAAGACGATGCTCTTAATGACAACCATCCACCAAGGTTCGATGTAGCCGACCAGCGCGAACGGAACGTTGAGGTTCATCCGCGCTTCACCTCGACCAGCGGCCCTTCGAGCAGCGCGGCGCTGTCCTCGGGGATCGCGCTCTGCAGGAAGACGGTTCCCGGCTGCGCGGCGGCGCGGATCTCTGCAAGCCCTGTCACCGAGCTGCCGTTAGAGGCAACCGTGACACTTTCGCCTTGCGCGATGCCAAGCCGCTCAGCGTCGACCGGGGCAATCTCAACCCGCTGGCGCGGATGCAGGAAGGCCAGCGCCGGCGATGCCTCAACCTCGGGCGAGGCCCAGATTGAGCGGAAGCTGCCCAGCCGCAGCAGCCCGTTCGGTGAGGCGGCGGCCGGCGCGTCGTCGAGCGCGAAGGGTGCGGCGGGGGCCGACGGAAAGCTTGCGGCCGCATCGCGCTCGGTCCAGCGGACGCCGCTGCCACCGATCGAATCAAGTGACAACCCCTTGTAGAAGGGAACCGCGTCGAAGATTCTGGCGCTCAGCACCGAGCAGGTCAGCACCTGCGGGTCGTTGCCGATCCGCGCCGCAAGCTCAGCCAGCAAGGCCCACTCGGCGCGCGTCTCACCCTGGCGGGCGATCGCGCGGCGCAGACGCTGCAGGCGGCTGTCGGGATGGACGATTGTCCCTTCCTTCTCGGCGTAAGACTCGGCCGGGAAGATCACCGTCGCGTGCTCGCGTACGGCCGGAGTCAGGAAGGCGGCGTGCGCGATCACGCTCGTCGCCTTACCGAGCGCGCGCTGCCACAGCTGGGAACTTGGCTGATCGAGCAGCGGATCGCTGTGCAGCAGGATTAGCGCCGTCAGCTCGCCGCTGGCCAGCGCCTCACCGATCGCCTGTGCGTCGCGGCCGCTTGCGGCGGCGTCACCAAGGCCGATCGAAGCGTTTGGCAGCACGCCGACCTCGCGCAGGCCGCGCGAGTTGGTGCCAGCCGGGATCTCCAACAGGCCAGCGCCGTCACGGCCGGCAAGCTCAAGTCGAGCCGCAAGGTTGAGCAGCGCGCGGGCACCCTGCTCGCGGCGCGGACCGGCCGTCAGCCGCTCGCCCCAGAGGATCACTACATCTTCGCCCGCGTCACGCAGCTCGCTGGCTAGCGCCTTGAGGTTGGCCGGATCGGCGCCGGCGGCGATTGCCAGCGCATCTGACGGTTGCCCGGCCAGCTCGGCATCGAGCGCCGCCGTGAAGGCTGCACCACAGCCGGGCGCAAAGCGGGCACTGTGGCTGGCGCGTCGGTCAAGCGCCGACGGGCGGCTTGAAGCGATCAGCAGTTTGACGCCATGATGGCGAACACCTTTGCGCAGTCGCAGGTCGAGGATCGGCGCGTCGTCAACCGGCTCGCAGTCGAGCAACAGAACGCAGTGCGCGTACTGCAGGTCCGGCACCGAGGCCTGCAGCGACGGTTCGCTCAGCGCCCGCAGCAGCTCCAAGTCGAGGCTGCCACCGGCGCGCGAATCAAGGTCGTGTGAGCCGAGCGCCTCACGCATTAAGTGCGTCAGCAGGACGCCTTCTTCGTTTGTTGTTTCGCCGCCGACCAGCGCGCCGGTATTTGCGCCGGCGTGTGACAGCAGCTTCGCCGTCGTCTCGATCGCCAGTTCCCAGGTAACCGGGCGCAGCTCGCCGCCGTCGCGCAGCAGCGGCTCGGTGACACGCTGATCAACGTGGATTGCCTGATAGGCAAAGCGACCCTTGTCGCAGAGCCAGCCATCGTCAACGCCTTTGTGGTCACGCGCAAGAACGCGCAGCACGATCTCGTCACGGACCGAGAAGCTGATGTTGCACTGCGCCGGGCAGAGCGTGCAGATCGAGCCGGCCTGCTCAATCTCCCAGGGCCGCGCGCGGAAACGGTAGGGCCGCGAGGTCAGCGCGCCGACCGGGCACAGCTCGATGATGTTGCCGCTGAACGGAGCGACATAAGGGTGGCCGTCGAAGGTTGTGACATAGGTGTTTGAGCCGCGTTCCTCAAGCACCAGCTGGTCGTCCTCACTTACCTCTTCGCTGTAACGAACGCAGCGGTAACAGAGGATGCAGCGCTCGCGGTCGATCGCGATCAGCGGCGATAGCGCTAGCGGCTTTTCAAAGTGGCGCTTGGGCTCAACGAACTTAGACAGGCCATCTCCATAGCCAAACGAGTTGTCCTGCAGCGGGCACTCGCCGCCCTTGTCACAGACCGGGCAGTCGAGCGGATGGTTGATCAGGAGGAAATCAAGTACCGCCTTCTGCGCGTCCTTGACCTGCTGCGTGTCGGTGTGAACGACCATCCCGTCCTTAACGCCGACCGAGCAGCCAGCCTGCAACTTGCCGAGCCCTTCAATCTCAACCAGGCACATTCGGCAGGCGCCGACCGGCGGGCCGATCTTGGCGTCGTAACAGAAGACCGGTATCTCAACGTCGCCATACTTCAGCGCAGCCTCGGACAGCATCATTCCCTGGGGCGCCTGAACGTCGTTGCCGTTGATCGTCAACTTGACGAGCTTTTCGATCGGCCGTGGCATCAGCCGCTAACACCTTCGATGGCAACCTCAGCGCTAGCAAACTCGCTTACCAGCTGCTGCTCACGCGCCGCCCGGTTGGCCTCAATCTCAGCCTCAAACTCGGGCCGGAACTTGGCGATCAGCGAGCCGATCGGCTCCGCCATCGCATCACCGAGCGGGCAGAGGCAGTTGCCGATGATCTGCTCCTGAACGCTGGCCATGATCTCAAGGTCCATCGGCGTCGCCGTGCCCGCCTTGATCCGCTCGATCATGTTCAAAGTCCAGGTTGTCCCCTCGCGGCACGGCGTGCACTTTCCGCATGATTCGTGTGCGTAGAACTTGGCCAGTTTGTAGGCCAACTCAACAACCGACTGTGTTTCGTCGACGACGATGATTGCGCCCGAGGCGAGCATTGAGCCAGCCGCCTCAATCGAGTCATAGTCGTAGCTGACGTCAAGATCGTCAGCGGTCAGTACCGGCACGCTGGAGCCGCCAGGGAACCAGCACTTGATCGCGCGGCCATCGATCGGGCCGCCGGCCATCGTGTAGATGATCTCGCGGCTCGAAGTGCCAAGCTCAACCTCATAGTTTCCGGGCCGCTCGACGTTGCCGCTGACCGAGACAAGCTTCGTGCCGGCCGAATCCTTGACACCGATCGCGGCGTAGCTGGCGGCACCGAGCTCAACGATGTGCGGCAGCGTCGACAGCGTTTCGACATTGTTGATCAAAGTCGGACCCTGGAAGAGCCCCAGGTTGGCTGGGAAAGGTGGCTTCAGCCGCGGGTTGCCGCGCTTCCCTTCAAGCGAGTCCAGCATGCCGGTCTCCTCGCCGCAAATATAAGCGCCGGCGCCGCGGAACAGCTCCAGCTGCAGGTTGAAGCCCGACCCAAGAATGTTCTCGCCCAGCAAGCCGCGCTGCCTGGCCTCTTCGATCGCCGCGTCGAGAATGTCGGCCTGCTGGTCGTACTCGCCGCGAATGTAAATGTAACTAATCGAGGCATCGATCGCGTAGGCAGCGATAATCACACCCTCAATTAGCTGATGCGGGTTCTTCTGAATAAGTTCGCGGTCTTTGAAGGTGCCGGGCTCTGACTCGTCGGCGTTACAGACGACGTACTTCTGCATATTACCGTGAGGAATAAACGAGGCCTTTGTACCCATCAAGAAACCTGCGCCGCCACGGCCACGCAGGCCCGATTCGGTCAGCTGCGCGATCAGCTTGTCGCGCGGCGTTGCGAAGGCCTGCTTCAGCTGCTTGTAGCCACCGCGACGCTCGTAAACGTCGATCGTGTTCAGCCCCGGTTCGTCGATGCCGCGGAACAGCAGTGTGTCGGTCACTCGCCGGCCGCCTTCGAGTCGGCGCAGGGACGGCGCAGCAGCTGGCGCGCCGGCAGCGGGTCCTCGCCGGCGACAACCTGCCGCGACAGTTCGTCAACCTCGTCAAGCGGGATCGGGCCGACATAGACGCCGTTGACCGAGGCCATCGGCGCGATGTCGCAGGCACCGAGACACTCGAAGCCGCGGAGATGGACGTCGGGCTCGTCGCCGAGCCGCTGCTCGAGCGCCTCAAGCAGCTCGTCAGCGCCGCAGAGCGAGCAGGAGATGTTGGTGCAGACATAGACCGTCTTGCGGCCGAACGGCTCCATCCGAAACATGTCGTAGAAAGTCGCAACGGCGCTCAGCGCGGCCGGCGTGCGGCCGAGTACTGCGGCGGCCTGCTCGATCCCTTCCGGTGAGCACCATCCGTACTGCTGCTGTACCGCGTAGAGCGCCGGGATGAAGGCCGAGTCACCTTCCGGGAAGCGGCGCACGCCGTCCTCGATCGCGGCGCGCAGTTCGGCCGGCAGCTCGGTCGTCGCCGGCTCGGGGACGACGGCCGGCGCTTTGTCAAGGTCGGCGGCGCGGTCCCAGCCAGGGATCCGTGAATTGTGAGTGAATCGGAGCACCTTGGCCACGCCGTCGGACATCAGCGGTCAACCCCTCCCATGATTGGATCGAACATCGCGATGGTTGCCAGCATGTCGGCGATCAGCCAGCCCTCGGTTGCGGCCGGCGCGGCCTGCAGGTTGACGAGGCTGGGGTCGCGCATGTGGACGCGGGCAGGCTTGCTTGATCCGTCGGAGCGGACGAAGCAGCCAAGCTCGCCGCGGGGGCCTTCGATTGCGTAGTAGGCCTCGCCTTCCGGCACGCGCATTCCCTCCGTGACAAGCTTGAAGTGATGGATCAATGCTTCCATCGAGGTCGCCAGCTCGTGGCGCGGCGGCAGCGCGACCTTGCGGTCGTCAACGATTGTCGGTCCTTCAGGCAGATTGTCGAGCGCCTGAACGATGATCTTGACCGACTCCTTGACCTCTGCCAGACGGACGCGGAAGCGGTCGTAGTTGTCGCCATGTGTGCCGACCGGGATCTTGAAATCAAAGTCCTCGTAAGAGCTGTAAGGCATCGCCTTGCGCAGATCCCAGGGGTTGCCGGCGGCGCGCAGC
>JBCJTT010000010.1:0-57010 GCA_039744215.1 Solirubrobacteraceae bacterium
AGCGTCGGATTGGCCTCGAGGAAGAAGCCGATCGAATGGTCGGGCGCGACAGAGCCGGCGTTGATCGCGTAGAGCGTCGTCTGCGGATCCATGTTGCCGTCGAATACGAGTGCGCGAACCTTGGTCGGGTAGAGCTGCGCGTAGGTTGATCCGAGCAGCGTGCCGTAGGAGATGCCCCAGTAGGTCAGCTTCGCGTCGCCAACGGCCTGACGCAGCACATCGAGGTCGCGGGCATTGGCGACCGTGCCGGAGTTCTCGATAACGTGGCCGTTGCCGCGGTAGCAGCGTGCGTTGTAAGCGGTGACCTGCCGGACGCGCCGGTCGAGCACGCTCTGCCAGTTGACGGCGCCGGTTGCCGGCCGGGTCGGCTTGGGGATGTTGCAGCCGGAGCCGCTGATCAGCGGCGTTGAGGCGCCGATCCCGCGCGGATCCCAGGTAACGAAGTCGAACGAGGCGCGAATCGCAGGCGGCAGAAGCCCAATGATCGACGCCAGCGCCAGACCTGAGTTGCCCGGTCCGCCGGGGTTCATGAACAGCGTCCCCTTGTACTGAGCGGCGGTGCCGCTGGCCTTCAGCCGGGTGACGGCGAGGCGCGCCTTCGCGCCGGTTGGCCGGCTGGCGTCAAGCGGCCGCGTCAGCGCTGCGCAGTCGAAGCCGGTCAGGCTCACGCCATCGGTGTCGCGCCAGCGCTTAAACGACGATCCGCTGCAGGCTTTCCAGTTGAGCGCTGTTGCTGCCGCGTTGGCAGGCGCGGCAATCGCCAACGCCGGGCCTTCGACCATTATCGCTGCGGCGAAGGTCAACGCTGCCGTGAGAACCAACGCGGCAGTCGATCGCCGAGCTGTTGCATAAAGGCCGGTCACGCTTTCAGTTAACCAGATGCTGTTCGACGCAACGCCGCTCGTAGCTCGCTGACACAGCGAGCTACGGCCAGCTTCGCCAGAGCTGAGGCTCGGGGCGAACACGCCCGCCAAGCGACGGCGCCGGCGGCCTGTGCGTCGGCAGCGACGCAGCCCAGCCGCTGATCTCCAGCCAGCCGTCGCTGCGCTGGCTGACGGCCGGCAGACGGCCGTTGATCTCGTTCTCGGCCATCACCTTCGACGGCGCGCAGCTCGATCCGCTGCGGCAGCCTTCGTCGCCAAGCCCCAGCGAATGATCGGGGCCGCCGTCGAAGATTGCGTTGCCGACAATCCTCAGTCCGTCGTCGGCGCGCGCGCCGACCGGCACGCCTCCGGCCGCGCCGGGCCGGGCGCCGGCGACCGAGAAGACCTGCCACTGGCTGGGGCTGTCGAGGGGGTTGGCAATCACATTGTCGTAGATCAGCACGTTGCGGTTTGGGATTCGGATGTAGTTGTCGCCACTGTCGACGACCGTGGTTCCCCATGCTCCGGCCCGCAGGTAGGAGCCGCAGCGGCTGCGGCCTGCGTCGCCGGGCCGCCCATCGCAGGAGCGGCTGCCGTAGCCAACTTCAAGCACGTGCGAGCGAGAACCAATTCTCGTGGCGATGTTGCGACGGATCAGGACGTTCGCTGCGCCGTTGACGCCAAACGCCGCTCCTTCGATGTCGCGAAAGCTGTTCCGCTCAATCAGCACTGAGCTGGCCT
Organism: Solirubrobacteraceae bacterium; assembly: GCA_039744215.1. Taxonomy (GTDB): domain Bacteria; phylum Actinomycetota; class Thermoleophilia; order Solirubrobacterales; family Solirubrobacteraceae; genus F1-60-MAGs163. The sequence continues at coordinate 1,605 of JBCJTT010000010.1, forward strand.
CATAATGAGTGAAGGGCGGTTTCATCGAATGCCCCGAGGAAACCCCCGGCTTTAGCCGTGGGGAGGAATCGGCTCGCTAACGCCGCGCTGTCTGTTAGGTTGGTTGGGTAAGCAGTATTGCGGCCGGACTGGTCGTGACAGCGCGAGGAGCCTTCGGCGAAGCAAGTCCGGGCTGTGAACCGCGAACCGTAGGAATCCCCCGCCTTCAGGTGTGGGGAGGAAGTCAAGAACTGCAGTCCGGTGCCCTGACCGGCGATAAAGCCGCCGGTGCCGCACTCAGAGAAAAGGTTGCCTCGCACGATCACTTGGGTCGAGCCGCCTTTCACATAACCGCACCAGTCGCCCGCGTCATAGAAGTGGCTGCGCAGCAGCTTGATCCGTCGCACGGCAACGGCGTCGAAGGCGTTATCTTCAGCACCTGAAATGTCAGAATCTTGAACAGTTACGTCGCTTGACTGGTTAATCTTGATTGTCTCCTGCGCACCATGGCCGCGCAGCGTCACGCGATCAAGCAGAACTCGTTTGCATTGCTCGCAGTGGAATACGTCGCCGCCGTCGTCCAGTCGCACGCCGCGCACCGTCAGCCCGTTGACGCGGTAGACGTTCATCCCGGGGAGACGCGCGGCGTCGCGTCCGTCAACGCTCTCGATTGTGATCGGGCCGTTGCGTTTCTCCCAATAGACCGGTGCGCCGGTGGTGTAGCTGCCAGCCTTCAGTCGCAGCCGTCAGCTGCCCGAGTTGCCGAGCGGGATTTTTCGCCACGCAGCGCCGAGTGTGCGCAGCGGCGCAGAGGCGCTGCCGCTGGCCGAGTCAGAGCCGCTCGGCGACAGCGTCAACTCCCGCGTAGCCGCGCCGGCCGACGGCGTAGCCAGCAGCAGAGCTGTGATCGAGCCCGCCAAAGCCAGCGCAAATTGTCGCTTCGCCATAGACCAAGTCTGGCAGATCTATGCCCAAATGCCGCCGGCAGGATTCGAACCTGCGCGCTTCGGGTTAAAAGCCCGCTGCTCTACCGGACTGAGCTACGGCGGCGCGCGGCAACTGTAGCCCGAGCTGCGCGCTCAGGGCTGGCGGTCAACGACTTCGAGCCGCTCGACCGACAGTGCTCCTATCGCGAAGGCACCAACTGCCAGCGCGCCGCGCTCTCGACGCTAAACGCTTCGCAACTCTGTCTCTGCTGCCGTGTTTCAACGTGAGCAGGAGCCAATAAATCTCCATAAGGAGGAGCGAAAATGGCAAAGAAGTCGATTTCCGCAGTACTGATTACCGGAGCACTCGCCGCAGGTGCGTTGCTTCCAGGGGCCGCAATTGCAGCTCCTACGGCAGGAGACGTGAAGAGCGCCTCCAAGGAGTGTCGCGTTGAGCGTGGCACGACTCCAGAATCAAAGGCCGCATTCATAGTCAAGTACGGCACCAATGCCAGAGGTGCAAACGCTTTCGGCAAGTGTGTTTCGATCGGCGCGCGCAAGCGGGCTGCCGCTCGTCGTACGGCGACTAAGAGCTGCCTCACGGAGCGCGGCCGCACGGCCGAGTCGCGCGCGGCGTTTAAGGCAAAGTACGCCGGGAACAATCCACTCAAGGCCTGTGTGGCAGCGCTGCTGAACCCAGTAACCCCCAGCTAAGCTGCTGAGCACGGCTGAGCACGGGCGGCCCGCTTAACGCGGGCCGCCCGTTGCGCATTCGGGCGGCATTTCAGTCCGAGTTACAGAGTCGATTGGCAGTGCCGCCGGCAGGATTCGAAGCTGCGCGCTCAGGGCTAGCGGTCAACAACTTCGAGCCGCTCGACCTTCAGCTTGCCGACCTCAAGCTCGTCGATTCGCAGCCGTTTGATCCGGCCGCGCCCAATCGACAGCCGCCCGACCGACAGTGCTCCTATCGCGAAGGCACCAACTGCCAGCGCGCCGATTGCCAGTGCGCCAACCGAGCCGGCGCCGAGCGAAGCGCCGGCAATCTGCGCGGTCGTTGGCTTGGAGCTGCTGCGTGGCCCGAATGTCATCGCCGCGATTATGCCATCGACATCCCGGCGCTGCAGCCGGTAGCGTGGCCGCTGTGATTATCGACGCCTGGATGCAGCACCCGACCCTTCGTCTGGTCAGCAGCCCGATCTTTGAGTCGCTGCTGCGCTGGCTTGACGCGGAGTTGCCGACCGAGGAGATCCCGATCGACGTGACGATCGCGGCGATGGACGCGGCTGGGGTTTCGATGGCGACGCTGTCGGCGGTTAGCTCGCCGCAGTATGGCGCGATGATCAGCAACGACGAGGTTGCTGGCTGGGTCAGCGAGCACCCGGATCGCTTTGTCGGCCTGGCGTCGGCCGATCTGGCTCGTCCGATGGAGTCGGTCCGCGAGCTGCGCCGCCGCGTCAACGACGAGGGCTTCCGTGGCCTGCGGATGCTGCCCTGGTTGTGGGACGCAGCGCCGACCGACCGCCGCTACTACCCGCTCTACGCCGAGTGCGTTGAGCTGGGCGTGCCGTTCTGCACGCAGGTTGGCCACGCCGGCCCGCTGATGCCCAGCGAACCAGGCCGGCCAATCCCCTACATCGATCAGGTTGCGATCGACTTCCCTGAACTGGTGATCGTCTGCGGCCACGTCGGCTACCCGTGGACCGAGGAGATGGTTGCCGTTGCGCGCAAGCACGCCAACGTTTACATCGACACCTCCGCTTACAAGCTGGCGCGGCTGCCGGCCGAGCTGGTCAGCTACATGAAGACCGGCAGCGGCCGCCACAAGGTGCTGTTTGGATCGAACTTCCCGATGATCACCCCGGCCGACTCGCTGGCGGCGCTCGACTCACTGCAGCTCGACGACGAGACGCGCGGCCTGTTTCTCGCCGCCAACGCGCAGCGGATCTTCAAGCTCGGCTGACCGGCGCAGCTCGCCCGCTACTACACTTCGGCTTCTTGCCGGCCCCCATGGTGTAGCGGTTAGCACGCCAGGTTTTCATCCTGGTAGCAGCGGTTCGATTCCGCTTGGGGGTATCGCGCCCGTGCTATAAGCCGTCGATGGCTACCGCAAGCACTTCCGCGGCGATCGACCGCCTCGACCTGATCCGGGTTTGGCCCTACCCGCGCCGGGTCTCGGCCGCGGCGGTGGGCTTCTTCTGGGGCTCAGTCGAGCCTGGCTGAGCGTCGGCGCACTGTGCTGCGAACGGTGCGCTGCGGACAAGCCTGAATCGCCACCCTTTACAAGTGCAGTGGCTGCGCGTATCGTCGCTTGTGCGGTTCGATAGATAGGGAAGCTCAATCCGACGCGGCCATCCGCTTCAAGGGCGCTGGCCCCAATTAAGGAGCAGATCATGGCGACAAGCACCCCGGCTGATATCAGCCACGACGTTTCCAGTGAAACCCGCAAGCTGCTGATCGGTGGCAAGTGGCTTGAGGCAAGCAGTGGCAAGACCTTTGAAACCCACGACCCGGCGACCGGCGAGCTGCTGGCGCTTGTTGCCGAAGGCGACGCGCAGGACGTCGACCTCGCCGTCCGCGCCGCACGCGAGGCGCTGGAGGATGGTCCTTGGGCAACGCTCAATCCGTCAGAGCGCGGACGAATCATCCACCGAATTGGTGACCTGATCATGGAGAACGGCGAAGAGCTGGCGACGCTCGAGACGCTCGACAACGGCAAGCCTTACGGCGTTGCTCTGGCCGCCGACGTTGCCCTGTCGGCCGACCTTTTCTGGTACATGTCGGGTTGGGCAACGAAGATTAACGGAAGCGTTATCAACCCGTCGGTGCCGTACATGCCAGGCGCTGAGTTCCACGCCTACACAACGCGCGAGCCGGTCGGCGTTGTCGGTCAGATCATTGCTTGGAACTTCCCGCTGCTGCTGGCTGCGTGGAAGATTGGGCCGGCGCTGGCGGCAGGCTGCACCGTCGTCCTAAAACCGGCCGAGCAGACGCCACTATCGGCGCTGAGGCTGGGTGAACTGATGCTCGAGGCCGGTCTGCCGCCCGGAGTCGTCAACGTCGTGACCGGCTTCGGTGAGGCCGGCGCTGCGCTGGCCGCCCATGAGGGCGTTGACAAGATCGCCTTCACCGGCTCCACCGAGGTCGGCAAGATGATTGTCCAGGCGGCATCCGGCAACCTCAAGCGCGTATCACTTGAGCTTGGCGGCAAGTCGCCGAATGTGATCTTCTCCGACGCTGACATTGACGCCGCGATTGCCGGCGCCGCCTCGGGGATCTTCTTCAACCAGGGCGAAGTCTGCAGTGCAGGGTCCCGCCTCTACGTTCAGGCCGATCAGTTTGACCGCGTGGTTGATGGGCTCTGCGCCGCGGCCTCGAGTATCAAGGTTGGGCACGGATTGCTTCCCGATACCGAGATGGGCCCGCTCGTCTCGCAGGAGCAGTTCGATCGGGTTACCGGCTATCTGGCAACCGGAATCGACGAAGGCAACCGCGCCGTCGTCGGCGGCAACCCAATCGACGGCCCCGGCTTTTTCATCGAGCCGACAGTGCTGGTTGACGCGACCGCCGACCACACGATCGTCCGCGAGGAGATCTTCGGGCCGGTGATCGCCGCGATGCCGTTTGATGATGTCGACGACCTGGCCCGTCAGGCAAATGATTCGCACTACGGCCTTGCCGCCGGCGTCTGGACGCGTGACATCTCAAAGGCGCACCAGCTGGCCGGCAAGATCAGGGCTGGCACCGTGCACGTCAACTGCTACAACGTGTTTAGCGCCGAGCTGCCTTTTGGCGGCTTCAAGCAGAGCGGCTGGGGCCGTGAGATGGGCGAAGAAGTTCTGTCGAACTACCTCGAGACGAAGACCGTAATCGTCGCGCTCTAAGAGCGCTTCGGTCTAGGGCGTCGCCGCAGCGTCGGCGGCGCCCGGAGCGATCCGTCGCTCTTCTTCGCCGATCGGCAGGTCGTTGATCGACGCCTTCATCAGCGGCTCAGCGGAGCCCGGCTGATGCGGCAGACTATTATTGGAAACCGTTACGAAAGGGACCGTTATGGCTGACTACAGCGTTAAGCGAATTGACCAGATGGAAGCGACTTTCGGTGGCGGGCTGCGTAAAGCGCGGGCTGAGCTGGGGGCGACGTCGTTCGGAATGAGCATTGAAGAGTTCCCTGCCGACTACGACGGCTACCCAAACCACGATCACACGCACGACGATCAGGAAGAGGTTTACGTCGTGCTGGCCGGCAGCGCAACGATGAACGTCGAAGGTGAGCAGTTCGAGATCGACCCAGAAACGATTGTCCGCGTTGGCCCCAGCGCAAAGCGCACGCTTGTCAGCGGCGCCGACGGCCTGCGCCTGCTGGTCCTTGGCGGCGTTCCCGGCAAGGCCTACGAGCCACCAGAGTGGGGCGAGCTCGGCGCGCCGGACCCAATGGCCGGCTGAGCGTCACCGCGGCAGTCGGTTAGCGTTGCGGCCGATGCTGAAGATCTTCGCCTCTCCTTCCCACTATGTCCAAGGGCCTGACGCCACGGGGTTGTAGTCGACCGCCCCGCGCCGCGCCGGGTAAGCGATACTGCGGCAATGCCTGAGAACCAGCCCGCCGCAACCGCGCTCGACTTCCGCGTCCGCCGCGACGAGCTTCAAAGCACCGAGTTTGCCGCTGCGCCTGGCGCAGAGGAGATCGATCTGCAGCCAGGGCAGGCGCTGCTGGCAATCGACGCCTTCTCCTTCACAGCCAACAACATCAGCTACGCGACCTTTGGCGACCTGATGTCGTACTGGAACTTCTTCCCGGCCGATGACGGCTGGGGGCGGATTCCGGTCTGGGGCTTTGCCGACGTGGTTCGCTCCGAATGCGACGGCGTTGCCGTTGGCGAGCGCTTCTACGGATACCTGCCGATGTCGAGCTACCTCGTTGTAACGCCGGGCAAGGTCACCGAAAGCGGCTTCAGTGACGCCGTCGCGCACCGCGCCGAGCTGCACCAGATTTACAACAACTACATGCGCTGCTCGACCGATCCGACCTACAACGCCGCGCGGGAGGGCGAGATCATGCTGATGCGCCCGCTCTTCTCCACCTCCTTTCTGATCGACGACTTCCTCGACGACAACGGTTGGTTTGGAGCCGAGGCGGTCGTGATGTCAAGCGCCTCCAGCAAGACCGCTTACGGCACAGCCTTTATGCTGGCCCGGCGCGAAGGGATCAAGACGATCGGCCTGACCGCTGCCGGCAATCTTGACTTCACGGAGCGGCTGGGCCTCTACGACCAGGTTCTCTGCTACGACCAGATCGGCGAGCTCGACGCCGAGGCGCCGGTCGTCTACGTCGATTTTTCCGGCGACGCCGGAGTGCGCGCGGCGATCCACAACCGGCTCGGCGAGGCGCTGCTGTTTGACAGCGCGGTCGGCGCCACGCACATCGGCGAGCTGGGCGGCGCCGACGGTCTGCCGGGGCCAGCGCCGGTTCTGTTTTTCGCGCCGGGACAGGCCAAGAAGCGCTCCGACGAGTGGGGCGCCGACCAGCTGGTGGCGCGGATTGCGACTGCGCTGGAGAAGTTCCTCGACTTCGTTATCGAGTCCGATCAGAAGCTGCTGACGATTGAGCACAGCAGTGGCCCGCAGGCCGTGGAGCAGGCATATCTCGCCGTGCTCCAAGGCCGTGCGGCGCCTGCCGTCGGCAGCATCCTTGCGCTGCCCGGCGACTAAAGCCTCAAACCGACTTTAGGGGATATTTTCGCAGTCACGCGGGTCGGGCGCGTGTGCGAGGCACTCCGCCTTCTGCTGCACGGGGGGTCTGGTTGTTGCCGTCCTGCCGCTGAATCTCAGTTGTTGTTGTCGTAGTGCTGCTTCCGCAGGCGGCGGCGCCGAAGGCTACCGACCTTGCAGTGCGGTTCGGCCTAAGCGTACCGCTTAGACTGAGCGCATCATGCCGCCGTCAACGACGACGGCGGTGCCGGTGATGTAGCTGGCTTGGCTGGAGCAGAGGAAGGCGACGGCGGCGGCAAATTCTTCCGGGCTGCCGAGTCGGCCGGCGGGGATCTCCGCGCGCGCCATCTGGTCGGCGCCCTGGCGGGAGCCGTACAGCTCGTATAGCCGGTCGGTCGCGATGCGGCCCGGCAGGACGCTGTTTAGCGTCACGCCGTCGCGCGCCACCTGATGGGCGATCGTCTTGATCGCCGCCAATGCTGCGGCGCGGTTGGCGTTGCTCAGCATCAGGCCGGCGGCTGGCTCACGGACTGTCGTCGAGCCGATGTTGACGATGCGCCCCCAATTACGTGAGCGCATCGTGCCGATCACGGCCTCAATGAACTTCAGCGGCGAGCGGACGAGATCCTCGTAGGCGTCGTTCCACTGCTGGTCGCTGAAGCCGAGCGCGTCGGGGTCGAGCGGCGGGCCGCCGGTGTTCGTAACGAGAATGTCGATCGGGCCGAGAAAATGCTCGATCTCATGGACGAGGACAGGGATCCCTTCAAGGTTGCCGCTGTCGTGCGAGAAGCCGGTCGCGCCGATTTGCTTTGCCGCGGCCTGAATGTTCGTCTCGTCGCGTGACGTGATCGCAACCTTGGCGCCTTCGGCGGCCAGCGTCTTCGCCACGGCCAGGCCGAGGCCCTTCGATGCTCCGGTTACGAGCGCGACGCGCCCTTCGATTCCAAGATCCATCAGATTGGCTCCGCTTCGATCCTACGCGCCGCGAGCCCGCCGCACCATAGGGCAAAGCAAACAATCGCAATTAGCGCGCCAAGCCAGTGCGCGCCGATCACCGTTGCGACTGCGCTGGGAATGCCCGCTAGGACGGCGCCGAGCAGCGCCGCGGGCAGTGGCAGCCGCACAGCGAGAGCCGTGATTGTCGCCGCGATCAGCCAGGCGACGGGCCCGATTAGCCAGCCAAAAACGACAAATGCGAAGTGCGGTAGCAGCAGGCCGCTGACCAGCGCCAGCACGGCGACGGCAACCAGCTGGACGAGGCCGGCGCGCAGCGCCGCGGCTGTATTGAAGGCCATCAGGTTGATTGTTGCTGATCTCCATCGATGATGATCAGGTCGGCCCGTTGATGCGGCCGCTCGCGCGCAAAGAGCTGCTGCTCCTGCGCCGCCCAGCGCTCCCACTGGGGAGCAAACATCTCGCCGTCACGGGCGATCGCTCGGCGGCGACGCTCGGCCGGGTCGCCGTCCAGCCAGATCAGCAGGCTGAGCATTGGCGCCGCGGCACGCGTGCCGCTGCCACATCCATCGACGATCAGCAGTTCGGTCGCCGCCAGTGTCGCGGCAGGTCCCGGCCGACCTTCGATCCAGTCCCAGCTGTTGATTACCGCCGGCTGTCCGGCGACAAGCGGTGCCAGCAGATCGCTGACGAGCCGCTCGGCGCCCTGCGCCAGTCCGTCCCAGCCGGGATAGAGCGAATCCATGTTGAGTACCGTCGCGCCGTCAAGCTGCGCCGCCAGCTGCGCTGCCAGCATCGTCTTGCCCGATCCGGCCGGCCCGTCGATCGCGACAACGCGAGTCTTTCCGGCCCGCGGCGGCGCCGCCATGACCTGCGCGGCGAGCGCCTCTAGGTCAAGCGTCATTGTCGCCCACGGGCCCGGCTACCGAGGCTAGTTGCCGAGGTAATCGTTGGTGAAAAAGGTTGACCAGTTGGGCCGCGCCGTTAGCGGCTTGCCATCCTTGCCGGTCAGCAGCTTGGAGTCGTACAGGAAGTTGCCGTAGTTGTTCCAGACGCGTTCATCGACCGGGCCAATCGCGTCGGAGGCGCCTTGGTAGTAGCGGCCGGCGGCCAGCAGCTTGGCGCTCTCGCGCACCAGCTGCGGGTCCTTCAGCGTCTGCGGGTTTGCCTTCAGCAGAATCTCGGCGGCCTGCAGCGGGTGGCTGCTGGCGTACTGGTAGCCGCGTTGAGTAGCGCTGAGGAAGCGTCTTGCCGTGCCACCGTTGCTCTTGAGGTAGGCGCCGCTTGACTCGATCAGCGACGAGTACTGGCTGGGGAAGCCGTAATCGGCGAACTGGAAGTAGCGCAGCGGTTTGCCGAGCAGCTTCGCCTGAACGCCATCCCAAGTTGTGACAGAGATCGTAAAGTCAGCCTTATTGCTGTAAACCGCCTCGTAGGCGGCCGTGTTCAGCGTGACCGTCCTGAAGTTGCCGCTGCCGCCGTCCTTGCGGATCACGTACTTCAGCGCCGGCCCTTCGTCCGGCGTGCCAAAGCCAGCGTAGGTTTTACCGTCGAGGTCTTTTGGCGACTGGATCGACTTGTCGCCGGCGTTGACGCCGATCGCGTACTGCGGCTTGGCAATGTTGGCGAAGACCTGCAGCACATCCAGACCGCTGGCGCGCGCGTAGGCAACGCCTGCCTGGTAGCCAAAGCCAAAGTCGGCGCGGCCGCGGGCGACCAGCGTCTCCGGTGGCGTCTCGGCGTAGGGCAGCAGCTTGACGTTGATCTTTGCGTCCTTGTAATAGCCGAGCTGCTGGGCGACGTAGACGCCGATGTGGTTGGTGTTCGGCGTCCAGTCGAGCGCGACGGTCACGGTCGGCGGCGGCTCGCTTGTCGTCGCGCTGTCGCTGGACGAGCCGCAGCCAGCGAGCGCCAGCAGGCAGACGATTGCCAGGGCGGTGATCAGCCGGCCTTGTTGGTTTGGTCGGGAGACGGTCATCGGCGCTTCTTTCGGCGTGGAGGGCTAGCGTCAATCTAGTGGGTTGAAGGAGCGGCGATGCGTCAGACTAGCGGTGCTGCGGCGCTTCACCTCGGTACGCTCATCAGCGGCAGCCGTGAAACCCTTCAACGCGAAATCGATCGCCGCCGCAGCGGCTGGCAGTCCAAGGCGATGAAGCAGGTCGGCAGGCTGCTGGCGCCGCTCGCTGCGATCCTGCTGCTGCTGATCGTCTGGCAGCTCTATTCGACCCTCAGCGGCGCCGGCAACGACCTGCTGCCGGCGCCCAGCCGCGTCGTCAGCGCCGGCTGGGCCGACCGCAGTTCGCTCTGGGACAACCTGCTGCCAACTGTGCGCGCGGTGCTGCTTGGCTTCTCGTTGTCGTTGCTGTTTGCATTTCTGCTGTCGATTATTCTCGACCGCTCGCAGAGCGTTCGCCGCGCGCTGACGCCGGTGCTGATCGGCAGCCAAACGCTGCCGATCATTGTGCTTGCGCCGCTCGTCGTGATCTGGTTTGGCTTTGGCATTGGACCGAAGGTGCTGCTGGTTGCGCTCGTCACCTTCTTCCCGCTGTTGGTTGGCCTGCTCGAGGGTTACGGCTCGACCCAGCGCGACGCGATGACCTTGATGAAAACGATGGGCGCTGGCTGGTGGACCACCTACCGGCTGCTGCGGCTGCCGTCGGCGCTGCCGAGCTTCTTCACCGGCCTGCGGATCTCGATCACCTACGCCGTCGTCGCCGCGATCTTTGCCGAGTATGCTGGCGCCGAGCTGGGGCTTGGCATCTACATGCAGTCGGCGAAGGCCTCGTTCCGCACCGACTTGGTGCTGGCCGCGGTACTGATCAGTGCTGCGCTGACGCTCTGCCTTTACGCGCTTACCTTTGCGCTGCAGCGGCTGATGATGCCGTGGTACGCGCAGTCGCGGGCGGGCTCTCAATGAGCGCGGCGCCGGCGCGGATCGAGCTGCGCGACGTTCGCAAAAGCTTCGCCCGTGATGGCCACCGGCTGCAGGTACTTGACGGCCTTTCGCTGACCGTCCGCGACGGCGAGTTCGTCTCGATCCTCGGGCCCAGCGGCTGCGGCAAGTCAACGCTGTTCGCGCTGCTGACCGGCACCGAGGCGGCCGACAGCGGAGCCCTGATCGCTGATCGCGAGCCGCTCGTCGCCGACGGCAGCGGCTTCGCCTGGATGCCACAGAACGATGTTCTGTTCGATTGGCGCACGGTGCTGGGCAATGTCGCGCTTGGCGCTGAGGTTGCCGGCCGCCTGCCGCGCGAGCAGGCACGCGAGCGTGCGCGCGAGCTGCTGCCAACCTTTGGCCTTGAAGCTTTTGCCGACGCGCGGCCGTTTCAGCTGTCGGGCGGAATGCGCCAGCGCGCCGCGCTGGCTCGCACCGTCGCGCAGGGTCGCGGCGTGCTGCTGCTCGACGAGCCGTTCGGCGCGCTCGACGCGCTAACGCGAACCGAGCTGCAGCTTTGGCTGGAGCAGATCTGGCAGCGCGAGCGCTGGACAGTTCTGCTGATCACGCACGATGTGCGCGAGGCTGTGCTGCTCTCCGACCGCGTCTACGTGCTCGGCCCGCGGCCGGCGAGCGTCAGGCTGGAGTTGGAGATCCCGCTGGAGCGCCCCAGAACCGTTGACACGCTGGCCGACCGGCGCGTCGCCGAGCTGGAGCACAAACTGCTGCTGGCGCTTGAAGTTGGCGGGCAGCGGCAGGAGATAGACGACTGAACGTTGAATAACGGCGATTAGTAATCAATTGCCCACCGTTACCCGAGGAGAAATCGTAATGAACGCCAGCAACACTCAAGACTCATCGCAGCAGCGCTCAATCTGGTGGATGGCGCTGCTTTTCGGCATCGCGACGCTCGCCGTTGGCCTCTTCTTCGTCTTTGATTCCGGCAACTCGCTGGAGACCTTCACCGTGATCCTCGGGATCGTCCTGCTGATCGACGCGGCAATCGCGATCATCGCATCGATCGTTGGCTCCGGCGAAGGGCGCGGCGCGCTGGCGCTGATCGCCGTACTGACCGCAATCGCCGGACTGATCCTGGTCGAGCATCCGTTTGGGACGTTGGCTGTCTTCATCCTGATTGTTGGCATCTGGCTGGTTATCGCCGCAATCGCCCGCCTGATTAGCGCCTTCAGCTCAAAAGAGGGCCGCGCCGGCAACCTTGCTGTGTCGGCCGTCGACCTGATCGCCGGCATCGTGATCCTTGTCTGGCCGGGGCTTGGCCTTACCACCTTCGCCGTGATCCTCGGCATCGTGCTGATCCTGCGCGGCATTATGCTGATCGCGCTTGGCTATGAGCTGCGCTCGCTTGGCAAGGCATCAGCAGCCGCCTAGTCGCAGCGCAACCCGAGTGGGCGGTGCCGGATTCGAACCGGCGACCCCCTGCGTGTAAAGCAGGTGCTCTAACCAGCTGAGCTAACCGCCCGCCGGCATCATCGCAGGCCGCGGGCGGTTAGTGGCGGCTACTCCCCGGCCGGCGCCTGCGCTTCGGCGACGGCGAAGTCGAAGAAGTCGCCGACCGTCGCCGGTGACGGCCCAACAGCGGATCGCATTACGTGCCATGGGCGGCCGGGCGGCACGTTGGTCACCGGTATCACTGCCAGCGCACCGCTTTCAAGTTCGCCGGCGACCGAGTCGCGCGCCAGGAACGAGATCCCAAGGCCGGAACGGACGGCCTGTTTGATCGCACCGTTTGAGCCCAGCGTCAGCGTACGGACCGTCAGCCCGTTGGCTGCGATGTAGTCCTCATTGGCGGTCCTCGTGCCGGAGCCCTGCTCGCGCAGCAGCCAGCGGCTGCCATTCAATTCGGCCGCCGTTACAGACGGCTTCTTCGTAAGCGGTTCGTCGGGCGCAGCGGCCAGCACGAGTTCGTTTGGACGGACGGCCTGAGATTTGATCCGCCCTTCGCGGCCGCCGCTTGGCGGCCGGCCGACGAAGGCGATGTCGGCTTCGCGGCGCAGCAGCAGCTCCAGCACACGGTCGCGGTTACCGACCGCTAGCGTCAGGTCAACGTCGTGATTACGCTCGGCGTAACGCTTCAGCAGCAGCGGCACGAACGACTCCGCTGCCGTCGTGACGGCGGCGATCCGCAGGCCGCTCTCGGCCTGGCCGGATGCTTCGATCGCCGCTCTGCGGCCGCGCTCCAGCAGGCCGATGATGTCGGTTGCGTAAGGAGAGAAGGCGCGCCCGGCCGCGGTTGGCCGCACGCCGCGTCCGTCGCGTTCCAGTAGCGAGGTTCCCAGTTCACGCGTTAGCGCCCGCACCGCTGCTGAGATCGACGGCTGCGTAACAACGAGCTCTTCGGCCGCCGACGTGACCGAACCGGAGCGGACTACGGCAAGGAAACTGCGCAGCTGAGTGAGCGTGATAGCCACGCCGCAAAGATAGACGAATAACTAAGCGTCAGGGCAAATAGTTTGCCCTTGGCAGAGTGCGCCCGACAGGATTCGAACCTGTGTCTGACCGATTATGAGTCGGGGGCTCTAACCGCTGAGCTACGGGCGCGCCCTGAGTATGGCGCGGATTCGTACTCAGATGTAGTGTTCGTCACCAGTTATCGATTGCCGAGGAGGCGAACCAGCGCGATGTCAGACGAGACCACCAAGTATCTGCTTTCAGAAGACAAGATCCCGACCCATTGGATCAACATCGCGCCCGACCTTCCCGGTGAGCCGCTGCCGCCGCTCAACCCGGCGACGAAAGAGCCGGCCGGCCCGGAGGACTTCCTCGGAATCTTCGCCGAGCAGCTGATCATGCAGGAGGTTTCGGCCGAGCCGGAGATCGAGATCCCGGAAGAGGTGCGCGAGGTTTACAAGCTTTGGCGCCCGACGCCGCTCTACCGCGCCCGTCGCCTTGAGAAGGCGCTCGACACGCCGGCCCACATTTACTTCAAGTACGAGGGCGTCTCGCCGACCGGCTCACATAAGCCAAATACGGCAGTTCCGCAGGCCTATGAGAACGCCAAGGCCGGGATCAAGAAGCTGACGACCGAGACCGGCGCCGGCCAGTGGGGCTCAGCGCTGGCCTTCGCCTGCGGCATCTTTGACCTTGAGTGTGAGATCTTCATGGTCGGCTCGTCCTACGACAGCAAGCCCTACCGCCGCTCGATGATCGAGACCTTTGGCGCCACTGTTCACCGCTCGCCTTCCGAGCTGACCGAGGCCGGCCGCGCCAACGCGCAGCATCCAACCGGCTCGCTTGGCATCGCAATCTCCGAAGCGGTTGAGATTGCCGCCCAGGACGGCGACGTCAACTACGCGCTTGGGTCGGTTCTCAGCCACGTGATCCTGCACCAGACGATCATCGGTCAGGAGTCGATTCTGCAGATGGAGATGGCGGGCGAGGAGCCGGACACGATCGTCGCCTGCTTCGGTGGCGGCTCAAACTTCGGCGGCCTTGTGATTCCGTGGCTGCGGCGCAACCTGCGCGATGGCGCTACAACGCGCTTCATCGCCGCCGAGCCGGCAGCATGCCCGAGCCTGACGAAGGGCGAGTACGCCTACGACTTTGGCGACACCCAGGGTTTGACGCCGTTGATGCCGATGTACACGCTCGGCCATGATTTTGTACCGCCGCCGGTTCACGCTGGTGGTTTGCGCTACCACGGCGCTTCACCGCTGATTTCGGCGCTGGTCCACGGCGGCCTCGTTGAGGCGCAGTCGGTGGCGCAGAACGCGACCTTTGCTGCCGGCATTCAGTTTGCCCGCACGGAGGGGATTATCTCCGCACCTGAGCCAACTCACGCGATTCACGTAGCGATCGCCGAGGCTGAAGCGGCGAAGCAGGCGGGCGAACCGCGCGTGATCCTGTTCGGGCTTTGTGGCCACGGAAACTTCGATCTGGCCTCATATGACGCCTACCTGTCCGGCAATCTTGAGAATCTTGAGTTCTCGCAGCAGGATATGGACGAGGCGATGTCGAAACTCCCTGATGGCGTACCAGCGATTTAGCTGAAATTCCCCCAAACGAGGAGCACTAAACGAGATGACTACCGCAGGCGCGGAACCCGGCCACATCAACGTCGGCAAGGTCCTAAGCGACACCGGCGACATCCTGAAGAAGTCGTTCGCGACGATCTGGATCATCGCGCTGCTGCTGCTGATCCCGGTCGCGATCCTCGGCTACTTCGCCAGCGAAGGCGGGCTGATCAGCCTGATCTACTCGATCGCCTCGCTCGTCGCCAGCCTTTACCTGACAGGTGTCATGGTCCGGATCGTTCAGGACGTTGAGGCGGACGGCAGGGTTGACGCCTCGGCCGGCGAGCTGCTTGGCAGCATCACGCCGAAGCTTTGGTCGCTTTTGCTGCTCAGCATTGTCGTCGGCATCCTGATCTTTGTCGGCTTCATCTTCTTAATCATCCCGGGGATCTTCTTGGCGCTGATGTGGGCCGTCGCCGTGCCGGCGATGGTCGCCGAGGACAGGGGCGTCTTTGACTCGATGAGCCGCAGCGCGGAGCTAACGAAGGGCAACCGTTGGCGGATGCTCGGTCTGTTGATCCTGATTTATGTACTGATGCTTGTGATCTTCGGTGTCGTTCTGCTGTTCGCCTTGATCACGCCGATCCTTGGCGTAATCGTCGGCCTGCTGGTGGCGATTGTTGTTTATCCGTACATCGCGATCATCTTTGCCGTGCTCTACTACGAGCTGCTTGAGGCTAGGGGTGAAGCAAAGCCCGGCCCGGGTGTTGGCGCAATGGCGGCGCCCAGTGGTGACGCGCCTAGTGGTGGGGTGCCGCCCCCTGTTAGCGGTGGCGAAATGCCTCCTCCCGGTGGCGGTGGCGGGATGCCTCCTTCCGGTGGCGGTGGCGGGATGCCTCCTCCCGGTGGCGGTGCTCCTGCCTGATGGCGTACCAGCGATTTAGCTGAAGTTCCCCCCAAACGAGGAGCACTAAACGAGATGACTACCGCAGGCGCAGAACCTGAGAACGGTCTCCACATCTCGCCCAGCTTCCCGATCGTTGCGTCCATTAACAAGGTTTTTGCACTGTACGGCCGTCACTTTGTCCGATTGGCGCCTGCAGCCTTCGCGACAGCGGTCATTCCTGCGGTTCTGATCTGGATCGGTTATGAGATTAGTAGTGCGACTGTTACCACAACTGGAGTCCTTCTCGGGATTGCCGTATTAGCGCTTTTCCCGGCGGTCGTAGTGGCAGTCGTCGCTCGGGACGAACGAGGAGAGGCACCCCTTCCGTTTCTGCAGATGTGGCCTGCAGTTGCGGGGCGTATCTGGCCCATCCTCGGCGTTTTCGTAGTTGTCGTCGTTAGCACTAGCTATGTTTCGAATGTTATCGTCGCGATCCTGTGGAGTGTCTGGGTTCCGGTAGTCGTCTTGTTCCCAGAGCGCCCGGCGAGTGGAGCCTTTGCAGAGAGCGTACGCCGCGTTAGCGGTCACGCTTGGCAGGTTCTCTGGGTGCATTTGGTGTTCGTGCCGATTTTTCTTGTCGTCGGGTTCGCTTCGATTGTCGATACTGCTCAGATAGGATCCACATTTGTATCAATTGTCTGGTGGCTGATAGTTCTGTCGATTCTCCTGCCGTTAGGGGCACTCATTGGGCCAGTGGTCTACTTTGCGCTCGAGAAGCTTGGAATGAGCGAAAAGCTCCTCGTCGGCGCGACCATCAATCGAGTCTTCTCGATGTTTGTTAATCATGCCAAGCATTTGATGCCTGCGGCCACGATTACGGTTTTGGTTCCGGTCGTCCTATCCGTTGTGGCCGTTGAAGCCGAGAGCGTAGCACTGGGTTTCGTCGCGGCACTTGTGATGGTCGTTGCGGCTGTGCTCTTCGTCGCTGCCGTTGTCGGCGTGGTTGAGCGAGACGAGCGCGGAGAGCCGGATGCTAGCTTCGGGCAGCTTTGGGCGACAACCGCTGGGCGGTTCTTTCCAATTGTCATCATGGCGATCATCTACTTCCTCGCGGCCTTAGTGTTTCCAATTATCCTTGGGCTCTTGTGGTTCGTCTACCTACCAGTTCTCGTTCTCCGCCCCGACGTCAGCGCGTTAGGCGCTCTCAGCTCGAGTGCCAAGCTCGTCGCTGGCCGCTCGTGGCAGGTGTTCTGGGCGATCGTGGTTATTCTCATAGTGACTGGGATTGGCTACTTGGTTGCTTTCTTAGCTGCTGGCCAAACTGAAAGTCTGCTCGTGATGGCGCTCATCTTCCTCGCGGCTTGGACCGTGCTGACGCCACTTGGGGCGATGCTTGGTCCGGTTGTCTACTTTGGGCTGCAGGGAGCCGACGGTGATGGGTCTACGGCCGCGCCTGCCGGCGAGATGCCTCCTCCCGGTGGCGGTGGCGGGATGCCGCCCCCTGTTAGCGGTGGCGAGATGCCTCCTCCCGGTGGCGGTGCTCCTGCCTGGCGGCAGTAGCTAAAAGCAGTCTGCTGGCCAAGGGGCCGCCGCGCAGTAGCGCGGTGGCCCTTCGGCTTTTCCGGGTTGCTTGATCAGGCGGCGGCGGGCTGTTCGACGTGCGGCGCGCTGCTGAGCACAGCGGCTGGCTCGGCGCGGTGCACGATGACTGGCATCCCTCGGGTCGGCGAGATTGTCGGCGCAAGGCGGATATTCAGCCGGTAGCCGGGCAACACCTCCAGCCGGCAACGCTCGAGGATCGCGCGCATGATCGCGCCAACCTCGGCTTGGCCAAAGCGCATCCCAAGGCAGGTCCGTGAGCCACCGCCAAACGGGATGTACTGGCCCTTCCTCAAGGCCGTCTTCTTCTCCTCGGTGAACCGCATCGGGTCAAAAAGTTCAGGCGAGTCCCAAACGTCGGGCAGGTGATGGCTGGTCCAAGAGCAGTAGTTGACGTGTGCCTTGCCGGGCACCGTCGCGCCGGCAAACTCGTACGGATTGACCGAGCGGCGCGGGCCGATGTAGGCCGGCGGGTACATCCGCAGCGTCTCGTCAAAGATCATCTCCGGCGTGATCTGCGAGTCGTCGAGCAGCTCGGGGTTGCGTGACAGCTCGTAGAACATGAAGGTGATGCTGGAGCTGGTTGTGTCGTGGCCGGCGAACAGCAGCGTCATCACCTGGTCGCGGATATGGCGATCTTCGAGCCGCTGTCCCTCGTCGTCACTGGCGTCGAGCAGCAGCGAGAGCACGTCGTCGCCGCGTTCGCCACTGCTGCGGCGCCGTTCAATCTCGCCGTAGATCAGCCGGTCGAGCCGCTCACGCGACTTCAGCAGCTTCGCGTAAGGCGTCAGCGGGCCGCGCGTCAGCTGCAGCGCGAACGAGCGGGCGTGAAACGACAGTGCGTTCTCAAACTCAGTTACGGCATCAAAGTTGCCGGCCCGCGCCTTGTCTGGATCGAGCCCAAAGAGCGCCCGCAGCGCTACGCGCAGCGCCAGGTGGCGCACCCAGTCGTACAGGTCGATTACCGCGCCGGGGACGAGCTCCTCGGCTGCGCGGTCAACCTCGTCGTTGATGATCTCGGTCGCGCTGGCGATCTTCTCGCGGTGGAAGGCCGGCAGCATCAGCTTGCGTGACGAACGGTGGAAGGCGCCGTCGATCGTCAGCATCCCGTCACCAAGCAGCGGGATCAGGTCGCGCATGTAACCATCGCGCCACGTGAAGTTGTCAGCGTGTGAGACCAGCATGTAGTGGTTGGCCTCAGGGCCGAGCATCATTACGGCGTTGAAGTGCAGCACTTTTATTGTGAAGACCGGGCCGTAACGCTCGTAGTAGTCGAGCATCAGCGGCAGTGGATCTTCCGAGAAGCGCTTTGTGTTGGAAAGGCTGAAGCGGGTCGTCCCGGGCGGCCAGGGGACGGTCGCGGAGCGGTCGTCGGCGATGTCCTGACGGATCAGCTTTAGTGGCTTGGCACTGTGTGGCGGCGGACCTTCAAGCATTCGCAAGTGAGGCTATCGCAGCGATTGGCCGCAGACGGACGACCCCGGAGTGCGGGGCCGTCCGCTGCTGAGCGTCCTGGGGCTAGCGCTTGCCGCGCAGCTTGGCGAGCAGGTCTGTTGCGTGCTGCCCGCTTCAAGCCGATCCCGACAACAGGAGTTGCGCTCAGCGCGCAGCGATGGCGGCGCGAGGTTGTCATACTGCCGATGCGCCACGGGGGCGTAGCTCAGTTGGTTAGAGCGCCGGCCTGTCACGCCGGAGGTCGCGGGTTCGAGTCCCGTCGCTCCCGTCCCACTAAGGCCCTGCTAACGCGGGGCTGCGTCCTACGGGCGGCGCGGGTCGAGCGTCGCGAGGGCGATCGTCGCCTCGAGCACGAAGCTTGGGTCGTGCAGCCGTGAGCCGTAGACCTCGCGCAGCTGGCCCATCCGGTAGCGCACCGTCTGGGCGTGGATGAAGAGGTCGGCGGCGACGTCGTCGCGCCGGCCCTGGTGAAGGAGCCACGAGCGCAGCGTCTCGGTCAGTTTCAGTGTGGCGCTCGGTCGCAGGTCGGTGAGCGGCAGGAGCAGGCGTGCGCGGAGGTCGCGCAGTGCATCGGGGTCCGCGGCGAGCAGGATCTCAACGAGGTGGTCGTCGGTGTCGAGGCCTGCCGGTGCCCCGGCCGTCCGGGTCCTCGCGATCAGGAGGGCAAGCGCGCGGCGGTACGACGTGGCGACGTCGAGCCACGGCCGCGCCGGGCCGACGACGGCGTCATGGCCTACGAGGAGGGTCGTGAGCCGCCGGTGGGCCGATGCGGTGTGCGGGGTTGACTCAGCGACGAGCAGTAGCCGGTAGCCCTCCACCGCGTCCAGGCCCGGGACGTCCTCTGTGGGTTGGAGGCTGCCGGTGTCGACCTTGTGCAGCACCGCGCGCACGTGATTCTCTGGCAGCAGTATCGCGGTGAGCGATGCCGGCGGCGTCCAGTCGGCACGCTCGGCGGCGGCCACCACGGCATCGGCGGGAGCGCCGCTCAACAGCGCCTGAGCGAGCCGGTCGAGGTGCCGGCGCCGCACCTGTCCTGTCGTCTCCAGCTCGTCGGTGTGGCCGGCGGCGCTGGCGGCGGACAGCTCGTCGATGTACGCGAACACCAGCTCCGAGAAGGCGCCGATCTGCTCGGCGCTCAGGCCGGCGGCGACGCTGGTCTGGGCCATATCGCGCCACGCCACGCGCGCGCCGATGCGGTACGCAGCGAGCAGGGCGTCCATGCTCCGGCCGCCGCGCGCCTCGCCCTGGCCGAGCGCGTATGCCGCCTCCGTGGCTGGCGCGGCCGGCGTCCCGGGATCTGCGCCGCCTGAGCTACCGGCGAGCGTCAGGAAGCCGCCGAGGGCCAGCTGGACGGCATCGCGGATCGCCTCCTCCATCGGGCCGCTCCACGCGTCCGCGTAGCTGGGCACCTTGGCGATGACGGCGGCGACGGTCTGTTCAGCGATGTGGGGGAGCTGCGTTCGGAGCGTGGCGGTGATCTCCGCGCTGAGCTGGAAGTCAGGGGGATCCGCGGCGGCACCAGCGTTTGCGGTTCGGCGTTCCACGAGCAGGTCCTTTATTCATCTAAGTTAGTTTTCACGGAAACTTCTACGTGTCTCGGTCAGGACTTTACCCGTTTAGTACATCACACTGGGCCGATGACCTCGACTGCAGAGATCACGACCGGAAGGCGAAGCCTGCTCCGGCGGGCCATGCGCCTTGCCGAGCTGGCGACGACGCCGCTCCTCCCGGCCGACTACCTCGACATGATCAGGCCGCTGCGTTCGGGAGCGGACCTGCGTGGCCGGATCGTCGAGATTCGGCCCGAGACCCGCGACGCGGCCACGATCGTCATCCAGCCGAGCGCCGACTGGGCGGGACACACCCCCGGCCAGTACGTCCGCCTCGGCATCGATGTCGACGGCGTACGCCAGTGGCGCGCCTATTCGCTGACCTCGCAGGTCGGCCGTCGCGACGGGTGCATCGCCATCACCGTCAAGGCGATCCCTGACGGCAAGGTGAGCAATCAGCTCGTCCACCGGACGAAGCCTGGAACGATCGTGCAGCTCGATCAGGCTGCCGGCGAGTTCACCCTGCCGGACGTGACTCCCGCGAAGGCGCTGTTCATCACCGGCGGCTCCGGCATCACGCCCGTGATCGGGATCCTGCGCAACTGGGTCGCCACCGGCCACGTCGGCGCCGACGTCACCGTGGTGCATTCCGCGCCCACCGCCGCTGACGTCATCTTCGCCGAGGAGCTTGGCGAGCTGCACGCATCCGGGCGCATCCGTCTCGTCGTCCAGCACACCGACGACGACGGAATCCTCGACGCCGACGCGATCGCCGCGCTCGTGCCCGACCTGAGCACGAGCGAGGCCTGGGCCTGCGGCCCGGTCGGCATGCTCGAGATGCTCGAAGCGCACTGGCATGTCGAGGGCATCGCCGCACGGCTGCACACCGAGCGCTTCCGCCCAGCCGTCCTGGTCGTCGGCGACGGCGGGACGCTCGTCCTGAACCGGACCGGCACGACGCTCGAGCTGGACGGCGCCACCACGATCCTCGACGCCGCCGAAGCGGCCGGCGTCCTGATGCCGAGCGGCTGCCGCATGGGCATCTGCTTCGGATGCGTCCTTCCCCTGCGCGAAGGCGCCGTACGCGATCTGCGCAACGGCGAGGTCACGACCGCCGCGCCCGGCGACGGCGTCCTCGTCCAGACCTGCATCTCAGCGGCCGCCGGCCGCTGTGACATCGACCACTAGAGAGGACCTCCCATGACCGCCATCCAGAACAAGGACGACAACCCGATCGCCCACCTCACCGCGCAGGACATCGAGCGGATCGGCGAGGAGCTCGACCAGATCCGCCAGACCGTGCTCGACTCCCGCGGCGAGGCCGACGCGGCCTACATCCGCAAGCTGATCAAGGTCCAGCGCCAGATCGAGCTCGGCAGCCGCGGCGTGTTGCTGTTCTCCCTGTTCCCGCCGGCGTGGCTGGTCGGCACGGCCGGCCTCAGCGTCGCGAAGATCCTGGAGAACATGGAGATCGGGCACAACGTGCTGCACGGCCAGTGGGACTGGATGCGTGACCCGAAGATCCATTCCACCACCTGGGAGTGGGACAGCGCGAGCCCGGCCGAGCAGTGGAAGCACTCGCACAACGAACTGCACCACACGTACACGAACGTCATCGGCAAGGACAACGACCTCGGCTTCGGCGTCATGCGCGTCGACGAGGACCAGCGCTGGCACCCGTTCTACCTCGCGCAGCCGCTGTGGAACTTCATCAACGCCTGCTTCTTCGAGTACGGGATCGCCGCGTACGACCTCGAACTGGGCAGGAATCTGGCCACTAGGGAGCGTCGCCAGAACCCCGACTTCCGGGCGCGCGCGAAGGCCACGCTGAAGAAGATCCGCCGTCAGGCCACCAAGGACTACGTCGTCCACCCTGTGCTCTCTGGCCCGTCGTTCCTGCCGACGCTCGCGGCTAATCTCACCGCCAACGTCGTCCGCAATCTCTGGACCCACTCCGTGATCATGTGCGGGCACTTCCCCGAAGGCGTTGAGACCTTTGAGAAGCGCTCGATCGACGGCGAGACCCGGGGTGACTGGTACCTGCGGCAGATGATCGGCTCCGCCAACATCACCGGCAGCACGGCCCTGCACATCATGACCGGCAACCTGTCGCACCAAATCGAGCACCACCTGTTCCCCGACCTGCCCAGCAACCGCTACGCCGAGGTCGCACCGAAGGTCAAGGATCTGTTCGAGCGCTACGGCCTGAACTACCATGCGGCCCCGCTGCCCCAGCAGGTCGCGTCGGCCTGGCACAAGGTCATCCGGCTGTCGCTGCCCAACGGCTGGCTCAAGCAGACGACCCCGCGCAACACGCCCCAGCAGCTGGGCAAGCTCTACAAGCTGACCACCGGTGGAGTCGGCGCCCGCCGCAGGATGGCGGACGCTGCCTAAGACGTGAACTGGGGCGGCTGCTCCCGGCGCCGCGTGCTGGGGCGTGGTCTCCACAGAAGCCGGTCGCGGGCCTGAGCCTCGCGCGGCGTCGCGCAACGGACCGTCACGAACGCGGCGAAGTCGTTGTCCTCGTGGAGCCTCATTGCGCCTGCCAGTCGCGGGCGTGCTCGAGGCCGGCGAGCGCCCCGAAGTCGAAGCGGCTGATCGGGTTGAGGCTCTCGCGCAGCTGCTTCAGCGCGCCTGCCGGCGACTCGGCCTGCTGGCCCAGGGCGCCGAGCATCGCCCGCACGCGCGGCGGCTCGGCCAGGGCGGCGGTCGCGAGGCGGCGGAAGTCGGCGGGGTCAGAGACGAGCGACAGCAGGCGTCGCTCGGTCGCCTCGGGCGACAGGTCGCTCGATCGCGCGCGTTCGCGCAGGGTCTCGAGCAGCGCGCCGTCGCGTGCGCTGAGTCCTGTCCGGGTGTGTGGGCGCCGGGTGTGGACGACGACGCCCGTAAGGGCGCCGGGCGCGGCGGCGGCCGGCGTGGCGAACTCCCCCCGCCCGGGGTTCTGGGTGCTCAGGCCAAGCGCGTTGGCCGCGCTCAGCCCGGCCGGGTGCAGCGGCGCCTGGAAGGTCTGCGCGAGGGCTGAGGTCGCGCTCGGCAGGCTGGGGCCGATTGCTGTCATTTTCGGCCGGTAGTAGAGGCCCTTGCGGAGGCGCTGCAGCTCGCCTGTGGAGGCCATGCGCGAGAGCGCGTGCGCCGCGGCGTTCGCGCTCAGGTCGCGGAAGTCGGCGAGCTGCCAGTGACGTTCGCCGCCGGCGAGCACGCGGCGGCGAACCTGCGAGGCGTCGCTCTGCGGGCTCGGGCCACGCCCGGTAGGGGTGTCGGCGGTCGTTGACACGCTTCCAGAGTATCGGTCCCCAGCACGTATTTGGCAAGTTTTGTTGTTGTGAAACTTGCCAAATACTTTGTCCGTCAAGCCCCAGCGGCGCGCAGCCACGGTCATACGACGGTCGTTGAGCGGGCATCAGCGGGCGGCGCTGCCGCCGTGATTGGGGTCGCAGGCGTACACGTCGTAGGTGCCGGCATGGGCGACGGGGCGGTCGGGGTGGCTGCGGCGAGGAGGGTCAGCAAGGTCACGAGCGCCAGCTTGCGCGCGGCGGCGGCGAAAGGTGTCATGTCTCTTAGTCGGCTCACGGCCCAAACTCCCCCACCATCTGCCGGCGACGCCGCTGGGGCGGCATGCGCCGACGCTGCCGCGCCGGCTGTTGGCATGAACTCTTGGCTTCCGGCTGGGGCGGGGCTGGCAGCCGGCCGCGCTGCAGGCGAGCTGGCGGCCGGCGAGCGCTTGGCGGTCCGTCGCGCGACGCCGCGCAACCGTCTTCAGCAGCGCCAGCGTGCTCCGCCGCGGCCGCCACGACCGATGAGCTCAAGCAGCTCAGCCCACGCCCCCTCCCAGTTCGAGGGGGGTGAAGTCACGCCGGAGGTCGCGGGTTCGAGTCCCG
Source organism: Solirubrobacteraceae bacterium (assembly GCA_039744215.1). GTDB lineage: Bacteria > Actinomycetota > Thermoleophilia > Solirubrobacterales > Solirubrobacteraceae > F1-60-MAGs163. The sequence goes on from JBCJTT010000010.1 coordinate 25,441, forward strand.
TCGCTCCCGTAACGTCGCCGCCGATAGGCTCGGGTGATGGACAGACTCCGCGCCGATGTCGAGGCGCTGGCAGCGATCGAACGAGGATCGGCCGGCGCCGGAGAGCAGGCAGCTGCGCGCTGGGCTGTCGCTCGACTGGCCGAGGTCGGCGCCGCCGATGTCGCTGTCGAGCGTTACCGCGGCCGCGCAACCAACTCTTGGAGCTTCGCCGGTCATTCGCTGGCCGGGCTGTTGGCGCCGTCGATCGGTGGCCTTCGCGGCGCGGCGCTCGCACTTGGCGCGCTGATCTCGCTGGAGCGCGACGCCAGCGGGCGCTCGCCCTGGCGCCGACGACTGTTCGGCGGCAGCGATGGAGCCAACGCAACTGCGCGGGTCGGATCCGCTGGCGAGCGCCGCGCAACGGTCGTGATCGTCGCTCACATTGACGCCGCCAAGACCGGGCTGGCATGGCACCCGCGGCTTGTTGAAGCCGGCGCGGCGCGCCATCTGGCGACGCGGAAGGTCGAGCCCGTAATGGCACTTCAGGGCGTTGCTCTGGTAGCCGCCGCGCTCGCCGCGCTGCTGCCGCGCCGCTCGCTGCGCCGGCGGCTCGTCGCGCTGCCCGCCACGCTGCTGAACGGAGCCGCAATCGCGCTGAACCTTGACATCGCCCGCTCGCCGGTTGTCCCCGGCGCGAACGACAACGCGACCGGTGTCGCCGCGGCGCTGGCGCTGGCAGCGGAGCTGACGGCCGACCCACTGGGCCAGGTAGAGGTTCAGTTCGCGCTGGTCGGCGGCGAGGAGTCGGGGATGGGAGGCTTCCACGCCTTCCTTGAAGCGCGCCGTGACTCGCTGCCAGTCGATTCGACGCTCGTGATTGGGCTCGACACGCTTGGCTGCGGCACGCCGATCGTCGCCGCTGGCGAGGGGGCGCTGCTGACACACCGCTACCGCGAGGCCGATCTGGCGCTGGCCGACGAAGGCGCCCGGCTGGCCGGTCAGCCATCACCGCAACGCTGGCGGCTCGGCGCCTGGACCGACCCGCTGCTGGCGCTCAACCGAGCGATCCCGGCGATCTCAATCCTCTCGATCGGCCCCGGCTATTACCCGCACTACCACCACCCCAGCGACCTGCCCGAGAACGTCGACTGGCAGTCGGTCGAGGCCTGCACACAGATCGCGCTTGGAACGCTGCGTGCCTTCGACAGGCGGCTGGACTGAGCCGCGCTCAGTCTGCGAAGGAGCGCGGCCGGGCGGCTGAGCGGAAGTTTGTACTTCGAGAAGTCATCCGAATCGCCGGGGCGAGCAAGCACAGGATCTAGTTGGGTATCGCGGCGGAGATTATCGTCTGGGTTCTGCGGTCGCTACGATCAAACGATGACGACGATCGACGAATCACGGCTGCCGGGTGTCGGTGTCCGCCACGAATTCACGACGGTGCGGGGCGAGCGGGTTGGAGTACTGACTCGCAATAGTGGCGACCGCGAGCTGTTGCTCTACGACCGTGAAGACCCCGACTCCTGCGAGCGCTCACTGCGGCTTGCCGACGGTGACGCCGAGCGGCTTGCCGAACTACTTGGGCTTTCGCAGCTGGTGAAGCACTTTGGCGCGGTCCGTGAAGCAGTTGGTGATCTTGCCATCGAATGGATCCCGATTGAGCAAGCTTCGCCTTTCGCTGGACGGACGCTTGGTGAGACCGAGATGCGAACGCGCACCGGTGTCTCGATTATTGCTGTGCTGCGCGGCAGCAGCGCGACGCCAGCCCCAACACCCGATTTTCAGTTCAAGGCAGGTGACACAGTGATCGCAGTCGGGACGCTTGAGGGCGTTGGCGCTGCTGAGGCGCTGCTTGGAGTCGGCTGATCCTCAGCTTGCCGCTCGCCGTCGTCAGCGGCGCTGAGAGCAATCTGGCGATTGTGCTGATGCAAGTCGGCACACTGCTGATCGTGCTGGGTGCTCTGTCGCGGCTGGCCGTCTATCTGCGCACCAGCCCGGTGCCCTTCTACTTGGCAGTCGGCGTGCTGCTTGGCGTGCTGTCGGCGCCAATCGAAGTTCCCTCGGAGGTTATTGAGCTCGGGGCTGCGATCGGAGTCGTTCTGTTGCTGTTCTTCATCGGCCTTGAATACACAGGCGCTGAGCTGCTCCAGACGCTGCGCCAGCAGCGCCGCGCCGGCGCCCTTGACGCCGCGCTGAACGCGCTGCCGGCGCTAGCAATTGGGTTGCTGATGGGGCTCGGGACAACCGCATCGCTGGCGCTTGCCGGTATCGCCTGGGTCTCCTCCTCGGGGATCGTTGCTCGAACTCTGGAGGATCTGGGTCGGATCGGTAACCGCGAAACTCCCGGCGTGCTGTCGATCCTTGTGATCGAGGATCTGGCGATGGCCGGCTATCTGCCGGTGCTGACGGCCGTCCTCGCCGGCGGAGCGCTTGCGGCCACTATCGGGTCGGTCGCCGTGGCAGTTGCGGTCGCCGTTGTCGTACTGCTGATTGCCCTCCGTGGCAGTCACCACGCCGATCGGCTGTTCGGCACGGTCAGAGGCGAGGCGCTGCTGCTGCTGATGCTTGGCCTGACGCTGCTTGTCGCGGGGATCGCCGAGACTGCAAATGTCTCGTCAGCGGTCGGGGCGTTCCTCGTCGGAATCGCCGTTTCCGGTCAGCTGGCCGACCGCACCCGCAGCGCACTGACGCCGCTGCGCGATCTGTTCGCCGCCGCATTCTTCGTTTTCTTCGGTCTGCAGATCAACCTTGCCGGTGTCTCGTCGGTCGTCGTCTGGGTTGTGATTCTCTGCATCCTCGGCGCCGCCGGGAAGATCGCTACAGGCTGGTATGTCGCGGGCCGAAGTGGCACCGGCCACGCCGCCCGCTTGCGCGCCGGTACGGTGCTGGTCGCGCGCGGTGAGTTCTCGATCATCATCGCCTCGCTCGCCGTGGCGGCGGGCGTCGATCCTCGGCTCGGGCCGCTGGCGGCTGGCTACGTCCTAATCCTCGCGCTGCTGGGCAGCCTGATGACCCGCTTTGCCGACCCGGTTTCGCGCCGCATCGCGCGCCGCGCATTGTAAAGCGAACCTGCGAGAATGACGGAATGAGTTCATATAGCCCGCCCGACCCGGCCAAGCGCCGCAACATGATGATCGCCGGCCTGATCGGCGTTGTCGTCGTTATCGCCGCGGTCTTGATCCTGCTCAGCTCAGCTGACAACAGCAGCAACAGCCCCGCTCCGGCCGCCAACGCGCCGCTGAACGGGCTGAAAGAGACAAAGGCGATGCTCGACGGCATTCCGCAGCAGGTGGCGGCCGGTGGCAACTGACAGCTTCGGTTCGCGCGCAGTGCTGAAGGTCAAGGGGCGCGAGCTTGAGATCTTCCGGATCGATGCTCTGCAGGACCGCTTCGACGTTGCGCGGCTGCCGTTTTCGCTGAAGCTGCTGCTGGAGAATCTGCTGCGCCACGAAGGTGAGGGCGATGTGACAGCAGCCGACATTGAGGCGCTGGCCGGCTGGGACGCTGCTGCCGCGCCGAGCGTTGAGATTGCCTTCAGCCCGGCGCGTGTGCTGATGCAGGACTTCACCGGCGTTCCCTCGATTGTCGACCTTGCCGCGATGCGCGACGCCGTCGTCGAGCTCGGCGGCGACGCAGCGGCAGTCGAGCCGCTGGTGCCAGCCGAGCTGGTGATCGACCACTCAGTTCAAGTTGACGCCTTCGGTAGTGCCGACGCTTTCGCGATCAACGCTGAGCGCGAGTTTCAGCGCAACGGCGAGCGTTACAAGTTCCTCCGCTGGGGCCAGCAGGCTTTTGAGCAGCTGCGTGTTGTCCCGCCCGACACCGGGATTGTCCATCAGGTCAACCTTGAGTATCTGGCGCGCGTTGTTTGCCTTGATGAGCGCAGCGGCCAGGCCTTCCCCGACACGCTGGTTGGCACTGACAGCCACACGACGATGGTCAACGGCCTCGGCGTCCTGGGCTGGGGCGTTGGCGGGATTGAGGCCCAGGCGGCAATGCTTGGCCAGCCGGTATCGATGCTGATCCCGAGCGTGCTTGGCGTCAGGCTCGAGGGCTCGCTGCCGGAGGGCGCGACGGCGACGGACCTCGTGCTTACAGTCACCAACCTGCTGCGGACACGCGGCGTGGTTGGCTCGTTCGTCGAGTTCTACGGCCCCGGGGTTGCGCAGCTGCCACTTGCCGACCGGGCGACGATCGGCAATATGAGCCCCGAGTTTGGATCGACCTGTGCGATCTTCCCGATCGACGCCGAGACAATCCGTTACCTGCGCTTCACCGGGCGGCCCGAGCGGCAGGTTGAGCTGGTTGAGGCCTATGCTCGCGCCCAGGGCATGTGGTACGAGCCGGACGGGATCGAGCCGCTCTTCTCGGCGACGATGGCGATCGATCTTGGCAGCATCGTGCCGTCGATCGCCGGTCCGCGCAGGCCGCAGGACCGCGTTTCATTAAGTGACGCCAAGGCCAACTACCAGGCCGAGCTGCCGAGCTTCGCGAGCGACATTGTTGCTGACAAAAATGCCTCATTGAAACATGGCGACGTTGTAATTGCCGCGATCACCAGCTGCACCAACACATCCAACCCATCGGTGATGGTCGCCGCCGGCCTGCTGGCAAAGAAGGCGCTTGAGCGTGGTCTCAGTGTCAAGCCGTGGGTTAAGACTTCGCTGGCGCCGGGCTCCAAAGTTGTCACCGACTACCTAGTTCGCGCCGGTCTGCAGGAACCGCTCGACGGGCTCGGTTTCAACCTTGTTGGCTACGGCTGCACGACCTGCATTGGCAACTCGGGGCCGCTGCCGGAGGAGGTCGCCGCAATAGTTCGCGCTAACGATCTGACGGTTTGCTCGGTGCTTTCCGGCAACCGTAACTTTGAGGCGCGGATCAATCTCGACGTAAAGATGAACTACCTAGCTTCGCCGCCGCTGGTTGTTGCCTACGCGCTGGCCGGAACGATGGACACCGACCTGATGACCGATCCGCTCGGCCAGGACACCGACGGCAACGATGTGCTGCTGCGGGATCTTTGGCCAAGCGGCGCTGAGATTGCCGCCGCGGTTGAGCAGGCCGTCCAGTCCGACATGTTCCGCAAGAGATACTCCCAAGTCTACGACGGCGACGCCAACTGGGCTGCTCTGCAGGTGCCTGTCGGCGACCGCTTTGATTGGGAGGCCGATTCAACTTACATCCGTCGCCCGCCTTATTTCGACGGGATGCCGGTTGAGCAGCAGCCGGTGACCGACATCGCTGGCGCGCGTCTGCTGGCGATCCTTGGCGACAGCGTCACGACCGACCATATTTCGCCGGCTGGCGCGATCAAGCCGGACAGTCCGGCAGGCCTCTACTTGCAGGCCCTTGGCGTCAAACCGGTCGACTTCAACTCCTACGGATCGCGGCGCGGCAACCACGAGGTGATGGTTCGCGGCACCTTCGCCAACAACCGCCTGCGCAACCTCCTGGCTCCCGGGACTGAGGGCGGCGTTACGCGTCACCAGCCGGACGGCGTTGAAATGACGATTTACGATGCGGCGATCCTTTACGGCGAGCAGGGAACGCCGCTGGTCGTGCTTGGCGGCCGCGAGTACGGCTGCGGCTCATCGCGCGACTGGGCGGCAAAGGGCACGGCGCTGCTTGGCGTGCGGGCCGTGATTGCCGAGAGCTTTGAGCGGATCCACCGCTCCAACCTGATCGGCATGGGCGTGCTTGCGTTGCAGTTCCCCGAAGGAGAGAATGCGCAGTCGCTTGGCCTGAAGGGCAATCAGCTGTTCGACATCAGCGGCGTCGCCGAGGCGCTGAACGAAGGCGGCATGCCAACCGTCGCCAGCGTCACGGCGGGCGAGGTTGAGTTTGAGGCTGTTGTCAGGATCGACACCCCGAAGGAAGCGGAGTACTTCCGCCACGGCGGCATCCTGCCGTATCTGCTCCGTCAGGTCGCGTCGCGCTGAAGAAACTGCGCCAGCGCTTCGTGGTACTCGGGCAGATCGAGCAGGAACGAGTCATGGCTCCACGGTGATTCGATCGGCCTGTGATCCGCATTGACTGCGCGCGCGCTCAGCGCAGCGACGATCAGCTCGGAGTGGCCTGCGGCAAAATGCCAGTCGCTGCTGAATAGGTGAGCGCGTCGAAGCGGCTGAGGAAGCTGGCGCCTTGATGGTGGAGGTAATGCTCAACCCCGAAGTCTGGCCCAAGTCCTGGCTCGGTCCCTTCGATCCGCCGCGCACGGCCAAACTTGTGTGCGAACGACTGCTCCGACAGGTAGGTGATGTGGGCCATCATCCGTGCCACGGCAAGGCCGATGTTCGGCCCGCGGCCGCTAGGCTCGCAGGCGATGACCATTCCTCCCGTTCTGAACTCGCTGCTAACCGCCCACGGACCATCCGGCAATGAGGCAACGCCGGCGGCCGTCTGGCGCGAAGCGGCCACCGCCTTTGCCGGCTCGGTTGAAGCCGACGTAATGGGCAGCTCGCTCGCCCGCGTCGCCGCAACCGCCGACGGCCCGTCGCTGGCGATCGTCGGTCACATCGATGAGATTGGCCTGATCGTCACGCACATTGAGGACACTGGCTTCATCCGCTTTACCGGCGTCGGCGGCTGGGACCCGCAGGTGCTCGTTGGCCAGCGGGTCGAGCTGGCAACGCGCGATGGCGTGGTACCAGGCGTCATTGGCAAGAAGCCGATCCACCTGCTCGACGCCGATGACCGCAAGAAGGTCCCCGAGATGAAGTCGATGCACATCGACATCGGCGCCGTTGACGGCGACGCTGCACGCAAGCTGGTCCGCGTTGGCGATGTCGCAGTGATCGCCGGTGAGCCGGTCGAACTGCAGGGCGGCCGCGTTGCCTCGCGCTCGATGGACAACAGGCTTGGCTGTTACGTCGCCTACGAGGCGGCGCGGCTGGTGGCCAAGGCCGGCGGCGCAGCGGGCGAAGTGATCGCCGTTGCGGCGGTCCAGGAGGAGACCGGCTTTGGCGGCTCGACGACGACCGCCCATTCGCTGGCGCCGGACCTGGCGATCGCCGTTGACGTGACGCACGCCACCGACGCGCCAGACGTTGAGGAGTCGCAGCTTGGTAGCCACCACTTTGGTAGCGGCCCGGTGATCGAGCGCGGCACCAGCCTGCACCCGATGATTTCCGAACTGCTGATCGAGGCGGCCGAGGCCGAGAAGATCCCGTACACACTGGCCGCATCGGGCCGGCATACCGGCACCGACGCCGACGCGATCTACCGCTCACGCGGCGGTGTGCCGACCGGGCTTGTTTCAGTGCCGCTGCGTTACATGCACTCGCCGGTCGAGGTTGTTCAGCTCGACGACGTCGAGAACGCAGCAAAGTTGATCGCAGCTTTTGCGCTGCGGCTGCCGGCTGACATTTCGTTCGAGCGCTGAGCGCCGACTAGGACCGCCGCCGTGCTGCTGCTCTTCGATATCGACGGGACGCTGCTGCTGAAGGGCGCCGAAGCGCACGCTGCGGCCGTGATCATGGCGCTGGCGGAGGTCTGGCAGGTTGAGCCAAGCGAACGCGCTCGCGGCGTCGAGGCGGCGGGGCGGACCGACCAGGCGATCGCCCGCGACATCGTTCGCCACTCCGGCGTTGACGACGCCGGTTTTGACGAGCGGCGCGAGCAGTTCATCGCCGCGACGGCGGTCCACTACGAGCGGTTGGTGCCGGCCAGTTTGGCCGAGCGTTTGGCGCCGCAGGCGGCGCAGACGCTGGCTGAGCTGGCCGATGATGATCGCTATCGCTGCTCGCTCGTGACCGGCAACATCCAGCAGGTGGCGCGGCTGAAACTCGCCGCCGCCGGGATCCTCTACCCGTTCGCCGCTGGCCAAGGTGGCTTTGGCTGCGACAGCATCGATCGCAACGATCTGCCGCCGATCGCCCGCCGCCGAGCCGGGCAAATGTGGAATGGCGGCAGCGACTGGGCCGCCGCCCAGACCGTTGTGATCGGCGACACGCCGCGCGACATCGCCTGCGCGCGGGCCGACGGTACGCAGGTGATTGCCGTCGCGACCGGCCCGTTCGGAGCCGACCAGCTTGCCGACGCCGACATCGTGCTTGAAGATTTGCGCGGGCTCGGCGCTGCGCTTGACTCGCTTAGCTGACTACAGCGACCAGTAGGAGTCTCTGCCAACTTCGCGGCGCTGCGCAACCTCTGCCAGCGCTGCCGCCGCCTGATCGTGCTCGATCCCCATCACGACGGCAACCTCACGCGTTGCCAGCGGCTCGCCCGCCCACTCCAGCAGCTCTCGTGGATCATCGGGCGCGGCGCGGCGGTTCGCTGTCGGCGCGAGGTTAGCCAGCGCAACGTCATAGGTCGACCACGGCTGGAAGCCGGGGATTGCGACCGGCTCGCGGCCTTCGACGCGCAGCTCGTATGACGGGCAGCTGTAGCGCCGTCCGCCCTCCCAGTCGGCGAGCCGCTCGTCCATAACCAGCGCCGCGGGCAGCGGCTGGCGGGCGCGAGCCATCTCGGCTGCAAGCGCCGCGGCGGTCTGCTCGTCGGCCGACCACTGCTGAAGCTCGTGCGGGTCTATCCCCGCATCGCCAGCGGCTGCGGCTAGCGTTGCCGGCTCGTCGATCAGCTCGCCGCCAAAGCCGCGCACTTGGATTGCGCGCAGCAGCGTCTGCTGGCAGCCGGGGAAGTTGAGGCCGGCTGCGACAACGGCCCGGCAAGCCGGCAGCGTCGCCGTCAACCGCTCGCGCTCAGCGCTGTTGATCGGCATGCCGTGGGCGGCGGCGATCATCTTTGCGCCTGTTGCCAATTTTCCCGGCGTCAGTCCCTTGGCGGCAAACTCGTCCGGATCTTCGGCCAGTCCGACCATCATCAGCTGCCAAGCGATCTGATCGCCGTAGAGCCACTCGATCTTGCGCCGGAACGGTTCAGCTGAGAAGGCCCACGGGCACCCTGGATCGGTGAACAGCGAGATCTCAATCATCGCTGCTTCAGTCCCTTGTCAGGCGCTTGTAGCTGATCCGGTGCGGCCGGTCGGCCTCGTCGCCGAGCAGCTCATGACGGTGCTCCTCGTAGGCCTCAAAGTTGCCTTCGAACCAGGTCACCTGCGAATCGCCCTCAAAGGCCAGCACGTGCGTCGCGACGCGGTCAAGGAACCAGCGATCGTGCGAAATAATAACGGCGCAGCCGGCAAAACTGAGCAGCGCCTCTTCCAGCGCGCGCAGCGTGTCAACGTCAAGGTCGTTGGTCGGCTCGTCCAGCAGCAGCAGGTTGCCGCCGCTTTTGAGCACCTTTGCGAGGTGTAGCCGGTTGCGCTCGCCACCAGAGAGCGTGCCGACCTTCTTCTGCTGGTCGGAGCCTTTGAAGTTGAACGACGAGGTGTAGGCGCGCGAGTTCATCTCGCGCTCGCCGACGATTATCTGCTCGGCGCCGCCGCTGATCTCCTCCCAGACGTTCTTTTCGTCGTCGAGCGCGTCGCGGCTCTGGTCAACGGCGGCGATCTGCACCGTTTCGCCGATCCGCAGCTCGCCGGCGTCGGGCTGTTCTTCGCCGGTGATCATCTTGAACAGCGTCGTCTTGCCGGCGCCGTTCGGCCCGATCACGCCAACGATCGCTCCCGGTGGCAGCGAGAAACTGAGCTGTTCGATCAGCAGTCGCTCACCAAAGCCCTTCTTCAGATCCTTCGCTTCGACGACAACGCCGCCGAGCCGCGGGCCAGCCGGGATGTGGATCTGAACCTGGTCGAGCTTGACTGCGGCCTCCTGGGCGAGCAGCTCCTCGTAGTTGGTGATCCGCGCCTTCGCCTTCTTGCGCCGCCCCTTCGGGTTTTCGCGCACCCACTCCAGCTCTGAGGCGATCGTCTTCTGGCGCCCTTTCTCCTGCTTGCCTTCCTGCTGCAGGCGAGCCTGCTTCTGTTCAAGCCAGCTCGAGTAGTTGCCTTCGTAGGGGAGGCCGCGGCCGCGGTCCAGCTCGAGGATCCAGCCGGCAACGTTGTCGAGGAAGTAACGGTCGTGCGTGACGGCGACGACGGCGCCCTTGTACTCGGCCAGATGGCGCTCCAGCCAGCCGACCGACTCGGCGTCAAGGTGGTTGGTCGGCTCGTCCAGCAGCAGCAGGTCAGGCGCTGCAAGCAGCAGCCGGCAGAGCGCCACGCGACGGCGCTCGCCGCCAGAGAGCTTGGTCACATCGGCGTCGCCGGGCGGCAGGCGCAGTGCGTCCATCGCGTACTCCAGCTGCGTGTCGAGGCTCCAAGCGTTGGCGGCATCGATCTTTGCCTGCAGCTCGCCGAACTCCTCGGCCGTCTGATCCGAATAGTTGGCGGCCAGCTCGTTGAAGCGGTCGAGCAGCGCCTTTGTTTCAGCGACCCCCTCCTCGACATTGCCCTTGACGTCCTTCGACGGGTCGAGCTGCGGTTCCTGATCGAGCAGGCCAACGCTGGCGCCCGGCGCCAGCGCGGCGTCGCCGCGGTAATCCTCGTCTTGGCCGGCCATGATCCGCAGGACGCTCGACTTGCCGGCCCCGTTGTAGCCCAGCACACCGATCTTCGCGCCCGGATAAAAGGACAGCGAAACATCGCTGAGCACCGTCTTATCGGGCGGGTAGGTCTTCGTCAGCTTGTGCATCGTGAAGATGTATTGGTGGGCCATTTGGCTGAACGATAGAGCGGGATGCGATCCTGTTGGCGTGTCATCAGCAGCCGCCGCACTTCAGCTACGCCAGGTCGTCAAGCATTACGGCGAGATCACGGCCGTCAACGGCCTTGATCTTGAGGTTCCTGCCGGCAGCTGCGTTGGCCTGCTGGGCCCAAACGGCGCCGGCAAGTCAACGACGATCCGGATGCTGACGGCGCAGACGATTGCCGACGAGGGGTCAATCACGGTGCTCGGCCACGAGCTGCCTGGCGACTCGAAGGCGGCGCGGGCGCGGATGGGCGTCGTGCCTCAGCTCGACAACCTCGACACGACGCTGACCGTTGAGCAGAACCTGATCGTCTTCGCGCACCTCTACCGCGTGCCCAAGGCGCAGCGCGGCGCCGCAGTTGAGCGCGTCTTGAAGATCGCCAATCTGGGGGCGCGGCGCGACTCAAAGGTTGATCAGCTGTCGGGCGGGATGCGTCGCCGGCTGCTGATCGGCCGGGCGCTGATCCATCAGCCGGAGCTGGTGCTGCTCGACGAGCCGACCGTCGGCCTTGACCCGCAGGTCCGCCAGGAGCTGTGGGCGCTGATCGACCTGCTGCGCAGCGAAGGCGTCTCAATCCTGATGTCGACGCACTACATCGAGGAGGCTGAGCGGCTCTGCGACTCGGTGACGATCGTCTCGCACGGAACTGCGGTTGCTGTCGGCGCGCCGGCGCAGCTGGTGGCTGAGCATGCCGGCCGCGACGCGGTTGAGATCTACGGCTCGCCCGAGCGGCTGGCCGAGGCCGAGGCGCAGATGGCGCGTGAAGGCTTCCCAACCCGTCGCACCGGCACCTCGATCGCCGTGCTCGGGCTCAACGACGCGGCCGGCCGGGCGCCCGCCGGTGAGCGCCGTCCGGCCAACCTTGAGGACGTCTTTGTGCTGCTGACCGGCGAGGAGATCGGGTGAGCACAGTCCCAGCCCAGCAGCGTGACCCCGGGCGGCTCGAGCGCAGCGCGATCGGCGGCGTGCTGGTGCGCGAGATCATCAACTTCTCGTCCTACTGGCGCTCGACAACCTTCTCGTCAACGGTTGAGCCAACGATCTACCTGCTGGCCTTTGGCTTCGGCTTCGGCTCGCTGGTATCGGTCGTCGGCGGCTACAACTACATCGACTTTGTCGCCACCGGCACGGTTGCCACGGCGGTGCTCTTCTCAAGCATCTTCCCGGCGATGTTCGGCACCTTCATCAAGTACAAGTTCCAAGGCACCTACAACGCGATCCTCGCTGCGCCGGTCGACACCGAGGAGCTTGTCACCGGTGAAGCGCTGTGGCTGGCGCTGCGGGCGTCGGTCTACGGCTGCGCGCCGCTGCTTGTTGGAATCGTCTTTGGCCTTCAGCCCAGCTGGGGAATGCTGGCCGTGCCGCTGATCAACTTTGTCGCCGGTTACGGCTGGGCCTGTACCGGCGTGGCGATCGCCGGCTGGCTGAAAGGGATCGACAATTTCAACTATGTGACGAGCGCTGTGATCACGCCGCTGTTCCTTGTCGCCGGCACCTTCTTTCCGTTGACCGGGCTGCCGGGCTGGGTGCAGGCGCTGGCGCAGCTCAACCCGCTGTTCCACTGTGTGCAGCTGGTTCGCCACGCCGCCTTCGGCTGGCAAGGGTGGGCCGATGTTTGGCATTTCTCGTTCCTGATCCTGTTCGGATTGCTGATGTGGCGCGTCGCGATTGCGGCGATGGAACGCAAGCTGATCGACTAGCCTCGGGGGCTTATGACGACCGTGCTTGACATCGAGCAGTCGACGCTCCTGCTGGAGCTGGTGCCGCCGTTCGACAAGCGCGATGTGCAGCTGGCGCGCCGACGCCAAGCAAAGGTTTGGCATCCCGATCTGGCGCCGCTCGGCAAGCAAGCGGCGCATGAGCGCCACCTGAAAGCGATCAACCGAGCCGCCGATCAGCTGGAGAGCTTGGCCGAGTCGCTGCGCGGCGGCCGCGTCAGCGCTGTCGCCGTCAAGGTCAGCGCCGCGGCGGCGCGCAAGGCGCGGGCCGAGGAGGGGCAACGGGCCTGGGAGGCCGAGCAGCGCCGCCAGGCCGCCGACAGCGACCGCAAGGCCAACGACCCCTTCGCGTCGCAGGTTCCCGACCACTCGGTCGTCCACCGCTACGCCCGCTGCCTGTCATACCCGGAGTGGGGCGTTGGAACGGTCAGCGGCATCTACTTCACCGGCGATGGCGACGACATTCAGCAGTGGGCACGGGTCAGCTTCCAGCCTGGCGTGCGCACCGTGCCGGCCGACAGCCTGCAGTTCGTCGACTTCTCCAGGCCCGACCCCGGCGCCGACCGAGTTGAGCGCTTTGTCACGGCGGCGCGCCACGCGATCGCCGACGGCGACTATCAGCTCGCCGCGCAGCGGCTGATCTACGCGCGCGACGCCGAGCCTCTGAACGCTGCCGTGCTGCGGCTGATGACCTTTGCCTTCTGGCAGGCGGGCGAACTGGACGCCGCCGCCCGCTCGGTCCGCGACTGGGCGAGGGTTGAGCGCGAGCGGCCGGCGCCGCAGCGCTTTGCCTCACGCATCTACGAGCAGATGCAGGCATTTGATCTGGCGACTGAGGCTGCGGAGCGCGCCGCTGCGCTGGCGCCGAAGGACGCCGATGCTTGGGAGCGGATCGGCCGCCTGGCGCTGCGCACCGGCGACAGCGCCCGCGCTGTCGAGGTTCTGGAGCAGGCGCGCGAGCTGGCACCAACGGCGCAAGGGCTGCTCGATCTGGCACTCGCGAACCAGCTGGTCGGCGACCTTGGCGGTGAGCTGACGGCCTGCGAGCAGGCGACGCTGCTGGAGCCTGACTCGGGCGTTGCCTGGTCGCGGCTGGCGCACGCGCTGGCGCGCAGCGACCGGCTGAGCGACGCGATCGCCGCGGCCGAGCGGGCGTTGGCGCTGGAGCCCGACGATGGCGAGCTGCGCGGGCTGCTGGAGCGGTTACGTGAGCAGCAGCCGCGCGTGCTGCCGGCGGCATGAGCAGTAGGCCGCATCGAGGCGTCTTTGGCGGTGTTCTAACCGATATGGCAGCACTGTCAAAAACGTCACGTCTGGACGCCGCCGGGCTCTTAACTGCTGTGAAACAGCGACTTGGTTTTGGATTGCTGCTGCTTGCCGCGACGCTCTGCCTGTCGTTGGGCGGCGCCGCGAGCGCCCGGGCGGCCGAGACCGGGATCAGCGTCAGCGGCGGTGCAGCGACGGCGATTGCCGACGCCAACGCGCTCGACGTCACTTGGGTGCGCCGCTTCGTTCGCTGGGATGCGACCGAACCGCAGCGCGCTGGCAGCTACGACGGCGGTGCGATCATCGAGCTCGATGACTTTGTTTCCCGCGCCCACACAGCGAAGAAGAAGGTCGCGCTGACGGTGATCGGATCACCACGCTGGGCCAATGGCTCCAGCGACTTTCTTGTGCCACCCACCGATCCGGCCAGCTACGCCAGCTTCATCGGCCGGTTGGCCGCTCGTTACAAGGGCCGCGTTCAGTCATGGGAGATCTGGAACGAGCCGGACGAAGCCGAGTTCTGGCACGGCACAACGCCAAGCCCAGCCAACTACGCGCCGCTGCTGAAGGCTTCCTACGCTGCGATCAAAAGCGCCGACCCGGCCACGCAGGTCGTCGCCGGGCCGCTGACCGGCAATAACTACGACTTCGTTCAGGGCCTCTACGACCAAGGTGCCCGGGGTTCGTTCGACGCCGTCGGGGTCCATACCGACACGGCCTGTGGCATCAATCCGCCGTCGGTCTTCTACTCCGAAGGCGGCCGCATCGGCCGCTTCACATTTCTCGGCTTCCGCGAGGTTCACGCGGTGATGGTCGCTCACGGCGACGGCGGAAAACCGATCACGATGTCGGAGATGGGCTGGTCAGCGACGACGACACGTTGCGATCGCGGTGCCTGGGCAGGGCTGAAGGACGCCGGCGTAAGCGAGTCCGCCCAGGCCGACTTTCTGACGCAGGCTTACCACTGCCTCGCCGGCTACCCCTACATGCAGACCGGGATCTGGTTCAGCGCCCGTGACGCTGGCTCGGCCGAAAGCGAGCTGAACCGTTACGGGCTGCTGCGCTGGAACGGAACGCGGCGCGCGTCTTGGGCGGCGATGCGTTCCGTCGCCACCGAAGGCGATCAGCTGAAAACCTCATGCGGCGATCTTGAGCCGCCGGTGATCAAGATTCTCTCGCCGGTCGCCGCCACCCAGTTTCAGGACCAGATTTACATCTCAGCCTCGGCGCACGACGCCGGCAGCGGCCTGAAGAGCCTTCAGTTCTACATCAACGGTTCGCGTGTTTCAGGCGCGCTGGCAACCAACGACGTTCCGCTGGAGCGGACGCTGACGACGTCGAAGCTCCCGTTTGGCCCAACGATCATCAAGGTTCGGGCGACCGACGTGGCCGGCAGTAGCTCTTACAGCACTGTCAGCGTCGATCGGATCAACATGCGCACGCTGCCGGTCCAGCAGACGGCGCTGTCATTCAAGGTCACCGGCAAGAAGCGGGTGAAGACGGTTCGCGGACGGTTGACCGTCCCCGGCAAGCAGCTGCTGCCGACCGGCACGATCTGGCTTCGCTGGCAGCGCTACACACGTAAGCGCTGGGCCACGAAGCGAGTTAGCTACTACTGGGTCACGAAGTACGCTCGTCAGCGCAGCCCGGCGGCACCCTTCAGCTTTGTCCAGCAGCTCAGCAAGGGCCGCTGGCGCGCCTCGGCCAGCTACACCGCGAGCTACCCGTTCACGAAGGCCGCCGCAAGCAAGACGCTGACGATTCGTTAGCCTCGGCGCCAATGCGCCTGCTCGTTGCCCGCTGCGAAGTGACCTATACCGGTCGTCTGGACACGGTGCTGCCCGAGGCTTTGCGGTTGGTGATGCTGAAGGACGACGGTTCGGTGATGGTCCACGCCGACAGCGGCGGCTACAAACCGCAGAACTGGATGACGCCGCCGACCGTGATTGAGCATCACGGCGACCCGTTGGAGCGGATTACGGTTCGCAAGCGGGCCGGTAAGAGCGAAGATCGGCTGGAGATCAGGATCTTTGAACTGCTGTCCGACGTTGAGCACGACATGGGCGAGGCGGCCGAGCTGGAGAAGGACGGCGTTGAGGCCCACCTTCAGGAGGCGCTGGCCGCCGCGCCAGAGTTTTGCGGTGAAGGATTCCGACTCGTCAGGCGCGAGTGGCCGACCGGCATCGGCCCGGTCGATCTGATGTGCCGTGACGCTGGCGACGGCTGGGTTGCGGTTGAGATCAAGCGCGTTGCGACGATCGAGGCGGTCGAGCAGCTGACCCGTTACCTCGAGTTCATCCGCCGCGACCCGGCGATGACTGACTGCCGCGGCGTGCTGGCAGCGCAGGAGATCAAGCCGCAGGCGCGCACCCTGGCCGAGGACCGCGGCATCGCCTGCGCCTTGGTTGATCTGGCGGTTCTGCGCGGCGAGCGCGAACCCGACCTGACGCTCTTTGAGCTCTGACCGCTCAGTCGGGCAGCGCTGCCGCGAAGGCGCTCAGCTGCTCTGGGTCGCGCAGCGGCGGCCCGTGGCCGAACAGCACAAGCTTTGGCTGTAGCGCCGCCAGCCGCCGTGCGCTGGCACGGTTTAGCGCCGGATCCGGCGTGAAGAGCCCAGGCGGCATGTGCAGCCCCGGCGCAGTCGTCGCAAGGCTCATGTTGAAGAAGACATCGCCGCAGATTAGCGTCCGGTCCTGCTCGCGCCAGAAGGCCAGGTGGCCGGGGCTGTGGCCTGGGGTTTCAAGCACCGTGAACCCCGCCGCCAGCTCGTCGCCTTCGCGCAGCTCGCGGTCCGGCTCGAGCCCGGGGAACTTCATATAGCTCTTCAGCAGCGAGCGGCCAAACGGAACGGAGCCAGGTTCAGCGCGGCCGCTACGCAGCACGTCGCCGTCGCCGGCGCCGACCCAGACCGGTATTCCGAGCGTCTCTTTAAGCTTCTTTGAGCTGCCGGCATGGTCGGCGTGGGCGTGGGTCAGCGCGTGCGCGTTGATTGTGCGGCCAGCCGTCTGGCGTAGCAGACGCTTCGCGTGTAGCGGGTAGCCGGAGTCGACCAGCAGGTCGCCGACGAGGTAGGCGTTGACGCCGCTGCGCACCGTCAACGGCAGTTGGTAGAGATCCCGGGCAACCATCTGCATCTTTCAAGCCTATAGCGGCCAGCGCCGATTGGCCGATCGGACTTAGAGTGTCGCCTATGACTGAAACCAGCGAAAGCGCGGTCCTCACAGAGCGCCGCGACAACATTCTGATCGTCACGATCAACCGCCCCGAGAAGCGCAACGCCGTCAACAAAGCGGTCGCCGAAGGAATCGGAGATGCGCTCGAAGAGTTTGACGGCGATGACGCGCTCTCAGTCGGCATCCTGACCGGCGCCGGCGGCGGCTTCTGCGCCGGCATGGATCTCAAGGGCTTTGCCTCGGGCGAAACGCCCTGGCACCCGACCCGCGGCTTTGGCGGCATCGTCCAGTCGCCGCCAGTGAAGCCGATGATCGCGGCCGTTGAAGGATTCGCTGTCGCTGGAGGGCTCGAGATCGCCCTGGCCTGCGACATGATGGTCGTCGCCAAGGGCGCCAAGCTTGGGATCCCTGAGGTCAAGCGCTCATTGGTCGCCGCCGGCGGCGCACTGCTGCGCCTGCCGCGCAAGCTGCCGCTCAACATTGCCGTCGAGATGGCTTTGACCGGCGACATGATCACGGCCGAGCGCGGCTACGAGCTGGGAATGGTCAACCGTCTGGCTGAGCCGGACGGTGCGCTTGACGCGGCGCTTGAGTTGGCCGGCGCGATCGCCGTCAACGGTCCGTTGGCGCTGACTGCGACGAAGCAGATCCTTGAGGCCCAGCGTGAGTGGACCGACGCTGAATTCTGGGACAAGCAGATGGAGATCGCCGGTCCCGTCTTTGGCTCACAGGACGCCCAAGAGGGGGCGGTCGCTTTCACTGAGAAGCGCGAGCCGGTCTGGAAGGGCCGTTAGCGACCGCTTAGCCGCCGCCGCTTAGTCGTCGGCGCCGCTGAGCGTCGCAGTTAACTGCCGCGAGCCGCCGTGATCGCGGTGTTCAAGTAGGTAGATGCCCTGCCAGGTACCGAGCGACAGCTGGCCGCCGGTGATCGGCAGCAATAGTGACGGGCCGGTGACCATGCTCTTGATGTGGGCTGGCATGTCGTCAGCGCCTTCAAGCGTGTGGGTCCAGGGAAAACTCTCCGGGACAGCAGCATCGAGCCAGCTGCGTGTGTCAGCGCGCACATCGGGGGAAGCGTTTTCGCCCAGCGTCAGCGAGGCCGAGGTGTGACGAATGAAGAGGTGACAGAGCCCGACCCGCGGCGGCTCCATCTGATCAAGCGCCGCAACGACCTCGCCCGTGATCAGGTGCGCGCCGCGCGGGCGTGGCGCCAGCGTTATCTCAACCTGTTCCCACACGCAGCAATCGTCGCAGCAACCGCTGCTGCTATGGCTGCGCATACAACTATCCTTCTGGAAGGCACATATGACTGACGCAATCGCAGCACACAGTTGGAATCTCGATACTGCCCACTCCCACGCTGGCTTCTCGGTGCGCCACATGGTCGTCGCGAACTTCCGCGCCAGCTTTGACGACTTCACGGCGACGCTGACCGAGGCCGACGGTCAGCTTCAGCTGAGCGGATCGGTGCGCCCCGACAAGATCGTCGTTAAGGACGAGAATCTCTACGGCCACCTTCAGAGCCCGGAGTTCTTCGACAGCGCAAACAGCCCCGAGATTACGTTCGTCTCGACTGCGATCCGCCGCAACGGCGACGACGCCGAGATTGACGGCGAGCTGACAATCAAGGGAAAGACCGAACGGGTGACCACCAAAGGTCAGATCACCGATCCGACCGAGGATTCGATGGGCAACGTCAAGGTTGGCGTCGGGCTGGAGACGGTGATCGACCGCACAGCCTTCGGCCTCGACTGGAACGCGCCGCTGCCAAAGGGCGGCTTCGCACTCTCGAACGATGTCAAGCTGCAGATCGACCTACAGTTCGTTGCGTCCTAACGCGCCGCTCGATCAGCGTTCGCCTGGCGGCTTGGCCGGGAACGGGCTGACGTCGAGCTGAGGGTCGAGCGCGTTGGCGAGGATTCGCTGCTGCTCGGCATTGTGCGCCGCCGGGTAGCCCTCGCCTGGTGAGGCGCGTTCCGGCCGGCCGACGTAACCGAGCTCAAAGCCTTCGGGCAGAATCTGCTCGAGCCGCGGGAACATGAAGCCGCGTGCGCCCATGTTGCGTGGCTCTTCCTGAACCCAGACAATCTCCTCAAGGTTTGGGTAGCGCGCGAACAGATCGCGCAGGTCGCCTTCCGGGAACGGGTAAAGCTGCTCGACGCGGCCGATCGCGACGCTCTCGTTCCCCTGGCGGCGCTCATGACCGACCAGGTCGTAGTAGACCTTGCCGGTGCAGAGCAGCAGCCGCGTGACCTTCTCGGCCGGCACGCGCGGCTCGGCCAGCACCGGGTAGAAGCGAGTATCGGTCAGGTGGCTGAGGCGGTTAGTTGCCTGCGGCAGGCGCAGCAGCGACTTCGGCGTCATGATCACCAGCGGCCGGCGCTTGGCGATCGTCGCCTGGCGGCGCAGCATGTGGAAGTACTGGGCCGGAGTCGTCAGGTTCGCGACCCGCATGTTGCCCTCGGCGCAGAGCTGCAGAAAGCGCTCAAGCCGGGCTGAGGAGTGCTCCGGGCCGGCACCCTCGTATCCGTGCGGCAGCAGCAGCGTCAGCCGCGCACTCTCGCCCCACTTGGCGAGGCCGCTGGCGATGAACTGGTCGATGATCACCTGAGCGCCGTTGGCAAAGTCGCCGTACTGGGCCTCCCAGAGAACCAAAGAGTCGGGCGCTTCCTGCGCGTAGCCGTACTCAAAGCCAAGGCAGGCAGCCTCGGAGAGCGGGCTGTTGTGGATTTCGATCGGCGCCGCGGCGTCCTTCAGATGCTGGATAGGTGAGTAGGTCTGGCCGGTTGTTGCATCGTGGAAGACGAGGTGGCGCTGGCTGAAGGTGCCGCGCTCAGCGTCCTGACCGGTGAGGCGGATCGGCACTCCTTGAGTTAGCAGCGATCCGAGCGCCAGCGATTCGGCCTGCGCCCAGTCGATTCCGCCTTCCTCGCCGAGCGCGGCGCGGCGGCGTTCCAGCTGGCGCTGCAGCTTGCTGTGCGTGTCGAATCCGTCCGGGACGGTCAGCAGCTGTTCGCTGATCGCCCGCAGCTGATCATCGGAGACCTTTGTCTCAACGCGCGGGCTCGACCGGCGGTCCAGCAGGTACTCGCCGGTCACCTGTGACATCTCTTCCAGCGCGGCGGCGTCGGCGATCGTTGCCTTCAGCTCCTGATGGCGGCTGCTCAGAGCGTCCCAGGCCTCCTGCTGCCAAGCCTCAACCTGATCTCGCGTGACGACCCCAGCCGCGGTCAGCTTTGCGCCGTAAAGCTCGCAGACGCGAGTGTGCTGCTTGATCGTTGCGTACATCTCAGGCTGCGTATAGGCCGGCTCGTCGGCCTCATTGTGGCCATATCGGCGGTAGCCGATCAGGTCGATCAGTACGTCGTGACCAAACTCCTCGCGGAACGCCATCGCCAAGTCAACGGCCGAGATGCAGGCCTCGACGTCGTCGGCGTTGACGTGGATGATCGGCACGTCGAAGCCCTTCGCCAGGTCGGATGCCCAGTGGGTTGAGCGAGCATCTTCGATGTCGGTCGTGAAGCCGACCTGGTTGTTCTGAATTAAGTGCAGCGTGCCGCCGACCTTGTAGCCGTCAAGCCCCTGCAGGTTGAGTGTTTCGGCGACGACGCCCTGGCCGGGCATCGCTGCGTCGCCGTGTATTACCAGCGCCACGGCGGCTGTCGGTTCACGCTGCGCTACCGGCCCGCTGCGGTCGGTTTGGGCAGCGCGCGTGGCGCCGAGCACAACCGGATTGACGGCCTCCAAGTGGCTGGGGTTGGATTCCAGCTTGACCAGCACGCTGGCACCCTCGCGCAAAATGAAGTCGCGCTTGAAACCGTGGTGGTACTTGACGTCGCCGGTGCCGCCCTGAGGGATCTCGGTCACGGCTTTGACGACTTGGACGGTCGAGTTACCTTCGAACTCGCCGAAGATTGTTTCGTAGGGGCGGCCAAGGTTGTGGGCCAGCACGTTCAGTCGGCCGCGGTGGGCCATCCCGATCACGACCTCGCGCGCGCCGCCGGCCGCGGCCAGCTCGACCGCCTGATCGATCATCGGCACCGTCATGTCGAGCCCTTCGATCGAAAACAGCTGCTGGCCGATGTAGGCCTTATGCATGAAGCGCTCCAACGCGTCAACTGCCAGCAGACGGCGTAGCAGTTGGCGTTGCGCCTCCGGCGCCAGCGGCTGGCGGTAGGTGCTGCCCTCGATCCGCTCACGCAGCCAGTGGCGCTGGCGATGGCTGGCGATGTGCTCGCTCTCGTAGGCCATCGTGCCGGTGTAAACATCGCGCAGGTAGGGGAGCGACTCGGCGAGGTTCTCGCCCGGCAGATAGATCCGCAGCAGCTTCGATGGGATTCGGCGCATCAGCGCGTCGGTCAGGTTTAGTCCCTCAGGGTCGAGCGCCGGGTCGCCGACCGGCTCAGTGCCGAGCGGATCGAGCATCGCGGCAAGGTGGCCGTGCGTGCGGAAGGCCTTAACAAGCGAAGTTGCGGCCTGCACCGCCTGCATCAGCTCAAGGTCGTCGCCGCCGGCGCGCGGCGCCGGCGCTGTTGCTTGCGGCGCGCTCGCCGCCGGACCGAGCGGCACGCCAAGCGAGGCAAAGAGCGACTCGTAAAACTCGTTTTCGCCGTCCAGGTAGGACTCGACTTCCTCCAGGAAGCGGCCCGACTCGGCGCCTTGAATGACGCGGTGGTCGTAGGTCGAGGTGATCGTCATCACCTTCTCGGCGCCGATCTGGCCGCCGATCTGGCCCAGCCCCGCCGGGTAGCCGATCGCCCCGGTCGCAATGATCGTCCCTTGGCCGCCCATCAGGCGCGGCACCGAGGCGCCGGTGCCAATACCACCGGGGTTGGTCAGCGTCATGTTGGCGCCGACCAGATCATCGGCCGTCAGAGTATTGGTGCGGGCCTTATCGATCAGCTCGTCGAAGGCCGCCTTGAAGCCCTTGAAGTCGAGTGCACCGGCGTTGCTGATCACCGGTACGATCAGCGTCCGCGAGCCGTCCTTCTTCTCAACGTCGACCGCTATGCCGAGGTTGACGGCGCCGTCAACGACGCGCATCGGCTTGCCCTCCTGCTGAACGAAGTGGTTGGCCATCACCGGCATCTGATCGGCGGCGGCGCGCGCGATTGCCCAGGCGATGATGTGAGTGAATGAGACCTTCTGACCGGCGGCCTTTAGCTCGCCGCGGCGGGCGTCCATCTGCGTTACCGCCAGCGTGCGGATTGAGGTGGCGGTCGGGATCGCAAGGCTCTCCTCCATGTAGCGCGCCAGCATTGCGCCGCCGCCGCGCAGCTCGCTGACGCTTGCGGCGGTCGGCGCCGCTGCGCTGCCGGCGCCGGCTGCCAGCACGTCGGCCTTTGTAACTTTGCCGCCGGCGCCGCTGCCGCTGATCGCTTCAAGCGCGACGCCTTCGGCCGCCGCAACGCGCGCCGCAACCGGTGATACGCGCACTCCATCGGCGGCCGCTGCGGCGGCCGGCTTACCGTTGTCGGAGTCTTGGTCGGCCGGCGCCGGCGCGGCCTTGCTGGCCGCAGTGCCAGCCCCCTTCTCCATCCGCGCGATCAGCTGGCCAACTTGAATCGTGTCGCCCGACCCGGCCAGCAGCTCGGTGATCGTGCCGTTCGCCGGCGCTGGCAGTTCAACGTCAACCTTGTCGGTTGAAAACTCGACGATTGTCTGGCCGTCCTCGACTTTGTCGCCCGGCTGGACGAGCCAATCGAGCAGCGTCCCTTCACTAACCGACTCGCCGGCCGCCGGCGCAACGATGTCGATCACTTCGGCCGCTGCTTTGCTGCTTGGCGCAGCGCTATTGCCTGCTGCGCTTGCTGCGTCGCCTGGCTGGATCTCGGCCAGCAGAGCGCCGACTGCGACCGTCTCGCCGCTGACTGCGTGAATCTTGATCAGCGTGCCGGCGACCGGTGAGGGGATCTCGGCGTCAACCTTGTCGGTTGAGATTTCGACCAGCGTTTCGTCAGCTTCGACGCTGTCGCCCTCGGCTTTAAGCCACTCGAGGACTGTCCCTTCGGTCACAGACTCGCCCATCGCGGGCAATGTCACCTGAACTTTCGTGGAAACGGCCATCTATCGATCTTTAACGGATCCTAGCGGCAGTCTCCCCGGTCACCAGCCGCGCAAGCTCAGCTGCGCGAATCAGTCTCCGGCGCGAGCGACTTGGCAGCCTCGCGCCGGCGCCCCTCGCGGACGAATTCGTAGCTGCCAAAGAACGGCGCGAGGCCGCCGAGCACGCCGACCGCGACGCCTGTGCGCAGGCCGACAACCCGCGCCCGTAGCGCCAGCAGGATCAGCAGCACGATCAGGATCCAGCCGATCCCGTGGATGAAGCCGAAGATCGACTCATAGATTGCCAGGCCAGGCACCAGCCAGACGATCAGCAGGCAGAGATAGATGCCGGAGTGCGTGAACGACAGCTTTTTCAGCGTTTCAAACGACAGGCTTGGGCTTCGACTGGCGGCCGGGTTATCGCTCAACGCGGCACCTGGTCGAGCAGTGTTGCCATCCGTCGTAGTGGCTCGTCGGCCTCGTCCGGCCAATCTTCGATCCGCGCCGGCCACCAGGCATGCTCGTCGTGTTCGGCGTCGCGCTCAACTTCGGCGCCGGCTGCCAGCCAGGCCTGGCCGACAAACATCACCATCGAGTTGGGCAGCATGATCAGCGCTTCGCAGCGAAGCTGTTCGGCGCTGACGGCCCACTCCTCCTGTAGCTCACGCGCCAGCGTCTGCGCCGGACTCTCGCCAAGATCGACGGCGCCGCCGGCGCCGAGCGCCCAGCGGCTCGGCCAAGATGAAAGCCACCCTGCCCGCCGTCCGGCCAGCCAACGGTCCTCGCTGTCGCGCACGGCGCAGAGCGCAGCGACCGAGTTGGCGGCGTCGTCGGCGTTCAGGCGCAGCGCCCAGCGCGACGGCTGCAGGTTGATTGTCAACTCGCCGTCGGCGCCGTTTTCGTGGCTGACGAAGCGAGCGCTAAGGCCATCGTGGCTGGGCGAGCCACGATCGGCCAGCGCCTTGATCGCAATGTCGGCCTCGGCGACCAGCGCGGCCGGGGCGTCGAACTGTTGCTCAGCCCAGCGGGCCGTCACCTGGTCGGGTGACCAGGGGCCGCGGGCCAGCATTCCAAGCGTCGGTTCCACTCCCGTCAGGGTACGTTGTCAGGCGTGACGACGAGGACGCGCAGCCGCTGGGGGTGGGGTTTTGATGACGCCGTGATCGGCGCAGACGAGGCCGCGGCGGCGGCGCCGGGGATCGAGCCGCTCTTCGGTTTCGCGCCGCAAGAGCTTGAGCAGCCGGCTGATTTTGACGGGTCCGCGTTGCCAACACCAGCAATCGAGCCGCCCGACGGGCCACTCGCTGCGATCTGCTCGCAGAGCGCCGACGAGCGCGCCGCGCACGCTTACGGCTGCTCTTACCTCGACACAATCCGTGCCTTTCGCGGCGTCTACGAGAACCTTCCCGATCTTGTCGCCAAACCCGCGAACGAGCAGCAGATCGAGCAGCTGCTGGAGTGGGCCAGCGCTGCGAAGGTGGCTGTACTCCCGTACGGCGGCGGCACCAGCGTTGTTGGCGGCGTCGAGCCGCGTATCCCAGCCAGCTTCAACGGCAGCTGCTCGCTCGATCTTGGCCTGCTCGATCGCGTGAGCGAAGTTGACAGCGTCTCGCGCGCGGCGCGGATCGGCGCCGGCGCCAGCGGCCCGCGGCTCGAGCAACAGCTCGGCGAGCTGACGATGCGCTTCTACCCGCAGTCGTTCGAATGTTCAACGCTAGGCGGCTGGATCGCGACCCGCGCCGGCGGCCACTTCGCAACGCGGCTGACGCATATCGATGACCTCGTCGAATCGGTCCGCGCCGTCAGTCCGAGCGGCATCTGGCAGTCGCGCCGGCTGCCGGGCTCCGGCGCCGGCCCCAGCCCCGACCGGATGCTGCTTGGCAGCGAGGGGACGCTCGGCGTGATCACCGAGGCCTGGGTGCGTGTTCAGCCGCGCCCCGAGCACCGCCGCTCGCGCGCCGTTCGCTTTGCCGACTTTCTGACCGGCGCGCAGGCCGCGCGAGAGATCGTTCAGAGCGGCCTGGACCCCGCCAACTGCCGCCTGCTGGATGAGCTTGAGGCGCAGCAGACCGGCGCCGGCGACGGCAGCCACGCGGTGCTGCTGGTCGGTTTTGAATCGACCGACGCGCCGGTCGATCATGACTTGGCGCGGGCGCTGGAGATTGCGCGTGGCCACGGCGGCAGCTGGGACGAGCCGGGTGACGCCAAGCCGGCGGCGGAAGGCAACTGGCGCGAGGCCTTCATCCGCATGCCTTATCTGCGCGACATGCTGGTGCGGCTGGGAGTCCTTGCCGACACCTTTGAGACGGCGATCACCTGGGAGCGCTTCCCGCAGTTTCATCAGCAGGTGGCCGACGCCGTACGCGAGGCGCTCGGGCAGCCTTGCCGGGTGACCTGCCGCTTCACCCACCTCTACCCTGACGGCCCGGCTCCCTACTACACGGTGATCGCGCCGGCCCGCCGCGGCGATGAGGTCGCCCAGTGGCATCAGATGAAGGCCGCCGCCGGCGAGGCAATCATCGCCGCGGGCGGCACGATCACCCACCACCACGCCGTCGGCCGCGACCATCGCCCGTGGTACGACGAGCAGCGCCCGGAGCCGTTCGCCGCCGCGCTGCGCGCGGCTAAGGCGCAGCTCGACCCGGCCGGGATCCTAAACCCCGGCGTGCTGCTTGACTGACCTGCAGCAGGCGTCTCGACTGCCCTGCCGGTGATCCGCGTTGACCTCGGCGCGACCAACACGATTCGCGAACTGGGCGGCGTATTCGGCGTCGCAGTGCTGGCCACCGTCTTCGCTGCGCGGCAAACCGACGCAGCGCAAGGCGACCGCTCGGTACCCTCGTCCCCGTGAGCAAGTTTGAGGGAAAGAACCTCGGAGCGATCCGTGAGGCGCTCGATCAGCACAATGCCAGCTGCCCGGTGCCGGCCAATGCGATCCTGCTCAACCCGGTCGACCATGGGCTGATTGGCTGGGATGAGCTGTGGGGGCTGCCGGTTATCTCCGACGACCGCGTTCCGACTAAGCGCGTGCGGATTCAGTGCGACGGATCGGCCTTTGGGATCGAGGACGAGGTTGCCGAGGCGGTCTCGCGTGAGCAGCCGACCCAGATTCCTGTCGTTGTTCCGGTCGGGCCGGGCGAGGACGACATGCCTGAGTTTGACGACAGCGACCTGCCACCCGGCTGAGCCGCGCTCAGTCGGCGACGTCGTTTCCCGCGACGTCGAGTCGGCGGTCAAAGGCGCGCTGAAAAAGTTCCAACTCGCGTGAGGCCGCCCAGCGCGGAACGCGCGCCGGCCCGTCGGCGACCAGCTCCAGCGTGACGGCCTTGTCGTTGACGGCTACATGAGCCTCTTTGACAATCTGGTCGCGGCTGCGTTCAAGGTCCTCGGCCAGTCGCAGCAGCACGGCGCAGCGATCCAGCAGCTGCTCATCGCCGCCCTGCATCAGCCCGGCGAACGGGCCAAGGCTCGGCATGCCCTTGCGGTGGTAGCGAACGATCTGGCCGATCAGCGCCACCTCGCGCGGCGAGAAGCCCGGCAGCCCGGCGTTCAGCACCAGGTAGCGGGAGTGTTTGTGGTGGTCGTCGTAATCGACCGCCACGCCGATGTCGTGCAGCAGGCAGGCGGCGGCCAGCAGCGCGCGCTCGTCGCTGTCAGCTTTGTGCAGGCCGCCCGCCGCCAGCTGATCAAAGAGGCTCAGCGCCAGCGCCGCTACGTGGCGTGTGTGCGCAGCATGATGGTCGTACTGGGCGGCGAGGTTGAGTACGCTTGCGCGGCGCACATCCTCAAACAGCGGCTCTTCACGCTCAGCCAGCAGCCGCTCGAAGAAGATCCCTTCGCGCAGCCCTGCCTCGGTCACTTCAATCGCTTTGAAGCCGCCCGCCTGCAGAACCTGCTGGACCACAATCGCGCCGGCCAGAATGATGTCGCCGCGGGCCGGCTTGATCCCTGCAACTTTGCCCCGCTCGGCCGGGCTTAGAGCGGCAAGCTGCTCGACCAGCTGATCGAGCTGGGCGCGTTTGATCGCAAACCCCTGAACGCCAAACTCGGCGATGTTGTTGGCTCGCTGGATCGCCGCCGCGAGGTTACGTACGGTGCCGCCGATGCCGATAAGTCGCGGGCTATCCACGCCCAGCCAGTCGACGTTGGCCAGCTGCTTGTCGAGATGGAAGCGCAGCTTGCCGATCGCTTTGGCGCCGGTTGGGCCGTCGCCAGCGAGGAAGCGCTCGGTCATCCGCACGGCGCCAAGCGGCGACGATTCGAGCCGCTTGGCGGCACGCTGCTCGACCTCAATCAGCTGTAGCGATCCGCCGCCAAGGTCGAGAACGGCGCCGCTCTGCAGATCGGTCGAGTTGACAGCTGCGAGGTAGCCGTAGCGGGCCTCCTCCTGCGGCGAGAGGACGCGGATATTCAGCCCTAGCTCGTCGCGTGCACTGGCCAGCACCGACTCGGCATTTGAGGCGTCGCGGATCGCGCTGGTCGCGACCGCCTCAAGCTCCTCGCTAGGCACGCGGGCGGCGGCGCAGAACTGAGCGAAGACGTCGATCGTCGCCAGCGCCCGGCCGATCGCCTCGTCGGTCAGCTCGTCGCTCTTGCCGCCGCCGGCGAGGATCCTGACCGGTTCGTAGATCTCGTCGGTTCGCCGCCACCAGGATCCGAGCGGTGGCTCGGGGTCTTCGGCGCGCCAGAATGAGCTGAGCCGCCGCTCGCGCGAGGTAGCGGCGGAGTGAGCTTCGAAGACGACAAGCCGGAAGGAGTTCGACCCGAGGTCGATCACCGCTAGGCGTGAGTCGCCCTCAGTCGCCACGCTCGATCAGCTCAATCCGGTAGCCGTCAGGGTCGCGAACGAAACAGATTCGCGAGCCGCCCTCGCTGACCGAGTAGGGCGGCTTCTCAGGCTCGATCCCGTGCTCGGCCAGCCGTGCCAAGGTTGCGTCAAGGTCGGGCGCGGTGATTGCGATGTGGTTGTAACCGGTGCCAAGCTCGTAGCTGTCAACGCCGAAGTTGTAGGTCAGCTCAAGCCGCGGCATCTCGCCGTCGCCGGGCAGGTTCATGAAGACGTTGATTGCCTCGTCGCGGATCGGCTTCCGGCCGATCTCCTCGAAGCCAAGCGCGTTGTAGAAGCTGACCGACCTGTCGATCTCGCCAATTCGGTAACAGGTGTGGATCAACTTCGCCATCGCCGTAGCGTAGCCTGAGCAGATGATCATTGAATCCTCAGAGCTGCCCGACTTCCTGACCAACACCTACCTCGTCGGCGAGCCCGGCGGCGCGGCCTTCTTCGTCGACGCCGGCGGCCCCGTCGCGCCGCTGATTGAAGCGGCTGAGCGGCACGCGATGACGCCGACCCACGTGCTGCTTACCCATCATCACTACGACCACGTTTGCGACCTCGACGCGCTGCTTAACGAATACCCTGGGATCGAGGTACTGATCCACGCCGCTGAGCGCGACGAGGTGCCAGCCGCGACGGGCGAGATCGTCCCCGGTGAGCCGCTGATGATCGGGCCGCTCGAGGTCACGGCAATCCACACGCCTGGCCATACGGCGGGGATGGTTGCGCTGCTGGTCGAGGATCAGCTATTCACCGGCGACACGCTGTTCAAAGGCTCGGTCGGCGGCGTCCGCGCGCCCGGCTCAACCAGCTACGCCGACCTGTACAGCTCGATCATCGATCGGCTGATGAAGCTGCCGCCCGCGACGGTTGTCCATCCCGGCCACTCAGCTGCCACAACGATCGGCGAGGAGTGGGAGCAGAACGGCTTCATCCGGATCTGGCGCGGCGTCGATCAGGAGGGGGCCGAGCCTTGCGTTGCGATGGGGGAGCCGGCGACGTTGATTCTGCTGGGCGACGATTACGACGGCGGCTACAAGGCCTGGGTTCGTTGGCCCGACGGCCGCGACGATCTGGTGCCCGGCTCGCAGATCGAAACTGCCGCTTAGCGCCGCAGCCGCATCGCCGGCACCCTCCAGACGGCTTCGGCCGCTATCTGCCACGACATCTTTGAACTGCCGGCGACACGGTCGCGGAAAACGATTGGCAGTTCGACGACCTTAAAGCCGCGCTGAATCGCGCGGTAGGTCAGCTCGATTTGGAAGGCGTAGCCGCGCGATCTGATCGACGGCAGGTCGATCGCCTGCAGCACCTCGGCGCGGAAGGCTTTGAAGCCACCGGTCAGGTCGTTGACCGGGAGGCCAAGGATCGCCCGCGCGTAGAGCGATCCGCTGCGGCTGATTGCGCGGCGGCTGGCGCTCCAGTCCTCGATTGCGCCGCCCGGCACGTAGCGTGAGCCCAGTGCGACGTCGGCGCCGCCGTCGCGCACGGCGCCAAGCAGTCGCGCCAAGTCGGCCGGGTCGTGCGAGAAGTCACTGTCCATCTCCATCAGGTAGCCGGCGCCACAGCTCAGTGCGTGGTTAAAGCCGGCGATATAGGCCGGCCCGAGCCCTTCGCGGGTTGTCCGGTGCAGCACTTCAACTTCGCCGCGCTCACTTGCCAAGCGGTCAGCGATCAGGCCGGTGCCGTCGGGCGATCGGTCGTCGACGATCAGGATCCGGAAGCCGTCTGGCGACGCGGCCGTCAGCGTGCCGGCCGCCGCGCTGATGATCGCCTCGATGTTCTCGGCTTCGCTAAAGGTCGGCAGTATCAGCCAGGGCAGCGTAGTCATCGTTGAGAGCGAGGGTAGATCAACCGCCTATCTGAGCAGCCGCGCCAGCAACTGGTCGCTGACGATCCGCCCGACCGCGGCCGCGCTGTAGGGCTTCAGCAGCTGCGCTGCGCGCTGTGCGTAAGCGTCACTCGGCTGGTCGAGCGCGGCGCGGATTGCGCCGCTCAGATCGTCGCCGACCAGCCGCCGATCCAGCTGGCAGGCCAGCTCAAAGGCCTCGTAGCCGCCAGCCGCCGCAGTGGTAACCAGCTGGCAGCCATCGGCCAGCGCTTCCAGCTGAGCGATCCCGTAATCCTCACGTAGCGGTGCGCAGATGAACAGTTTGGAGCGGCCGAGCAGCGCACGGTAGGCGTCTGGATCGAGCTTGCCGGCGAACTCAACGCCGGGCGGCGCGGCGCCCAGCCGCTGCGGCTCGATCCCGGCGACAACCAGCCGCTCGTCGCCGCGCCGCGCCTGCGCCCAAGCCGCCAGCACGCGGTCAAGCCCCTTCTTCTGAGGGTCGGCGGCGTAGGTGATCGCGGCGATGTCGCGCTCGGCTGCGCCGCGCTGATTGGCGGACGGCTCAACCGGGATCGGCACGATGACGGCGTTTGCCGCTGCGCCCGGCGATGCGGCCAGCGCAGCGGCCGAGGTTGGGACAAGTAGCGGCGCCTGCGCCATCCGCCGTCGCTCCAGCGGACGCTGCCAGACGCCATGACGGCCGGGCCGGTTTTCGGCCGCGCTGGCGTCAAAGCGGATCGCTCCCGGCTGCGGCCAGAGCAGCGCCGCCGTCGTCGTTGAGTAGACGATTGCCCGCGGCTGGCCGGATGCCAGCCCGCGCCGCGCCGCGCCAGCAGCGGCCCGCGCCCCAGCCAAGTCGGTCAGCGCCAGCGTGCGCAGCTGTCGCGGCTGCGCCGCCGCCGCCAGTTCAACGCTGACGCCAGCGCTGCGCAGCAGCGTTGCGAAGGCCTCATCGGAGGCGCGCAGCCCGCTCGTTGTCGCCAGCGAGACCAGCAGCAGGTCGGGCGCCGTCATGACGCTGGCCGTGGCTCGGGGCCGCTGTCGCGCCGCAGTCCCGGTGTGCGAACCAGCTTGACCGGCCGCAGCGGCGAGCCGCTCGCGACGAAGAAGGTCACGCCGTCACGCTCCTCGATCGCCGTTACGGCGCGGTCCTGATGGCGCCAGGCCAGCGCCCAGATCACCATGAAGCCGGCCGCGACGGCCGCGACCTGCGGCAGGAAGAACGAGAAGATCGCCGAGACCAGCGCTGCCAGCAGCAGCGGCCAGACGCGGCCCAGCAGCATCCTGCCGATGTCCTGCGCGGGCAGCGTTGTTGTGCTCTTGGCGTCGCGCAGTGCCCGCGCGACCGATGAGCTTGGCTCCAGCCGCCGCCCAAGCCAGGTGCCGATCAGCGCGCCAATCAGCCACCAGCCGGCGGCGATCAGTACCAGCACGCTGTCGCCGAGCGAGTTTGCCTGCAGCACCGTGATCACCGCCAGCGCCGTCGCCGATGCGCCGCTCAGTAAGGCTGTCGTTTTCAGCAGGTCGACGTAGCGCACAGTCAGTCACTCAGGGCCGTGAGGAGCGCGATCACGCCGTCGGTGCCATCGACCATCAGGTCGGCCTCGGCCAGCAGCTCACTGGGCGTCTGATCGGAACGCACACCAACGCAGATCACGTCAACCAGTCGCCCCTCGTCGCGCATCCGGCGCAGCGCGCGGAAGGCATCAATGTCGGTGCGGTCATCACCGACGTACAGCGCCCGCTCGACCGCTACGCCGTCGAGTAGTGCGCGGACGGCGTCGCCCTTATCGCTGGTCGCCGGCGGGCGCAGCTCGATCACGCTGCGACCGCGGTGGATCACCAGCCCGTTCGCCTTCGCAGCGTCGGCAATCGCTTCGGCGACGGCCTCAGCCTCACCCTCGTCTTCAAGGCCGCGCCAGTGCAGCGCAACGATCGGCCCCTTGTCCTCAATCCTCAGACCGCTTGCTTCGCGCCGGTCGGCCTCAGTCGCCCTTGCCGCCGTCTGAACACGTTCGGTCCACATCTCAGCCTCGCTGTTGACGACCGCTTCCTGCGCGCCGCGAGCTAGCAACTCAAGGCCATGGTTGCCGGAGTA
>JBCJTT010000011.1:0-39109 GCA_039744215.1 Solirubrobacteraceae bacterium
ACCGGTCGAGCATTTGATCATGTGACTGGTTTAGGGTAAGAAATTCATTCGTTAGACGCAGACCGTCGCAGGATCTTGCAGATCGCAAAGTTTTGTGCTACTTTCGCGGCGTAACGGTCGTATTCCGTAGAGGAGAGGCAATGACAGACGCAGAAACGTTCAGCCAACCGATTGATCGAACTGAGGTCAGCGCAGACGAATATCGCTCGCGTGCACGGAGATTGGCCGACGAGGCGACAGCGCGCGGGCTTGAAGGGGTCGTCGTTTGGTCGAAAGGAGGGGGTACGGTTGACCGTTACGCCGACATCCTGTACCTGACGAACCACTACTCGCAGTTCCCGCACATTCCGGACCTACCGCCCTACTGGGCTGGCCGGGGGCACGCGGCGTGCGTCGTCACACACGAGGCTGAGACGATCCTAATCTCGGATATCGCCGACTGGCGTCGCGACATCGTGGTCGCCGACCGGGTGGTTGTCGACCTTGACCTCACGCGCGGCATCGCGGGGGTGCTGGCCGAACTCGGTCTCGACCGGAGTCGGCTCGGACTCGCGGCCGCCGAGACGATGGTGCTCGGGACCTGGCGACTGCTCCGCGAGCGCCTGCCCAGCGTGGACTGGGTGCCGGTTGACGACGTCTTGGAAGGCATGCGGGCAATCAAGAGCGAGGCCGAGATTGGAATCATCCGTGAGGCGGTCAGGATTGGTGACGCGATAATGACGGCAATGCTTGAGACTTGTGTGCCCGGGGCGACCGAGGCGGATGTGGCCGCGGCAGGCTATGAGGCGGGGATCAGACGAGGCGCAGCGCCGTACGACCTCCCGGGAGCCTCGGGGCCCAACTCAAACTTCTTTTCACACGGCTCGCTCCCGTCTTGGTCGATGCGGACCCTAAAGCACGGGGACCTTTACCACTCGGACATGTACGGTGCGTATCACGGTTACTACTACGACTACACGCGGTCTACGGTCGTGGGGGGTGAGCCGAACGACGAGCAGCTGCGCGTCTTGGAGGGCGCCATAGGAGCTGTCGAGGCGGTCATGGATGCCCTCCGGCCGGGCGTTAGCGTCGGCGACGCTTACGAGCACGGCGCGGCTTACATGCGCGACAATGGTTTTGACGCAGGCACGCCCGACAACGTGGTCGCAGGCTTGGGCCAAGCATTTCCTTCTTTCGGCCACAGTTTGGGTCTCGCTTGGGAATCGCCGTGGATTGTTCCCGGAAGCTCTGAGCCCGTCAAGGAAAACATGTACCTCGCGATCGAAGCGGCGGTCGGCCTACCTGGCGTAGGCGCGGCCGGCTTCGAGCAAGACGTAATCGTCGGACCCGACGGCGTGGAGGTCCTCCCGGCACTGACGCCGCGCTGGTGGGAGCGCTAATGGATGTAGCTACCTCAAGAGTGAGGCCGGGGCACACTGGCAGCGTGAGGCGGTGAAGTTCTGCGACACCCTTGCGGTCGAAATCACTGATCGAACAGAGCACGGGCACATCCACGAGTCGCGCGCTGCAGCGAAGCTGGGTTCGACGGTCGCGATCAACCCAGGCAGCACCTACCGAGAAGATGTTCTGCGAGGTGTGCTGATGACCATTCAAGACAGGCGAGTCAGCTACCAATTCAGGTCGGGATGAGCCGGGTCGATCCCAGCCTCGAGCACCGCCTGAAGGCGGCAATCGCCGACCGCAAGGACGAGCTGGAGCAATTGGCCTCTCACCTCGTTTCGCTCGATACCACGGCGCGGGCACCCGAGGATCCGCCCCGCCGAGAGTCCGAGCTCCAGGAGTTGCTCGCGGAGCGGCTACGACACGCTGGTTCGAGTGTCGATATTTGGGAGCCGGCGGCGCGCGACATTGCGTGCTGGGCACGCCAAGTCGGCACCGAGGAGTTGTCATTCGACGGTCGCCCGCAGCTCGTGGCCCGCTGGGCCGGCGACGGCGACGGCCGAAGCCTGATCTTCAACGGCCACATCGACGTGGTGGCCGCGGAGCCAATCGAGCGCTGGTCAGTGCCCCCGTTCGCTGGCGAGGTAGTGGACGGTCGTTTGGTCGGGCGTGGTGCCGCAGACATGAAGGGGGGTGTTGCGGCCATGGTGATTGCGGCCGAGACTGTAATCGCCGAATGCGGCCCGCTCGCCGGTGACCTGATCGTCAACACCGTGACCGATGAAGAGTCAACCGGCGCCGGAACACTGGCCTGTATCGCCGCCGGACTCACGGCCGATGCGGTCGTCGTGCCCGAGCCGACCGGCTTCGATGTCTGGGTCGCCTGCCGCGGCTCCCTTACCCCAACTTTTCGCGTCATTGGCCGAGCGGGGCACGCCGAGCTCCCACAGCCGTCTTGGCGGGATGGTGGAGCGGTGAATGCGATCGAAAAACTCCGGGTCGTGCTCGATGCAGTCGAGTCTCTCCGGAAGACCTGGTTGAACTGCGACCAAGAGCGTCACTCGTTCCTTTCACCCGGCACGATCGTGCCCGTACTAGTCAATGGCGGCGAGTGGTTTGTGACCTACCCGGCTGAAGCAAGGCTTACTTGCGAGCTCATGTACCTTCCGGCCTCGGCTGACGAGCACGGTGAGGGTCGAACTAAAGAGCGTGAGCTTGCCGAGTGGATTATGCGCGCGGTCGAGCGCTCGGGTGATGAGTGGCTTATCGAGCACCCTCCTGAAATTGAGTGGGGATCGGATATCCCTCCGGCTGAGATTGACCCAAGCCATCCGCTGGTGGGCACGGTGAGCGCCGCGGCCGTCGACGTTGGTCTGCAGACGCGTCTGGCGGGCTTCGACTCTTGGTACGACGGTGCCTCGTTTGTCCGCACGAGAGGTATTCCGGCAGTTGCGTTCGGGCCACCCGAGACCGCGAGCGCGCATGTGGTTGATGAAAGCGTGGCGGTTGACGATCTCGTACGCTGTGCGCAAGCTCTCGCGCTCACCGCCGTTCGGTGGTGCGGCATTGCGTGAAACATGACTTAGACGTTCCGGTTCGCGAACTCTCGCCAGCCGAGGTGGCTGCAGTGGCGTTGCTTCAGGAGGACGGCCGCACCAGCTTTGCTGAGATGAGCAGAACGCTCGGAGCGTCAGAAGCAAGCGTACGCAGAATGGTGCGACGTCTGATCGATGAACACCTGATCGTCATAACCGCCGTTGCGAACCCTCGGTTGGTGGGACTAGATGCTATGGCCTGGATCGCGCTGCGGATCGACTGGGGGCGCCTTTACGAGCTGCCTTCAGAGATCCTCCAGATCCGCGGGATTGACTACGTCGCGACGACCACCGGCACCTTTCAGGTATTCGCCGAGATCGGCGCGCGCGACGCGACTGAACTCGCAGACCGTATCCGGCGGGTCCGCTCTCTACCCGGCGTGCGTGCGACCGAGACTTTCTACTACCTAGATCTCTACCACCAAGAGTTCAACTGGGTAGGTCCGGGTTCGCGTGGGTCCAGCGGAGGTGGCGGAGATCGTGACCGCCCTGTGGGCGAACTTGAACTGGACCTCATCCTCGCGCTCAGACAGGATGGACGCCGCTCATTTAGGCGACTCGCGCAGGATCTTTCAACTTCCGAGCGGCGCGTACGGCGAGCCTACGCAGCGCTCACTGAGTCCGACGCAGTGCGCGTTATTGCGGTCGTGAACCCGGCGCGAATGGGGCTGGCGGCAATGGCGCTTCTCGGAACGCGGCTGACCCCGTCGGTCCCGATGGAGCGGATCGCCGCCGCCGTAGCAACCGAGCCGCGGGTGGACTACCTGACCATCTGTACAGGCCGCTACGACTTCCTGATCGAGGTTGCATGCCGTGACCATGAAGAGCTCGTGGCAGTGGTGGAGCGCTTAGAGTCAATAGAGGGTGTTGACGATATCGAGGTGTTTTCCTACCTCAGGCTCCAGTACCGCGACGAGAGCGTATGGAGCGCCGGGCGCGTGTCGGCGCTTGAAGAGAACAACAGGGCCGGTGGGTGACACCAAGACTAACTAGTTACCGGGCTGTTCGAGTGGTCTGTCAACGGGAATTCACTTTCGACGAGTTGTATGGTGCGTTCACTCTCGTCTCGGGCTCTGGCGTCGAGTGAAGCGATGACTACCGCCTCTCCACCCTGCTGAGTCGGCTGACTTGACGCGACAACAACTCCCGCGGGACGGCCGGCAGCCGGAAGCGGAGCCCCCAGGCAAGGAGCATCTCTTGCTCCTTGAAGATCTAGTCTGAAACTCCTGAGCGAGGCGTCGAGCCCAATCGCCGGTATGCCCATCGCCACAGCCGCCGCATCCGACATCTCCAGCCCAACAGCTACGGACGAAGCAGCCTTGAAACCTAAATCTACGATCTCGGTGACATCCGAAAGCGCCGAGTAGAGGGCGCGCAGCATCTCTGGCAACACCGGTCTATTTGATCGAGCGTAGATGCTCGTCGAGTGCCTCGGCAGGTGCCTTCCCTGCCGACGCCAACATTGGTTCGCTCCTCGCGCCTAACTTCGTAGGCGCTCGTTGGCAGGATCGTAAAGTGCCTGATGCGTAACCTCGACGGGGATCCGTTGCTCCAGAAGCTCGAGCTCAAGAACCGTTCCCTCTTCGGCTAGATCCGGGGGGAGATAAGCGAGTGCGATCCCACGGTCGACCGTGTGGCCCCAGCCCCCGGCGAGCGTCCATCCGACAGGTTCATCCTGATCGAATAAGGGCTCGTATTGGTGCGAGATCGCTCGTAATGGACCGGGATGGTGAAGCGTGACCAATTGTCTGGAAAGGCCGCTTTCGCGCTGGACTAGGAGTGCGTCCTTTCCGATAAAGTCTTTGTCCCAATCTATCAACCGCTCGAAGCCAGCCTCGAGCGCCGTGTGTTCCTGAGTGATGTCAGCGCCCCACAGGCGATAACCCTTCTCGAGCCTCATCGAGTCCAACGCGTGGTACCCGAAGTCGACAATGCCCAAGTCGGCTCCGGCTGCGATCAAGCTGCGGTAAAGCCTGCGCGAGTACTCGCAAGGATGATGCAATTCGAAGCCGAGCTCGCCCACGTAGGACAGGCGCATCACTCGACATCTGACGCCGGCGACATCGAGTTCACGGGAGCGGAAGAACGGATGGGCGTCCTTGGAGAAGTCCGCGGGACTGATGCGCGACATAAGCTCACGCGAGAGCGGTCCGGCGACCGTCAATACGCCCAGCCGGGCGCTGAGGTTCGTGACAACTACGGAGGAGTCTCGGGGAGCGTGCCACTCGATCCAGGCGAGGTCGTGCTCTTCGGCCGCTGCCGCCGACACTACGTAGTAGCGGTCGTCCCCGATCCAGGTAACCGTCACGTCGCATTCGATCCCGCCAGCTTGGGTCAACATTTGGGTCAACGCGATTCGTCCGGGTTCGGACGGCAGCCGATTCGCGCACAGGCGATCCAGGAACGCCCGAGACCCTGGGCCCGATACCTCGTACTTGGCGAAGCTGCTTTGATCCATCACGCCTACCGCGTTGCGTACTGCCTGGCATTCCCTGCCCACTGGCTCATGCCATCCGGGAACGCGGAACGAATAGCCGGGATCCTGCTCCAACGGCTCTCCGAACCATAGCGGTCGCTCCCAGCCAAAGCGGGCGCCGAAGACAGCCCCGCGCTCGCGCAGGGCATCGTATAGCGCGTCTGTCTTGCACGGCCGGCCCGCGGGGAGTTCCTCGTGGGGGAAGTGCACCGCGTACTCGCGCTCATAGACTTCTCGCGCGCGATCGACGACGTAGTCCGTTGTCTCGGCAAACGGTCCGAACCTCCGAACGTCGAGCTCCCAGAGGCTCTCGCTGGGCTGCCCATTGACGATCCATTCGGCGGCGTAGGCTCCGGCGCCGCCGCCGAACACGATTCCGAAGATGCTGAAACCGGCCAGAACAAAGAGTCCCCGGCGTCCAGGGATCTCGCCCATCAGGCATCGTCCATCAGGTGTATATCCGTCCGGTCCGTTAATAATGGTCTTCAGACCAGCGTCGTGAAGCACCGGGATTCTGTGGCCCGCTTTCAGCATCACCTCTAAGATTTGATCGAGGTTCCCGGGTAGCAGGCGGCCCTCGAAATCGTCGGGCACGTCGTCGACCTGCCAGGTCAGGGGATTGGGCTCGAACGGACCGACCGTCAGTCCCGAGCCCTCTTGGCGCACATAGTAGCTGCCGCGTGGATCGCGCAATACTGGCAATTCGCGCTTCAGCGCAATCACCTCGTCAAGAGGTTCAGTGATCACATACTGATGTTGAAGGGGAACGATCGGCAGGCGAACGCCGGCAAGCTCGCCTACTTTACGCGCCCACTGACCGGCGGCGTTGACGACGATCTCACACTCGATCCTCCCCTTGTTTGTTTCGACGATCCAACCGTTGGCGATTTGTCGAAGTCCGGTGACCGTCGTTTGCCGACATATCGATGACCCTGCGTCCCGCGCGGCGCTTGCCATGGCCTGGGTGGCCATGCTGGGGTCGACGTGGCCGTCAGTTGGGAGATACGCGCCCGCGATCACCCCCTTGGTGTCAAGGAGGGGGAAGAGCTTTTTGATTTCGTCCGGGCCGATGAGCTCGATCGGCAAGTCGAGAGTCTTGGCCATCGCCGCGCGGACGCGGAACTCGTCTATCTGGTCTTCGTCAAAGCCGAGGCGGATGCTGCCCACGCGCTTCAGACCGACATTCGACCCGTCCTCGTTGCGCAGGTCGTCATAGAGGTTCATGCTCCGCATCAACAGTCGCGTGATCGGTCGGCTCGGATTTAGCTGGGTACAAAGTCCGGCCGCATGCCAAGTGGAACCGCTGGTCAGCTCGCCTTTTTCGATTAGAACGGCGTCCGTCCAGCCGAGCCGCGAAAGGTGGTAAAGCAGGCTACACCCAGCGATCCCGCCACCGATGACAACAACGCGAACTCGATCCGGGACTTGGTTAGCGGAGAGGGATGGGATTTCAGCAATCTAGCGCTTACTCATTCCCTTTGCCGCCCGCTCAGCAACCGATTAACCCTAGACACTATGTCCCGGTGAGCGTTCGGCCAAGGCGATAGCCATAGGTCGGTACCTCGCCATCGAGCGAGGTAAAAAGAGCGCCGCGGGTCATAGCTGCAGCGCGTCCGAACTCAGATAGCAGGCGCCGACATTCCAAAGGCTAGAACCCTCGTGGGTCTGGACGTCCATGTGGCGAAAGTCGTCGCGGCAATCCTCGACTCTGAGACCGGCGAGCTGCGCTTTCTAGGGCTGGGCGGCGAGAGTGACTCGGTAGTGAATCTCTGCAGTTCATTGCCGGGTCCGGTGAGGGCAACATATGAGGCCGGTCCGACCGGCTACGGGCTCGCCCGAGGTCTGGGCGCGGCCGGCGTGGACTGCCTGGCTTCGAAGGTCCGGGGGAACAACTGGACCACCCGTCACCTCGAATGGCTTTCGAAGCTTCAGTTCGATGACCCTGCCGCCGGGCCACCTTCGAGGACTGCCGGGCGGCGTGGAGGTGATGCTTCACCGAAGAGGTGAGCTCGAACGGATGATTGAGGGTCTTATCCCGGGCTCGCCTTAAAAATGACTACCAGATCTCCGTGCAAATCGTTTACAACACGTTTCCGTGGCCAGACGAGCCGGGTCCGACGGCGCGCAAGAGGGTTGAGGGCGCAGCGTAGGCGATACTCGATACACGCGCCAAGTACCCGGATAACTCACTGGCTGATCTCTACGACCCGAACGCGATGCCAGCAGACCTTCTCAAAGCACACCAGCAGCTCGACAAGGCCGTCGATGCGCTGTTCGGCCGCGGCAGCTTCGACGAGACTAAACGCTTAGCGGTGCTGCTGGCCCGTTACGAAAAACTCATCCGGGCGCTGCCGGCTTAGTGGCCGCCCTCGCCGGTGGCGGCCGGCGGCCGGCTCTCCTCGGCAAGCGAGCTGATGGTTAGCGGCCCGCGAGCCGCTTCTGCCAGAACTTCGCCCGCCTCGTCGAGATTACGGGCGTAAAGCTCAACCAGCAAGTGGATTGTGATCTGGTCCTCGTCGTGCTTGTGGTAGCGGACGTGGGTGAAGAACTCGCGCGTGCCGTTGTCGCCAAAGGCGCCGTAGGAGAGTGCGTCGCCGGCATCGGGGCCGGAGCAGGCCTCAACCTCGGCGGCATTGATTGTCACGGCGCATGAGGCAACCCACGGCGTGCCGGTGACCATTCTCTCCCAGCGGTCCTCGATCGGTTCTACGCGGCCGTCGCGGAAGGTCAAGTGCGGCTGGTCGTGCATGCACTCAAGGCATTGGACGACCGCCTCTTGCAGCTCGTCGACGACTTCGGCCCGCTCACCGGTCTGCGGGTCGATTTTGTGGATCCCTTCGTAATGAACCTGAATCTCAAGCTCTGTTGACCAGCAGCGATAGCAGCGCAGCCAAGCGTTGGTTGCAGCGGCGGAATCCACGACGCCCATTCTAGGCAGCTAGGCTCGCGCCGTGGCCGACGGGACTGAAACTGCGGATTGCGACCGCGTTAATCTTGATCGGGTGCGCGCGGCTGCAGCGCCTCGATCACGGCAGCGAAGTCCTGATCACCGAAGCCGGCCGCAGAGGCTTGCTCGAGCAGAATGCGGGTCTGTTGCGCGTAATCGAACGGTGTGTCGGCCTCGGCTGCCAGGTCGAGCGCCAAGTTGACGTCCTTCAGCATGTGGTCGAGCCTGAAAAGCGGCTGGTAGTCGCGCGTCAGCATCACCTCGCCTTTCAGCTTTGAGATCGCCGAACCGGCCGAGCCGCTATCGATCACCGCAAGCAGTGCATCGAGGTTCAGGCCAGCGCGCTCGGCAATCACAAGCACCTGAGCGAGAACAGCGGCGTTGGTGGCCGAGATTGCGTTGCTCAGCACCTTTGCGCTCTGGCCGTCGCCGAGCGGGCCGCAGTGGACGGTCTTTGCACCGAGCACGTCAAAGATCGGCTGTGCGCGGGCGATCTGCTCGGCGCTGCCGCCAGCCATGATCGTCAG
Organism: Solirubrobacteraceae bacterium; assembly: GCA_039744215.1. GTDB lineage: Bacteria > Actinomycetota > Thermoleophilia > Solirubrobacterales > Solirubrobacteraceae > F1-60-MAGs163. Next base: position 8,926 of record JBCJTT010000011.1, read on the forward strand.
CGTGCCACTCTCGGCCCCAGGCGACGAGCCGGTCACGGGAGCGTCAATGAAGTCGATCCCGTGCTGCCCAAGCTGCTCGCCGATCCGGCGCGTCGTCGCCGGAGCGATAGTTGACATGTCGATGCAGAGCAGGCCCTTGGAGGCGCCCTGCACGGCGCCGTCAGGCCCGAGCAGCAGCTGTTCAACCTGTTCACCGTTGACGACGATTGTGATCACGACGTCGCTGGCGGCGGCGACCTGCGCCGGTGTCGCCGCGACGGCGGCGCGATGCTCGGCCGCCCACTGCCGGGCGACCGACGTTGTGCGGTTCCAGACGGTCAGCTCAAAGCTGGCATCGGCGAGCTTCGCGGCCATCCTCGAGCCCATTATTCCCAGGCCAATGAAGCCGATCCGCGCGCCGCTCACCCGGCCACCAGTGAATCGACCGCTGCGGCGAAGAGTTCAGTGTGCCTGTCCACATCGTCGGCCGTCGTCTGCGGTGAAATCAATGCCATGTTGTGGAAGGGCGTGATCATCACGCCGCGGTTGAGCGCATGGAGGTGCAGATACTGCTCCAGTTCGCTGTCGTGCGATGCGAAGGCGTCGCTGCCGTTGTGGGCGGGGCTGGGGAGGAACTGGTATTCAGCCCGGCAGCCAAGCTGCGTGATGTTCCACGGCAGCGCGCAGCGATCGATCGTCTGCTGGACGCCATCCGCAAGCAGTGCGGCAAGTGGGATCGTCCGCGCGAAACAGGAAGCGTCAAGTGTTGACTGCAGGGTCGCCCGCATCGCGGCGCTCGCCAAGGCGTTCCCGGCGAGCGTGCCGCCGATGCCGCCGGTGTCTTCGTAGTCGGCGTCGCTTTGGGAGAACATTTGCTCGAGCACTACGTCGCTCAGACCGAGCGCGCCGCAAGGCACTCCGCCGCCGATCGACTTGCCGATCGCCAGCAGATCCGGTTTTAGGTTCCAGGCCTTTGTGCAGCCGCCGGGGCCGGCCGAGAAGCTGTGCGTCTCGTCGATCAGCAGCAGCGTTCGATAAGTTCGGGTCAGCTCACGCAGCGCCTCCATGTAGCCGTCGCCGGGCAGAATAATCCCCATGTTGGTCATCGCCGGCTCAGCCAGCACGATCGCGATCTGGCCGGTCGCCAGTGCCGCTTCAAGTGCGGCTAGGTCGTTGAATTCGACCGCCACCGTCGTCACGCCAGGATCGACCGGCGCACCAACGTTGCCGGCACGAGGTCCGGTGCCGTGATCGCCACCGACCGCGAACGCCTCGTCAACCGAGCCGTGGTAGCAGTAGTTGTAAACCAGCACCTTCGGCCGTCCGGTGATCTGGCGGGCCAATCTCAGCGCCGTGCGGTTGGCGTCGGTCGCCGACAGCGTGAACAGCCAGTGGCCAAGGCCGAAGCGTCTGCTCAGCTCCTCGCCTACCAATACGGCATCTTCGGTTGGCAGCATCGTCGTAATTCCGTTTGCCGCCTGCGCAGCCACCGCGGCGACCGTTGCCGGCGGCGAGTGGCCGGCCATCGCGCCGGTGTCGCCAAGTGCCAGGTCCACGTACTCGTTGCCGTCAACGTCCCTGATCCAAGAACCCTGCGCTTCGGCTGTGAATACCGGGTGGCCGCCGGCCCAGAGCATCATCCACGGCATTGGAACACCGCCAACGAGTGAGCCCTGGGCGCGTTCGTAGAGCTCACGCGAGCGTTTGTGCGACGCCGTAAACAGCTCCTGCTCGGCTGCCAGAAGCGCGCTTAGGCGGCGCCGGTCGATCACGGCGTGGCTCATCGGTTGCCCCCGAGGATACCCCCGGCTTTAGCCGTGGGGAGGAATCGGTTCGCTAACGCCGCGCTGTCCGGTACAGTGGTTGGGTAAGCAGTATCGCGGCCGGACTGGTCGTGACAGCGCGAGGAGCCTTCGGCGAAGTAAGCCGGGGCGATGAACCGCGAACCGTAGGAATCCCCTGCCTTTAGGTGTGGGGAGGAAGTCAACGCCCAGAGCCTAGCGGCGCGCGGCTCGCACTTCAGCTACCGGCGGAAGCGACGAGCGAGAGGGTCGAGCCACCGGTAACCGTGAACAGCTGAACTTTCGCTCGACTGACGGCAAGGCTCGACGGCGGCAGGATAATCCCGAAGCGGACTCCGCGCGGCGTCGTGATCGTCTGGCCGACAGCGACGATCCTCCCGTTGACGGCCGCGGCAAGCGGCGCACCGGCGCTGGCGCCACTTGTATAGCCGGAGAGGTAAAACTGCGAGATGCCGCTGCCTGGGCGAAGGTTGCTGTAGGCCTTGGAGTTGTCGATCTTGCCGCTGACGGCCCCGTTGTTCGACGGCAGCGAGGCGACCTGGCGGCCCAGCAGGTTCTGGTTGGGACCAATCTTGAAGAGGCCGTCGCGGCCGGGTGGGAAGTAGCCGGCCCACTCGCGAGCCAGCTGATCGCGACGCTTGACCAGGTCGTCAAACTGCGCATAGAGGAACGTCTGCGAGCGGCCGTGACGAACGTCGATATTAGTGTCGGTGTGCTTCGCGTTGAGCGGCATGCCGTCAAACTTCAGTCCTTCGCCGGTCTTCGTCACCTGAGCAATCGTCGGCACGATGTCGATCGAGCGGACCGGCTGAGTATTGACCGAGCCGGCTCTCTGGCCGGGCAGCTTGACGAACAGCAGTGTGTTGGCGATCTCGGGAAAGTTCTGATTGTTAATTGGCCTGCGCGAACCGCCGGGCCGGAAGCTGATGCCGTGGTCGGCAGTGATGATGAAAAGCGCCTTATCCCAGATCCCGGCCTGCTTCATCCGCGTGACGATGCTTCCGAGCACCCGGTCGCTGTACTCGGCCTGAATCAGAAAGCGTTGCAGCGCGACGTTGACCTGGTAACGGTTCTTCGTCCAGGTTTGGTCGGTCAGCCCTGGCGCATCTGCTCCATCCGGTTTGTACTGCTCGCCGTTGGGGCCAAAGCGGAATGGAACATGGGGGATCAGCGTGTGCATCACGTAGAGCGGCGGGCGTCCCTTGCCGGTGATCGAGTTCTGCAGCTCGGCGACTTGGCGCAGATTGTCGTTGACAAAGCCGGCGCCGCTGACGTCGCGGATCGGTTCGCTGGCCACGAAGCGGGCCTTCGGGTTGACCTTCTGAAGCTTCTTTCCTGCATCGGTGGCCCCTGGGGTGCCGGCAAAATCGCCGGTGGTCGCGCCGATCGCCGGCAGTTTCGCCGCCAGCTGCTCTGGCAGAAGCACCTTGCCGGTGACGACGGAGAGGTCGTCGTAGAGAGACCTGAGCCGCTTGCCGACCGGGTCACGTGGCTTCGGCGCGCAGATCGTGTTCGGGCAGACGGGGGTTAGGGCTTCGATGCTCTTGATCCGGTGGCTGGCGCGCAGCATCGTGTAGACGCTCTGCTTATAGGCGGTCAGTTGTTGGCTGACTGCCGCTGGGCGCAGGCCGGTGAGGATCGCCGGAACACCCGCCCAGGTGCCGTCTGCGAGCGTCGTGTTGTTCTTGTACCAAGTGGCGGTCTTACTTAACTTTGCGAAGTTCGGAAAGCGCTCAGCATCAACATTGGTTTGGCTGTTCATCAGTGTCACGGTCGGCATCTCGTCGTAGATCACGAGGACGACCGGAGTTGCGTTCCCCGACGTCACCTCGCCGGGGCTGCTGGCGACGCTCTCGTTGGCTGGAATGATGATGTCGGTCAGCGGTGAGGCAAATATGAACAGGGCGAGGAAGATGAACGGCGCCGGCGTGATTACCGAGAGGAATGTCCGCATGCCAGCCGTTTTCCAGAACGCCCAACCGACTAGGGCACCGATTGCCAGCGCAACACCAAATGCCGCCGCGGCTCCAGTTAGCGGGCCCTTGACAAACTGCAGTGCCACGAGGGCGGCGAGCAGCACGACGAAGAGGATGTGAACGACGCGTGCCGCGCGCGCCGAGACAGCCCGAACCAGCAGCTCAATCAGCGTTAGGACGAGCGGAGGTACCAGCGCCAGTCCGATCGCGAAGATCAGAATGTCGCCGGAGGTGTTTCCTCGCGCGAGGAAGAACGACGGATCAGCGTCAACGACGTCAAAAAGTGGCCTCACCAATCCGAGGCACCACAGTGCCGCAAGTTGCAGACCAAGAACCCACCACGACGGCCACTTATCGGCCGCGGGCGGCTGCTCGCTAACGACTGAGTCCGGGGCGGCCGACTGCTCGGTCAATTCAGAGCTTCGGGGTGTCGCGCTCGACCGGAGTTTCAGTCGACGCTGCTGTGACCGGCGACGTGACGTCGTCCTCGCCGCGACCAAAGAAGCCCTTGATCCGCTTCCAGTACATCTTGATCGCGACAGCGGCGGCAGCGAAGCCGCCAACGAGGATCTGGGCGATCAAGCTGCCGGTGCCCGGATCGAGATAGGCAAGGGTCGTGTTGAGGCTGGTCATCGAAAAGCTCTCCAGGGTTAGGGTCGGTTGGCGGGAAGGCCGCGCTGGTAACAATTTCTCAACGTAGGTTACCCGGTTGTTACCAAGAATCCTCCAGTTGAGCTGCGGTTAGGCGTAGCGAAGCGCGAGCGGCCAGCCCACTCAGCTCTTTAGAAGTATCCAAACGAGCGTCGCCGCAAAGGCGATCTGCCCGAAACTAAGAGCGATCCCAAGGCTTGCCGCGCCGAACAGCAAGGCAATCAGTGTGCCGGCAACAAATGCAGCAAGCATTGCGGCCAGTTGAACAGGCTGTGAACGGATCATGCTACGGCTCCGATCCCGTTTCGGTCGGCGACCAGTCGGACGATGTCGCCGATGATCGATGTGATCTCAAAATCCTTCGGTGTGTAGACGGCCGCAACGCCGGCCTCGTTGAGCGCTGCAAGGTCGGCGTCGGGGATGATGCCGCCGACGACGACCGGCGCGTTGATGCCCAGCTTTGCCATGTCGGCGATCACAGCCGGGATCAGCTCTAGGTGTGAGCCGGAAAGGATCGACAGGCCAACAACGTCGACGTCTTCCTGCAGCGCGCTGGTTGCGATTTGTGCGGGGCTGAGCCGGATCCCTTCATAGATCACTTCCATGCCAGCGTCGCGGGCGCGGACGGCGATCTGCTCAGCGCCGTTGGAGTGGCCGTCGAGGCCGGGCTTACCGACGAGGATCTTGATCCGCCGGCCCAGCAGGTCGCTAACGCGGTTGACTTCCGCGCGCAGCTCGGCAAGTGCCTGATCGTTGGCGCCGGCACTGGCGCCGCCGCCAACGCCGGTCGGCGCGCGGTATTCACCAAAGCTGGTCCGCAGCGCGGCCGCCCACTCGCCGGTCGTCACGCCGACGCGGGCTGCTGCGATCGTTGCCAGCATGATGTTTTCGCTCTCGTCGGCGGCGACCCGCGCCAGCTCGGCGATTGCGGCCTGCGCAGCTTCGTCGTCGCGCTGCTCGCGCCATGCTCGTACCGCCGCTGCCTGCTCAGCTTCAAGCGCTGGATCCACAGTCAGAATGCCACCATCGGCCCCGTCAAGCAGCGGTGATGGCTCGCTGTCGGTAAAGCGGTTAAGGCCGACGACGGTCTGCTCGCCGCTTTCAATCCGCCGCATCCGGTTGCGGTGGCTATCAACCAGCGCGCTCTTCATGTATTCAACTGCTTCGACGGCGCCTCCCTGACTGGCGACTAGCGCCATCTCGGCCCGCGCTCCTTCGAGCATCTCGTCGACCAGCCCGTCCATCACGACTGAGCCTTCGAAGATGTCCGGGTATTCAAGGATGTCGGTCTCGTAGGCCATTAGCTGCTGGATCCGCAGCGACCACTGCTGATCCCAGGGGCGCGGCAGCCCGAGCGCCTCATTCCAGGCCGGCAGCTGGATCGCGCGGGCGCGGGCGTCGCGGCCAAGCGTTACCGACAGCATCTCAAGGACGATCCTTGGCACGTTGTTCTCGGGCTGCGATTCGGTCAAGCCGAGCGAGTTGACCTGAACGCCGTATCGCATACGCAGCCGGCGTTCGTCGGTGACGCCGTAGCGCTCGCGGCCGATCTCCTCCCAGAGGACGGTCATCGCCCGCAGCTTCGCGTGCTCCTCGACGAATCGCATGCCGGCGTTGACGAAGAATGAAATCCGCCCAAAGACGGCGCCCATCCTGTCGGCGGCGACGCGCTGCTGAGCAGCGTCGAGCACGGCAATCGCGTTACTCATCGTGAAGGCGACCTCTTGGACCGGCGTGGCGCCAGCCTCCTGCAGGTGGTAGCTGCAGATGTTGATCGGGTTCCACTGCGGCACGTTCTCGACCGTGTAGGCGATCACGTCGGCGATCAACCGCATCGATGGTCCTGGCGGGAAAGCGTAGGTGCCGCGGGCGAGAAACTCTTTGATGATGTCGTTCTGAGTTGTCCCTGACAGAGCCGTCTGCTCGACGCCCTGCTCTTCGGCGACGACGATGTACAGCGCCAGCAGCCAGGCTGCCGTTGCGTTAATCGTCATCGAGGTGTTCATCTTGTCGAGCGGGATGCCGCTGAACAGCGTCTCCATGTCGCCGCGGTGGGCGACCGGTACGCCAACCTTGCCGACTTCGCCGCGGGCGATCGGATCGTCGGGGTCGTAGCCGGTCTGCGTTGGCAGGTCGAAAGCGATCGACAGGCCGGTCTGGCCCTTCTCAAGGTTGGAGCGGTAAAGCTCGTTCGACTTCTCGGCCGTTGAGTGGCCAGCGTAGGTGCGGATCATCCACGGGCGGTCGGGCTCGGGCAGCCGGGGGTCCATCGGCCGATTGTATAGTGACCGGGCGTGGCGGACCTCGAAGCAATCGATCTGCAACATCTTGGCCGTGAGCAGTCGATCTGTTGCTTCCGCCAGGGCGATGTGATCATCGACCCTGGGCCAGAGCTCTGCAGCCAGCGCCTGATCGATGCGCTGGGCGACGAGCCGCCGCGGGCAATCCTACTGACGCACATCCATCTTGACCATGCCGGCGCCACCGGATCGCTGGTTGCGCGCTGGCCGCAGACCGAGGTTTGGGTGCACGAGCGCGGCGCGCCGCACATGATCGACCCGGCAAAGCTGATCGCCAGCGCAACGCGGCTCTACGGGAAACGAATGGCGCAGTTTTGGGGCGAGATCGTGCCGGTACCTGCGGCGCGGGTGCGAGTGCTCCGCGGCGGCGAGCAGATCGGTGACTGGCGCGTGGTCTACACGCCCGGTCACGCCCGTCACCACGTCAGTTACATCCACCGGCCCAGCGGCACGGCGTTCGTCGGCGACGTTGCCGGCGTGCGGCGGCTTAGCGGCCCTGTGATGGCTCCGACCCCGCCGCCGGAGATTGACCTTGCTGCCTGGGAGTCGTCGATCGCGCTGCTTGCGGCGGAAGCGCCGCAGCGGCTCGCGATAACTCACTTCGGCATTTACGACGATGTTGAGGATCAGCTTGCCGCGCTGCGCGGCAACCTCGCACGGGCCGCGGCATGGGCCGACGCCGCGGCCGACGTTGCCGCCTACGGCGCGCTGGTGCGCGAGTGGCTGGTCGCCGAGTCCGACGAGCGGACGGCCAGCGGGTACTTCGATTTGATACCGCCGGAGGATGGCTACGCGGGCCTTGCGCGGGCGCTGCTGCAACGCGATAGCTGATCAGCGGCTACGCTTCCAAGCGATGTCGCAGACGATCGAATTGCCGCGCAGCGTCAGCCCCGGCGGTGGGATTGGCGGCCACTGGCGCGTGATTGTGCGCAACGATGACCACAACACCTTTGACGGCGTTGCTGGCGCGTTGGCGCGCACAGTCCCGGGGATTACGCTCGACGGCGGCTACGCACTGGCCAACGAGATCCACACTCGTGACCTAGCAATCGTCTGGAGCGGCCACCAGGAAGCGGCCGAACTTTACTGGGAGCAGCTGCGTGATGCGGGCCTGACTATGGCGCCGCTCGAACAGGGCTGACAGGCGCTCGTTAGAGCTGAGTAGCGGGCTCCATCGCCGGCTCTGGCTGGGGCTGGGGAGCTGCCGGATCGTCGCCGTTATCGGGGCCGTTCGGTGTTATCTGTCCTTCGCCGACTAGGTCGTTCCAGGCGTAGATAACCGGCACCTGGTACCAACCTGAGGTGATCGCGCGGAACTCAGTCATCTCCGGGCCCGACCACCAGCGCTCGAAGTCAAGCTTGTCCTCGAACTGCGCGATCTGGAGGAACTTGTAACGGTCGTCACGGCTGCGATGGACGGCCCAGGCGGTCGCGCCATAGCGCAACGCGGTCGGCGCGACGTCGTGTAGTGCCGCTTCAAAACGGTCACCGCGGAAGCCGTTTGCGTACCAAGGAATATCGACAACGCTTGTCATCAGGCACCTACCTCTGCTCGGATTGCCGGCGGCTCGGCCGGGGGTTCGCCGCTACGACCTTGATTCTCCTCGCTCGCCCCGACGAGAACCGCGATCTTCCCTGCGTGCTTGTTCTCATGCATCAGCTGGTGCGCCTGAGCAAGCTCCTCGAAGGCCATCGTCTTCCACAGCACCGGCTTGATCAGTCCGTCGTCGATCAGCTGGTTGGCCTTCGTGCACTCCCAGGCGTTGGCGAAGTGTGAGCCGATGATCTCTTTCTGACGCATCCACAGGTAGCGAGCGTCAAAGTCCAGCGTGTAACCGGAGGTTGCGCCGCAGATAAGGACCTTGCCGAACGTCTTCACGGTGAAGACCGAGGTCGGGAAGGTCGCCCTGCCGACATGCTCGAAGACGATGTCGGGTGGATCGCCAAGGATCTCTTTGACGCGCTTGGCAAAGGCCCGGCTGACAGCGAAGCGTTCCTTCTCTTCTGCTGGCGTTTCGTTGCCGGTGCGCATCATGCCGGCAAACTCGCGGCGGTCGATGTAGTCGGTCGCGCCGAGTTGTTTCACCAGCTCGCCCTTGTCGTCCGACGAAACAACACCGACGCTCTCGGCCCCAGCTGCCTTGACGAGCTGCGTTGCGAAGACGCCGAGGCCGCCAGCGGCGCCCCAGATCAACACGCGGTGGCCGGACTGCAGCTTGGCGCGGTCGAGCAGCATTCGGTAGGCGGTGAAGTAGGTCAGTCCGTAGCTGGCAGCTTCGTCCCAGGAGAGCGCCGCTGGCTTTGGCAGCAGCTGCTGGGCCTGGACCTTTGTGAACTGCGCGAACGAGCCCCAGGTCGTTTCGTAGCCCCAGATTTTCTGTGACGGCGCCGCCATCGGGTCGAGACCGTGAACCTCGACATCTTCGTAGGAGGCTTGGTTGCAGTGGACGACAACCTCGTCGCCTAGCTTCCAGCGGGTCACGCCGGGGCCAACCTTCCAGACAACGCCGGAGGCATCGGAGCCGCCGATGTGGTGGCCGTACTCAGGGTGGTCGCCGTAACCGAAGACCGAGACCGGCGTACCGAGCGCCGTCCAAACGCCGTTGAAGTTGACTCCAGCCGCCATCACGCGGACGATCACCTCAAAGGCTGCTGGCTCGGGGACCTCAATCTCTTCCAGCTGGAAGGCCTCAATCGGCTCTCCCTCGCGCTCCTGACGGATCACCCAGGCGGTCATTGTCGGCGGCAGCTCGCCCGGCTCGGTGCTGACGTTCGTGATTTGAGATAGGTCAACGGACATGTTGCTCATCTTACGGCCTGAGCGGCGCTGAAGCCTTCTCAGGCCGAGCAGTCCGGCGCGGCGCCGATACTTGGCGGCGATGGAGAGTGGCGCGAGAGAGAGCAACGACCAATCTGCTGCGCCGGCCGCGCCGTCCAGCCGCGCCGTTCAGTTCGATCTTGATCGCACGATCTCGCTCAGCGATGGGATCTTCGCCTTCGCGCTGACGCTGCTGGTGCTGAGCATCACAGTGCCGCTGTTCCCGGGGGTGGCCGAGCCAACGGGCGGGCAGGTTGCGGCGGCGCTCACGGACCAGATACCTGAGTTCATCTCCTACATCATCAGCTTTGCGGTTATTGGCGGCTTCTGGATTCGGCACCACCGGTTCTGCGGCAGCCTTGACAGGGTTGACGGACGATTCTTAGTGATCAACCTCGCCTACTTGGCAACGATCGCCTTCATTCCCTTCCCGACGCACCTGATCGGCCGCTATAGCGACACGGCATCGTTCATCCTCTACGCCGCCGTGATCGGGCTGTCGATCTTGATCTTCGTGCTGATGGCCGAGTACGCCGCGCGGGCCGGCCTTTCCACCGTTGTTGAGACGCCGCCGCAGGCCCGCTGGCGGCGGATCAACTCGTTGACGCCGGCCGCGATCTTTCTGTTGTCAATTCCGGTGGTCGCAGTGACCGCTCCGGAGATCTGGCCCGGCTACGTCTTCTGGGGGCTGCTCTGGCCGACCGGTGCGCTGCTCGGTCGCTACAGCGCTAAGGCAACATCAGGTCATTCTGCGAGCTAGGCCGCTCGCCGCTAACCACGACCGTGGCGGCCGCGATTGTGTCGCCCTCGACCGACAGCGAGTAGGTGCCATCCTGCAGGTCGGCGTTCATCTGCGCCGTGTTGTTGGGGGCGATTGTCGCGCTCTGGCTGTCGAGCCGCGGGTCGGCGCCGCCGAGCGGCGCGTTGGAGCCGAATGTGATCCGCTGATCAATGCCGGTCAGGTTGCTGACAATCAGCGTGATCGGACCGCCGCCGATAGCCGAAGGTGAGAGCATGATCCGCTTTGGCATCAGCGAGGCGTTGAGCTGAATCGGCGCCGGCGGACGCAGCTTATTGGCGGTCCGGTTGTCGGCGCCGCAGCCGCTTGCGGCAAGCGCCGCGCAGGCCACTAAAGCAACGGAGGAAAGTCGGGTCGGTTTCAGCATCGCGTCAGGCGCTGCGGCTGGTTGCCAGCGCAGACGGCGACTCTAACCGACTACTACAGGCTAACGGCGGTGGTGCCGTCGTCAGCCTCATCGGTCAGCGTGAATAGATCGGCCTGCAGGCGCTCCCATGCCGCCTTTTCAGCCTGCTCGTAAGCGGCCCCTTCGAGGTCACGCAGATCATCGCGGTAGCTGTCCCAGGCAGCTTGAACTCGCGAGTCGGTTGTCGTCTTTGGCTGCGGGGCGGTCGTCGGCACGGATTCATCCTCCTGCTTGATGATCGGATGACTGTACCCACAGCATCGGAGGGTCTTGGGCGGTGCGCATCATTCCCCTGTTGCTGACGCGGTTATCCGGGCTTCCAGTGGCCCGTCGCCAACAGTCAGCAGCGATCCGACTGCGGCCTCGCGGCGCACCAATGCCAAGCCGATCGCGCCCTCTTCGGCCGACAGCGCAGCGCTGGTCAGCGTGCCAACCGTCCGTTCGGTGGTGCTGAGCACTGAGCCGACCGTCGCCTCGTCCGGCAGCGTCAGCCGGCAGAGGCGCCGGTTTACCCGCCCGCGATGGTGCAGCCGAGCAATCGTTTCCTGGCCGATGTAACAGCCCTTCGTGAAGCTGACGGCACGCTCGTTTAGGCCGCCCTCCTGAGGAATGACGCTGTCGTCAAGATCGACGCCGTAGCGGGGGCGGCCGCTCTCGATTCGCGCCAGCTCGGCCAGCGCCTCGCCGGCCACGGTTGCGCCGGCGGCGAGCAGCGCAGCCTCGACCCTGTCGCCGGCGGCGGCTGCGCAGAGAACGTCAACGCCGCGGTCGGTCGCGATCAGCGTGACGCTGATCCCGGCGATCTCTGAACGAATGTTGTTGTCCTCATCGGCGCCAAGCGAGGCGGCGCCGCTGACTTCGCGTGCGCTCGGACCGAGCAGCGAGAAGAGCTTTGTTTCGAGCGTCCGTTTATGCAGCTCGGCGTCGTAGCCGACGAAACCGTGGCGGATCGCGTCGAAGACGGCTTGCAGCGAGCAGCGGTCGGTGTCGATCAGCAGCTCTTCGCCGCTCCTGACGACACGCAGCAGGCCGAGCATTTTACCCTTTGTCGTGCAGCAGGCCGCCAAACAGCCATCGCCGTCGGTAAGCGTTTCGATCTCGTTTGTCACGACGGCGTTGAGAGCCGCTGCGGCGTCGACGCCGGTCAGCGCCAAGCGTCCTTGCTCGGAGCGGTCGACAAGCGCCGCGCCGCTGCGCAGCGCGGTTAGTTCGTCGGCAGCTGGGGCGGAAACCGGCATCGCAATGAGGATAGACGGCGGCCAAGCAGCGGTAGTTAAGGCGGCTCGACATAAAAGTTAGGCCTGCCATAATTAGCGCAATGGAACGAGGCAGTGGGCGCCACAGCCCGGCCGTTGAGGATTACGCGAAGGCGATCTACTCGCTGCAGCGACGCAGCGACCGGCCGGTAACGACAACGGCATTGGCCGAGCGGCTTGGGGTCAGCCCAGCATCGGCCTCGGGGATGGTGCGACGGCTGGGCGAGATCGGCCTGACCGAGCATCAGCCCTACAAGGACGTGGAGCTGACCGATGCCGGACGTGCGGTGGCGCTCGAAGTGATTCGCCACCACCGGCTGTTAGAGCTTCTGCTAGCCGACATGGGCGTGCCGTGGGATCGCGTCCATGACGAGGCTGAGGTTTTGGAGCACCACATCTCGGAGGAACTTGAGGCACTGATCGCCGAGCGGCTTGGCGATCCAACGCACGACCCGCACGGTGATCCGATCCCCGCCGCCGACCTGACACTCGATGAGGGCACAACGGTCACGCTCGACCAGCTGGAGCCTGGGCAGCGCGGGCGGTTCGTCCGCGTATCTGATTCCGATCCTGAGATGCTGCGCTACCTCAGCGGACTTGGGTTGGCGCCGGGAGAGCAGTTGGAGTTGATCGGCCGCGAGCCGTTCGAAGGGCCGCTGAACGTGGCCTTCGCCGGTCAGCAGCAGCCGCTCGGTGTGGCGCTGGCGAAGGCGATGCGGATTGAGCTTGAGAGGTGACGGCGCCGCGGCGCGACGAGGCTAGCGCGCAACCGCAGCCGCTGCCGGCCGGGCTCGACCCGGAAACTGCGCTGCAGTCGGAGCTCAGCGATCTGGAGCGGCTGCGCGGCCGTGGCCGGCTGCGGACAGTGCTGGCGGTGATGGGACCGGCCTTTGTGGCCTGCATCGCCTACATCGACCCGGGAAACTTTGCGACCAACATCAGCGCCGGGTCAACTTACGGCTATCTGCTGGTCTGGGTGCTGGTCAGCGCGAACCTGATGGCGATGTTGATCCAAAACCTGTCGGCGAAGATCGGCATCGCGACCGGCGAGAACCTGCCGCAGCTTTGCCGCCGTCACTTCCGTCGTCCGGTCGTGCGGGGCCTCTGGGTGCAGGCCGAAGTTGTTGCGATGGCGACCGACCTAGCGGAGTTCGTCGGCGCCGCACTGGCGCTGTACCTGCTGTTTGGCGTGCCGCTCTTCCCGGCCGGCTTGATCACCGCAGTTGCCTCGTTCGCGATCCTCGCGCTGCAGCGGCGTGGCTACCGCCGTTTTGAGCTGGCGATCGGTTTCTTCCTCGTGATCATCCTGCTGGGCTTCCTCTACAACACGCTGAAGATCGGCTTCGACCCTGGCGAAGCGGCGACCGGGCTGATGCCATCGTTCGATGGTACGAACAGCGTTTTGCTGGCGACGGGGATCCTCGGAGCGACCGTAATGCCGCACGTGATTTATCTGCACTCGGCGCTGACGCAGGGCCGGATCCGTCCGCGCGATGATGACGAGCGCCGGCAACTGCTGCGCTTTCAGCGGCTCGATGTCACAATCGCAATGAGCATCGCTGGAGTCGTAAACCTGCTGATGCTGATCGTTGCCGCATCGCTCTTCTTCGGCGGTTCGTTGGCCGGTACCAGCACAATCGAGGGTGCCTACGCGGGCTTTGATCAGCTGGTCGGCTCCGACGCGGCGCTTGCCTTTGCGCTGGCACTGCTGGCATCCGGGTTTGCCAGCGCCAGTGTCGGCACTTACGCCGGCCAGGTTGTGATGCAGGGGTTCATCGACCGCGCGATCCCGCTGGTGCTGCGCCGGGCGATCACGATGGCACCAGCGCTGATTGTGCTGGCGATTGGCGTCAACCCGACCGACGCGCTGATAATCAGCCAAGTCGTGCTGTCGTTCGGGATACCGTTCGCGCTAATCCCGCTGGTCTTATTGACGCGCCGCGTCGACGTAATGGGCGCGCTCGTCAACCGCCGCGTGACGACGACCGCTGCGGCGCTTGTCGCGGCGGTAATCATCGCCCTCAACATGTTCCTCGTCGCACAGCTGCTGATCGGCTAGCGCCGCCACCGCGGCGCGGCGCGGTAAACTGAGCGCGATGGCACTCGCTGCAAGCTTCCAAGAAGTAATCGATTCGCTGCCCGACGACTGGTCGGACCTCGAAATCGATCTGCGAATCTTCGACCAGTCGCGCTACGTCGAGGCGGCCACCTTCCTGGTCACCTGCAACGCCCAGCCCTTCTCGCACAGCGACTGGCACTGGAAGCTGCTCTGCGCGCATCGCTTTGGCCATGCCGCGGCGGCGCCAGTTGTTCATCGCTCACTGTTGTTCCTCGACGAGGCGGCGATTGATGGCGAGATCATTGTGCGCGGCGTGCGCAGCGGCCGAGCACCGGTCTTCGATGCTTGGGGGCGGCCGGAGAGCGTGCGTGAAGACTTCCGCCGCGTACACAACCAGTAGTTATGGCGACAGTGATCGCGCTAGTCCCCGACCTGCTGTTCGGCTCAAACCTGCACGGCGCACTCGCCGCCGGCGCTGACGACTGCCAGTTGATCGCCGACCCGGTGGCGGCGCGGGCCGCCTGCGCCGACGCGCAGCTGCTGATTGTCGATCTGACCGATGCCGACTTCGGCGGTATCGAGCTGGTGGCGCAGATGGGGGCAGCGGGGGAGCTTGATCGTCTGCGAACGCTTGGCTTCTACAGCCATGTCGAGCCTGCCGTGAAGGCCGCGGCGCTGGCAGCTGGCTTCGATCTCGTTGTACCGCGATCGCGGCTCAACCGCGAAGCGCCGCAGCTCGTCGCGCAGCTGCTGGCGGGTGCATAGACTGGCCTCTCAATGCGTCGCCGCGTCACCTTCTCCCGCAACTTCACGCTGTCGCTGTCGCGCACCTGTCAGGCCTACTGCAAGTACTGCTCCTTCAAGACGCACCAACCGCACCTTCACACGCCTGAAGAGGTTGACCGGCTGATCGAGCAGGCCGTTCGCCGCAACTCAAAGGAGCTGCTGATCCTGACCGGGGAGCGGCCCGAGTCCAACCCGCAGGTCGCAGCGCAGCTTGAGCAGCTCGGCCACGCCGACTTCACCTCGTACGTTGTTTGGGCCTGCGAACGGGCGCTGGGCCGAGGGCTGCTGCCACACACCAACATCGGCGTCGTGCCGCGCGAGGATCTACAGCGGCTGCGCGCCGTGACGGCGTCGCAGGGGTTGATGCTGGAGTCGACGCGTGACGACCTCGTTGCCCATCAGGGTTCGCCGACGAAGGACCCAGCGCGGCGGCTTGAGCTGATCGAGTGGGCGGGCGAGCTGAAGATCCCGTTCACCAGCGGGATCCTCGTCGGCATCGGCGAATCGTACGACGATCGCTTTGCCGCGCTCGATGCGCTGGCTGAGCTCAACGACCGCTACGGCCACATCCAAGAAGTGATTATCCAGAACTTCGTGCCGCACGACTCCTACTACGGCGAGGATGTTGGAGCGCTGGCCGACCGCGCGGCAACGCGCTTCTGGGAGACCGGAGTTGGCGAGCCGACTGGCGCGCAGCTGCCCGACTGGGCGACCGGCGTCTCGCTCGACGAACTGAAACAGCTCGTTGCCTACGCGCGAGAGCATCTTCCAGGTGTCGGCGTATCGGTGCCACCCAACCTGTCCGAGCACTGGCCGGAGCTGGTCGCCGCCGGCGCGAGCGACCTTGGCGGCCTGTCGGCGAACGGCGACCACATCTCGCCCGAGCAACCATTCCCGTCACCCCATCAGGTGCGTGCGCGGCTGCTCGAGGACGGCGTTGCGCTGACCGAGCGGCTCTGTGTGTACTCGCGCTTCATCGACCCGGAGTGGATTGATGAAGCAGTGCTCGACACGATCGAAGCCAGCTATTGGACTTTCATTCCCCGCCGCGGCTCGGGCCGAAGCGAGCCGCCGTTTGCGATCAACAGCGACCTGGTCGGTCCGGCGACCGAGCAGGGTAGGGAAGGGAAGCCGCTCAGCCGCGAGCAGCTGACAGCGCTGTTCGCCGAAACGCGCCCTGAGGCGATCGAGCAGATTCGCCTTGCCGCCGACGAGCTGCGAGCCGAGCTGGTGGGCGAGCCGGTCAGCTTCGTCGTCAATCGAAACATCAACATCTCCAACATCTGCATTGTTGGCTGTGCCTTCTGTGGTTTCGGTAAGAGCAGACGCTCCCCGGAGGCCTACGAGATTGATCAGGCGGAGTTCGTTCGCCGCGTTGACGAGGCTGTCGAGTTTGGCGTCAGTGAGCTCTGTATTCAGTCAGGAATCCACCCTGACTGGCAGCTGGACGACTACCTCGGCTGGCTGCGGCTTGCCAAGAAGACGGCGCCGCAGCTTCACCTGCATGCCTACAGCCCGATGGAGATCGCCCACATGTGCGACATCACTGGCCTGCCACCGGCCGAGGTCTTTGCCCAGCTGGCCGACGCCGGCCTGGGCTCGACGCCGGGCACCGCAGCCGAGGTGCTCGACGATGGCATGCGACAGCGCATCAGCCCGAATAAGCTGCCGGTGGCCCGCTGGACGGAGATCATTGAGGCCAGCCATCGCGCCGGCCTGCGCTCGACCAGCACGGTCATGTTTGGCCACATCGAGGAGCCATGGGAGTTGGCTGAGCACATGCGAGTCGTGCGCGAACTGCAGGAGCGTAGCGGTGGCATCACAGAGTTTGTGCCGCTCTCGTTCATCCCCTTCCACACGCTGCTCGGCCGCACGCACGGGATTGAGGAGATCAGTCGCGAGGAGAACCTCAAGCACACCGCCGTCTTCCGCTTGGCGCTTGGCCGGAGCGTCACCAACCTGCAGGCCAGCTGGGTCAAGATGGGGTTGGAAACTGCGACCGAAGCGCTGCGCTGGGGAGTTAACGACCTTGGCGGAACGCTGATGGAGGAGAACATCAGCCGCATGGCCGGCAGTTATCACGGTGTCCGCCTGAACCCTGCGGATCTCGTCGGCGCCGCGCACCGGGCCGCGCGTCCGGCCTTCGAACGGAACACGCTTTACGCCATGATCAGGCAATACCCAATCGGAATGCAGGTCGAGGCGCTCAGCGCATGAGCGACCTCGCCAACGACCAGCAGGCGATCACGCCGGAAGGATTGAAGGCCTTGGAGGCCGAGCTGGTTGAGCTGGAAGGGCCGAAGCGCGCTGCGCTGTCGAAGCGGATTCAGGCGGCGCGTGAAGAGGGTGACCTGAAGGAGAACGCCGAGTATCACGTCGCCAAGGATGACCAGTCGCATCTGGAGACGAAGATCCTGCGGCTGCGCGAACGGCTGCGCAGCGCAGTCGTCGTCGAAGCCGACGGTGACGCAACCGTTGTCGCCTTTGGGATGCCGGTGACGGTGACCGATATTGCAAGTGGCAAGCAGCAGACCTTGACGATCGTCGGCCCGACCGAGGCCAGCCCAGCGGCGGGCAAGATCTCAAGCGAATCGCCGGTTGGGAAGGCACTGCTCGGCGCCGCGCCGGGCTCCGAGGTTGGCGTTGGGACACCGGGCGGCGTGCGGCGCTGGCGCGTCGACTCGCTCGGCGGCTAAAGAAATAGGTCTTCGCTTGGCGGCCGCAGCAGTGCCGCCGCGCCGGGGCCATCATCGTCGCTGATCAGGTGGCCGAGGCCGCGCACAATCACAACCGGCGACGCGCCGTCCTTTGAGCGGGCGAGGTCGGCCGCTGCCGCGGCCTGATCGGCAACTGCCAGCAGCGTTGCGTTGAGCTGGCGGCTGTCGCTGTCGCTGCGTCCACGCCAGTCGTCGAGTGGTCTTAGGCCGGCGATGCCGATCGCAACATCCACTTGACCGAGCCGCCAAGCTCGGCCGAACGAGTCAGTGATCAGCACGGCGGGGCGGTGCGGAAGCGCGGCGCGCAGCGCGCGGGCGCTGGCATCGGGATCGCGCGGCAGCAAGATAAGCCGTTCGTCGGCGCCGGCGTTTGAGCAGTCGACACCGGCGTTGGCGCAGATCAGGCCATGGTGTGTACGGCAGATCAGCACGCTTTCGCTCTCGCGGATCAGCTCGGCCGTCTGGCTGAGGATCACCTCGACTTGGCGCGGGTCACGGCCCTGGCGTTCGGCGATCTCGATTGCCCGCTGCGAAGGCTCCACCTGGTTGAGCAGAACGACGGCGCCTTCGGCCTTTGAAACGATCTTGTGGGCGACGACCAGCAGGTCGTCGGACGCTAACAAGCCTGCCGTCGCTTGCGCGAGGATTGCGCCGAGGTCGTCGCCGGGCTGAACTTGCGGCAGCGCTTCAACGGCGCTCAGTTGGACTGCGCTCAACGCGGCCCGAGCCGTTCGATTGCGGCCCGTGTGAACGGTGCGACGCTGCGGTCGGCGCCGTCCAGCTCGCTGCTGAGCGCTGCGAGGTCGGCTGCCGTGTCAACGTCAAGCGCCAGCGAGCGGTCCTCGACGACGCGAACCTGCGCGCCTGCGGCGCGGCCAAGCTGCTCGTGGCGCTCGCGGCTGCCTTCGCCAAAGGCTGGCGCGATCAGGTCGGCCGGGGTCAGCAGCATTGCGTTGGTGCCGGTGCCGTGGCGGTCGGGGACGATCACCAGTTCAAGGTCATCGGTCAGCGAGTCGATCAAGCGGTCGAGCTGCGCTGCATCAACGGCAGGCACGTCGCCGGCAATCACCAGCGTGTGGAATGCGCCGTCGGCGGCCGCCCAGGCGATGCCGCGCTGCACCGCCTCGCTATGGCCGTCATTGGGCTCGTCGGCCAGTACCTGAGCGCCGGCGCCGCGCGCCATCGCCTCAGCTCCAGGCTCGCTTGTAACGACAACGATGTCGTCGATCCGCTCGCAGCGGCGCAGTGCGCTAAGCACATCGCTGAGCATTCCGGTTGCCAAGGCCAGCCGCTGTCCCGACGACAACCCATCATCAGCAAGCCTCGCTTTCGCGCTGGCAAAACGCTTGACGGGGAGGACGGCGACGAGACTCATACTTAGAGGGATAGCGCGTTACAGGCGCTCAGTGCGGTGCGGGCCAGCTCAAGCCGCGTCGCCGGGCTGTCCATCAGTGTCGGTGCGACGGTCAGCTCCACTGCTGCCAGGTCGGCGCATCGGTCGCTGACGAGCCCGTCAATCAGTCCCTCATAAGCCCGTGCGATGCCGACGCCATCAACGCTCAGTCCGAATGCTTGCAGCATCTCTGCCGTTGGCCCCTTCAGCACCTTGCCGCCGACGATCGGCGAGACGGCAACGACCGCTGCCGGCGAGTTGATGATCGCAGCGCGCATGCCGGGAATCTCGATGATTGGCCCGATTGAGATGATCGGGTTCGATGGCCCGATGATGATCGCGCGCGCTGTCGCCAGCGCGCCGAGCACGGCGTCAGTTGGGCGCGCCGAGTCAATTCCGGCGATCCGAACTTCGTCAACTGGGCCACGGCCTTGCTCGACGATCAGGAACTGCTGCAGGCCGAACCACTCGCCGCGGGCGCGAACCTCGGTGCGCAGCGGCTCGTCGCAGGCCGGCAGCACGCGTGCCGCGAGGCCGATTGACCGGGTCAGCGATTCCAGCGCCTCGGTCGGTGTCGCCCCGCCCTCGATCAGCCTTCGCCGCTCAAAGCACCAGGCGAGATCACGGTCGCCGAGGTTGAACCAAACCTCCGATCCGTGGGCGCGCAGCGCGGCCATCACCTTAAAGCTGTCGCCCTCGATTCCCCAGCCGCGATCGTCGATCAGGTCGGCCAGTGTGAAGCTGATCAGGTCGGGGTCGGGCGAAACCTGCGCACCGTAGATCTCAATGTCATCGCCGGTATTGGCGATCACGACAAGATCTTCACCGACCAGCTCCAGCATTCCGCGCGCCAACTTCGCTCCACCGCTGCCGCCGGCGAGGACGACTACCGGCGCTTCGCTCACAGTCCGGTGATCCGGATGCCAGCGTGCGTCTTGTTGCGGTTGTTGATTCCGATCATCAGTGCCGTCAGCGATTCAGTGATCCGCGAGTTCTCAAGCCTTCCGGCATCGATCGGCCGCAGCCCAGGAACCGCCGCAATCAACTCTGAGGTTGTTGCCTTGGCCTGCTTGTCATCGCCGCAGACCAGCACGTCCTCATCGAAGCTGTGATCAAGGTCGGCCAGCATTGCTGCACTGACTGTGTGCAGTGCACTGGTGATTGCGACGCCGGCCGGCAGCAGCGACGCCGCCTGCTGAGCGGCCGAGCCCTGCCAAACGCCGAGCAGCTGGGTGGGCTTGCCGCCAACTTGGGCCGCCAGCGGCACGCTTGCGTCGATTAGCAGCTGGCCTTCGCTGAGCGAGTCGGCGATCGAATTCAGCGTCTCGGCCTGGGCGCTGAACGGAACCGACAGCATCACGACCGGCGATGCGGCGGCGGCGGCCGCGTTGTCAACACCCTCGATCGCCGCGCCGGGCAGCGCAGCGACGGCCTGCGCGGCGGCGGCGGCGGCGCGGTCAGGCTCGCGTGAGCCGAGCACCAGCGGGATCCCGGCCTTGGCCCAGCGCAACGCAAGGCCCTGGCCTAGCGCGCCGCTGGCGCCGATAATCGAGACGGAGGAAGGCAGAGGCATCGGCGCCGAGTATAGGTTTCTGCTAATGAGACTTGAAAAGAAGATCGCGGTCGTGACCGGCGGCGCAAGCGGGATTGGCGCGGCGACCGCGCGCCGACTGGCGGCCGAGGGGGCGACAGTGGTCGTTGCCGACCTGCAGATCGATGCCGCGCGCGAGCTTGCCGGCGAGATCAGCGGCGAAGCGGTTGAGCTTGACGTCACCGATTTTGCCGCCGTTCACGAAGCCTTTGATCAGGTCGCCGCGAGCCACGGCCCGGTCGACATCCTGATCAATAACGCCGGCACCGACCGCTTCGCCTTCTTCGTCCATACCGATGAGCAGCTTTGGGATTTCCTGCTGGCAGTCAACGTCAAGGGCGTCTTTAACTGCACCCACGCAGTGCTGCCTTCGATGCACGAACGGGGGGGCGGCGTGATCGTCAACGTCGCCAGTGAGGCTGGCCGCACCGGCTCGCCCGGCTCGGTCACCTACTCGGCTGCCAAGGCGGCAGTGATCGGCTTTACGAAAGCGATCGCGCTGGAGTCGGCTCGCTACGGCGTGCGCAGCAATGCAGTTGCGCCGGGTCCGGTTGAGACGCCGCTCTTCCACGCCGCTGCGGAAATGCTCGGCGAGCTGGGCGAGCGGCTGCAGCAGGGAATGATCGACAAGACTGCCGTCGGCCGCGCCGGCAAGCCGGAGGAGGTTGCCGCAGCGATCGCTTTCCTTGCCAGCGACGACGCATCGTTCGTCACCGGGCAGACGCTGGGGGTTAGCGGCGGCCTGTCGATGTGGTGAGCTGCGCTTAGCGGCCGCTGAAGTTGGGGTCGCGCTTCTCGGTCAGCGCTGCGACGCCTTCGGCGAAGTCATCGCTGGCAGCGCAGATCTGCTGAACGGTTACCTCTTGCTCAAGCGTTGAGGCCAGTGCCGGTTTGGCGGCGGCGTCCATCACGCGCTTTGAAAGGCCAACGGCAATCGGCGCGCAGGCCAGCAGCTCAGCGACCAGCTGGTTGGTCAGCGCGTCCAGCTGGTCGGCCGGGGCGACGCGGTTGGCAAGGCCGATCCGCTCAGCCTCGGTGCCGGTGATCAGCTTCGAGGCCATCACCATCTCCTTCGCTCGGCCGATGCCGATCATCGCCGGCAGGCGCGACGAGCCGCCGACGTCGGGGATCAGGCCGATACGCGTCTCCGGCAGGCCGATCATCGCGTCGTCGGCAATCGTCCGCATGTCGCAGGCCAGCGCCAGCTCCATCGCGCCGCCGATGCAGGCGCCGTGGATCTGCGCGATCGTCGGCTTCGTCATCTCCTCAAGCAGGTTCCAGCTTTCGAGCATTGGCCGGCGAAACTCGCGCAGCCGGGTTGGGTCTTCTACCAGCGGTGCGAAACTCGCAAAGTCAACGCCGGAGGAGAACATCGGTCCTTCGCCGCGCAGCACGACAACGCGCACGTCAGGGTCGCCGGCGGCGTACTGGATCGCCTCGTTCAGCGCGAGGATCAGCTCGGCGTTCATCGCATTGCGCTTCTCAGGACGGTTTAGGACTACGTGCCGGACCGGGCCGCGGTCTTCAGTTGTGACGATCTGCATCGAGTGCCTTCCTAATCGAGGAACGCTCTGGATGATGACGGCTCGGGCCGCGTTCTGTCGTACAGCTGCCAGCGATGACGCTGAGCTTCAGCGGCCGCCGTCCGCGGTCGCCAGGTCGCGGTCCAGCTGACGGACGAGCTGTTCGCCAAACTCGACGACGGCGGCCTGAGTGTCGGTTGAGGCTGTCGCTGGCGAAAGTTCGTCTGTGCTGCGCGCGCCGATCGCAATTCCCGGCCAGTTGTCTCCGCGCGCGACGCCGGCGCCGGTCGCGTCGGGGCCGGAGGTCGGTTCGGCTGGCTCGGCGCCGGTCAGCTTCGCCGCCGCCTCTGCTGCGCGGCGCAGCTGCGGGTGCAGTGCGGCAGCGAGCACGACGCCGTCGCGCTCCCACCAGACCGGCCGGCCTGCGGCGCAGGGCTCAACTGCGAGGATCGCAACGTCGGCGGCCCGGATGCCACTGCGGCGGCGGTCGCGCAGCCAGTGGCGCAGCCCGGCCGCCTGCGCGTCGCCAGCGCCCGCCAAAACCACGGCAACGCGCAGGTTTTGCGGCGGCTCGGCGTCGAGCCGCTCAGCGATTGCAAGGACGGCATCAACTGCGCTGTCGTCGGGCAAGCAGTCGGCGCTATTGCGGCTGAGGAAGACGAGGATTGCGCCGAGCAGCAACAGCGTTGGCACGAGCTGCACGATTGCCAAGGCCAGCGCGTCAAAGCCAGCGAGCCGAATCGCGGCACAGCCAGCGACTAGCACAATCAATGCGGCGTTGGTTGCGATTAGCGCCTGCGGCAGCTTGTCGCTGGGCGGGCTGCGCCGGTCGTCGATTGCTGCCGTCAGGATCAACGTCACGGCCGGCCGTGGCGATACTTCCGGCGCCACCGATACGACGTTCTGGCTGGCGCGAGAGGGCGTCAGACGGCGCAGCGGTGCCAGCCGTGTGCTGTCGCTTAGTGCCAGCAGCAGCGCCGCTAGCGCGACAATCAGGCCGATCAGCGGCGCGCCAACGGAGAGCACGCTTGCTAGCACGCCGCCAGCGGCGCAGGCTGCCTGCACCAGCGGCCAGGCGGGCCGAGTCCAAAACGGCTGCAGCTGTGCTTTACGTCCGCTCGCGTCGAGCCGTGCGATCAGTTGCGCCGCGCGGACGCGTTCGGCCTCGCTGCAGGCGGGCCGCGGCGGTCGGTCGGTCAGTGTGGCACTCATATCGCTGGGACACTAGTGTTCAGCGGACCGATGGATGACAGCGATCTCATCTACGCAGGAGCGGCCGCCCAGGCCGAGATGGTTCGTAGTGGCAGCTGCACGGCGCGTCAGCTGATCGAGGCGACGCTCCAGCAGATTGAACGCGTCGACCCCCAGATCAACGCGTACCGGGTCGTCTTCGCGCAGCGCGCCTTGGAAGAGGCCGATGCGATCGATGCGGCTCGCAGCAGCAAACCGTCGCAGCTGATGCTCGGCGTGCCGGTCGCGATCAAGGATGACACCGACGTTGCCGGCGAGCGGACGGCCTGGGGCAGCCTTGCAACCGATCCCGGGCCAACAGAGCAGGACGCCGACGTTGTCGCGCGGTTGCGTGAGGCCGGGGCAATCATCATCGGCAAGACGAATGTGCCGGAGCTGACGCTCTGGCCGTTCACTGAGACGCTGGCGTTCGGGGCCACGCGAAACCCGTGGAAGACTGATTACTCGACCGGTGGTTCCAGTGGTGGCTCCGGCGCCGCCGCGGCGGCAGGCTTGTGCGGCGTCGCGCACGGCTCCGATGGGCTTGGATCGGTACGGATACCGGCCGCCTTCAATGGTCTTTTCGGATTGAAAACGCAACGCGAGCGGATTTCGCTCGGCCCCAACCACTTTGACGGTTGGAACGGGTTGACCGTTTATGGCCCGCTCGCTCGCAATGTCGCCGACGCCGCTCTGTTCCTTGACGCAACAGCCGACGGCGGCCCTGACGGCGGTTACCTCGCCGCGCTCGATCAGCCGACCGGGACGCTGCGAATTGCGATCTCGCTGAAGCCGCTACCCGGCTCGCTGACGAAACTTGGCAAAGAACAGCGCGCGGCGATCGATCGAACCGCCGACGCGCTTCGGGCGCTCGGCCATACGGTCTTCGAGCAGGAGATCGAGTACCCGCCGTCGGCCTTCGCCAGCACCGTCGCCCGTTACCTGCGCTCAATCACCGACGACGTGGCGACGCTGCCCGATCCTGAACGGCTTGAGCGTCGGACGGCGATGATGGCCCGGCTTGGGGGCCTGATCTCCGATCGACGCCTTGCCCAGGCCCGCGCCGCGGAACCGGCTGTTGCGGCGAGCGTTAACCGAATCTTCGAGTCGGCCGACGCCGTCCTGATTCCCGGCACCGCGGGCGCGCCCTTCAAGGTTGGCCAGCTGCAGGGCCGCGGCGCACTCTGGACGCTCAACGCAGCGGCATCGAAGGTGCCGTGGTACGGCGTTTGGAATGCGATCGGCCAGCCGGCATCGTCGGTGCCTGCCGGGTTTGACTCGAACGGGCTGCCACTCTCGGTCCACTTTGGCGCAGCGCCCGGCGACGAGCTGACTCTGCTGCGGATTGCCGCTCAGCTTGAACAGGTTCAGCCGTGGGCCGACCGCCGCCCACCGCTCGCAGCAGCGCAGTGAGCGGCGCCGAGCTGCTGGCCGTCGCCGAGCAGGCTGCCCGCGCTGCGGCGCGGGAGCTGCTCAGCCACCAAACCAGCGCTCACAGCAGTATTGAGACGAAGAGCAGCCCGACCGACCCGGTCAGCGCGGCCGATCACGCCGCCGAGGAGGCGATCCGCGGGGTCCTCGCTGAGCTACGGCCGGACGACGCGATCCTCGGCGAGGAAGGTGACGACAAGGCGGGCAGCACCGGTCTGCGCTGGGTCGTTGATCCACTCGACGGCACTGTCAACTACCTCTACGGAATTCCACAGTGGTGCGTATCGGTCGCCTGCGAAGGCGAGGTCGGCGTGATTCTGGACCCGATCCGTAACGAGTGCTTCACGGTGATCGTTGGCGCGCGGCCGCTGCTGAACGGTCAGCCGATAGCGATCTCTAGCTGCGATGAGCTGGGCCGCGCGCTCATCGCGACCGGCTTTGGCTATGACCCGGCTGTGCGGCTGGGGCAAGGCGCCGTCGTCGCCCGGCTGGTTGAGCAGGTTCGTGACATCCGCCGCGCCGGCAGCGCCGCGCTGGACCTCGCCTGGACGGCCGCCGGGCGCTACGACGCCTACTTTGAGCGCGGCGTTCAGGCTTGGGACACTGCAGCTGGGCTGCTGATCTGCGAGGCGGCCGGCCTCGCCACACGGAGGCTCGACGCCAGTGGCGCTCAGGGGCCCGGCGTCGTTGTCGCGCCGCCGGGAATCATTGACGAGCTGTTCGCACTGCTGGTCTGAGCGGCGGTCTTCTAGGCTCCCCGTAATGAAGCACAGCGCTGAGGGCTGGTGGATCGAGGAAGCAGGAGCGCCTGCGCCCTGCACGGCGCTTGAAGGCCGGCTTGACGCCGACGTCGTCGTTGTCGGCGGCGGCTACCTTGGAATGTGGACGGCCTGGAACCTACTGGCGCGCGACAATGACCTGAAGGTCGTGATCTTGGAGGCCGACCTTGCCGGCCACGGCCCGAGCGGCCGAAACGGTGGTTTTGTCAACGGCTACTGGGAGTACGTGCCGTCACTGGCCGAGAGGTTCGGCGCCGAGCGATCGATCCGGTTGGCCGAGCTGGCCGACGAGGCGATCGTCGCGGTTGGTGACTTCTGCAGCGCCGAAAAGGTTGATGCCTGGTACCGCGCTGTTGCGCACGTCGAGATCGCAACATCGCCAAACCAAGACGGCAATTGGCGCGAAGCGATGTGGGGCCTAGCCGCCCTTGGGATCGATGATGAGCTGGTTGAGCTGACGCCCGATCAGGTCGCCCAGATCTGTTACTCGCCGCAGTTTCGTGGTGCCGCCTTCAAACCGTTCGGCGCGACGGTTCAGCCAGCGAGGCTGGCCTTCGGCCTGCGTAAGGCGCTGCTGGAGCGCGGCGTGA
This sequence comes from Solirubrobacteraceae bacterium, assembly GCA_039744215.1. Classification (GTDB taxonomy): domain Bacteria; phylum Actinomycetota; class Thermoleophilia; order Solirubrobacterales; family Solirubrobacteraceae; genus F1-60-MAGs163. Next base: position 35,012 of record JBCJTT010000011.1, read on the forward strand.
GGCTGTTTGAGCACAGCCCTGTGACGGGGATTGATCAGCACGGCGCCAGTGTCACTGTGCGAACTGCCAACGGGCGCGTTGAGGCCGACTCTGCCGTCCTTGCAGTCAACTGGCGAACGTTGCGCTGGCCGACCTTTGCGCGCGAGCTGAGCGTCGCCTCGAGCCACATCGTGCTGACCGAGCCTGTCCCGGACGTGCTGGAAGAGATTGGCTGGGTCGGCGGCGAGGCGCTCAGCGACTGCCGGCGGATGCTGCACTACTTCCGCACGACAAACGACGGGCGTATCGCCTTCGGCTGGGGTGGAGGAAGGGTCGCCAATGGCGCCCGCCATGATCCACGGATCGACGTCGACCCGGAGGTGGTTGAACAGACGGCGGCGACGCTGCGCCGCTTCTTCCCCCAGCTCCAGGGCCGGGCGATAACGCACGCCTGGGGTGGCCCGATCGATGTCGCGCCGAACTCGCTGCCGATCTATCGCAGCAGCGGCGCCGTCCACGCCGGCTGGGGCTTCAGCGGCCACGGTGTTGGCCCGTCAAACCTTGGTGGACGGATCCTCAGCGGCCTCGCGCTTGGCAGCGATGACGAGACAACCAAGTGTCCGCTGGTCGAGCCGAAGGTCAAATACTTCCCGCCCGAGCCGGCCCGCTCAATTGGCGGCAACCTGATTAGAGCCGCGCTGATCCGTAGCGACGAGGCCGACGGCCGCGGCGAGACGAGCGATCCGATCACCGCCGCGATTACGAAGTTGCCGAAGCTGATCGGTATGAACCTGCCGCGCTAGGCGGTGGTCCACTCAAGTACCCGGGGCGGGAGTCGAACCCGCACATCCTTTCGGACAAGGGTTTTTGAGACCCCCGCGTCTACCATTCCGCCACCCGGGCAGGGCTGTCACATCGTAGGCGCCTGGAAGGTCGCTCAGGCGCTGGCGGGCAAAGCGTCGCCCTCTTCGGCCGGCCAGTGTTCGACTTCGACATTCCATTGCTGGCGGAATGCGTACATCGAAGTGATGATCACGAGCAGCTGCAGGGCAACGAGAATTGACGTCAGCGAGGCGAGTAGGGCCGAGTCCAGAGTCGGCTGCACAAAGCCAAAGCTTTCCCGGTCAACCCAGGCTGGAATTGCGATCAAAGCGAAGGAACCCATCATCATCGCCGTTGTTGCGATCACCGGCAGCACGCCGCGGTTCCATCGCCCGACGTAAAAAGCGAAGGCAACGTCAAGGATGATCCAAGCGATGCAGATCGACTTCATTCCCTGCAGCACGCTCCAGCCGCCGAAAGTAATCACGGCGATCAGCAGCGCCGAGGCGAGCAGCACGATCACGACGACGGCGCGCATCGTCTGACTGGCGGCCTTGGCGCGGTTGGGGTGCTCGAGCACAACTTCGCCCTGATGTACGACCTGAGTCATCGCCAGCGACGATACCGCGCCGCATCGACGCTTGCCAGCGGCGCTAGGCTGCTGCCACGCGGGCGTGGCGGAATTGGTAGACGCGCCGGCCTTAGGAGCCGGTGGCCGAAAGGCTGTGGGGGTTCGAGTCCCTTCGCCCGCATTGCCGCATAAATACTGATAATCAGGCCACTAAGTGCCGATCGATTCGGCCCTCGGTTTCCGCCCGTGTGCCCAATCTGTGTGCCCTGTGTGCGTACAGACACCCCCAGCGGCGGGCAGCCTTTTTCATCGGCAGCGTCGATGCTGAAGCGCTCAGCCCCGTGTGCCTCGGAACGCGAGGACGGGGTGTAGCTCGATCCCGTTGGCTGCCACGCCAGTCTGTCCGTGGATGAAGTCGAAGAACCCACGATCATGGTGCGGCTACGGTGCGCCATCTGCCGTGACCACCCGCGCTACCGAACGTCGCGAGCTTGTCGGCGGCTTCGAACTCAGCGCCCGTCAGGTGAGCATCGGCAAGCGTGGTTCGAGCTTGATCGACGGCGTTAGCGGCCTTCACAGCCATCTCCAACTCATCGGCCTCAGCCATTCGCCTATTCCCTGAACGTGGGGTAGGGGTAGCACTGGGGCGGGGGAAACCGGCGATGCCCCAGCCACCGTTGCACGCGTCAACCCAGACGTGCAGACCGATCGGGCAGCAAGACGAATCGGGGGCAACGCCCCACGCACCCCCCCGAGAAATCAACGGGCAGACTGAACCCCGCACCAACACTGCATCCGCGGGCAGCGGCGAGTAGGCACTTCGGGCAGAACACAAACGCGCCAACCCACCACTGTGACAGTGATGTATCAGGGGTCCTTCGGGGCCCCTCGTGCGCTTCCTACTGCCCCTTGTACCGAACGTTCCCTGCGTCGTCGAGCTCGGTGACGACGAACCGGGTGCTCCCGCCGCCGGCGACGACCGCCCGACAGGTGAACACGATGCCCTTCTTCTGGACCACCCCGGACGGGCAGCTCACCTGGACGCGTGTGCGACGCTCCACGAGCGCCGCGCGTTCGATCGAGCGCTCGACCTTCTCCGTGTCGAGGATCGTCGGGTCCGACGAGCCCGGCAAGCCGCACGCCGTGAGGCCGACGGCGGCCACGGCGAGCACTATCGTCGTGCCTGTCGTGGCCGCCGTGGCTGGTGGCACGGCCCTAACTGAGCCTCTGGATGGTTATGGCGGCGTTCACGTTGGCTGCTGAACCGCCGACGGTCGCCGGGAGGGTGATGGTGCCCGACGACGTGTGGTTGCGCAGCGAGATCACGTCCCCGGCGGCGAGCACCACGATCACCGAGCCGGAGTTTAACTGGTTGGTCGCGCCCGATCCGTAGATGCCTCCCGGCACGGCAGCCGCGTTGACGAACACCGCCAGCTGGTTGGCGCCGTCAACCGCGACGGTGAACTGGATCCTGTACGTGCCCGCGCTGACGACGGTGATCTGGTTGCCGCCGGGCGGGTGGGTGAACCCGGCCGTCAGAGGACCATTGGTGTCGAAGGAGATGGCGGCCTGGAGCCCCACGATCTGGGTCGCGATGTTGTAGATGTAGGCCCACTGTGAGGGCCCGGGCGGCCCGATCGGCCCGACCGGCCCGGTGGTCCCGACCGGCCCGATCGGCCCGACCGGCCCGGTGGTCCCTGCGGCGCCGGTGGTTCCTGCGGCGCCGGCCGCGCCCGCGGTCCCTCCGATGCCAGCTGCGCCTGCGGCGCCTACGAGCCCTGCGATGCCCCGCAGTCCTGCGGCGCCTCTCGCGCCGACGCGGCCGGTCGCGCCGGTGCGGCCTCTCGCGCCGGTGCGGCCCGTCGCGCCGGTGCGGCCGGTCAGCCCGCGCAAGCCGCGAGGGCCGCGTGAACCGGTGCGGCCGGTGTGGCCCTTCGCGCCGGTGCGGCCCGTCAGCCCGCGCAAGCCGCGAGGGCCGCGTGAACCCTTAGGGCCGCGTGAACCCTTAGGGCCGCGTGAACCCTTAGGGCCGGGTGAACCCTTAGGGCCGGGTGGACCGGGGTCTACTTGCGCCGCGGGGCTGGCCGCGGCGTGCACGCTGCCGGTGGCCGCCGGTTGGCTGGAGCGCGTGTCGGCGCCTGCGGTGGAGGCCGCCAGTGCCGCAGCGGCGCATAATGCACCAGCCAGTACTCCGATTCGGGCCAACGTCATGCGCAGCCCTTTGTTTGCGTGAACCATCTCAGTCTGCTTTCCTAGTGGACTCTCAGGTCGGCGATCGTACCGACTCCGCAGCCATCTTGCGCAGGTTCATCGCCACCGCGGAGGTCTCCGGCTTGATGCCACGGGCGAGCGTGACTTCATTGAGGCTCTTACCCGTCGCGGCGGCGTCCTTGATAATCGCCGCCGCTGCGCTGCAGAGTGCCTACACAGCGGTCGACAAGATCGACCTCGCTGACAAATCTGCAGCCGAACGTCTTCTTTCAGGACGGCGGTTCATCAACGCCGGGCAGCTGACTCGGGCCCGGCGGCCCTCCGGTATGCGCCGCGGCGGGCTATTGTCAGCGGCGCACCTGGGGGACTGGTGTAATGGCAACATAGGGGTCTCCAAAGCCCTTGCTCGAGGTTCGATTCCTCGGTTCCCCGTGATCAGGCGCTGCCGCGCGCTAGCCTCACCGCGATGTCGGTTCCGGTTCTCAGCTTCGACGATGTGACGAAGGCCTACGGGT
>JBCJTT010000012.1:0-35486 GCA_039744215.1 Solirubrobacteraceae bacterium
ACTTTCTCCCCTTTCGGAGCAATTGCGACAATGCCAAATGGTTTCGACTCCCCAGGTTTCGACTCCTCAGCTGACTGAACAACGATAAGGAATGGCCGATCTGGGCCGTTTTCCTCGTTGGTCATAGACAGAACTTGTTCACTAGTTTCGGCATGGTGCCAACGCTACCACCATACGGTCGGGCAATCAATTTCTACTCCTTAACTCTAAAGAGATTTAGCGGCCTCGCTGTAGAAGCATGGCCAAAGGCGACGAGTGGCCCCGCGACCGTATCGGCGTAACGACCGGTACTTCTGCGCACGATCAATCCAAACTCTGAAAAGAACCTCTCGCGTGCTCTCTCGACTCCTTAACCCATGGTCAGCACGGGTTGATCTCAACGTTAGCTTGGCTCCGTTCCCATTCGAGCCGATCCTCGATAGCGAGGCTAACCGCATACACCGCGGCCTCGTTCTCATCGTTGGGATTTGCGATTTGCGCTGGATCATTCTCATCGACAGTGATAGTTATGCAGGTACAGAAAAATAGAAATTCGGCCGTGACCGCTGATCCCTTAAGTTCCAACCCATCCTAGTAGTAATAGTCGAATGCTCTCAGCCATCAATGCCGCAGAAGAAAGGGCTAGCGATCCAAAAATCATGACCACTGAGCCCTTGATTTGAGCCGAGTGGGGCCGCGGATTCGTCTTGTCACCATGCTGGGCCGCTCGCCGTTGCTGACATCTCAGCCGTTACATAGTTGCCCTTCTTCAGCTCCCGCTGCAGGCGTCTGCGCTCGCGCGTTCCCAACCGCACTGCCACTCGCTGTTCTGCGGTGCCGATTGCTCGGGTGATTGCTCTCGATGCCAGCGTTGTCCTACTACCGCCAGCGCGTCGCCGCTTTGCGATCAGGCGGAAGTCGAACTTGGTAGCGCAGTTAGCTTGGCTGCACATCGCGCGATAAGTAATCTCCTCTCCGTTCGACACCCCGCGCACCGTTCGAGCGCTTGACAGCGACAGGACCGGCATCGCCGCAGGCTCGACTGCGAGCTTCAATCAGCTGCCTTCGTTTACATCTGGACGAGTAGCCCTCGGTCCCCGAGCCTCAGGGCGCTTGGCGAGTAACCAACCTTCCCGAGTGGTTTAGATGCTCACTAATGAGTTCGTCTATGGCTCCCCCCAGAGTCCGGACCGCTCTTGATCGGATCGCCAATGACCAGCGCAGACTCGCTCGCGAGCATCTGGAGCTGGCAGCCCTAAGGGAAGATGGCCCCGGTCGAGGGAAAGGTTCCTGGCTCGCCGCGAAATACCACCAGGATTTCGCGGAGTACATCTCCAAATACAACCCGCAGAACATGCCGATCAACATCGCCGGCGTTAGCCAGTTGCTGAGTGACTCCCGGCAGGAAAAAGAAGCCCGCGACTGGCGCCGGTGGAAGCGATTCCTGCGCTAAGCGGCCGGCGTTCGGTCGGTCCGGGACGCCGAAGCGATGTCCGCAACTGATGCTCTGGCGCTAATCGCCAGAGCTTTTGGTGCTGGGATGGGCGCGAGCCGCTAATGCAGAGGGTTCGCGCCGGGTTCGCGCCCATCGCCGCCGGACGGCCGAGGACGTAAGCCTGCTGATGCTATGCGTGCCGCTGGCCGTGGGTCGCCGGCGGAACCCCAAGTACCATCGCCGGCCAGCCTCAAGCGGGGTTCTTCGAAAGATTTAGTGGCCGGAAAGACAGCGAAGCTCGCCGGCCCACAGAACGTTTGAGAGATTGGCTGTAGAGAGCTAAGTGGTATACGGTTTCTGTCTAATGTCAGACAAGCCCAGCCGCTCCGCGCAGATACTGAGACTTGCAGAGGCAAGTCCGGGCATAAAGACCGCGGATGCCGCCGACATCCTTGGCATGAGCAAAGCCAACCTTGGCACCTATACCGCCAAGCTCCGCAAGGAGGGTCTCTTGAAGAAAACGAGGGGCACGTTGGAACTTGAAGACGGCGCCTCAGCTGAGCGGCCTGCCACCGAAGCCAACAAGCCGCGGGCTGGGAAAGCAGCCAAGCAGCCGAAGGTCAGTAAAGAAGACCAGGAACGTCTGCGCGACTTGGCCAAGGACGGTCTGCGCCGCGCTGAGCAGTACCGCCAGGAAGGAGTGCTGACCAACATTCTGCTGATAGGCAAGGCCGATGGCACCACGCTCATCACAGGAGTCAGCGGAGGGCCGGCGCTCTCCTGCATCATGCTCGGCTCTCCCGGCCCCAAGGCGATCGACGACCCTCGTTTTCAGGTCTCAATGAAGGAGTTCTTCGCTGGCCTCGCAGGCGGCGACGGCGAGGTCACTGCCTTCTACAACCTCACCGAGCTTTCCGGCGATAGCGACCAGCCGCTGATGGCATTAATGACCGGCTGGGTTGGAGGTAAGCGCACGATGTGCGCCCAGGCCCCACTCGACGAGAAACCTTTGAACTCAACTGGCAACTGGAGATGGAAGGATCTCACCGCCGACCAGGCCGCCAAGCTCTGCGCGCAGGAATTCGAGCGTCACAAGCAAATCGAAGCAGAAAGCGAAGAAGAGGAAACATTCAACCTCACGCCGTTTCGCTTGCTTAGCCCTGACCTCTTCGATCCGTCGGAATATATGACGGCCATAAATCATGTGATGAGCGACCCTGAGCGCGCCCCTGAACTCATCTTCACGATCGACGGCGACGGGGAAGGCGAAATGCAGCTCGGCCTGCGAAAGCTTGACCCGGCGGTCGTACGCGCGCTTGCCACGGCCGACGAAGGTGAGATCGATGCTTCCTTGCTGGCCGCCCGCGAGTCCGCATCACCGCAGTCGCTCTCGCCCCAGATGGGGGATCTGATACTCCGGGCATGCCAGCAGGTCGAGAAGGAACGCCAGCAGGAAATCCTTGTCAACTTTGTCGAGGTCGGAATGGCCGACGGCAACGTCATCCGCGCGGGCATCGGAGGCGGCCAGGCACTTCCGATGATGACCGGCCTGATGGGCGAGCAGATAGAAGGCCTAATCGCCGCCCTGGGTCAAGGGCAGGGAGAGCGAGCGGTGTTCGTCAGCATGATGGACCTCGCCTCCGACGGTGTCGACCGCGTTCTGCTTTCCGCATTCGAAGGGGCCGATCTGGTGACCGCCAAGACCGCCCTGATAGACGGCCAGCCCCTCGATGACCCTGCGACGTGGAAGGAAATCTCAGCCGAGACGCTTTTTGAAATCGGTTCCAACGCACAGGAGGTGTCGCTCAGCGCAGGCGATGAGCAGGACGACTCGATGGTCCTGAGCGCGCCCATGACCTCGCAGCCGGCCAAGTCCTCGACAACGCTGCTTGAAACCGGCGCTGATCAGATCGCGCAGGCCACCTCTATCCATTATCTGATGGGGTCGATCCTTGAATATCTCCTGCGGGGCCTTGAGGATGAGCGCTCCGGCTCATACGTGCTGATTGTGGCCACCGAGCAGCAAGGCAAAGACCCAGAGGTGAACATCAACGTCGTAGGCACTAAGGGCCTTGACGCCGCGACCCTCATGCTCTGCGGAAACCTGTCTGCTATCTGCGCCGACATACAGCCCGACTACGCGGCGGTGGCCTGGGGCGGGCCATGGGACCCCACAGATGGCAGTCGCTGCGGCACCGTTTTTGGGATGGGACCGGGCGGAGAGAGCGGCCAGTTCAGTTTCTTAATTGACCGCTCCGGCGAGTTCGAACCCGCCGACCTTATGTCGGCCACAAGCCTGATGGCTGAGATGTCGCAAGGCTTCAACGAGGCCGCATGGCAGGAAATCCCTCTTCCCCAGAGCGAAAGTGATTTGGAAGCCCTGCGCGGACTTATCCAGCTGGCCGCCAAGCCCCACCAGGGGCTGCGGCGTTTCGTGGGAATAAGCGGGGATGGCCGGGAGCTAGAAATGGAGCCGCCGGACTTCGGCGATGAAGGCGTCGACTACTACAAGCGCATGTTCTTGGAACTCCCCCACCAGTTGCGCGAAGAGGATGCGCGCTACCTAGCATTCTCGACAGGGGAAGGCGAATCATTTACCACCGTGGCCGTCAGTCATTTAGGGACCGGAATCGCGTTTCAGGGAGGACAGGAGGTCGCACTTGGCAAAGCCGACCCCCACATCAGGCTCATCAGCAAGGTGCTGACTTACAATGCCGCGACGGCAGCGGCCCGCCAGCGGGCAGCAGACCAGTCCCGGGGAAGGATCTTGAGAGATGGCGCTTTCAAAAATCGACTTTAAGGCTCTAGCAGCGCATAGCCTCGAACATGCATCCAGTAAGACCCCTAAGACGCACAGTCGGAGTCAGTTCCGGATTGGATGGGGCAACCTCGATGGTCTATACGCCGACTTCCGCGATGCCAGGGTCGCCTGATGTCAAACCCGTGATTCTTGACCGCCGGCGCTGCCCGTCGTCGCTGTAGTATCCACGCCGACGTAGCCCATGATCGAATCGGCCGCTAGCCGCTGCGTTGATCCCTGAACCGGCGGGGAGTTACCGTTAGGGTTACGAGCTGGCCTCCTCGCAGCACGATGAGCGCGCATTCGGTGTCGATAGTCTTCGACCGCAGGGCGCCGACTAGGTGCGACGGATCCTCGATCGGAACTCCGTCGAACGTGACGATGATGTCGGACTGTTGAAGGCCTGCCTTCTGAGCTGGCGAGCCTGATTCCGGAGCGAAGTTGAGGATGGCACCGGTCTGCTGGCCTCCCAGATCGAGTGAGAACTGCCTTAGGAGGACAGCCCTCTTGAAGTGGAGCTCGTTCTTTTCGTCGACTCCAAGGTCGCCTCGCAGCGGGTAAACGATCTGCGGGTGGAGGCTCCACTCTCGGTACAGACCCTCCAGATGATGGGCCGGAACATGAAGGTGGAAGCCCATTCTCTCTGATATGACAACACTCTCGCGGTGCCCCGCTTCTCGTAGGCTGAGCGGAGTGGCATAAGTCACCCCGACGACCGTCCCGTCGTCGAGAGCGATCAATGGGCCACCAGACATTCCGCTTTGAATCACAACGTCCGTTACGACACTTTCGCTGGCACCAAGGCCATCGAAGGAAAAGCCCGAAACAAGCCCGCCTGAAACCAACCTTCGGAGGACCCCTTGACGTGTTCCCGGAGAGCCAAGGGCGACAACCGGCTCTCCGAGCTCGATGTAGTCGAAGGCGTGAAGGGTGTGATAGTCAGTCTCCGCTGATGCCGGTCTCGTCTGCAAGGGCTTATCCGTGTCAATGCCTTGGTCACGGCACTCGTCGGCGTCCAGCCTTAGGAGTGCAAGGTCGAGCTGGGTATCAGAGATTAGGAGTTCGGCGGTCACCCGCTGGTTCGCATCGAAGACCACCTCGTAAGATGCCTGCCTATCTCTGGGTCTGACGACGTGAGCGTTAGTCACCAAGATGGGGAAACCACAGGACGCAGCTTTGGGCGGGACTGCCCAGAGGAATCCGGATCCGCTCCAGTCTTCCCTGCCCGAGTGCGAGTCTTCCTTGCCCAAGTTCGTGGGCGGAGTAGAAGCACGGATCCGGGCAACATTGGGCCTCACGGCCGCGACCACTTCCTGAATGCGAGATTTGCGAGTGTCGGTTATTTACGTGACTCCGCGAAAAGATTGGCGCCGTCGACCATCATTTGCTGCCTCTGTTCAGCCCCGATATGCAGACTATACAACCTTGCTTCAATTACGATTGACGAATTGAATTGCCCGACGCTAAAGTACTTGCTTGACCGCTCCAGCGCTCACGGCTATGTTACCGCTTCCTAGTCAGCTGAACTGCTGGAGGTAGGGGGCCGTGTCGACAAACGCCAATACTAAGCCTGAAAACCTTGGCGACTTCGCCGGTGCTGAGTCGCTTGATTCGGTACTCAAAAAGATCACTGATATCGGCGCAGCTCGCTCGCGACTCGACGATGCGGGCTGCGATCCGGTATTTCCCCCGTTTCGCATTGCGCTGTTAGGTGCCCCGGGCCGGGGGCAGGTGGGTGCACTCGAGAAGATCGCATCGGCGCTGAAGACCGCTGGGCTGATCGGCGATAGTCAGGTAGCTTCGGTGGCGCTGTGGAAGCTCGCCGAGCACTTCCCCGGGCTAGCGCCTCACGATGGCACTGGAGATGGAGAACGTATAAGCGATCCACGGGGTGCGCTGATTCCGGCGCATGGGTCGCAGGCCGCGCTCCTCATCGCAAGCGATGTCGACTTCCGCGCGGAACGTGTGGCGAGCATGGATCCGCATGATTCTGAGCTTCAAGAGTTACGGAAGGCGATCACCGATAGTCGGAAAACTCTCAACAACCTTGTAAGCCACCCCCAGGCGCTGCCCGCCGTCGCATTGCTTGGTGACCTCGATCTTCGTAAGGAGCTCTGGGACAATCAACGGCTGGCGGATGATCTGTTTGCGGTAATCGAGTTTCCGGCCCCAACTCCGGAGGAGTTGTTCGATGCCGTCAAGGATTCTCTGGAGGAAACTGGTCGCGCGCTGGGGGATGACGGTCGTAGGTCGCTCACGGCCGCTTTGCGGTTTCGGTCGGACGTCCTCAGTCTCGAAGATGCGCCGCGAATTGCACTTAAGGCCAGCCTCCTTCACGCCGTGAGGATAGGGAGCGGTCAGGAGAAACCGGGGGTCTTGGGTGCTCCGGACGTTGCCGTCTTCGCTGGTGGCAAGAACAGAACTGATGATGAGATCCTCAAGTCGTTTGATTCTTTTGTTGGGTTGGAGGAGGTTAAGCAGAAGGTTGCCGACATGGTGGCGTTAGGGAAGGAGCGCCAGCGCCGTATCGACAAGGGCCACGAGGTTGACCTCAACGAGCGGATGTTTAACTTTGCGTTTGTCGGGCCGCCAGGTACGGGGAAGACCTCGGTCGCGAGGCTCATGGGAGAGCTGCTTTATGCGGCCAGCATACTCCCGTCACCCAAAGTCAACACCGTTACTCGAGCCGATCTTACGGGCCAATATTTAGGCGAGTCGGAGCAAAAGACAGCTCAGGTGATAAAAGCGTCCCGTGGTGGCGTGCTGTTCCTCGACGAGGCCTACTCACTTACAGAATCGAATTTCGCCAGCGGGCGTGACCCTTATGGCCGAGCGGTCATGGGTCAGCTTGTTGAGGCAATGACGAGCAATGCTGGCCAGATGGCGTTCATCTTCGCGGGCTATGAGCCGTCGATGGAGAGCTTCTTCGATGCCAACGAGGGCATTCGGAGTCGGATTCAGGACGTCGTTCACTTTCGGAATATGACCGTCGAAGAGCTGGTTGATGTGTTCCGGCTGCGATTGGAGAAGTTCGATCCGCCAGCGCGCGTCGATGAGGAGGCGCTAGCCATCGCCAAGAAGGTCCTGGGAGCAATGCTCGGCGCATCGGACCCGGCAACGTTCGGCAATGCTCGGGCGGCCGAGTCTCTAGCCCTGACCGCACGCACTCGTTCACCGAGAAACGAAGAGGGGATAGTGGACACAGTGACAGCGCAGGCGATCGAAGATGCCGGCGCTACGATGCTCCCCGAGGCGCGAAGTGGAAGCTCCTCCTCGTCGGGGGAGGCAAGTGACGTGAAGGTAACCAAGCAGACCGTTGAGCGCGCGCGTAAGGCCATAAACGCGGCCTGGGTGAGCCCGTATGTTCGGGCAGAGATAGAACTCGTGATCGACGAACTCGAGAACAGTCGCGCCACGCGGCGACGTGGTAACTCGGGTCTGTCGCGTTCGGTGGTGGATCTGTTCATCGATGGGGCGGACGCCGGTCAGCTCGGGGAGCTGGCCGGCGCCCTGCTTGCCCTTCACCAGGAGGCTGGACTGCTGGCGCCTGACGGTGAGGTGGTGGCCCTAGAGGCTCCAGATAGCGTCAGTGGAGTCGTGGACGCGGTGGATGAGCAGTTTGACTCAGCAGGAGGCGGAGTCGTTGTTATCGCCCCGGCAGAGGAGGTTCTTAAGGGCTTCGCTGACATCCGCATGGCGGCCGTGGCGATTCTTGATCGAATGCGCCGCGATAGAAACACGATCATGGTGCTGTTCGGTGGCGACGCCTCGAAATTTAGCGCCCTTGAGGGAACTGAAGCGATACTCCGAGAGGTTGAGATCAAGCCTGAGGGCTGGGTCGATCTCTGAGGTCGGGATGGCTTTTAGGGACAGCGACCTGCAGGAAGCGCGAAGCCTTATCGGCGCGCAAGACTGGGACGGTTTGTACCCACGCCTGCAGTCGAGTAAGGGGGAACACGAGGCCGACTGCCAAAGGCGCAACGAGGTGCTAGAACTGCTCGCTGCGGCCCGGGTCGGGGAATACGAAGAGCTCAACTCCACGCGGTTCGCCAGATTCCTCCGCGAGCTCGGTCTGGCCCTAGGCGGTGAGGGAATTCTGGCTTTCGACGATGGCTGGGAGTTCGGTGATGACCGTCATGGAGTCCGCGAAGAGGCGGAGCGGCAGGCCGCCTTTTACCTCAAAGACCGCGCCGACAGAGGCTGGAAGTACACGCATGCCCTGACGAGTGAGAGCATCTCGCTCGGCTGGCGCGAAACCTACCTGATGATTCTCCACGGCTACTCACTGGAGCTAGGATCGCAGGCGGTACTGCAGGCCATTGTCGAACGCGGAGCCTACGGCGCAGGAGGCTCAGGGACGGTCCAGACCCGCGTTGCCGAGATCACCGTCGCGCACCCGGGGGCCGAACTCGACCGGGCTCTGGACGTTACGTTCTGGCGCCACGTGTACGTGATCTGGAACAGGCGTGGGCGGAAGGACGCCCTTAAGGCGTCCGAGATTGCGGTAGACGCGCTGAGCAAGCGGCTGGGGTAACAAAGTTCGGCCCAGACGGTGGCAGCAGTTCTGAGCGAAAACGGATTGTTAACTAACAGCAAGGAGAGGGAATGGATCAAGTAGAAAGAGCACCACGAGAGATGCCGACACGACGCCCCCAAGAGCGGCAGGAGGGGCGGGAGACAGCGGTCGTCGCCCCCCGCGTACGCTTCCTAACCTGCGGTTACGAGGTTGAACAGGGCCACGATCCATCGAACCCATTGGCAGGCAATCCAGACGCCGCGGACGGGCGAGGCTGGGGTTTTGAACGGTGGGCGGTCCACCTCGCAGTCTTCAGCTGCCAAGGCGATCGTTCCCTTCCTTGGTGGCCGGTGCCGTCCGACACTCAGGCTGGCGATATATTTATCATGCGACTGGCGCCGTTTGTCGTGCCTGACGACATTCGCTCTGAGCTAGCGGCCGGCCGCGAAGTCGCGATCGGTCAGGGTGCCGCTGGGGAGGCCGCTCAGTTCGCGATAGAGGGAATCGGCGGCCCTGGCCTGTTCGGAAATGAGATCGGCGTCGAGACAGTTGAGATATCAGACCATCCTGAGCTCTCTGCCGACAGGGAGGTCGCGGGCAACGGGATTATCGGTCTGGCACTGGCGCGCGGCGCTGTTGACGACTACGTAGGTGAGATCCCCCGCGCCCAGGTCGGGTCTATCGTCCCCTTTCCCGACCTCTTTCCGGTACCGGACGGAACCCCGCTTAACGGGTCCACCTACGGGCTGGACGTTTCGATCATCAATCTCGATCCCGAACAATGGGAGAGCTTCAAGCAGTCAGTGTTTGCTTACTTTGGTGACGAGCGCTTGGTGGACGATGTTGCCCGTATTGAGCGCGCCGGGTCGCAGATCTCGTCGGGGAACGAGTACCCGCTGCTGGACGGGCCGCGGCCTCGATGGGAGTTCGGTGCCTGAGCTCGATCGCTGCCTTCCCTGAGCTACCGGCGCCCGGCTACGAGGGGCCTGCGATTGTGTGTTCGGTGTTCGCGCCAGCATTCGTGATGTCGAGCGCGACGACGTGGCATCTGTCGAATGTCGTCGAGCCCGTCGATCATCATCGCCGCTAGGCGGATGATGGTCGAGCCGCCGGGACATCAGCTCGCCGAGGCCGGTGCGGGTCCGCTCGACGAAAGCCCGTGAGACGGCGGAGGCAGAGGTCGAGGAGGACTCCTCCTCGACCGTGGAGCCGGCCGGCTCCCCGACCGAGGCATAGCGGCGGGCACTGGCGCCGGCGAGCATCCGGTCCATAACCGCTCTGGTCAGCGGATCACGCTCGGCGAAGTGCTCGTAGGTCGAGAGCGGGACCTCCTCGGCGCCATCGGCTGAGCGGACGCGGGGGCGCTTCACCGCGACTCTTCTGCCCCCGAGCGTGACCCGGCCGTCCTCGTGGCCGTGGCGTTGGACTTCGCGCTCGGGCAGGTGGCGGCCCCTCGGGCCGACCACCTCTGTGACCTCGGCCTCCATCAACTCGACCCGCGACGCCGAGCCCGACGCCGACCGAGAGGGCCAACAGGCCCTCTCTCGCAGCCCCGGCGAGCTCGCCCAGGGCTGCCTGGACTGACTCCGGCAGCTCGGCCCGCTACGCCTGATCAGGCGTAGCGACCTGTGGTGGGGTCACCTTCTTCATGGCGGTTCCTCCTGTCTCAATGGACTGATTTCGCACTCGCCACGCTCCCAATCGGAACGGACGAGGCGGGAGGACCGCCGTTCAAAGTTCTACGAGAAGTGGGACAACCTCCGCCGGGGTCTCAAGGGGCAGCCTGAATCGGGCCGGCAAATCAGCAGTGACGGTGACGAGCTCCAAGGTTCTTTCGAATCCTTGAATTCATTCCTTGCGGAATTTTATGGCGGGGGCTAATGTTGCCGCATGGCCTTCATTGACGACGAGATCGAGCGGCTTGAGGCTGAGCTTGCACAGCTTGAGCCGGCAGTGTCAAAGGCCGGGGAGATCCGCGCCGTCCTCTCAGGACTCATTCACCAGCGCGACAAGGCTGCGTCAAGAGGCTCTGCGCCACCTGCCAAGCAGAGGCGATACGTCGCAATGAAGGCACGGCAGGAACAGATCCGTGCGATCGAGCGGGAACGCCCGCACGCAACAAACCAGGAGATCGCAGACGAGCTGGGGATCACCGCGGCGAGGGTCAGTCAGGTTCGCTCTGCGATGCGGGATGAAGGCAACTAGCCCGCCCAGCAACTCCCACTCGTGTAAGAAATCCTAAGCTTTAGCTTGTAAGTTCCATAAGTTTCTGTTAGCCTTAGCTTCATGAGCTTAGGTTTACTTACAGATGATCTTGGCCTGATCCCCAGGCTGCTGCTGAGCGAGCAGGAAGTCGCAGAGATCGTCGGCTGCTCGCGCAAGAGCGTCTACCGGATGCGCCTCCGCGGCGAGCTTGGCTATGTGCGTGGTGAGGGCGGCATTGTTCGAATACCGCGAGAAAGCGTCGAGCGCTGGATCGCAGCCCACTACGTCGCCCCCGTGGCGCAGCCAGTCGATCATCAGTTGCCCAGACGAGGCGTAAGTCAGCGCCGCGCCGGCTCAGAGAACGTCGTCTCATTGCAGGAACTTGAGCGGCGTCACCGCAAAGAGGTGCGCGAGCGGTGAGCGTTCACTCAACACCGGGCGGCCGTTGGCAGGTCAAGTGGCCCGAAGGCGGGGGCCGGCGTGCAGTAACCGTTGACACCCGCAACGCGGCTGAGCTGCTCGACCTTCAGATCAAAGATGCAAAGCGCAAAGGGCTGCCAATGCCAACCCTGCCCTCAGCGCGGCGCCTCGCAAACAGCGCCCCCACCCCGCCAAGCCCGACGGCGATAACGCTCTGCGACTACATGGTCCACGATCTTGGCGGCACCGCCTCATTCTTCGACCGCCAGATGAAAAGCCTCGCGCCAAGCACGCTCAAGCAGGAAAGCCGCTACTGGGACATACACATCGCCCCCTACTTCAGAGACGTAACGCTCGACCAGATCACCGTCGTAATGCTCGAAGACTTCCGTGACGAACTGCTGGCCAACGGAGTAGGGCTGGCGAGCGTCGAGCGGGTACAGAAAATCGTCGCCAAAGTCCTAAACGACGCCGCACGGCGGGGAGTTATCGCCTTCAACCCGGCAGGCGCCGTCAAGCAAGCAAAGGCAGTACGCAAGCCGATCAAGGCCTTCGAACCCAGTGAGGTCGAGCGACTCGCCGCAGTTCTTAGCGGCAAGGACCGACTACTCGTCCAACTGCTCGCCTACACAGGCGTAAGACCAGGCGAGGCGATCGGCACAGGCAACAGCACCGGCATCCGCTGGCGCTACCTCCACACCGACGACTACGGCCAGATGACGATGACCGTTCACGGAGGCAAGACAGCAACGTTCAGAGCTGTGCGTGTGAGCCCAGAACTTCAGGCGATCTTGGAGGCGTGGCGGGAAGAACGAGTCCCAGGTGAGGATGAGCTGATCGTGCCCGCGGGAGTTGGCACCGGCCCGTGGACGGTCACGCAATACCGCAACTGGCGCAAACGTGTGTGGCACCCGGCCTGCGAACGGGCGGAGGTAGGACGGCGCCGGCCGTACGACCTAAGGCATGGCTACGCCTCGCTCCTACTGCGAGCCGGGGAAGGGCTACCTGAGGTCGCCGGACAGCTTGGTAACTCGGTCCAAATCTGCGCGCAGAGATACGCGCACGTGCTCGAAGGTATGCGGCATCTTCCAAGCCTCAGTCCTGATGAGGCAATCAGGGCTGCGCGGCTGGAACAGCGCTGATGATGGGACGCGCATGTTCCGCCGATGTTCCTTCGCGGAGACCTTCACCGGCGACAGGCCCGCTGCTAGCCCAACGAAACGCTGCAACCAAAGGCTGCCAGAGCGCACGAGACGACCAGTGATGCCTTCCCTCGTAATGAAGGGGTCCCCGGTTCGAATCCGGGCGTCGGCTTGGGGATTGGCCCGCCTGGTAAGGAGATCAGGTGGTTCTGCCCTGGACAGAGAGGGACGCGGCTGGACAATGTTGGACGCCGTTTGTTCCGCGAATGTTCCTTGCGTTGGCTGCATCCCTAGGCCTCGCAAATGAACCCGCCAGGGCCCCATACTCCTCCGAAGGGGGACATTTCTTCTAGCTTTTTGTGTCGTGGGGTAGCGGTGCGAGGCTTGCTGGCAGGCGCTTGCGATCTGCCCACGCGGTGAGGATCAGGAGTACTCGCTCGCAGCATTCGTCCCCCACCCGATGGCGATCGCAAGCCGCTCCAGCGCCCTCGAGCAGCAGGGTGCGGAATGCTAGGTAATCGCCGTATGAGGGGTTGGGGAGAGCGCCAAGCAGCAGCAGTGTGTCTCGCCGCCGATTGATCAGTTCAAGCAACGGGGGCCTGATCAACTCCCCGCGGCGGTCAACCTGACCGAGACTTACCTCGGGCGATCGTGCCCGGTGATTCAAATAGGCAAGGTCGAACTCAGATTGATCGCCGCGGGCTCGTCGTGGGTCCTCCAGCTACCGGACCACCAGCTCGCGGTCGATGCCTGGAGTAAGGAGTTCGGCTCCGTCTTCGGTGATCACGATGCTCTCGCTGAAACCAATGCCAAAGTCACCCGGAAAGCAAGAAATGATCGGAAGGTGGAAGCACATTCCCGGCTCCAGCTCCCGTTCAGCGCCTTCGGCGATGTAGACCGCCTGCTCGGTCCAACTTGGCTGGAAGCCCATGCCGATCGCGTAGCCGTAGCCGCCATGGAAGTACACGCCGGGGACCCGTTCCCAATGCTTCGCGGCGAGCTGAGCAATATCGTCACCCGTGCGACCCGGGCGAGCCTCTGAAATCAGCGTCTCCAGCACTTCGATATTCGTTTCGGCCAGCCCCTGCTGACGGGCGTTCGGCGGCCCGATCACGGCTGATCGCATCGACGGTGCGTTATAGCGCCAGTATGTCCCGCTGTATTCCATATAGACGATGTCGCCCTCATTGACGACGTGCCGCCGATAGGGAATGTGAGGTGAAAGACCGGTCCGAGGTCCAGTCATCAGCATCGGGTCGATCGACATCAACTCGCTGCCGGCGTTCACCGCCCCTTGATACGCGGCCGCGACAATCTCGTTCTCGTTGATGCCGGCTTCGCAAACCGCGAGGGAAGCCTGAAGAGAGGCCCAGGTCATTTCTCCGGCGCGGCGCATCTTCGCCAGCTCAGCATCAGTCTTGATCAGCCGCTCTTCGAGCACGAGGCGAGTCGCGTCGAGTAGTTCGGCCTCGGGCATCATTTCAGTCAGCCGGAGGTAAGTCGCCGCATCGCAGGCGCGTCCGACCGCGAAGTTCTCGTCATTTCGCAACTCGATGCCTATGCGTTTGTCCGCAAAGCCCATCTCGGCCAGAAGGTCCCCGAGCCACGTTGCCGTGTCCCCCGCCTCCGTCCAATCGAAGATGCGGACATCGTCCACCACGCTATGAAGGATCGCCACTGGCGCCTCGAGTTCAGCACAGGTGAGGACTGGATCTCCGCTCGCCGGCAGGACTGTCACCTGGTAAGAAGAAGACATATGGGAGTCGTATCCGGTCAGGTAGCACGTACTGGCCACGTTGAAGCAGACCAGCGCCGCAAGCCCCTCAGCCCCCATCCGATCCTGAACCCTTCCCATCCGCCGCCGATACTCCTGTTCGGGAAAAGCGAGCTCCTTCTCAATATTCTGAGCCTTCAATATCTCGTACAGATTCTTATGACTCAATTGCGGTTCCTCTCTCTCGTTATCTCAGTCTGGGAGCAGCGCAGCATGACGGGCGTCGATCACGATATCAACCTGCTCATCAACGACCACTCCGGGGGTTTCCGAGATCTCGCGGGCGAGAAGTGACTCTCCCTCCACGACGATCTCGTGCATCCAATAGAAGCCGTGAAAAGTGCTCCTGACGACCATCCCTCGGACGCCCGGCACCTGTGAGGAGCCAGCCGGCCCCAGACGGACATCCTCGGGGCGAACCATTACCCGGAGTTCTCCGCTGTCCCGAATTGCACCCAGATCGGGTCCGCTCAAGACCGAACCTCTCCAGGTCAGCTCAGGTGTCCCCTTCAGGTTCTCGACTTTGCAGGACAGGATATTGGCGTCACCGACGAACGAGGCGGCAAAAGTGGACTGCGGCTTTCTGTAGAGCTCGTTCGGCTCCGCCAGCTGCTCGATGCGACCGTCGCGCATCAGCGCGATCCGCGAAGACATCGCCATCGCCTCTTCCTGGTCGTGAGTCACGTAGATGAAAGTCGTGCCGATTTCGCGCTGGATCATCTTCAGCTGAACCTGAAGATTTCGCCTGACGGCTCTGTCAAGGGCGGTGAGCGGCTCATCCAGCAGCAGAACCTCCGGGTTCTTGGCAAGAGCCCTCGCGAGTGCCACGCGCTGCGCCTGGCCACCACTTATCTGGTTGGTGTTCCTTTTGGCGCAATGGCTGAGCTGAACAAGTTCAAGGAGTTCAGCGACTCGGCGGTTAACATCCGCCCTGTTGCGCTTTTCCAGACGTAATCCGAAGGCGACGTTCTCCGCAACCGAAAGGTGGGGAAAGAGAGCGTAGCGCTGAAAAACCATGTTGAGGTGTCTGCGCTCTGGCGGGAGATGGCTGATGTCCTGACCAGCAAGGATTACTTTGCCGCTGTCGGCAGACTCGAATCCCGCGATTATCCGCAGCAGGGTTGTCTTCCCGCACCCACTCGGGCCGAGAAATGAGAGAAACTCACCCCTGGCGACATCCAGGTCGACCCCGTCCACCGCGGCGACTCCGCCAAAAGATCTACGGATCCCCTCAAGTCGTACGATCGGCTCATCATTCAGGTCAGGCAACGCTTTTCTCCTTGCTCTCGGCACCTGCCACGGCCGGACTACCGATCGGCAGCTCAATATCGGGGGCGTTCTCAAGGACTTCATGATCCGGACCACTGCGCAGCAACAGCCAAGCGATGATCGCCGCCGCAAGGACGATCATCAACAGCATCGTGGCGATCGCATTGATCGACGGGTCGATACTGCGGCGCATCCTGCTGAAGACCAAGACCGGCAAAGTGCCCTCTGAGCCGACGACGAAGTTCGTGACCACGAACTCGTCAACGGAAAATGCGAACGACATCAAAGTGGCTCCAACGACCGATCGCCAAGTAAGTGGCAAGGTGACACGTCGCAGGACGTTCAGCCGACCGGCCCCGAGATCCCGGGCCGCCTCCTCAACCGAGAAGTCGAAGCCGTTGAATCGCGCCTGCATCACCGCCCAAGCGAGCGGCGTCGTCACAAGCACATGTGCGAGATAAACGGTGAACAGGGACGGAGTCAAACCGATCTCACCGAAAGTGAGCAGCAGTGCGAATCCGATGAACACGGGCGGCACAATCAGCGGAAGCAAGCCGAGATTACGTACGACGCCGGAAAAGGGCAACTTCCCCCTCGAAGTGGCGAGTGCAGCGCAAAAGGCGATGAACGCCGAGGTTATCGCCGAAGTCGCTGCGACCAGAATCGTGCTCGTGAGCGCGCCACGAAAATTCTCGTCCTTGAGGATCAATTCGAACCAGCGCAGCGACGGGCCTTCAAAGGGAAGTCCGGTTCTGCTCGCTTGCTGGAAAGCGAATATGACGACGATTGCAACAGGAATGATCAAGTAGATCAGTACAAGAGCAACCAATATCCGATCCACAGCCGAGCGCGCCAGTGCCATCAGCGCGCCACCGACTTCGGAAGCAGCTTCATCACTCGCATCGCAGCCCACAAGAGTGTCGTCACGAACAAGAGCAGGATCAGGGTCACAAACCCGTAAGCCGCACCAAGGGGGATGTCACCGGTGGACAAAAACTGATTGGCGATCAGTACACCGACCATCTGTGTGTCGGGGCCACCTACCAGAGGTGGAATCACATAGTCCGCCGCCGATAGCAGGAAAACCAGCGAGAATGCAAGCAACAGGGAGCGCCCTATCAACGGCAGCACGACTCTGCGATACACGCGCAGCGGGCTGGCTCCGAGATCGCGTGCCGCTTCCACCTCGTCGTCACGAACGCTTTCCAGCCCCGAGAGGATTATCAGGGTGGCATATGGGGCGTAGATACTGCCAAGCGTGAGAATCACTGCTGTCGGTGAAAAGAGCAGCCACCCCAGAGGCTCGTCCACGAGCCCCGATGTCATCAGCCCCGAATTCAATACTCCGTTGTCACCGAGAATCGTGCGCCATGCGTATATCCGAACCAGGTATCCACCGAGCACGGCAAGCAGAACCACGGCGACAACCAGCTTGGTCCAAGAACGGCGCTCGAACCGCACGTGGCGGGCAATAATGAAGCCGAGCACGACCGAGACTGCGCTCGTCACAAGTCCGAAGACCAGCGACGTTTGCACCGACTTCCAATAGGTACCCCGTTTGACAACGTCCACGTAGTTTTCGGTCGTCAGGCTCCCGCTGATTCCATACAGGTTTCCGGATCGGAATGAGTACCAGAGCCCAATGCCAAGGGGTACCACAAGCAGCAGAAGAATTACTGCTACCAGCGGGGACACCAGCCCCATGGCCGACCGGCGTGAGCGCAGCGCTGGGCTCAGGACGCCTTTACGTCTTCCCAGGCCGAAACCCACTCCTCATGCGTTGCCACGTCTCCGTCGGGTTCGATCGGCGCGTCGAGCGCGAAGTTGAGCGTCGTCTTGAAAAGTTCCTGGATGTTGTCGTAGTCAAAGACCTTCGCGCCGAGCCCCTTGAGCTTAGGGGTCACATCAAGCCGGACGACACCGGAAACGAGATCGTTACCGACGTAGATCTGCATTTTCTTGGAGATCATCTCATCGATAAATGCCACCCCAGTTCGGCTGTTATCGGACTTGGCCGGTACGCCGAAGCTATCGACGAATCCAACCGTTCCCTCCTTCGGGTACGCCGTCAGCACTTTGCTCCCCTTCTGAGCGGCGAAGGCCTGTACTGCGTTCCAGCCCTGGAAGGTGGCCCAAACCTCACCGGCAGCCAGCAAGTCAGCAACATCACCGTAACCGGCCGCCACGGTCCTGGCGTTCGCTTTTACCTGGGTCAGGAACTCCTTTACGTCCGCAAGCTGATCCTTGGTCATCCTTCCGGGCTCATCGATTCCGATCGCGAGCGCACCGGTCTGGACCGTTGATACCGGGTCGTCGATCATCGCGATCCGTCCCTTGAACTTCGGCTCAATAAGCGACTGCCAGCTCTCGATCGGGTCCGTCAGATCCGGGCGATAGTTGCAGCCCAGGCCACCCCAGACGAATGGCATCGACTCAAGGCTGCCATCGTCATTGCGAAACAAGTCGAGGAAGAACGACTCCACGGCACCAATGTTGGAGAACCAGTCCTCCTGGAGCGGCAGAAAGGAACCTAGTTGCCGGTAGATATCGACCTGGGCCCGCCCGAGCTGCGCCGCGTCGGCATTCTTCCCCGCGGGAGTACGCAGCCGGGTGGTCACATCATCCTGGTTGTTGATGAATGTCGTTTTTGCGTCGATGCCCTGCTGCCCCAACCACGGCTTGATCGCATCGGCGCCTTCGTAGCCGGCGTAGGTGAGGAGCTGGATCGATCCGCCGAGGTTCCCGAGCTCGTCAAGCGACAAACCCTTGCTGGCACTGGTGGAGCTGCCTCCGCAGGCTGCGATGAAGGAACCGGCCGAAATCGTAACGCCCAACATGGCAGCGCGCTTCAGGAACAGGCTCCGAGTCAGCGCCTGAGCCTTGCTGACGCCTGAGCCGAAAGCGACCGAGTCAGGACGGTTTGTCTTAAGTGGATCAATCATGCAAACCTCACTTGTCATCCAGTATTGTTAATCGTTCATTGTCGATTGTTGGGAGCCGCTGAGCAACTGACAAAACGACATACGTTGTCGTAGATAGGAAGACATCTCGTGGCTATCCATCCTTATGCGAGCTCCTGCCGGCAGTGGATCCGGCCCCGGCCGAGATCATGTCGAGCCCATAAATATCGCGGGCCGCTCGGGCCGTGATCTTGCCTTCCTTCAGGTCCTTCGCGACTGCCAGCCGCTCTCTGCGACGCGGATCCCCGAAGCCCCCTCCACCCGAAGTCGTCGTGACGATCCGGTCGCCGGGACTCAACTGAAGGCGTTGCTTTGTGATGCTCTCGACTTCGCCGCTGATACGTTCAACGACAAGGGTTGCGGCAGTTCCAGGCTCCCCACCGCGAGCACCGAATGGCGCGAACTGGTCGCGGGTCTGTTCCGTGTAAAAGACTCCGTCGGCATCGTCGAGAAACTCATAAATGCGGCGGATGCCAAGGCCCCCGCGAAACTCGCCGGGTCCGCCTGAGTCAGGCACCAGCTCCGTCGCCAGGATCCGCACCGGATACTGAAGTTCACAGATCTCGGCGGGAAGCATCTGGACATTTCCGAGGTATACGTCCACAGCATCCAATCCATCGCCAGATCCATGGGCGCCCATCCCGCCCCCGAGATCGTCCTGGATGATCACCTCTGAGCCCACCCGGGGGTGCCGGCATGCCGCAGCGAGACTCGAAAACCCGACGAATGCACCGGCCGTGGCCAGATCCGGGTAAAGCCGACCGAAGGCACGCACCAGGGTGTCGGCCAGGCGCAGAACTCCCAGGTGGCGCAAGCTGACGGCGGCCGGAAATCTCGGGTTGGCCATCGAGCCCTCGGGGAGCGTCATCTCGATAGCCCGTATAGCTCCACCGTCATGGGGTCCGGCCGGGTCGAAGATCGCCTTGACGGCAAAAATAATCGCCGCCCGTGACGCGGTCTCGGACATATTCAGTCCACCCGCCATCTGATCATCCGTGCCCGTCAGATCTACGGACACACCGTCGCCTGCAACCACTACCTTCACAGCTATCAGAACCGGATCGGACCCAAGCCCATCGTCGTCCAGCCACCCCTTGGCCGTCGCGGAGCCGTCTTCGCGCTCCGCGATCGCCGCACGGATTCGTGTCTCTGATTGATCAAGCGAGATCTTCATCGCGCTCACTATCGTTTCGAGCCCGTAACGATTGAGCAATTCGATTATTCGCCGCTGTCCGAGCTTGGCGGCCGCAAGCTGGGCCCTCAGATCGCCGCCGGTCGATTCGGGATCCCGGATGTTGTTCTGAATAAGCCTCAGAACATCGACGTTGAGCACCCCGTTGCGTTCGAGTCTGATCGGTGGAATTCGGAGGCCCTCTTCGAAGATCGATCGATTTGCGAAGCCCTCGGTCCCCGGGTTTGTTCCTCCGACGTCACTGTGGTGAGCGATGTTTCCGCACCAGGCAACGATTCGACCCTCGTAGATCACCGGAACGTGAATTTGGATGTCAGGCGTGTGGGTACCTCCCATATAGGGATCGTTGATCATGTACGCATCCCCCGCATGAACATCGTCGGGGTCCACAGAGTCGATCACCCACGGCAGGGTCGCCGCCATCGTGCCGAGGAAGGCAGGAATCAAGTCGTCCTGTGCGACCGTTTCCCCTTCTGCCGTGAACACAGCACAGGAATAGTCGAGCATTTCGCGGATGATCGGCGAATGAGAACTGCGACGAAGCGCTTCCGACATCTCCGAGGCCGTCGCCTGGAGCGCGCTCGATATAACCGCAACAGTTATCGGGTCACGTTTGCTACTCACGGTGATCTTCCTTCTCGTAGCCAACTATCAAGGAACCAGATCCGTGGACCTTGGCGAAGTACTGAGGCGGGACGATCGTGGTTGTGTCCAATTGCTCGATAATCGCCGGACCGCTCACCACCTGCCCGATCGCCAGGTCACCGCGGTCAAAGACCGCGGTGCCAACCCGTCCCTGCTCGCCGTGGAAGAGAACCTCACGACTGCCACGGGGTTCACCGGGTATCCCGGGCAAAGTCAGCGCAGGCCGAGAAAGCGCACGACTGCCTCGCGCAAGGAGCCTCACAGCAACGATTTCAGTCGTGAGGCTGCTGGACGCATGCCCAAACGTTTGCTCGTGCCGAACGTGAAAGCGCGCGATGGCTTCGGCGAGTCGTTCGGCGGCACTCGTCGGAATCGTCAGCGAATACTCCTGGCCCAGATATCGGATGTCCAGGCTGCGTTCATATCGGTGATCGGCAGCTCCTACTCCATCTCCGAGCAATGCATCCCCGGCGTCGGTTTCGAGCTTCATGAATATCTCGTCTATCGCTGCGTCAGTGGTCGAGTTCTCAGACTCATATATCGGAGCCACGAAGTCGTGACGCAGATCCGCCCCCAGCAGTCCCATGGCACTGAGTAATCCCGGACGGATGGGAATTACCGCTGCGGGCATATCCAGCAGGACAATCAGATTCGCGGCGTGAAGTGGCCCGGCACCACCACCGGCCACCAACGCAAAGTCACGCAGATCATCGCCATGGCGTGCTGCCGCCTGTCGAATTGCCCCTGCCATGTTTGCCTCGAGCACGGCCAAGATCCCGAACGCTAGTTCGTCAATCGTCTTGTCGATCCGGTTGCCGAGCTGCCCAGCTATTGCATTGCCGGCAAGCTCGGTGTCGAGCGCGATCTTGCCGCCAGCCAATCCAGCCGACGACAGTCGCCCCAGGTAGAGATGCGCGTCGGTGACCGTCGGCTCAGTTCCGCCGAGTCCATAACAGGCCGGCCCAGGATCGGCGCCGGCGCTTTCGGGCCCAACCGAAAGGGCGCCTCCGGAATCCACGCGTGCGATGCTTCCCCCGCCGGCTCCAATCGACGCAACCTCGAGGTGCGGCAGTTTGCACGGCACACCATTTGGCAGCTGCATTTCGAAAGCTGTGCGAGGCTCAGACTGGTCGACCACTCCAATATCGGCACTCGTCCCACCGACGTCGAACGTCACACAGCGGTCGAAGCCACATCGATGAGCCTCATCCGCCCCCCCGATGACTCCGGCTGCAGGTCCCGACAGGATCAGCTGGTGCACGTTCTGACCTACGCACCTGTCCGAAGTGCCTACACCGCCATTGCTCTGCATGATGAAGAGCCTCGCCCCGAATTCGCTTTCCCTCAGACGCGACTCCAGCTGACGGACGATTGGATCGATCTTGGGCGCCAAGCCTGCGTTGACGACAGCGGTGGCGAACCGCGGATACTCTCGAGGCTCTTTGCTTGTCTGCGACGAACAACCCACATACATACCCGGCGCTCGCTCGGAGATAATCTGCTGGATAGCCAGTTCGTGCTTCGGATTGACGAATGAGAACAGGCAGGCGACAGCAATCGCTTCAACCCCCTGAGAAACCATCCAGTCAGTCATTTCTTCAATTTCAGCGACCTCGATCGGTTCGATCTCCTCGCCCGTAGCCGCGATCCGGCCAGCCACTTCACGGCGCAATTCCCGTGGAACCATGCCGGGGCGAGGCTCCTGTCTGAGGTCGTAGAGAAGCGGGCGCTGCTGGGTTCCTATTTCAAGCACATCGCGAAACCCTGCCGTCGTTATCAGGCCTACCCGGGCAAAGTCGTTGTTAATCACCGCGTTGGTCGCGATTGTGGTGCCATGGGTGATCGAATCGGTCTCGCCATCGGAAACATTCAAGCTTCGGATCCCGCCAAGGACCGCTTCCTGCGGACGCTGCGGCTGAGACGGCACCTTCGCAATCACGATGTTGCCACCGTTCTCGCTGTAGTCGATCAGCACACAGTCAGTAAATGTCCCTCCGGTGTCAACTCCAATTCGACGCAACTTCCCAGCCGCCCTTCCTCTCGATAACTGTGAATGCTGTTCTTCTATTGGAGCAGCCTGCTACGAACCGGCCCGCATCGAAAGACACTTTCCGTCGGACAATTTCGCGAGATGCTTGACGAAGCGTCCAACGACAATCTGCGTCTCATGTCACGTCTTGCTCCACTCCCGGCATGAGCCGACGAGCTCTGAGCGCGAGATGAAGCCCAAGCCGTGTGTCCTCAGCACCCAGAGACTCGCCGATAAGATCCTCGATGCGGCTGAGCCGATGGTAGAGAGACTGGCGTTCGAGGTGCAGGAATCGAGCGGTCTGGGTCTTGTTGCCGGCACACTCGAGAAAGGCCTCGAGAGTGGGTATAAGCATCGCGCTGCGAGTTCGGTCATGCTCGATCAGCGGGCCTAATCGACGCACGACGAATGCGTGCATGTCTGGGCTGTCCCGCAACACCCACAGCAACCTCATCAGATCCGGGCGGGTTGCGTCGTACCAGCCCTGGGCAACAACCCGGGGTGTCCTCGCCGCGTCGGCGACCTCCCTCAGGGAGTGCACCGCTCGCGTCCAGGACCGGGCGGCGTCGCCAACGAAAAGCAAACCCGCGGTCTCGGAACCGACCTCCCGCTTCAAGGCAGCCCGGAACAGATCTGCAAGGTGATCGGCCTGCGGCTCGCGCTGCTTGGTCGAGGCAAGTCCGACCACAAGACCGATCTCGTGTCCGCTGGGCATCAATCCTCCGAGGATCGGAGTCGTTCGCCCATCCAGCTCGCGCTTGACGTATCGCCAGACCGAACTCCAGAGAGCGGCCGCGGATGCGCGCGGCACTCTGCCCGGACCGGTCGCCGCCAGAACGCACGGCAGAAGGTACGGAACCCGCCGCGGAAAGCCCATCGCTTCCACCTGGCGGGATATTTCAGGCTCGCTGAGGTCGGTCTCCAGAAGCCGGGCGAGCAGATTCCCGCGTTCGCGAGCGATCAGGATCTCCTCCTGGCGCGACTGGAGCATGACGATCGCCAGCAGGTCGGCTGCCCGCTCCAGCGCCAGCCGCGTAATTGGAGCGAGAGTCCCCCCGAGCCCGAGCGCGATCAAGTGAGCATGGGGTTCGATTCGGCCACCCGGCATGTCGACACGAATCGACTCGGGTGCGCCCGGCAGGGTTCGCCGAACAGAATCCCACGCCGAAAGAACTTCGGAGGAGTCGTGAATGTGGGCCGCGTGAAAGAGCAACTCACCACCTTCTTTCTCCAAGATGACCGGGCTGCCGATCGCGGTGGCCAGCGCGCCCAATACCTCGGGGATGCCCGCACCGTCAAGCATCAGTCCGGTGAACTGCCGTTGAAGTTCGTCCGCTCGCCGGACATACGAGAGTTGCCTACCGAGAAGTCCCTTGTTGATGGCTTCGGTGAGTTCAATGAATGGAACCTCACGATGAAGAATGACCAACGGCAGATCGTGCTCTACGGCGGTCCGGACAAGCGGACCCGGAGGTTGACTGAATACCTGCCCGAGTTCCACCGCGAGGGCCGCCACACCACGTTCGACGAGGTCCACGACGAGTCGCCTCTGGGCCTTGCCGTCATTCTTCAGTCCCATCCCGGTGGTCAGAAGCAGCTCGCCGCCGCGCAGTAGATCGGCGATGTTCGGCACCTCGCCAGCATGGGCCCATCGGATCCCATTGTCGAGGTGTTTAGCGCCCGCCACGACCTCGGGAGCCCCAAGCTGGAAGACATCCAGCGCCAAGGCCGCAGAGACAGTCATTCCGCTTTCAGGCCTCGTCGTTCCGCCCGCCACTACCCACGACCTTTCATCGCCCTGTGTACACCCATGCGGATAATGAAATGTAGCCCATCGACCTCTCAAGCGACGGACCGTCATCCAAGCGGGCTCTCGACTTGACGGAGCGGACATTGTTTGCCCGGTCCCCACCGCAAAGAATTGCCTCGATGAGATCGATCGAAGTCACGCCTCCGCTTGGCGGGGTCTTCTGGCTTGAGCAGGCCATGGAGGCTGATCAAGGTGCCGCTTGCCCGCCCTTGGCGGGCAACGTGCGGACCGATGTATGCATCGTCGGGGGCGGCTATACCGGTTTGTGGACTGCCATCGAACTCAAGCGGCTCGCCCCCGACCTCTCCGTGACCCTGATCGAGGCCGATGGCTGCGGCTTCGGTGCAAGCGGACGGAATGGCGGATGGGCCACCAGCTGGTTTGATGAGCTGGACCGTCTGATCGAGCGCTTTGGATTGGCAGATGGCCTGGCGTTGGCAGATCGATCCAGCGCGTCGGTCCAGCATATCGGCGAGTTCACGGCAAGCGAGGGCATTGAATGTGACTTCCGCGCGAAGGGTTCGCTCTGGGTCGCCACAAGTCATGCGCAGGAAAGCGCGATTCAACAGGTCGCGGCCACCTGCCGCGACCACGGCAGGTCAAACCTGGTCACAAACATCGATAACGAGGAAGCACGCAGAATCACCGGCTCCCCCGTCGCTCGAAGCGGCTTGCTGATCACAGACGGCGCGGCGGTTCAACCTGCGCTTTTGGCACGTGGCCTGCGGCGAGCCGCTCTGCGGGCTGGGGTGAAGATTCACGAAGGAACGCCAATGCTGGCGCTGGAGCGAACTGCTCCGGTTCGCGTCAGAACCTCGGCTGGAACGATTGAGGCTGATCAGGTTGTGCTCGCCACCAACGTTTGGTCGGCTCGTATCCGCGAACTCCGGCGTTCTGTGTTCATCGTTGCCGCCCAGATGATTCTCACGGAACCGCTGGGCGACAGGCTCGGGGACGCCGATTGGTCCGATGGCCTCCTCTTCGGGGATGCCCGGATGTTCGTTCACTTCGCTCAGGTGACCCGAGATCGCCGCATCGCTTTCGGGCGGGGCGGCGGAGCCATCAGCGCCGCCGGACGGGTCATTCCCAAGCACACCATTGACCCCAGCACCGTCTCAACGGTCGTCGAGGATTTCCGAAAGTGGTTTCCCGCTTTTTCCGACGTCGGCATCACCCACGCGTGGGGGGGGGGCCGGTCGATCGCGCTCCTGGACATCTCCCATTTGTCGGGTCGCTTGGAGACCACGGTAATGTCCACTACGGATTGGGCTTCTCGGGCAACGGCGTCGGGCCCAGCCACCTGATATCCCAAATACTCGCTCGAAGGTCTCTGGGAATCGATGACGAGATTTCGCGCTGTCCTCTCGTCTCCGGCCCCCCTGGCTACCTCCCCCCCGAGCCCTTCAGATTCCTGGGCGCGGCCCTGGTGAGGAACGCGATACAACGAACGGAGATCCGCGAGGAGGCCGGTCAACCGACGGGAATCGTCGGGAAGGCTGCCAAACACGTCGCGAGCTTCTCTATCCCGGCTCGGCGCTCTTCCATGCTTCGCCAAAACCAACCACCTCGAAACGGCCCGGACTCACAAGTGCAGAGAGGAGAACAACAGTGACGAAGATCGACAATACGTTCTCGGATCCTTCCAGCAACGGGTTCGATCATCGCCTCTACTCCGCGGGCTCATGGTTCGAAACCGGCGAATGGCTCGACGTAAAATCTCCCTACGATGCCGAAACCGTCGGGCGCGTCGCCTGGGGGGATGCGCACGATGTCTCCGACTCGGTCGCAGTCGCGGACATGGCGATGTCCGGGTCCCCGCTGGCCCCACATGAGCGGACCGAGATCCTCGAGGAGGTCGAGAGACTCGTCGGCGACCGGGCTGACCGTCTGGCTCGCCTGATCACCGCTGAGGCGGGAAAACCGATCAAGCTGGCGCGTCTCGAAGTCGAGCGTGCCAGAGCGACTTTGTCCGCCGCTTCCACCGTGGCCCGTGAGCTTGCGGGCGAAGTCGTCCCGATTGCTGGTACCGCAGCGGGCGCCAGCCGGGTGGCCATGACCATGCGGGTACCTGTGGGGGTGGTAGCAGCAATCACGCCTTTCAACTTCCCGCTGAATCTCTCGGTCCACAAGATCGCCCCGGCCCTCGCGGCTGGCTGCGCAGTCGTACACAAGCCCGCTGACAAGACACCTCTCACCGCCCTTGAGCTGGCCCGATGCTTCGAGGATGCGGGACTCCCTCCCGGATGGCTGAACGTCGTCATCGCCGAGCCGGCTGAGACATCGCGTCTCTTTCTGTCCTTGCCCGAGGTGAGGTTGATCACCTTCACCGGATCAGCTTCAGTCGGGTGGGGAATCGCCCGGGCCGCCGACCGAACCAAAGTCACGCTGGAGCTGGGAAATTCGACCCCGATAATCGTCACCACGTCGGCAGACATTCCCAATGCCGCGGTGGAAGATCAACGTGGTCTCGAGGCCGCCGTCGCAGATGAACGGCCGCTCAGACGAAAGCTGCGGAAGCCCCTTCCGATAGCGCACGAACACCTTCCGAGATCATGTGCCCGACCCTTGGACTCTCTCACATGCCCGGTGGCGCCGACAACTCGGCGGAGGGGTGGGGGCGGAGCCGCGCGGGCCCGCCCCCACCCCCCGCCGCCGGCTCAGGTCCTTCTCTGGACCGTCACCGTCGTGGTGGCCCTGTCGGTCGGGCCGCCGGTGGCCAGGCGCGAGACCTTGAGCCGCCAGAGGCCGGCCCTCGGCGCCAGGACCTCGATGAACGAGAAGGTCTTGCCCCGCACGAGCCGGACATTCCTGCCCACCGAGCGCGAGAAGACCCGGCCGCCCGGCTGGATCGCCTGCAGCTTGTACCGGCCGGCCCCCCAACTCACGAAGAAGGTGGCCTTGCGCTGGTTCCTCGTGATCGCCCGCGAGAACGTCCTCTGCTGGCCGATCGTGAAGACGCTCGTGCGCTTGAGGAGCGTGGTCGCGCCGGAGGTCTTGCCCCGGCACTGGAAGTAGAGGTTCTCCAGCTCGGTGTTGTTCGGCGTCGCGGAGTAGGCCCCGCCGGTCTCGCGGGCGATCCGCTTCAGGCGCGCCGTGTCGGAGGCCTGGAAGCCGCTGCCGAGCTGGACGACGCAGATCGGCCAGCTCCGCCCGGCCCCGTTGAACGCGAAGCGCAGGTGCGTGTTCTGGTACGTGCCGTTGTGCGCGCCGTCGGTGAGGAAGATGGCGGCCTTCGGCACCTGCGGGTTGAGCGGATCGGCGGCGAGCGCGTCGAACGCGGAGCCGATGCCGACGTCGTAGTCCGTGCCGCCGTCGTTGACGATCCGCTGGCGCGCCAGTCTCTTGAGGGCGTTCTTGCCGGTGGCGCCCGCGATCGTCGTGCGCGGGAAGATCTCGGTGAAGGCGTCGTCGAAGCCGGTGCCGACCACCCGGTCACCCTGGCCCGCGAGGTCGATCAGGAGCTGGACCGCGTCTTTGCGTCGGAAGGTCGGGTCCTGCCCGGACATGCTGCCGGAGATGTCGACGATCGCGGCGAGGTCGCTCACGCCCGACGGCGGGTTGGGGTTCCGCACGTCGCCCGAGATCAGGGTCGCGATCTGCCGCGTCGAGAGCGCGCCGTTGGACGTGTAGGTGAGGTTGAGCGGGCCGTTGTAGGCGACGGCCGGGGCCCTCAGCGCCAGCGAGAAGCGGTCCGCACCGTCGCCGACGGCGGTGCCGTCGGCCAGCGTCAGCGAGAAGCCGGTCGCGCCCGAGGGGGCGAGCACACGCAGATAGGTGACGCCGCCGCGGCCGGAGAGCACCTGGGCGCGCTCGGGCCAGGCGTTGCCCGTCGGGTCCGGCTGGCCGGCCGGGGTGAAGCGCAACCCGCAGAACGCGAAGGCGTCGAGCGTGAAGTTCTGGGGGACGCCGTCCGACACGGCGACCGACCCGGTCTCGAGCTGCGAGCTTCCAGAGGCGCGGCAGCTGTCGAACACGCTCGCCTTGGCGGTGAAGGGGGGGGTGTCGCTGGTCAGCGAGGAGGTGAGGATCGCGTAGTCGCCGTTGGCGTCCGTAAGGTCGGAGGCCGCGAAGCCGCCATCGGCCTCGCTGATCTCCACGCTGGCCCCGGGGATCGGGAAGCCCGTCGAGCTCGTGACCTTGCCGGCGATGTCGGCGTGGGCGGTGCCCGCCGCGCAGAGGGTGAGTACACCCGCGAGCGCCGCCGAGCGCCGCGCGAGGCGCGAGCGCGCCGAGGTGCGTGTCATGTCGATCCCTCAGCGCGACCCTGGCCGTGGCGCTTGAATCTAAGAAGCCGATCAACAGACTCCACGGGCAGGTAACGCCTGTCCACCAACGTGTAGTAGTTCAGCCGATCGCCCACAGGCGTGAACCGAACCGAGAACGGGCCTTCGAGCGCAACGTCAAGCGTTAGCGTCGACATCGCTGATGACCATACCAGATAACATTGTCACGAGGAGAGCGAGCCCCCTTACCTACAGGCACGCGAATGACAGTTCGCGCCGGATTCCGCCTACCATATAATAAGAAAGCTACCAAGATCGCCATACCCGTCTCCATTGACTGAGCCCGAAGAAAGACAGGCCGATCTGGTTGAAGGGATCGATTGGGCACGCTCAATTGTTGCTGTAGACGGTGTCGAGTGGGAGTGCCCGATTCAAATCGACATTGACCCGCTTATGGCGGAAATGACTCCGCGACCGAGTTCTGCCGAGTGAGCTGAAAGCCGATGAGTCAGTTACACCACTTCATGCGACTTGACTCTACTCCTTTCGCTCAAGACGGAAGGCTCGGCTCGCACCGTGGCGATTCCTCGCGGCATGGCCGAAGCCTTGGCCGAGCACAAGCTCGCGGCTGCTGACACCTCGCCAGAGGCCTTCGTGTTCGTCTCTTCACGGACTGGAACCGTCCTCTGGCAGCGGAACGTGAACCGCGCTCTTCGGAAGGCTCAGGAGCGAGCCGTGGACGAGCATGGCCGCCAAGCCTTCCCGGAGCTCCACAAGGTGGACAAGCATGGCCGGACGGCGAAGCCAAAGCGTGGAGAGGTTCCCTCGCCTCACTCCTTCCGCCACTCGCTGGCCTCCATGCTCCTCAACAAGGGAGAGAGCGCCGACGAGATTGCTTTCATGCTCGGCCACGCGAACGCGAACGTCACTCGAGCCATCTACCTCCACGAGGTGGCCGACGCTCGACGGAAGGCTATGCGCCGCGAGCTGCTCACCGCCGCGAGTGGAAGCCTCGTGAAAGCCTACGAGGCCGCCAGCCACCTCCAGCCACCGGACGGCGAGGCCTCGAATGTCAGTGAACTACGGCGTTCGGCGTAATCCACCGGCAGC
This sequence comes from Solirubrobacteraceae bacterium, assembly GCA_039744215.1. Lineage (GTDB taxonomy): Bacteria > Actinomycetota > Thermoleophilia > Solirubrobacterales > Solirubrobacteraceae > F1-60-MAGs163. The sequence continues at coordinate 29,510 of JBCJTT010000012.1, forward strand.
CACCGGAACCTTGCTCCGCCATGGCACGGAAGTGCAGCGTCATCGCTGGAGTCCGTTGGATTGCTTGAGCTCGAAGAACCTCTGGCTTGCACGTCTGATCAGACCGCTTCTGTATCGTTCTTCGGGTGCCAACCTTAATTCGGCCGTTAATCTTCCGGGTTGCTTGTATGCGTCGGCCTCGGGTTTTGATAGAGACGGGAACTTATCGAGGAGACGGGATCAGGGTGAATCTTGGCCATTTTAGAGAGATCCATTCCATCGAGCTTTCGCCCGAGTGGTACGAGTTCAACGTGCGACAGTTCGCTAATAACTCTGACGTAGAAATCCACCATGGCAACTCAAAGACCGTCCTGCCGCAACTGCTGATGGCAATTGATGAGCCCGTCATCGCGTATCTCGACGCACACTACTCAGGGGGTAGCACCGCCTACGGGGAGGAAGAAACGCCACTCTTAGAGGAACTGGAGGCGCTAAGAACGAGGCGCACCAACGACGTTGTAGTGGTCGATGACATTCGACTGCTCGGAGTCGCAGGAGAGATGGGGACAGCCGGCGACGAGATTTACCCTGCAGCCAACTTCGACTGGACCGACGTAACCGAACAGGCGGTAAGGTCGCGCATTAGGGTGGGGTCGGTAGTAGTCCAGAATCGGGGGCAGGTTTTCAGTTCCGGGCCGGAGGATCAGCTGTTGATCTTCCCCGGCGGAACTGGCAGAAGCATCGCCCTCGCCATCTATGGCTGGATCGGCTTGGTCGCCGTCAGAGGCGTTCGGGACGGCCGGGTTCTCGCCGGCCGCTTTCTCCGACGGCGGAAGGCATCGCACTAATCTCACGCGTCGCCGAGAGTACCGCGCGAGTAGGCGGTGTCAGGCCCACAGGGAATCGGCATCCTCTCTGGCACCGAAACGTAACCCGGGCGCTACGTCAGGCTCAGGAGCGAGCCGTGGACGAGCATGGCCGGACGGTGAAGCCAAAGCGTGGAGAGGTTCCCTCGCCTCACTCCTTCCGCCACTCGCTGGCCTCCATGCTCCCCAGCAAGGGAGAGAGCGCCGACGAGATTGCTTTCATGCTCGGCCACGCGAACGCGAACGTCACTCGAGCCATCTACCTCCACGAGGTGGCCGACGCTCGACGGAAGGCTATGCGCCGCGAGCTGCTCACCGCCGCGAGTGGAAGCCTCGTGGAAGCCTACGAGGCTGCCAGCCACCTCCAGCCACCGGACGGCGAGGCCTCGAATGTCAGTGAACTACGGCGTTCGGCGTAATCCACCGGCAGCCACCGGAGCCTCGCGCCTCCCTCGTAATGAAGGGGTCCCCGGTTCGAATCCGGGCGTCGGCTTGGGGGATATAGCCTCTACTAAATTCTTCTTGCCGGCCATGTCGGCCACGCCTTCCTGGGCGACGACCGTCGCCTAGCGGTGGTGGTGCTTGCGCGGCAGCGTATGCGCCTTGAGCTTCAGTCGGCGTCTGTCGATCGTCGTCGGCTTGGACCGCGGCCCGATCAGTGCAGAGGCCAGAACGGTTATCTGGTGTCCCTTCGCGCGTTTGATCGCGCTGCGGCCAGTCTTGGTGATCTGCACCCAGATCCGCTGGCTCTTGCCCTCAGCGATTGAGAAGCCGACACGCCCGAGGACGAGCGACTTCGAACTGGTCCGGCGCTTGCGTACTTCCACCGAACCGACGTGCCGCGTCTTGGCTTTGTAGGTGAGGATCAGCTCACCCTTGCAAGGGTCGCCTCCGCAGCCGAGCGCCAGGAGCGCGCGACCGTGGCTGTCGAGCTTGACCGCGTGCGAGTTGATCCTCACGTACGCCTTTTTCTTGTCGTTGGGCTTTACGGGTGCTGGCGTTGGTGCTGGCGCTGGTGGCGCTGGCGCTGGCGGTGCTGGCGGCGTCGCGTTTCCGACACAGCCTGTCGTATTCGGACCCTGGTCGGAGTCGATCGTGAGCTGCAGCGTCGCGACAGCGGAGTTGAGAGGAAGCGTGACCGCAGTCGGGCCGACATCATGAAATGAGTACCCGTAAGCGTCCGAATAGTTAGCGATCGTGGCCGCATACTGGTTGAAAGCGGTGAACGCATCGGCCCCGGAGCGGGCAGCAGCGAAGTCGGGCTTGCCCTGCCAGTTCGCAACATTGTTTCCATACTTGCCGCCCCAGTAACCGAGTGCGAAACCGGCAACAACATCGCGGTATATCACCGAGTACTGATTGTTGTCACCAATTGAGGCTGGCTGGCCGTTGACGGTGTATGCGGTGTTGCCGGTGTAGATACCTTCAGCGAGAGTCGACCCGGGGATCGAGATCGTCTCCCCGGTGACCGGCGTTGCGCTTGGCGGCGTAGTGAAGGTTCCGTTGAGCGTGATCGAACCGTCAGGCTGAAATGTTCCCGAGTAGTTGATGTTCTGGAACGGGGTGCCAAAAAAGCTGTCCTGAACTGTGATTGTCTTCCCGACCATCGACTGGATATACGGATTCATTGAGGCATAACTGCTGCTCGGCGCGAGCTGCGGAGATAGAAACCGCACAAACTGGTTGCCACTCTGCACCTCTGCCCCAGGGCCTACGGCTTGTAGCTGCGGCAAGATCGTTGAGGTGTGACAGCGGTAGGTGAGCGCCTGCCCAACAACATTGTTGCTTGAGTCGAGCGCCTGCAAATCCATCGGAATACCGAAAAAGTCAACCGCGGTCAGGTTCGCAACACCCGGGTTCGTGAACTCAATCTTGTCGTAGCGCGCACCTGCGGTCGGCGGCTCCGCGTTGTTGACGGGCGCGCCATACGAGACATATAGCCGGCCGGCGCTGATCGCGCCTAGTGAAAACGTCGAATTGGCGATCTGGCTGAGCTGTTTTGGCGTGTCGTTGGGTAGCTGACCATCGGTACTCGAACCGTTATCGAGCATTAGGTAGATGTTCTGCGGCAACTGACCTGAGCTGTTCACGATCTGGACGTTTACTGCGGCAGCGGGTCCTGCTGTCGCGGCGACCGCTATACAGGCAATCGTCGCGGGGATCGTAGTTCTACTGATCCATTTCGCTCCCGACATCCAGAAGTAATCTATCGCATTGAACATTCCCTCAACCTAACGCAGGAGACCGAAACTCCCCGTCCAAGCTCGTAATGAAGGGGTCCCCGGTTCGAATCCGGGCGTCGGCTTGGGCATCCGTGACACCCCTTCGCGGGCGTCAGGAAATGTCCCGGTGAGCGAGTCCAATCGGAGCTATACTAACGATATGGACACGTACTTACCAAGCGACATCGCTCGACTGCTGGGCACATCCCTGCCTCGCGTTCAGCGGGCGATTCGCCGTCTCGGGCTGCACGGGAATCGCGGTCAGGGCGCTCGCGAGCGCTTCACCGCCGCGCAGGTCGGGCAGCTGCGCGATGAGTTGGGCGTGACCCCGAGTATCGCCGGCTTCTCCGTCGTTGAGGTCCGCGTGCTCGCTGCCTTGGCACGCGCCCCGCTCGGCGTCAGCTCGACTCGCGTGCTTGCCGGCCGTGCGGCTGTCTCGCCGACAGCTGCCGCGCGAGCCGTCCAACAGCTGCACGGGCGGGAGCTGGTCTTGCGCGAGGAGAGGATGGTCGCCGCAGGAGCCGCTCGGCGGATGTCCATTCTGCGAGCGAACGTCCGCGCTCCGGAGTGGCAGCAGCTCGCACCGGCGCTTGCGCGTGTCGTGGCGCCCCGCCGGCCTTCTAAGCAGGTGCGCCGCGTGCCGCGTCATCTGCGTCATTTGTTCTGGAACACCGCCCCTTCGCAGATGGACACCGCGCGTGCCGGTGGGTACATCGCCCGGCGCCTGCTGACAACAGGCGACCCGGAGGGCTTGGCATGGGGCGCCACTCAATTACGCGCTGAGGACTGGGAGAACGCCGCTGGCGCCCGTGGGCTCGACCCGCAGCAGCGCGCCATGGCGCACAACATCGCCGCTTCAAGAGTGCCATGACGCTGCCTGACCGACTGCGCCGAATCCTGCGTGAGGACACCGCAGCGACGTGGGAGCGGCTCGTGCCTGTCTTGCCGAGCGAGTTGTACCTGGCTGGCGGCACCGCACTCGCCGTTCATCTAGGGCACCGGGTCAGCCGGGACCTAGACTTCTTCTACCATGGGGCCGCTGTCGACCTTGACGCGCTCCAGAATGCGCTGAGCGCGGCGGGGCCGTTTGCCGTCACCGACCGCTCTGCCGGCACGCTGAACGGAGTCTTCTCGCGCACGAAAGTCCAGTTTCTGCATGCCGACGAGGCGGGCCCTCAGAGTTTGCTTGAGCAAACTACGGTCGTCGAAGGCCTGCGCGTGGCAGGGATCGGCGACATTCTCGCGATGAAGCTCAAGCTGGTTGCCGGGCGCGGCGAGCTGCGCGACTACTTCGACATCATGACGATCGAGCAGCAGACAGGACGCACCGTTGAAGAGGGCCTGTCGTTGTTCCTGGCCCGCTACCGCCGCGACCCCACCCCGGACGTCATCAACCCCGTCATCCGGGCACTCGGCTACCTCGACGACGTCGACGAGGACGACGCGTTGCCAGCCAACAAGCAGACCATCGCCGCGTACTGGAAGCAACGCCAGCCACAAATCTTGAGCAGCATCGGCCGTCAGATGTCCGTGCCCGTGACGCCGTCGCCTACAACCGAGATGACTGACGGCACGGACGCTTCGACTGGTGCCCCACTCCCGGGCGGGGACGTCGGCAGTGGATGGGTTCGACCTCACACGCGTGGCGGACGCAAGATCAGCGGCTACTGGCGCACGCGCGGCAGCTAGCGGGCAGATGCCATCCCCTTTGCTCGGCGTTCAAGAGACCGAGCCTCCTCGACTCGTTTCTCGGTGACACGCGGTGCGTCGCAGCAGGGTATAGTGCGACTCTCGGGCGGGCGGGGCGCTGGTGCCGGAGATTCGAGTTCGAGGAGTTATGGCGTGGGACGTGAACAGGTGGCGTTTACTGACGGTGGGATGGAGACCGTTCTGCTGTTCCACGAGGGCTTCGACCTCCCGTGCTTCGCCTCTTTCCCGCTGCTCGAACAGGAGAGCGGTCGGGCGGCGCTGCGCCGGTACTTCGAGCCGTTCCTTGACATCGCGCAGGAGCGCGGACTGCCGTTCGTCCTGGACACGGCGACCTGGCGCGCAAATCCAGACTGGGGGGCGCAGCTCGGCTACGGCCTGGATGCGCTGGCGGTCGTCAACAGGGAGGCCGTCCAGTTCGCCAACGAGCTTGCCGAGGGAAGGTCTGATGTGACGATCAACGGGTTGCTGGGGCCCCGCGGCGACGGCTACGTCGTCGGCGACCGGATGACCGGCGAGCAGGCCACGGAGTACCACGCCTGGCAGATCGGTGTCCTGCGTGACGCGGGGGTTGTACGCATCACCGCGCTGACACTGTCCTACCCCGAGGAGGCCATCGGCGTCGTGCAGGCGGCGGCGGCCGTCGGCGTGCCGGTGGTCGCGGGATTCACGGTTGAGACCGACGGGCGCCTGCCAGCCGGCATGACCGTCGCGGATGCCATCAAGCAGGTCGACGAGACAACCGGCGGGGCCGCCGAGTTCTTCATGATCAACTGCGCGCACCCCACCCACATCGCCGCCGGACTCGACGACGCTCCCGAGCTCGAACGCGTCGGTGGCCTGCGTGTAAACGCGTCGGCGCTGGGTCACGCCGAACTCGACGAGGCCGAGGAAATCGACGAGGGCGACCCCGTATCGCTCGCCCGAGACAACGCAGCCCTCCACGACAAACTGCCCGCGATCCAGCTGCTCGGTGGCTGCTGCGGCACCGACCACCGCCACGTCGCCCAGATCATCACCGCCTGGAACGGCGGCTGAGCCCCGCCTGCATCGCCATCGGACTGCGCGCTCCTCCTTTCGATGCAAGGCAGGAGCGGACGCCCTGCGCCCTGCGCCCTGCGTCGCTAGGCGAGGGCGTTCACCGCGGCCCGGTGGCGTGGTAGGGTCGGGCCGTGTCCGTCACGATCGTGATCGACGAGCGCT
>JBCJTT010000013.1:0-27759 GCA_039744215.1 Solirubrobacteraceae bacterium
TGCTGATCAACGACCTTGACGGCGATGTTGCCAAGCAGACGGCCTCGGAGATCGGCGGCGAGACAGTCGTCTTTGCCGCCGACCTGACCGACCCTTCGGCGCCGGCCAAGCTCGTCAAGACAGCGATCGACGAGTGGGGCCAGATCGACATCATCGTCAACAACGCCGGCTACACACTCGACGCGGCGGTTCACAAGATGAGCGACGACTGGTTCCAGCGGATGCTCGACATTCACGTCGTTGCACCGTTCCGGATTGTCCGCGAAGCCGCGCCCTACCTGCGCGAGCCGGCCAAAAAGGAGAAGGAGGAGGGCGTCGAGGTGTTCCGCAAGATCGTCAACGTTTCGTCGATCTCCGGCACGATGGGCAACGCAGGCCAGGCCAACTACGCGGCCGGCAAGGCAGCGGTCGTCGGCCTGACAAAGACTCTGGCGAAGGAGTGGGGACAGTTCAAGATCAACTGCAACGCCGTTGCCTTCGGCTACATCGAGACCCGCCTTACGGCCTCAAAGGATGAGGCCAACACGATGGAGATTGACGGCGAAAAGGTTCAGCTTGGTATTCCCGACCAGATGCGTGGGATGGCGTCAATGCTGATCCCGATCGGCCGCCCCGGCACGCCGCAAGAGGCCGCCGGCGGCGTTTTCTTCCTCTGCTCGCCGTGGAGCAACTACGTGCACGGCCAGACGCTGAACATCACCGGTGGTCAGTTCACCGGCATGACGACCTAAGGCTGCTACTGGCCGCGGTAGGGCGACAGCCTGAAGCCGTGCGCGCCGCTGGCGCTGCGGACGAATGATCCGGTGTCGCTGCGCAGCCGCCAGGGCGACGGCAGCACACCGGAGCGCCGACCGAGCAACGTAGGCAGGATCTTGACCGCTTTGGCGCAGTCGGTCGAACCGAAGGTCGTGATCGAGTAACGCCCCTTATTAACAAGGAACTTCTTGCCGATCGGGTCGTTGTTGTTGACCGTGAAGAACGGGCCGCAGCGGTACTCGCCGCGCGACGGGAATGTGCCGGCGCCGTCAACTGCCCTGTAGGCAAAGCGGGCCGTGAAAGAGACCGATCCGCGGCTCAGCTGAATCGCTCCCGGGCCAAGCCGCGCGGCGCGCCAGCTGCCGTCCGCGTCGCCGGTCTTGTAAAGCAGCGCAAAGAAGTTGCGCGCAGCAGCGGCGCAGCTGAGTGAGGTTGACGAACGCAGCAGGCGGTAGCGGCCGGCGGCAACCGACAACTGGTTGAGCTTGCCGGCCTGAGCGACGCTGAGGTACGGGCAGCCGCGGGTCGAGCTGCCGGCGGCGGTCGCGGGCGCTACACGGAAGCGCTGGCCGGCGACGTTGGCAAAACCGGTCGGGCCGCTGACAGACTTCCAGCCAAGTGGAAGCTTCGTCCCCCAGCTCTTCTGGAACTCACCGAATAGCCGCGCCGCCTCGTTGCAGTTGAGGTTGGCGGTAGGCGCCAACGTGTAGGCACCGGCCGCCAGCTTCAGGCTGCCTGCCTGAGCTGGTTCCAGCAGCTGATAGGTGCCGGCGCAGTTGCTGAATACGGGCACTGCTTCGCCCGGCACTTCGGTTTGAGCGAGCGCCGCGGCCGACGCGCCGGCGAGTGCCGACGCGCAGACCACGGCTGCGCTCAAAGTCGCAGCCAACTGGCGATAGGACGACTTATCCATCGCCAACCGGAAGCTAACTGCCGACGCGCTTGACCTTGAAGCCGTCGGTCGTCGAGGGGCTCATCCAGAAGCTCTTCGCTGAGACATTCATCTTCCATGGCCGGGGCAGCACGCCGCCCGAGTCATGATTGAGGAAATAGGCAAATTCGTTCGATGCCGAAGCACAGTTGAGCCCCGGTGTGTTGTGGCTCAACAGCGAAATCGTATAGCGGCCAGCGGGCAGTTTCATCGCACCGATCTGATCGTTGTGCAGCACCCGGAAGGTGCCGGGACAGGGTACGCCCGGCGTCGGCGTCGGGTCCTTGACCCGCGTAGCTTGGAAGTCGACCTTCGTTCCGACCTTCGTGAAGCGGCGACGCTCGCCTGAAAGCAATTTGACCTTCCACGGCTTCGGAAGATTGCCAGCCGGACGATTGAGGAACTGCTGGAAGGTCTTCGTTACCTGAGCGCATGTCATCTGGCTGGCGACCATCTTGTAAGGGCCGGCCGGGAACTTGACCGAACCGATGTGGTCGTTGTGCATCACACGGAACTGGCCACAGGTCACCGCTGCAGTGGCAGTCCCAGCCTGTGCAGCAGCCGGTAGCGCAGCGATTGCCGCAAGCGACAGGGAAAGCGTTAGGAAACTACGGGTCTTTGTACTACCGGTTTTTGTCATGCCGACAATGTGGCAGAGACGGCGGCGGGATGCGCCGCTTCAGACCCGCGGCGCGGTAACCAGCCTAAGCGGCAGGAAGCACGCCGACTGAGCAGCTGACGCCGGTGCTGCCGAGGCCGCAGTAACCGCGCGGCACTTTGTGCAGGTACTGCTGGTGGGAATCCTCGGCGTAGTAGAACGGGCCGGCAGCCGCGATCTCGGTCGTGATCGCGTCTTTCCCAGCGGCCTTCAATGCCTCGCCGTAGCTTTCGGCCGACGCCAGCGCCGCAGCCTGCTGGTCCTCACCGTCCCAGTAGATCGCCGATCGGTACTGCGTGCCGACATCGTTGCCCTGCCGCATGCCGTGGGTCGGATTATGCCCTTCCCAGAACGCTTTCAGCAGCTGCTCGTAACTGACCTGCGCAGGGTCATAAGCCACCAGTACCGCTTCGGTGTGACCGGTGCGACCGGAGCAAACCTCTTTGTAGGTTGGGTTGGGCGTCATGCCGCCGGCGTAACCGACGGCGGTCGAAACAACTCCGGGCAGCTGCCAGAAGATCTTCTCCGCCCCCCAGAAGCAGCCGAGGCCGAAGACCGCTGTACGAACACCTTCGCCAAACGGCGCCTTCAGCGGCGCCTCGAGTACGGCGTGCCGCTGGGAAATCCCCGACAGCTCAGCCTCGCGGCCCGGCAGCGGCTGCTGCGGCGCCGGCTCATCAAATATCGCTGCCAGCGCCTTGCGAAACACGCTTAGCGGCTACCGCCGCCAAAGATCTGGATGAAGAAGAGGAAGACGTTGAAGACCGTCAGGAAGATGCCGGCTGCCAGCGGAATCACTTCCTCCTGACCGGCGCGGCGCAGACGGTTGAAGTCAAGCACGACGAACAGGCCAAAGACCACCAGCCCGACCACCGCGTAGATCAGTCCACCGCCGGGGATGCTGACGAAGATCGTCACAATGCCGAAGACGATCAGTGCCAGCAGCGCAAAGAAGGCAAAGCGGTAGAGGTAGCTGAGGTCCTTACGGATCGCGTAGCCGCCAACGCCGAGTGCGGCGACGAACAAGGCGGTGGCGCCAGCCGCCTGATAGAGAACCGTCGAATCGGTTACGGCCCAGTAGTTGAGCGAGTAGCCGACGGCGATCCCAAGCAACAGACCAACCGAGAACAGCAACACCAGTGCAAGCTGGCGCAGACCCTTGTTGTTGGCAACGTTGAGGCCAATGATGCAGCCGAACGCAAGGATCCACGGCACAATGACCGTGAAGCCGGTGACACCGCGGCCGATGTAAGCGCCGAGCGCAGCAAAACCGCAGGTGACCGCGACGAGACCCATCACCTGACCAAAGATTGCCAGCGCGCGTTCGCGCGATACCGGTCGTGAGACAGCAAATCCGGGAGTAGACATGGCTCTATTGTAGATCAATCGCGAGCGGTATTGGGCCCGATCGCCGATAGGCTGGCGCGATGGCCTCAGCGAGCGGATTTGACGCGGCAACCCTTAAGCGCTTCGCCGACCTGATGGTCGGCTTCGGCGCCAACGTACAGAAAGGCCAGATCGTCGCGATCGGCGCCGAAATCGGTAAGGAGGAGGTCGCCCGCGCACTGGCCGCCAGCGCCTACCGCCACGGCGCGCGGTTCGTTGATGTCGGCTACTTCGACCCGCACGTCAAGCACGCCCGGCTCGCCAACGCCGACCCCGAGACGCTCGCCTTTGTCCCCTCTTGGTATGGCGAACGGATCCTCGCGCTCGGCGATCAGCGCTGCGCGCGGATCGGCCTGAGCGGACCGACCACGCCGGGGCTGTTTGACGACATCGACCCAAAGCTGGTCGGCAAAGACCAGCTGCCGGCGGTCAAGGAGTCGGGCACCATTGTCAACGACGCGACAACCAACTGGACGATCGGTCCCTGCCCAAGCGGCGCCTGGGCCCGGCTGGTCTTTCCTGAGCTGACCGCCGATGACGCACTGGCGAAGCTGGCCGAGCAGCTGGTCCACGTCTGCCGGCTCGACCAGGACGACCCCGTCGCCGCCTGGCGCGAGCGGGCCACGGTGCTCGTTGACGCAGCCGCAAAGATCACCGAGCGGCGCTTTAACGCGCTCCACTTCGAAGGGCCAGGGACCGACCTGACTGTTGGCTTGCTGCCAACCAGCAAGTTCCTCGCCGCGGAGTTCCAGACCGTTGACGGGATCGACCACATGCCGAACATTCCGTCGGAGGAGATCTTCTCAGTGCCCGACCCGGCGCGCACATCGGGCCTTGTGACTGCAACGAAGCCGCTGGTGCTGGGCGGGTCGATCATCAGCGGCTTGGTAGTTGAGTTCAAGGACGGCAAGGCGGTCAGGATCGATGCCGACCAGAACGCCGAGATCCTGCGCGGCTACTGCGAACGCGACGAAGGCGCCTCACGGCTCGGCGAAGTTGCCTTGGTTGACGGCGAAGGGCGGATCGGCAAGCTCGGCACAACCTTCTTCGACACGCTGCTTGACGAGAACGCCGCCAGCCACATCGCGCTCGGGTCGGCCTACGGAATGTGCCTCGACGGCGACAGCGACCGCGAGAAGATCAACCTCAGCCGGATCCACGTTGACTTCATGATCGGCTCAGACGAGATGACGGTGACCGGCGTGGGAGCGGACGGCAGCCGCACCCCGGTGCTCGCCGCCGGCGAGTGGCAGCTCTGAGTCAGTCCGCGCGGCGGCTCGGGTGGCGGCGCCACCACCAGACGACCGAAAGCACGCCGAGTACGAGCAGCAGCACGGCAAGGAGCGGCGTCCCGGCCGCCCCGACAACGCCGGAGACTCTCTCCCACTCCTCCCCCAGGACCCAGCCGGCGCCGATAAGCGCGGCGTTCCAGATGAGGCTTCCGACCAGCGTGAGCAGGATGTACGAAAGCCTTGACATCTTGAGCGTCCCCGCCGGGAGCGAGACCAGACTCCGCACGCCGGGGATGCAGCGGCCCACCAGCACGACGATCGGGCCGCGACGCTCAAACCAGGCGTCGGCCCGGTCGAGCTCCTCCGGCCCGACTCGCAGGAGTGAGCCGTAGCGCAGCACGAACGGCCGTCCGCCATAGCGGGCCAGCTCGTAAAGGAAGATCGAGCCTAGGACCGAGCCGAGCGTCGAGGCCAGCAGCACGCCCACGAAGCTCAGCTCGCCGCGCGCCACGAAGAAGCCGGCCAGCGGCAGGACAACCTCGGAAGGGATCGGCGGAAAGACGTTCTCCACGAACATCAGGGCAACCAGGCCAAGTAGGCCGAGGTCGCGGATCACCTGGCTTACGGTGTCGGTGATGGCGGAGATCTCGAACACGATGGCCATGAGGCGACAATGCTACGGGGTGGGGGCTACGCTTCCCGGGCCGACGGGCTCCAGGAGAGGTGCCGGAGTGGTTGAACGGGCACGACTGGAAATCGTGTAACGGGGGTAACCCCGTTCGAGGGTTCGAATCCCTCCCTCTCCGCTGCGTCCGGCCGCAAAGCAGCGCAGAGAGCGGCGCCAGCAGCGATACTGCGGCGATGAAGATAAATCGCTGCCGCTCGCTTGCCATCCTGCTGACCGCCGCAACCTCAGTGCTTGCCGGATCAAGCGTCGCCTCAGCGGCTGCGCCGGCCTGCAACGGCTCGCCAAAACTCTGCTCGCGCACACTCGACAAGGTTGTGCTGCCCGGCAGCCACAACGCGATGTCGAGCAGCAAGCTCGGCTGGGGCATCCCCAACCACGTGATCCCGATCTCCGAGCAGCTGAAGCGGGGCATCCGTGCACTGCTGATCGACACCCATTACGGCGTGCCGAGCAGCTACGAGCTGGGCGGACAGAAGATCAACTTCGTCAAGACGGTCGAGGCCTCAGACCCGCTGCGCAAGCTCTACCTCTGTCATAGCAAGTGCGAGATGGGCTCGACACCACTGGCCGACGGCCTGAAGACGATTCTCAGCTTCGTTCGCAGCCACCCGCGCGAGGTCTTCGTGATCATCAACGAGGACTACACGAAGCCAGCGGACTTTGCTGCTGCCGTCGTCAAATCGGGCCTGAAAAAGTACCTCTACAGCGGTTCGCAGACGAAGTTCCCGACGCTGGCGAAGATGATCGCCAGCGGGCAGCGCGTCGTGATGATGTCGCAAGACGACACCGGGTCGGCCGGCAGCGCGATTTCGAAGTGGTACTTCAATGCCTACGCGAAAGCGCTGAACGAAACTCCTTACTCGTTTCTCAGCGCCGACCTGCTGACCGCGCCGGCAAACTTGGCGGCAAGCTGCGTTGCCAACCGCGGCCCGGCCAAGGCGCCACTCTTCCTGATGAATGACTTTGTCACGCGCGCATCAGGGATCAGCTCGCCCGACGACGCCGTCAGCGTCAACGCCAAGGCGGCAATCGTCGCGCGCGCTCGCGCCTGCCAGAGAGTGCGCGGCAAGCTGCCAACGATCCTCGCCGTCAACAACGTTGAAACAGGCGACGTCGTTGGCGCCGCGAAGTCGCTTAACGGCCTCCGCTGATCGCGTCAATCAGCTGACGATCTGAACATTGAGCTCACCCGCGCCACGGCGATCGTGGACGGCTTTGGCAAGGTTGAGACCGAGGCCGCCGGTGCCTAGCGCTCGGCCAGCCTCTGCTGGCGCCGAGCGTCGGCGGCGGCCATTACCTCAGCGTCGCCGTCCTCAAACTTTGGAAGCGGAGCGGGCCTAGCGTCCTCGTCGAGGGCGACCATCGTGAGGTAGGCGGTAGCGACGAGCCGCCGCTCGCGGGTTACCGGGTTCTCGGCCCAGGCCTCTACCTCGACCTCGATCGAGCTCCTCCACGCTTGGTTGACCCGGGAGTTGAGGCTGAGGATCTCGCCGACGAAGACGGGGGTGCGGAAGCTCATCGAATCGATGGCAGCGGTGGCGACCCGCATCCGCGCAAAACGCAGCGCGGCCAGACCGGCGGCCTCGTCGATCAGTCGCAGCACCACGCCACCGTGAACATTGCCGGTCGCGCTGGCATCGCCCGGGCCCATCCAGAGCGTGAGTGCGGGCTCCATCTGGCTCACCGGCCGATCGCCTCCACCAGTTCGCGGTCGTGGGCGTAGCTGAGCAGCTCGATCGCCTCGGTCGGCGTTACCCAGCGCAGCTCATCAACCTCGTCGTTGGCTTCGAACTCGCCCTTCAACACCGTCATCCGCCAGTAACGGACGGTCTTTGGACGACCGCGATTGTCGTTGTAGCCGACCGGCTCGAGCTCCTCTGCCAGCTGGCAGCTAAGCCCGGTCTCCTCCTGCACTTCGCGCAGCGCGGCGCGCTCAAAGCTTTCGTTTTTGTTCAGCTTGCCCTTCGGCAGTGACCAATCGTCGTAGCGCGGGCGATGAACGACGGCAATCAGCCCGTCCCGTTCAACGACACCACCGGCTGCCTCAATCGTCCGTGCCACGCCACTCACTTGCGACCACGCGCAGCGATTTCGATCAGCTCGTTCGGCCGCATCAGCACAATCAGCTCCGGTCGGCTGGCACCCAGCCGCAGGCCGGCCAGGCCGCCCTTCTTCATGTCGATCCTCGCGCCGGTCAGGTCGTAGACGACCTGACTGAAGTCGGGCTCGTGACCGACGATCAAGACGCGATCGCCGTGCTCCGGACCGCAGATCTCAAGCGCCGCGGCGCCGTCAAAGCCGCCAGCCAGTGGCTCAAACTCGGTCGGCTTGACGCCAAGCGCAGCGCAGGCCGCAAGCGCAGTCTCACGCGCACGGACCTTCGGACTTGTCAGCACCGCCGACGGCTCAAAGCCGAGCGCCGCCAGCGCCAGGCCGGCAGCACTGGCCTGCTCGATTCCGCGCTCGCTCAGCTGGCGATCTTGATCGCGGCGCGCGCCGTGGGGCTCGGCGTCGCCGTGCCGCAGTAACCAAAGTTGCTGAGCCATCGCCGCTCAGCGTAAACGACTAGTTCGCTCGCAGGCGGATAGCTTGGTGCGTCTATGTCTGTCCACGAGATAGCCGATGACGACATTGTTCGCAGCCACGAGCAGGGCGCAGCGAACGAACGTGAGCCGCTGGTCGTGCTCGAACCGTTGATTGGTTTCCTCGACGCCACCGGGATTGGCAGCGGTGAACTGCAGATCGAGCCGATCGGCGACGGCCACTCCAACGTGACATACGCAGTGCGGCGCGGTGACCGGCGCTTTATCCTGCGCCGCCCGCCGCGCGGCCCGCTGCCGCCAAGCGCCCACGACGTGCTGCGCGAGGCGCGCGTGATTGGCGCGCTCGGACCAACAGCGGCGCGCGTGCCGCAAGTGCTGGCGGTTGGCGACGACGCCGCGATCATCGGCGCGCCGTTCTTCATCATGGAACAGGTTGACGGCGAGGTAATCAGCTCCGAGCTGCCGGCGATCTTCGACGCGCCGGAGCAGCGGCGGCGGATCGGCGAGCAGCTGATCGACGCGCTGATTGAGCTGCACAGCGTCGACTGGCGGGCGGCCGGGCTTGAAGGCTTTGGCAAGCCGACCGGTTACCTGGAGCGGCAGCTGCGCCGCTTTGGGGGCCTCTGGCAACACAACCGCACGCGCGAGCTTGAGGACGTTGACGCGGTCGGCAACTGGTTGCAGGCCAACCTGCCCGAGTCCGGCGAGGCGACGATCGTCCACGGCGACTATCGGCTTGGGAACGTGATCTTCGAAGCGCAGGCGCCTGCCAGATTGGCAGCGATCCTCGACTGGGAGATGGCGACAATCGGCGACCCGCTGGCCGACCTCGGCTACTTCGCGACGCTCTACGTCGACAGCGATGATCCACCGCTCGGGATGTTTGAGCTGAACGCGATGACGCGCGAAGAAGGCTTTCCGCTGCGGGCTGAGCTGATCGCCCGCTACGAGCAAGGTACGGGCCGCGCGATGACCGACATCCGCTGGTACCAGACGCTGGCGCTGTGGAAGACCGTTGTCTTTATGGAAGGGAACTACAAGCGTGCGATCAGCGGCTCGACCGACGACCCGTTCCTGAAGCAGTTTGGCGACGGCGTGGTTGAGCTGGCAGGCCGCGCAAGGGCACTGGCCGATGGCGCCTAGCGCAACTCGCGGCCTGCTGGTCGACTGGGGCGGCGTACTGACGAGCAACGTCTTCGCCGGCTTTCAGCTGTTCTGCAAGGACGAAGGGCTTGACCCGCTGCGCGTGCGCGACCTGTTCGCCGCCGACCCCGACGGCCGCCAGGCACTGAACGAGCTGGAGAGGGGCCTGATCAGCGAGCCCGAATTTGAGCAGCGACTGACCGCCCTGCTCGGTTTGAGCGAAGAGCGAGGCCCGGGACTTGTCGATCGCGTCTTCGGATCGATCGTCGCCGAGGAGGAGCTATTTGAGGCGCTGCGGATCGCCCGCTCGAAAGGAATAGTCACCGGCCTGCTGTCGAACTCCTGGGGAATCGATCGCTACCCGCATGAACAGCTTCCCGCGCTGTTCGATGCGGTCGTGATCAGCGGCCAGGAAGGCGTCCGCAAGCCGGACGAAGCGATCTACCGGATCGCGATCGAGCGGATGGGATTACCAGCAGAGGCGATCGTTTTCGTCGATGACCTGCCCGGCAACCTAAAGCCGGCGCGCGCAATCGGCATGCATACGATCCACCACACCAGCGCCGCCGCGACGGTTGACCAGCTCGAGCAACTGTTCGCCGAGCCGCTGCGCTAAACGCCAGCACCGGCGCCGATCCGCTCGCGCAGCTCCTCACCGCGCCCGGCGGCAACCGCCCGTGCGGCGCGCGAGTCGGTAAGCTCGACCCCCTTGGAGCGGGCAAACTCAACCAGCTCCTGACGTTCATCGCTCTGCTGCGCCGTCTTCAAGAATAGCCACGCCAACAGCCCCAGCGTCAAGACTGAGCCTTCGAACATCATCAGGCCGCCGGCGAACGCCTGATCGGAGGCAGCGCCAACGTTCCACTTCGCGTGGCCGGGGTCATAGACGCGGTAGAAGACGTCGCCAAAGAGCAGCACGTTGCCAAGCACGGCTCCGGTCAGCCGCACAGCAACGATGTAGGCGAACTGCGCTGCCGTGCCAAACCAGCCCGGCTTTGGCAGCGGCCCCAGCAGTGCCATCCAGACGTTGATCCCGAGGATCACAAAGGTGGCGTGCTGAACAACGTGGACTAGCTCATTGCGGACCGCTGCCTCGTGCAGCAGCGGCAGATGCCAGATGTAAAGGTTGATCGCCCACAGCGGGAAGGCAACGAGCGGGTTGATCAGCACGCGCAGCCGATCAACGCCCGGCAGCTGCAGCACCGGCGCCAATAGCGGCGCCGTCAGGCCAACAACGATCAGCAGCGTCGCAATGTCACCGAGCAGCAGGTGCTCGACCATGTGAACCGAAAAAAGATCACCGCCGATACTGCCGATCGGCGAGCCAACCGCAATGACGATCAGCGCTAGGCCCGAGATCATGCAAACCTGGCGCCAGCCGGGCACGGCGCGGCGCGTGCCGCGCAGCGTCTGCACGCGGCGCGCATAGAGCAGCGCGGCGATTACCGCCGGAAACAGCAGCAGGAAGAGCAGCACGACCCTCTAGGTTACGCGGCGCGCCCTCAGGACAAGCTCTTCAAACAGCGCGTCTCCTGCCGGCACTCCTGCCATCAGCTCGGGGTGCCACTGAACGCCGACAAACCAGCCGCCACGATCGATCTCCGCCGCCTCGGTTACACCATCCCCGCTCCAGGCGCTCGCGACGATTCCATCGCCGAGCACGTCCAGAGCCTGATGGTGAACCGTGTTGACATTGACGCAATCGCTACCGAGGATCGCCGCCAACTTGCTTGACGGCTCAACCCGCACCGAATGCAACTCGCTCGCGTGGCGCGCGCCAGCGTCGTGGCCATCAACCATTTGGATCAACGTTCCACCACTCATTATATTGGCCAGCTGGAGGCCGCGACAGATCCCGAGGATCGGCAACCCAACCTGCCGCGCCGCCCGCCAGAGCGCAAACTCGTGAAGGTCGCGAGGCGGGTCAATCCAACGCTCGTCGTTCGTCGATCCCGGCAGGTCGATGTCCTGGCCACCGGACAAGACAAGCCCGTCAAGTGCCGCGAGCTGTGCTTCAGCCAACTCCGGTTCAGTGATCGGAAGGAGCAGCGGCACACCTCCTGCGCGCTCGACCGCCGACGTCATCCCCTTGACGGCCGTGTCACCACGGTCGGGCCCGTAACCGGTCTGAATATCTCTCGGAACGGCAGTGATGCCGATCAGCGGTCTAGTGGCGCTCAGGTTGACAGCCATGCACGCGCCAGTGTATTCATTGCATACGGCGGTCGGGCAGGCGCCGTCTGCGCCCCACCGTAAACCAAGCATGAGCTTCAGCGAGCGCCTCCACCACCCCTCAGCTACAGGCCTCGGTCTGCGCTTCTACGCAGTTCTACTATTCGCCTTTCTCTACCTCCCGCTCGCCGTCATCGCGGTCTTCTCGGTCGTCAGTAATCAGATCGCTTCGCTGCCGCTCGGCAGCCTGACATGGAAGTGGTACAACGAAGCCTTCAGCAACAGCGAAGTCTGGCTTGCAGTCCAGGGATCGGTGATCGTCGCGGTTGGCGCCGTGATCATCGCGGTCACGCTCGGCGTCCCGGGTGCGCTGCTGGTTGACCGCTACTCATTCCCCGGCAAAGTCGTCTTCCAGAAGTTCGTGCTGCTGCCGCTGATCCTGCCGGGGGTGATCACCGGTGTTTCCTTCCAGACATTCTTCCAGCTGATCGACTTCAAGCGGTCACTACTGACAGTGACGCTGGCTCACGGAACCGCGCTCGTCTCAACCGTGCTGACAACCGTTTATGCCCGCCTACTGCGCCTTGACCGGGCGCCCGAGCAGGCCTCGCTGGACCTTGGCGTTTCCCCGATCGGGACGTTCTTCCACGTGACGCTCCCGAGCATCCGCACAGCGATCCTTGCCAGCGGGCTGCTGGCCTTCACGCTGTCATTTGACGAGATCCCCGTAACGATCTTCACTATCGGACCGCAGAACACCCTGCCGATGTACATCTGGTCGTCGTTGCGCACCGGCGCACAACTACCGGCACTGAATGCGATTGCCACGCTCGTCGTGCTTTCAGGCGCGATGCTCGTTATCGTCTTTGCCCTGCTGTCCAGGGAGGACAGCAGGTAAACAAGTAACTAAACAAGGGAGAGAGAGATGACAAACAAGAAGATCGTTGAAAACGACAGTCCACTAGTCACCACCCGCAGGTCGGCGCTGAAGCACGGCGCGATCGGCGTGGCAGGAGTAATGGGAGGCTCAAGCCTGCTGGCAGCCTGCGGCGGTGACTCAGACACCACAACGGCACCAAGCAGCGCCGGACCGCCGACAAACGTCTCCGGCACAATCAACGCGCTCTGTTGGGAGGGATACACCGATGCCGCGTGGACGAAGCAGTTCACGAAGGAAACCGGCGTCAAGGTCAAGGCAACCTTCATCGGCTCGAACGATGAGCTGGTCGCCAAGCTGCGCGGCGCGCCGGATCAGTACGACCTAGTAAGCCCGTCCTCGGACACGACCAACATCCTGATCGACGCCGGGCAGGTTCGTACCGTCGATCTCAATCAGATCCCGAACGCTAAGACGACAATCAAGTTCTTCCAGACGGCTCCGGCCGGGAACGTCGACGGCAAGCTCTACGGCGTGCCGGTCGCTTGGGGTTTCATCCCGCTGATCTACGACGCCGACAAGGTCAAGCCGGCGCCGACATCTTGGGAGGATCTGTGGGATCCGAAGTTCAAGCGCAAAGTCGCAGTCTGGCAGGACATTGCGCTGATCTATACGACTGCAATCCAGCTCGGCTACAAGAACCTCTACACGCTCGACGACACCCAGCTCGCGGCGATCAAAACAAAACTGATCGCCCAGAAGCCGAACATCCGCAAGTATTGGACGACGGCGGGAGAGCTTGCAAACCTGTTCGCCAACAACGAGGTGATCATCGGGATGTCGTTCGGCGGTGTGACGATAACGCAGCTGCAAGCTGAAGGGCGCAACGTCAAGGAGATCATCCCGACCGAGGGGGCGACCTCTTGGTTTGACTACTGGATGATCCCGGCGAAGGCACCGAACCCCGACGCAGCACTTGCCTACCTCAACTATTTCCACAAGCCACAGACGCAGAAGCAGTTCGCGGAGATCACCGGCTACGGCATCACGAACACGAACGCGTTCAAGCTGATGACGCCGGAATACACCAAGGTCTATGACCTAGGCAATCCAGACTTCATCACGTCGCTGGATTACTGGAAGGCCGTGCCACGTCGCCAGAAGTACCTCGACGTGCTCAATGCGGTGATCGCTGCATGAGTACCGCCAGTGCGAGTTCGGCCGGGGCGCCCGCAACGGGCGTCCCGGATGAACACGGCGCTGTTGAGCTGCTCAATGTCACTAAGCGTTACGGCGACGTAACGGCGATCGAAGATCTGGACCTCCGCGTCGAGGATGGCGAATTCCTCACTCTGCTCGGCCCGTCGGGATGCGGCAAGACGACCACGCTGCGGCTGATTGGCGGCTTCGAAACGCCAAACCGGGGCGAGATCCTGATTGGTGGCGACGACATGTCGGCAAGGCCCGCCTACAAGCGCCCGGTCAACACCGTCTTCCAACAGTACGCGCTCTTCCCGCATCTCAGCGTCAGCCGAAATATCGGCTACGGCCTGAAGCACGCCGGCGTCGACAAGCGCGAAACGAAACAACGGGTCAGCCAGATGATGGACCTTATGCAGATCCCGGAAGTTGGTGACCGGCGGCCGCGCGAACTGTCAGGCGGCCAACAGCAGCGTGTAGCGCTGGCACGCGCACTGGTGCTGAACCCGGAGGTGTTGCTGCTCGACGAGCCGCTTGGCTCGCTCGACTACAAGCTCCGGAAAGAGATGCAGTTCGAACTGAAGAGGATCCATCGCGAAGTCGGAGTGACCTTCATCTACGTCACCCATGACCAAGAAGAAGCGATGACTATGAGCGACCGAATCGTCGTAATGAGTAAGGGACAGATCGAGCAGGACGCCACCCCGACAGAGATCTTTGACCGCCCTCTGACCGCGTTCGTTGCCGACTTCATCGGTGACACAAACATCGTTCATGGAACGGTCACGCGAATCGACGGCGGCCACGCCAGCGTTGACCTCGGCCCGCTCGGCGAGGTCGGCGGCTCAAGCGATGATGACCTCCGCACCGGTGACCGCGTTCGGGTGAGCATCAGGCCGACCGACGTTCGGGTTGAGCTCGGTGAGCCCGGCGACGCGATCGTTCAGGACTCCGTGCTGGTTGGCAGCCATATCGCTATGAAGATCACGAGCCGTGAGGAAACCGTCGTCGCCCATGTTGGTCGCGGCGCCTCGTTTGAGCCGGGGGCAGATGTCCGGCTACACGTTGATTCCGACCGGATTCGCATCTTTGCAGCCGCCAGCGCCGACCAGTCCCCGGCAGCCGACGCGTGAGCGACGCTGCAGCACAGGTCGGGCTGCCGCCGGTAACTCCCGAGGTCGAGCACAAGGAAGGGAAGGGGCTCGGGCGCGTCTTCCTCGGAGTGCCGGTCGTCGGCTGGATGTTCCTGTTCTTCGCAATCCCCTACTTCCTGCTGTTCCTCCAAAGCTTCTGGAAGCCGACCGCTTTTAGCGTCTCCCACGACTGGAACCTCGAGAACTACAGGACGGTGTTCTTCGGCGACAGCCTAACGGGGAATATCTACCTCCCAACTTTGCTGCGCTCGCTGAAAGTCGGCGCGATGGTCACCGTATTCGCGACGCTGCTGGCGTTCCCGATCGCTTACCTGCTGGCCTTCAAGATCCGTAACCACCGAGCGCGTCTGATGCTCTATGTGCTGGTGATCGTCCCGCTATGGGCGAGCTACCTGCTGCGCGCCTACGCCTGGAAGGTAATCCTCGGACAGAACGGACTGTTCGCATCGGTACTTGATCAGGTTGGCCTGCAGGACACCTTCCTCTCCAACCTTCTGTACTCGCAGGCTGCGGTTGTGATCACGATGACGCACATCTTCACGCCTTTCATGATCCTGACGATCTACGCGGTTCTAGAGCGGATGCCGGTAAGCCTGATCGAGGCATCAAAAGACCTCGGCGTCGGCCGAGTCAAAACATTTATGACGCTCGTTATTCCGCTCTCATTGCCGGGGGTGATCGCCGGCGCAACGTTCACGATGGGGCTGTCAACCGGCGACTTCGTCGCGCCGCAGCTCGTCGGCGGGCCGAACGACGTGATGATCGCCAACCAGGTCTTCAGCCAGTTCGGCGCTACAAACAACTGGCCGTTAGGCTCTGCAATCGCCTTCGTCCTACTTGGCTTCGTCGCGATCCTCGTTGCGATTTCGACGCAAGCAGAGAAGCGTGAACAACTATGAGCCTCGGAGTTTCATCAATCGACAACCAGCTGGACCTGACTATTGACGCAGACGCTACCGACGGCCTCGCCGGCAGCGTCTACCGGGAACTGCGCGCAGCGATCTGCGATCTCCGGCTTGAGCCCAACCAGCGGCTTGTCCAGAATAACCTCGCCGACCAACTTGGTATTTCGCGCACGCCGGTCCGCGACGCCTTGATGCGGCTCGCCCAGGAGGGGCTTGTGCAACCCGCGCCGCAGCGCGGCGGCTACCTCGTCAGCGAGTTCACGACGCGCGAAGTACTCGACATCTACGACGTCAGATTGGCGCTTGAGCCCGCCGCTGCCGCTCAAGCGGCCGGCCGCCACGGCCTAGTCGAGATTGCCAAGCTGCGCGAGCTGAATGCCTCAATCGCCGCGCAGACCGGGCGCCAGGGGGGCGGCACCTTTGAGCTCAATCGGGAGTTCCACGCTCTGATCATCAGCCCCAGTGAGAACGTCATCATCCGTCGGATGCTCAGCCAGCTCTGGGCGATGCCCAGCGCGCTGCGGATGTACAACCTGCAGATGCTCGAAGCGCATGACCCGCAGTCGATGGTCAGTGACCATGAGCGAATCATCGCGGCGTTGGAAAGCGGCGACGGAGTATCCGTCAACGACGCGGTTGAAAGCCACATCGAGAAGGCCCGCGCCGAGGCTGTCGAACACGTCGAAAAGCCGGACCTGTAGCGTGCCGCGGCGGCAGAGAGAAGGTTTGACCCGCCTTGACAAGCCACTGAATTCACTGTACACAGCGAGTAACCGATGAGCGCTTCTCCACGGCAGCCCGAGGTAATTGCTTACGACGCGGGGGGGACGATGACCGACTCCTTCATCGTCGATCGCGCCGGAAACTTCGTAGTTGGCAAAGCCCAGACGACGCCCGACGATGAGTCTCGCGGACTGATGGAGTCGACGATCGACGCGCTGGCGCAGTGGCAGACCGACACCGCTACCGCGTTCCCATCGATCGTCTCCGGCGTCTTCTCAGGAACGGCGATGATGAACCGCCTGCACGAACGGAAGGGCGCGCGCGTCGGATGCCTTGTCAGCGGCGGCCTTGAGGACTATCTGAGGCTCGAGCGCGGGCTTCAGACCTGGCTTGGGATGACCTACGCTGACCGCCTCCACGTCACCACGCATTACCACAACGAGCCACTTGTCCCACGCAACCGAATGCACGGGATCCGTGGGCGCATCGATGTGCAGGGACGCGAAGCAATCCCGCTCTACGAAGCAGACGTGCGCACCGCGGTCGAATCGCTGCTCAAAGAAGATGTCGACGGGATCGTCATCTGCTTCCTACAGAGCTTCACAAACCCAGTGCACGAGCAGCGTGCATCTGAGATCACGCACGAGATGCTTACTGAGGCCGGCACACCCGAGCTGCCGGTCTTCGTGTCGAGCGAGCTCTACCCGCTGCGCGGTGACTTTCCGCGGCTCAACTCGACCGTCATTGAAGCCTACGCCGCGGAGCCTTCCCGCCACCAGTTTCGGCGCCTTCAGGACGCCGTCACTGATGCCGGAGCGGGCTTCGACCTCAGGATCATGGCGGCGCACGGCGGGACGATCGCAATCGGTTCGCGCGAGCTTGGACGGACACTCGTATCAGGCCCGATCGGCGGTGTCGTCGGCGCAGGCCACCTTGCAGAAACGCTCGGAGTCAACCGTGTTGTCTGCTCCGACATCGGCGGCACCAGCTTCGACCTTGCTCTGATCAACGAGGGTCAGCTGGCGATCCGCCAGACACCCGACATCGCCCGCTACCTGCTCAACCTGCCGATGGTCGAGATCGAGTCAATCGGCGCCGGGACGGGATCATCGATCCGTATCGACCCGGCGTCAGGACGGCCGGAGATCGGCCCTGATTCGGCTGGCGCGCGTATAGGTACTGCCTGGCCGGAGGGCGACTTCGAGACTGTCACTGTCACCGACCTCAACCTCGTGCTCGGTCGCCTCAACCACGAGTACTTCCTCGGCGGAGCAGTGCAGCTAGACATCGAGCGCGCACGGGCCGAGGTCAAGCGTCAGGTCGCCGACCCGCTCGGACTCTCGCTCGATGCGGCAGCCGGCGGCGTCGTCGACCTGTTCGAGGAGCAGCTGCGTTACGCGGCCATGGCACGCGTCCTCGCGAAGGGCTACTCGCCGGTCGATTACGCACTCCTCTGCTACGGCGGTGGCGGCCCGCTCCACGTCGCCGGGTACACCGAAGGAGCCCAGTACGCCGACGTGCTGATCCCCACTTGGGCGGCGGGCTTCTCGGCCTACGGCTGTGCCTGTGGTGACTTTTCGTATCGCTTTGACCAGACTGCCGGGATAGCTCTTACCAGCGACGACCCGGCCGCAACCGCGAGCAGGCTCAACGAGGTTTGGGGGCGGTTGAAGGACCGGGCGATCGCCGCCTTTGCCGGCTCCGGGATCGAACCGGGCGAAGTATCGCTGCGCTACCTCGCGAACATGCAATACAGCGGCCAGCTGAATGACATCGAGGTAACGGCAAACCCGGACGAACCGGCCGACACAAAGCGGCTGATCGCTGGCTTCGAGGACCTGTATGGCCGCCTCTACGCCAGCGGCGCTCGCTCGCCGGAGCTCGGCTACACGATTACCTCGTTGGCACTGGTCGGCTCGGCCGAAGTCGCCAAGCCCGTGCTGCCCGACGAGCCGGAGACCGACCAACCGCCTGTGCCCAAGGCAGAAAGGCCGGTCTGGTGGAAGCAGACCGGGGTTCACGTCCCGACGCTTATTTTCGAGCAGGACGACGTACGCAGCGGCCAGAGCATCGTCGGGCCGG
Organism: Solirubrobacteraceae bacterium; assembly: GCA_039744215.1. Taxonomy (GTDB): domain Bacteria; phylum Actinomycetota; class Thermoleophilia; order Solirubrobacterales; family Solirubrobacteraceae; genus F1-60-MAGs163. Next base: position 18,451 of record JBCJTT010000013.1, read on the forward strand.
CGATCATCGAGGCACCGGCGACAACCTTCGCGATACCGCCCGGCCGAACAGCAAGGCTCGATCGCCATCGCATCTTCCACCTTGCCGACACAGCGTTTCGACAGGAACCACGATGACAACCACCGGACAGGCACCAACAGAGGACGGGCTGACAGAGCTGCAACGGCTGCTCGGCGAACGCGAACAGCAGTTCACGGCGACCGGGGCTTACGCCGGGCTGACCGGCGAGCTGCCATTCAAGCGCAGCGATCCGATCCTCTTTGAAAAGATCTTCTCACGGCTGCGCGGCGGGTTGGTATCGGCCCGCGAGACAGCGCTGAACATTTCGGCATCGCCGATCGTCAAGGAACTCGGCGAACTTGCCTTCGCCTTCTATACGCCGGAGGGCGACTCGGTCGCCCTGTCGACCGGAATCATCGTCCACGTCCACACGATGTCCGACGTGATCAAACACATGATCCGCGAAGGCTTCGAAGAGAACCCCGGAATCAACCCGGGCGATATCTTCTGCAACAACGACTCGATGATCGGCGATGTCCACAATGCCGATGTCCAGACAATCGTCCCGGTCTTCTTGGAGGAGCGGCTGATCGGCTGGGTTGCGGGCGTAACGCACGTGATCGAAATTGGCGCCAGCACGCCGGGCAGCCTGCCGCTCGGGCCGATAACCCGCTTCGAAGACGGCATCGACATTCCCTGCCGCAAGGTCGGCGCCAACGACGAGCTCTTCCGTGATCACACTCAGGGAGCCGCCAAGGGAACGCGGACGCCGCGCTTCTGGATGCTCGACGAACGTACGCGGCTGGCCGGCTGCCTGATCGGGCGCGATCAGGTCGAGCGTCTAATCGCAGACATCAGCATTGAGACCTTCTCAAGCTTCTGCTCGGAGGCAATCGAGGACGGTCGGCGAACCTTCCGCACCCGGCTGGCGACGATGACCGTCCCCGGCCGTTATCGCGCACCGGCATTCGCCGAGATGACACTCGCGAAGGAGGACAGGCTGCCTGCGCACGCCCGGGTTGACACGCTGATGCATGCACCGGTGGAGCTGCGCGTGACGACAGACGCGCGGCTGGAACTCGACTTCGAAGGCGCGTCAAGCTGGGGCCATCACTCGGCGAACTGCACGCCGTCAGCGATGCAGGGCGGCCTTTGGGTGCTGCTGACGCAGACCGTCCTTGCCAACGACAAAGTCAACGACGGCGCCTACTTTGCGCTGAGCACGAACTTCCCGCCGGGCTCGTGGTCAAACCACCAGAATCCCCAGGCTTCAACCGGGTCGCCTTGGCGCTTCCTGATACCGAGCTTCACGGGCGTGCTCAAGAGCCTCTCGACCAGCCTCTACGCGCGCGGCTTCCTGGAGGAGGTGCTGGCACCGTACGCGATGTCTGCGAACACCTTCCAAGGCGGCGGGATCGATCAGTACGGCCGTCAGTCATCGGTAACCAACTTCTCGATGTCATGCGTTGGCGGCGGCGCAAAGCCCTTCGCCGACGGCCTCGACTATGCCGCTGCGATGTGGAACCCGCAGGGCGACATGGGCGACTTCGAAACGTGGGAGATCAACGAGCCGTTCTTGTTCCTCGGTGCCGCTGTCAAGGCTTCAACGGCAGGCAGCGGCCGCTTCCGCGGTGGTTCCGGCTGGGAGTCACTACGCCTCTGCTGGGGAACGCCGTTCTTTGAGGTCCAGAACATGGGCAACGGTGCCGTGACGATGCAGTCCGGGCTTTGGGGCGGCTACCCGGGCGCAACCGGCTACCGGCACAATATTCGCAACACAGACTTCTTCGATCTGGTCGCCGACCGCGTCCCGTACCCGGTCGTCGACGGCAACCCCGAGCAGTCGCGGATGATGGCCGTCTCGGGAGACCGTGACTTCGACCAGCGCACGCTGACGATGCCGGAGGCGATGGCCGAAGGCGACCTGACGCTCTCGCCGTTTCGCGGCGGCGCCGGGCTGGGCGACCCTCTGGAGCGAGACCCGGCAGCGGTCGCCGAAGACGTTGACGGCAACTACCTGATTGAGCGGCTCGCCAGCAGCGTCTACGGCGTGGTCCTCTGTGAAGGCGGCGCCGTCGACGCGGGCGCGACGGAGGCCCGTCGATCGGCGATCCGCGCAGAGCGCGCGAAAAGGTCGGTGCCGGTCATCGACTGGGTCGCAGGGGAGCGCGACCGTATCCTCGAGCACGGCGAAGGCGGCAACGGGCCATTCTCCTTGCCGGTTCAGCGGATGTATGCTGAGTCGATGCGCCTCTCGCGGCCGTGGGCCGAGGAGTTTCGCCAGTTCTGGGGCCTGCCGCCCGAGTTTGTCTTTGACATTCCAACGCCGACGATCGACATCTCCCGTCAACTCATTGCCGGGCGCGACCCGGAGGAGCTCCAGCGCCAGCCGCGCACAGACGTGCGCGAGCCGGTCCCAAGCGTCCCGACCAGCGGCGAACCGGCGGTCACCGCCGAGACGTTAGAAGCACTGATCGACGGCACGTTGCCGGCGGGTCAAATCCGCCAGATGCAGGCGGGACGCAAGGACATCGAACGTTTCGCACTAAACCTCGGAATCGTCCAGCGCCGCTGGCCCTTCCCCGAGGATCGCGTGCTCCTGCCAATCGCGCCGCACCTTGCGATCGTCGAGCTGCCGGACGGGCGACGCGTCACACGGTCGGACTCCGGATTCATCTTCGGTGACTACCGGGAGAACTGGAAAATGAACGCACAGATCACGGTCCGCCGGTCAGTTGAGCAGCTGCTCGAGATCTACCCCGAGAAGATGCACCCGGACCCAGCTTGGAACGAGCTACGGGAGTACTACGACCCAGTCTCGTTCACACTGCTTGACGTCGAATCGGTTCCGCCCGGCTATCCGGTCGTACACGACTTCCTGCCGGATCTTGACGGGTTCTACAGTGACTGGCTGGGCGAGCCGCTCGCAGCCGAGCGCGGCGTTGACTGAAACAAGCCTCACGTTCGCCGGCCTGCTGCGCGAGATCGAGAGCGGCGCGATCGACACGGTACGCGTCTGTATCGCAGACCATTACGGGATGCTACGTGGCCGCCGACTTGTCGGAGAGATTTTTGCAAGCGACCCCAACGGGCTCCAAGCCTACTGCGACGGGGCTCTGGTCTGGGATGTTCACTGCGAAATATTCGAGGAATCCGACTACTCGAACTTCAGCACCGGATATCCGGACCTCTTTGCGCGACCAGACCACGCGTCGGTGCTCCGCTGCGGCTGGTCTGACGGCAGCGCCCTAGTAATGACCGAGGTGTTGACGGCGGATGGCGAGCGTTCGCCGCTCGACCCACGCGGTCTGCTGCGGGTGCTTGCCGAGCGGGCCGCGGCAGGGCCGGTCTCGACGGCGCTGGAACTGCGTGCTGGCCAAGATCCGTTAGCAATCGGCTGGCGGGCCGACCCTCTGAGCAGTTTTGCCGATCGTTGGCTTGCCGGTCTAACGGCCTCCGGGATACCAGTCGAATCGCTCGAGTGGGACGATCAGCGACAGCTGTTGCGGCTCAACCTGTCGGCCAGCGACCCGCTGGTTGCCGCCGACTGGCTTGTCGCGGCTCGCTCGGCTGCCCGCGAGATCGGACTGACCGGCGACGACGTCGTCACCGCGATGCCGATTGTCGGCGAGAGCGATAGCCCAGCGCGGATGCTGATCACGCCCGGCGCAGCGGAGCTTGGCAGCGATACCTGGCTCACCAAGCTTGGTGATGGAGCGCTGCTCTGCCGTCCGCTACCGCTCGACTGGCTGCGGCCTGAACCGATGCTCGTCGGCGACAGCGTCGCTGCGTCATCACAGGCCAACCCATACCTTGCTATCGCAGCAATCCTTGCAGCCGCCGACGGGTCCGAAGTCGGCCGACCGGAAACGCTTCCGTCGAGCTACGCGGAGGCTACCGAGCGCTTTGCTCTCTCCGCCTGGACCCGTCAAGTATTCGGCGAGATGTTCGTTCATGACACATTGGCGCTGGCGTGGCGCGAGGCGCGACTGCGCAGCGAGGCGGTCACTGACAGCGCGGCCGTCGACAGCTGGGACATCAACCGCTACGGAGACGTTGGATGACAATAGAGTGGAACGAGCTTGGCTGGGTTGATCGTCGGGGGCGACTGAACCGTGTCGCAGTACCCGCCGATGGGCAGCTGGTGACGCTGAACGCAGCGCAAGCAGGCTGGGCAAGTGTCGAAGCCGACTTGGTGCTACGTCCGGACACCGAGTCGCTCTACATGCTGCCGGACGGCAGCGGCGCACTCGTCCTCTGTGATCTGGTCACGCCGGAAGGCGACGAGAGTCCGTGGTGTTCTCGGTCGGTGCTGCGCCGCGCGCTTTCGTGGGCTGAACAGGATGGCGCCGAGCTGATCGCAGCAGCAGAGCTTGAGTTCTTCCTCGTACGGGCTGATCAGGACCGACCGGTGTTCAACAACATCGAGCAGTACGGAATCGTCGCCGGTGAGCCCTACGAGCCCGTGCTTAAGGCGATCCGCCGCCTGCGCAGCAGCGGCGTGCCGGTCATCGCAAGTAACTGCGAGTACGGCGCCGGCCAGTTCGAGATCAACCTCCAGCATGGGCCGGCCCTGGCGGCGGCTGACGCCGTCCTGCTTCTGCGCAGATGGGCGCGTGAAGCAGCGGCAAGCTCCGGACTGGGAATCAGCTTCGATGCCAAGCCGTGGGCCGACAACTCCGGCAGCGGGATGCACTTCCACCATAGCCGGTGGAAGGACGGGCAGAACTGCTTTTGGTCGGGTGAAGCTGAGCAGATGAGCGCCGAAGGTGACGCCTACCTCGCCGGCCTGCTCGAGGCGATGGCTGAGTTGACAGTGCTCGGTTCACCCACGACCCGCGCTTACCTGCGCCGGGACGATCATTCGTTCTGCCCGACAAAGGTCTGCTGGGGCGGCGACAACCGAACCGTCGCACTGCGGGTCACCGCCGAGCGTGAGGCGGTAACGCGCATAGAGCAGCGCGATGCTGCCTCCGACACCAACCCGTACCTCTCGCTTGCCGGGCAGATCTGGGCCGGAACCGACGGCATCCACCGAGTTGCGGTGCCACCGCCGATCACAACCGGCGACGCCTACGCGCGTGACGACCTGCCGGCGCTTCCGACGTCGCTCGATCAGGCGCTCACCCTGTTCCGCACGAGCCACCTTGCGGCCGAACTGCTCGGCGCAGAGGCGCAATCGGCGATGGTCGCGGCGCTGGAAGCTGAACTTGACTTGCCAACCGGTACCGAGAGGACAGTCTTCTGATGACAGAGCTACAGGTCGACACCCCACTCAACGGTCTGAAGGTCGTTGACTTCACCCGCCTCTTCGCCGGACCGCTCTGCACGATGGTGCTGGCCGATCTGGGGGCCGATGTAATCAAGGTCGAAGCACCGGGCGGCGATGATGCGCGGCATTTTGGCCCCCCCTTCCTCGGTGGAGAAGGGATGAACTTCATGGCACTCAACCGCGGTAAGCGCAGTGTCGTCCTCGACCTCAAGACCGATGCCGGCAAGCGAGCGGCCGCGGCGCTAGCCGCCAATGCAGACATCGTTGTCGAGAACTTCCGACCAGGCGTTGCGGAGCGGCTTGGAATCGGCGACGCGGACCTTCGGCCCGCCAACCAGCGATTGATCTACTGCTCAGTCTCAGGATTTGGGCCGGCCGAGGAGCTGGGCCGTAAACCGGCGCTGGACCTTATCCTTCAGGCACTGACCGGCGTCCTCTCACGGCAGGGAACAGCCGACGGCGAGCCGCGACTGGCTTGCATCACGATCGCTGACACCTACGCGGCGGCGCAGGCGGTTCAAGGGATCCTGGCGGCGCTCTACGTGAGAGAGCGAACCGGCAGCGGCCAGCGAGTCGACGTTTCGCTGCTCGAAGCAATCCTCACCGCGCAGGCCTACCGCGTCATCTGCGACCCAGCGACGATGGAGCTACCGGCGTTCGATGACACGATCCCGTACCAATCGTTTCAAGCCGACGATCGCAATTGGCTGGCAATCGCGGTCGTTTCCGACGCCAACTGGGCTGCCCTCTGCGACGTGCTTGACCTACAGGAACTGATCGAAGACCCACGTTTCGCCGGCAACCCGGCCAGAGTTGATCACCGTGACGAGCTGATTGGGCTGATCTCGAGCACGATCGCGACGCGCAACCGTGCCGAGTGGCTGGAGTTGCTCGAAGCCCGCGGCGTCCCCTGCGCGGCAGTGCAGGAGCTGAGCGACCTGATGGCAGACCCGGCGATGCTTGCCGCTGGGGTACTGGCCGAGGTCGAACATCCGACCGCCGGAACGATCCGCACACTCGGACCGGCAATCCATTTCTCGCAGACTCCTTCGCGCACCAGCGCTGCCGCCCCACGGCTTGGCGAGCACACTGAACAGACACTACGCGCAGCGGGGCTCGATCAGGCGACGGTCGCTGAGTGCCTCGAATCGGCCGGCTAGACGCCGGGCGGCGCATTCGTCGGCGCTTCGGTAACGACGTCGGTCACGGTCGGCAGATTGTTGAGATAGTCGGCAGGGCCCGCTGCGGGCGCCTGCTGCAACGCTGTCGCAACGAAAGATTGCTGCTCAATCCCGTCGGCAGAGGCGACAACCGCGCCGCCACTGTCAACCAGCCGCGTTCCACCGACAAAGTCCAGCCCGTTCTGGGAGCCGACACGGTTGACGTACACGTGACTGAGCCGGTTGTCGAGTGCCCGAGCGCGCGACGCGAGCTCGTGATCGTCGTAATACGGCGCCATATTCGCCGATGCCGTGACAAGCAGGTCGGCGCCGGCGAGCGCCAGGGCACGAGCGATTTCGGGGAACTCGATCTCGTAGCAGAGCATCAAACCGATTCGCCTGCCAGCGAGATTGACGATCGTCAGCTGCTGACCCGCCTCAAATACATCCCGCTCGCCGCCCCAAAGTGTCGTCTTGCGATGGACCCCGGCAATCCGCCCGTCAGCCTCGATCGCGAGCAGTGAGTTGGCGATCCCTTCGGCTCTCCGCTCGGCAAGCCCGACGAGCACTGCAGTTGAGTTCGCGGCTGCCGCTGCGCGTATCGCGGCGACCTCTGGACTGTCGATCTCAACTGCGCTCTGCTCAACCTGGCTTAGGTCATAACCGCCGAGGAACAGCTCTGGCAGCACTGCCAGATCAACCCGCTCAGTGAGCTTCAGAGCTACGCCGACGGCCGTTGCATTCTGAGCTGGCTCGCCCGGCGATGGATCGAGCTGAGCGAGCAGTACCTGCGTCACTCGGCTAACTCCCAGCCCCCGCGTGAAATGCCATCGCCTCGATCGCGATCCGCCCGGCGATCAGCGACGTTGCCGGCGTCGGGTCAAGGCTCGGAGCGGCTTCGACGACATCGACACCGAGCAGACCGTTGGCGCTGACGCCGCGCACTATCTCGATCGCCTCTCGGCTCGTCAGACCACCAGGCGTCGGGCAGCAGGTTCCCGGCGCGTGGGCCGAATCGAGGCTATCGACATCGAACGAGAGGTAGAGGCCATCGTTTGAAGCACCGGCAACCTCGAGCGCCTTGTTGACAGCCCAGGCCGTGCCCTTTTCCCAGATCTGCTCCAGCCAGATCACTGTGATCCCCTGCTCGCGGCAGTACTCGATCTCGGTCCGCGGATTCATCCAGCCCGAGATCCCGACGAGCGCGATCTTCTTAGGGTCGAAACCGGCATCAACGGCGCGGGTGATCGGGCAGCAGTGATTAAGCAGCTCACCGCCGACATCCGGCGCAGTGTCGAGGTGCGTGTCAACCAAGATCAGCCCGGGATCACTGTTCGCCTCGCGAACCGCACGCACAGCGGGGATCGTGATCGAGTGGTCACCGCCGAAAGTGACCGGCAGTGCACCGGCAGCCAGAATCTGGCCGATGTCCTGTTGCGCGTTGGCGAACGTCCGCTCGGCGTTGGCGAGGATCACGTCGCAGTCGCCGCAATCAACCGGGGCCAGCGCGTCAGTCAGATCGAAGTCAAACATCGCGTTGTATGAGAGGAACTGACATGAGACCTCACGGATGCCACGCGGCCCGTAGTTTGCCCCGGTACGACTGATGTTCGTCGCATCGAAGGGGATGCCGTAGATGGCAGCTTTCACACCCGCCTGCTTGAGCGCAACGCAGTCAGCCGGCAGATGCGGGAAGCGCATGAACGATCCAACCAGGCCAGCATGCAAGAGGCTTGTCCACATCGTGCGATCTACCGGCTCGTTACTTCCCATTGTCATCCTCTCACGGTACGTACCAACCAGATTGATTGCCCGCCAGTCGAGCCAGCGCTAATCGCGGTTGCCGCGGCCGTAGAGGAAGGCAAACAGCTTGCCGAGGCGGTTGGTCGTCTTCTCGCTGTAAGGGAACATGTGGATGTCGCGCTTCGGGTGCAGGCGCGAGATCAGCAGCGACTGCTGCTGGCAGAACTTGCGGATGCCGCCGGCGCCGTGGCGCGATCCGATGCCGGAGCTCTTGGCGCCGCCCATCGGCAGCTCCAGCGCGACGTAGTTGAGCACCGCATCGTTGACGCAGACAGCGCCGGCCTGAACGCGCTTGGCAATCTCTTCGCCGCGAGCGACGTCGCGCGTGAAGACCGATGCGCCGAGGCCAAACTCGCTGTCGTTAGCAAGGCGGATCGCCTCCTCGGCGTCGTCAACCTTCATGATCGGCAGAGTCGGCCCGAAGGTCTCCTCATTCATCGCCGCCATCGAGTGATCAACGTCAACAATCACGGTCGGCTCGAAGAAGTCTCCCGGGCCGCTACCGCGCTTGCCGCCGGTCAGGACCTTGGCGCCGTGCGCGACGGCGTCGTTGACGTGGCGTTCAACGATGTCAACTTGCGGCGGAAAGGTCATCGCGCCGACCTCAACCGTGCCCGGCCCGGTGCTTACGCCCTGGCGCAGCGCCTTGACCTTCTCCGTCACCTTGCCGACAAACTCGTCGTAAACCGGGGCTTCGACGTAGACGCGCTCGGTTGAGAGGCAGGTCTGGCCGCTGTTCAGCATTGAGAAGAAGACGGCGGCGTTAGCGGCGCGCTCAAGATCGGCGTCGCGCAGCACGATCATCGGATCCTTACCGCCAAGCTCAAGCGAGCATGGGATCAGCCGCTTGGCCGCCGCCACGGCAACCTTGCGGCCGGTTGCCGTCGAGCCGGTGAACATGATCATGTCGACCTCGTCGATCAGCGCCTGGCCGGTGTCGCCGCGGCCGGTCGCAACTTGGAAGACGCCGGCAGGCATGCCGCACTCCTCAAGACACTCAGCCATCAGCAGCGAGGTCAGCGGCGTGACCTCACTCGGCTTAAGAATCACGCTATTGCCGGCGGCCAGCGCCGG
>JBCJTT010000014.1:0-24327 GCA_039744215.1 Solirubrobacteraceae bacterium
TCGAGCATCATCACCGGGTTCTTCAGTGGCATCGCGACCTTCTTCGGAGTCCCGACCCTCACAAGCGATGGGTCATTCGACGCCTTCACCGCCCGCATCCTCGCCGACGCGCCCCAGGCACCCACAGGTGCCAGCGCGAGCGCTGGCATTCGCGAGGCAACCATCACCTGGAATGCCGTGGCAGGTGGATTAGTGAGCTCCTACACCGCAACCGCCGCCCCTGGTGGCGCCTCATGCACGGCCGTGGCTCCTGCGACCAGCTGCACGATCACCAGCCTGACCGCCGGCACTAGCTACACCGCCACCGTTACCGCCACTAATCCGCAGGGAACGTCACCTCCTTCGCTGGCAAGCAATGCGGTGGCCCCAACCGACGTGCCGGTGCCACCCGGATTCTTTAATTTGACAATCTCAAAGTCCGGCACTGGCGGGGGAACTGTTACTTCATCACCAGCTGGAATTAATTGTGGAGCGGATTGCTCAGAAATTTTTGTGGACGGATCACCAGTCACGCTGACCGCAAAACCAACAACCGGTTCATCGTTTGCTGGCTGGAGTGGATCTGGCTGCTCGGGCACTTCAAGGTGCACCGTGACAATGAGCGCAGCGCGCGTTATTAATGCCAAGTTCATGCCATCGAATCATTTTACAATACGCTCGATAAAGGTTGGCGTGAAGGCTTTGACGTCCACTGTTGTTATCCCCGGGCGTGGCAAGCTCACTCAGCGCGTAACGCGCAGATCAAAAGCTGGCGCCGTGCTAATCGTTTGCAAAACGAGCGTGAAAGTAACTAAGGCAGGCACAGTGAAACTGACCTGCAAACTCAGCTCAGCAACGCGCGCCGCGCTTCGCAAACGATCACTGCGCGTCCGCGTGAAAACCACGTTCACGCCAACCGGCGGCTTGACGGCAAGCAAAACGAAGCTGATCAAGCTGCCGCGCCGACACTAAGCCTTCACAGGACAGCAGCGCCAAGTACGCCCCTCGCCCGCAGAAACCTGGAGCAGAACGCTTGCTTACTCACCGCGCAGCGGACGGCCGCCCTCAGCCAAACTGAGCCGATGAGCAACGTCTTTCTCGATTTGCTTGATCTGTCGCCACGAATGCCGTAATCGAATCGCTCACTCACCGTCAAGCGCGCCGCGCAGCACGCCGGCCATCTCGCAGCTGGCATCGTGCGATGCGCGGTTGACCGGCGCCATGTTGATGAAGCCGTGGATCAGGCTGCTGTGGCGACGCTGCGTCGCCCGGACTCCTGCGTCACGCAGCCGCGCGCCGTAAGCCTCACCTTCGTCACGCAGCGGGTCGAAGCCGGCGGTGACGACGTGGGCAGGCGGCAAGCCGCTGAGATCCTCGCTGAAAAGCGGCGAGGCCGACTGCTCACGCAGATCGGTGCCGGGCGGCAGGTAGTGGCCAGCAAACCAATCCATTTGTGCTTCGGTAAGGAAGAAGCCGTCGCTGAAAAGGTGGTAGGAGGGGTGCTTGTCGGCGAAGTCGGTAACCGGGTAGATCAGCAGCTGGAAGGCCGGCTGCGGCCCACCAGCATCGCGCGCACGCTGCGCCGTAACGGCCGCCAGCTGGCCGCCAGCGCTATCGCCGCCGACGGCGATGCGGCTGGGGTCGCAGCCAAACTGGTCGGCGCGGGAAGCAACGTCAAGAAACGATGCCAGCGCGTCATCGGTCGCGGCAGGGAAAGGGAACTCCGGCGCCAGCCGGTAGTCAACGGAAAGCACGCGCACACCGGCATACTCAGCCAGTAGTCGGCAGGGCGCGTCATGTGTGTCGAGGTCACCGATCACGAAGCCGCCGCCGTGGAAGAAAAGCAGCAACGGGCCGATCTTGTCGACCCGCTCGCGCGGAATGTAGAGCCGCGCCGGTAGCGGTCCTGCCGCCCCAGCGACCGTCGTCTCAACCACCGACGCCAGTGGCAACGGAGCCGCCGCGACGATCGCCCGCGTCTGCGCCAATCCGGCCCGCGCCTGACGCGGCGACAGCGTTTCAATATTTGGCTGCGGCACCAGCTCCATCAGCTTCAACAGCAGCTGCAGCCCGGAGTCAAGCGTCTGGCCGTCGAGTCGAACCGGCTTGCCGCCTGCGAGGCGAAGCTGGCTACGCGGGCTAAGGCGCATCAGTCCGCGCACCGCGGCGCCCTGAGCTTTTGCCGCTAGGTCAGCTGGTTCCATCGGCTGGAAGTTATCTGCTGACGCCTGTCGGCGCTGCGAGGAACTCCAGCAGCGCGTCATTGAACTGGATCGGACGCTCAAACATCGGCACGTGGCCGGTGTCCGCCATCGTCACAAGTTGCGCGTGGGGAATCCGATCACAGAACTCGATCGCGTCACCGAGCGGCACAAGAATGTCGTCCTCACCCTGAATGACCAAGACGGGGCAACCGATCTCGCCCAGCCGGTCACGAAAGTCGTAAGCGAGGATCGCCTCAAACGCGTCGCGGAATCCCTCGTCACCGAAGGTCAGCAGCTGCTCGGAGACCAGCTCCTTTGAGAGCTTTGTTGGGTAGCGGGCGATGAGCCCCATCCCGAGTGCGATGAAGCCAGGCCGCGTCAGTATCCTTTGCGCTGCACTAGCGTCGCCCTGGCCGCGCATCATTAGCGCACGCGCAAACTTTTCGCCAAAACGAGACCGCGTTATCGCCGCAGAGCTGATTCCGGCTGCGCCGACGAGCACCAGCATCTCCACCCGTTCTGGGTGACGAATCGCGACCTCGGCCGCCGTGAAGCCACCCATCGAGTTGCCGACCAGCGTCACCGGCCCAAGGCCAAGCTGGTCGCAGAAGCGGTCAACCGTATGGGCGAAGAGTGTGATTGAGATCGGATCGGCCGGCATCTCTGATCGGCCGAAGCCAGGCAGGTCAAGGGCAATCGCACGCTGGCCGGTGGCGACGCGCGGCAGGTTCTCCAGCCAGCTCTGCCACGAGCCACCGAGGCCGTGAATAAAGACGACCGGTGGCTCGCCGCCGCCAAGCTGGACGTAGTTGACTTCACGCTCGTCAATCAGCATCTGCTTGGTGTGCGCCGGCCAGTCGACCGAACGCCAGTTGGGGTTGTCGGAGACGCCGTAGCGGTCGTCCGCTTTGCGCGCCGCACGATGCGTCAGCGGCCGCGCCGGTGAGGGCCAGATCGGGCGCAGCGGACCGCGCCGGTAATGCCGCTGAGAACTTGCATCAACCATACCTTCAAACTAGCGGCGTCGTGCCCGGCGTGTGTCACGGATTCGTGCAGCGGCGGCTCACCGGACGGCGCTGCGCGGCCTCGCTTCCTGCCGCTCGCGTAGCATCAGCGCCGTGCAGGTAACTCTCCCCGATGGCAACACGCTCGAACTTGCCGACGGCGCCAGCGGCCTTGACGCCGCAGCCGCCATTGGTCCCGGGCTCGCGCGCGCCGCGCTGGCGATTCGCCAGCAGGGCGAGTTGCGCGACCTCAGCGCGCCGCTAACGGCGAACGAGCCGATCGAGATCATCACTAAGAGCTCAGGCGATGACGCGCTCGCTCTGATCCGCCACGATGCGGCGCACGTGCTGGCGGCGGCGGTGACCGAGCTGTACCCCGGCGTAAAGGTTTCAATCGGGCCGGCGATCGAGCGCGGCTTCTACTACGACTTTGAGTTCCCCGAAGGGGTCGTGATCAGCGAAGACAACTTCGCCGCGATCGAGGCGCAGATGCGCAAACAGATCAAGGCCGGCGAGGGCTTCACGCGGCAGGAGGTCAGCGTTGACGACGCCTTGGCCCGCTTCCGCGCCGAGCAGCAGGATTACAAGGTTGAACTGATCGAGGATCTCGTCCGCGACGAAGGTTTTGAAAGTGTCTCGCTTTACAGCAACGGCGACTTCACCGACCTGTGCCGCGGCCCGCACGGGCAGAGCACAAAGGCGATCGGTGCTATCAAGCTGCAGTCGGTCGCCGGCGCTTACTGGCGAGGCGATTCAGAGCGCACGATGCTGACGCGGATCTACGGGACCGCCTTCTTCGACAAGGCCGACCTGGAAGTTGAACTGGAGCGGCTCGAGCAGGCAAAGGCGCGCGACCATCGGCGGCTCGGCCGCGAGCTGCAGCTGTTCGAGTTCTCCGAAGTTTCTCCCGGCTCTGCCTTTTGGCTGCCGCGCGGCACCACCGTCTTCAACGAGCTGGTCGCGCTGTCGCGCGAAATGGGCAGCGAGCGCGGCTATCAGGAGGTCAAGACGCCGCAGCTCTACGACTCTGAGCTGTGGAAGACCTCCGGGCACTGGGAGAAGTACCGCGACAACATGTTTGTCACCAGTACCGAGGAGCACGAATTTGGTCTAAAGCCGATGAACTGCCCCGGCCATGCGCATCTCTTCGCCGGCCGACGCTGGAGCTACCGCGAGCTGCCGGTGCGCTACTCCGAGCCCGGGCTGCTGCACCGCAATGAGCTGAGTGGCACGCTGCACGGGCTGCTGCGCCTGCGCCACTTCGCGCAGGACGATGCGCACATCTTCTGCACTGAGGAGCAGGTTGCCGAAGAGGTAGCCGCCTGCCTCGAGTTCGCCTTCGCAACCTACGAACTTTTCGGCTTTGAGCTGCAGCTCGAGCTGTCAACGCGGCCCGACCAACGGATCGGCAGCGATCAGATGTGGGACAAGGCTGAGGCTGCGCTGAGCGAGGCACTTGACGCTCGTGCGCTCAGTTATAAGTTGAACCCTGGCGATGGCGTCTTCTACGGTCCGAAGATCGACCTCCACATGACCGACTCGCTCGACCGTTCGTGGCAGCTTGGCACCGTTCAGCTCGATTACTCAATGCCAGAACGCTTTGACCTGCAGTACACCGGCGCCGACGACGCGGAGCACCGGCCGGTGATGATCCACCGCGCGCTGATGGGCTCCTATGAGCGCTTCATTGGCATTCTGATCGAGCATTACGCGGGCGAGTTTCCAGTCTGGCTGGCGCCGCTTCAGATCGTCGTGCTGCCGGTCTCCGATCGTCACGTCGCCGCGGCCGAGGCGATTGCCGCGCAGCTGCGCGAACGTTCGCTGCGGATTGAGGTTGACCTGCGCTCGGAGTCGGTCTCAAAGCTGATCCGCGACAACGAGCTGGCAAAGATTCCGTACATGTTGGTCGTCGGCGACAAGGAGGCTGAGCAGCAGACGCTTGCCGTCCGCCGCCACGGCGTTGGCGACGTCGGCTCATTCCCGCTCGCGCAGTTCGCCGACCACGTCGTCACCGAGACGCGCCAACGTCGCGACGAGTCGCTGACGCAGTGAAGGTGACCGCGGCCGTCGGGCTGTCAGCGCGGCGGCGTGGCCTTGCCGGCCTTGACCGCGCGCCCGGTGACGCCGCGCTGCTGTTTGAACGCTGCCGCTCGGTTCACACCTTCGGCATGCGATTCGGGCTCGATCTGCTGTGGCTTGATCGCCAACAACGCGTGATCCGCGTTGACTACGGCGTTCCGGCAAGGCGGATCCGCAGTTGCCTGCGGGCGCGCTCAGTTATTGAGGTGGCTGCCGGTGGCGCGCAGAAGCTGCTGCAATCTGGCTATACTGCCGCACGTTGACCCGAATGTCTGTGCAGCCTCGCTCTTGACGCGAGGCCTTAGAAGCTAGTGGCGGTCCCTCGGCGCTTCGACCGGCGTATGCCGGAACGTGACACGACTCGCATCAACGAGAAGATTCGCGTTGCCGAAGTCCGCGTGATCGACGACGAGGGCGGCCAGGTCGGCATCTTGAAGATCGACGACGCGCTGAAGCTGGCACAGGAGAAGGACCTTGATCTGGTCGAGGTGGCTCCCGAGGCACAGCCGCCGGTTTGCCGGATTCTCGATTACTCGAAGTACAAGTACGAGCAGGCGCAGAAGGTCAAGGCGGCAAAGAAGGGTCAGCAGCAGATCACGATTCGTGAGATCAAGTTTCGCCCGAAGATCGCCGAGCACGACTACGCGACAAAGAAGGGCCACGTAAGGCGCTTCCTGATGCACAAGGACAAGGTCAAGGTGACGATCATGTTCCGTGGCCGCGAGGTCACACACCCTGAACTGGGCCGCGCGATCCTTGCCCGCCTTGCGAAGGAGCTTGCGCCGATCGGCGCGATTGAGCAGCGCCCCAACCTTGACGGCCGCAACATGACGATGGTGCTCGGGCCGAGCAAAGAGGTAATTAGCGGTGAGATCACCGAGTTTGAGCCGCTCGACCTCAGCGCCGAGATCGCCGCCGCTCAGGCTGTGGCAGACGCCGAGGCGTTCGCGCGCTCAATCGCGCCGCTAGCTGTCGCCGACGAGGCCGCAGCCGAAGTAGCCCAATCGCCATCTGAGCCAACTGTTCAGAGCGACGAGGCAGCGCCCGCGGCGGAGCCTGAGAGCTCCGACGCCCGCTCCTGAACGGCAGCTTCGCGCAGTGGCGGCGAGTCGAACGCTGGCGGAGTTTCTATACTCCGCGGTCGGCGATGCCCAAGATGAAGTCACATTCCGGCGCAAAGAAGCGCTTCAAGCTGACCGCCAAGGGCAAAGTCCGTGGCCGTCACGCGATGTCCAGCCACATTCTGGAGAAGAAGTCGCAGAAGCGTAAGCGCGGCTTCCGCAAGGCTGTCGCGATCTCTGCCGTGGACGCTCCGCGCGTCAAGAAGATGCTCGGTGGCGGCAAATGACGCGGGTAAAGCACTCAGTCGCCGCGAGGAAGAAGCGCCGCGCCACGCTCGAGCGGGCCAAGGGGTACCGCGGCACGGCGCACTCGAACTACCGCCGCGCGAAGGAAACGCTGATGAAAGCGGATTCCTACGCGTACCGCGACCGTCGTAACCGCAAGCGTGATTTCCGTCGTCTTTGGATCACACGGATCAACGCTGCAGCGCGGCTCAACGGCATGACCTACGCAACATTCATGCACGGCCTCAGCGAGGCCGGCATCGAACTTGACCGCAAGGTCCTCGCCGAGGTCGCCGTCAGCGACCCTGAAACGTTCCGCCGATTTGTTGACGCCGCCCGCGAGGCGACGGCCGCTGAGTCCTAGACTCCGCCGCCGTTTCGCCGTTACCGGGCGCCGCTTCCGCAAGGAGGGCGCCCATTTTTTTGTCCAAAACCAAAGTCAGATGACAATCCACAATCCCCAACATCCAAATCTCGTTCAAGTCACGCTGCTGCGCACGCGCCGCGGCCGTGATCGCAGCGGCCGCTTCGTCGCCGAAGGTGAGGACCTGATCGCCGCAGCAGCGGCAAACGGCTGGCAGCCGATCGAAACATTCGTCCTCGAAGGCAGCGGGCTGGATGGCACCGAGGTCGGCGAAGAGGCACTGGCGGCAGTTTCGGCGCTCGGTTCCGGCACTCGTGCGCTGGCAATCTACGAACAGCGCTGGTCGCAGCCGGCTGGGCCGCTGGCGATCTGGCTGTACGGCGTCGGCGACCCCGGCAATGTCGGCACGATCATCCGCAGCGCCCACGCCTTCGGCGCAGGCAGCGTGATCCTCGGCCCCGGCAGCGCCGACCCGTTTGGGCCGAAGGCCGTGAGGGCGACGATGGGTGCGCTGTTCAGCGTGCCAGTGGCGCGGGCTGAGAGACTGGCTGAGCTGCCAGGAACAACGATCGCGCTGGTATCAGAGGGCGGCGAGCCGCTTGATGGCGCCTGCTGGCCAGAGCCACCGTTTACGCTGATCGTCGGCGCCGAGCGCGAAGGGCTGCCCGGCGAACTGATCGCTGCGGCCGACCAGACGCGGCGGATCGAGATTGCCGGCGACTCACTGAACGCCGCGATGGCCGCGACCATCGCGCTCTATTCCTGCACACGGAGGGTTTAGGGTGGCGACAATGATCGAACGCGTCACCGAGATCCGCCAACAGGGCGAAGTCGAGATCGCCGCCGCCGCCAGCAGCGCCCAGCTGGAAGAGCTTCGCGTCCGCTACCTCGGCCGCAAAGCGGAGCTGCCGAAGCTGCTGCGTGACGTCGCGCAGCTTCCACCCGAACAGCGCGGCGAGGCTGGCCGCGCTGCCAACGAAGCGCGTAAATCGCTCGAAGCGCTAATCGACGACGCGGCGGTGACGCTTGAGCTGGACGAGCTGCGCGCTTCGCTTGCCGATGACTTGGTTGACATCACACTGCCCGGCTCGCCGGCTGAGCCGCGCGGTCACCATCACCTGCTGAGCGCGACGCGGCGCGAGATTGAGGACGTCTTCTGCGGCCTCGGCTTCACGGTCGTTGAAGGGCCGGAGATTGAAAGCGTCCACTACAACTTCGACGCGCTGAACCACGACCCGTCGCACCCGGCACGCGCCCGCAGCGACACCTTCTACATCGAAAGCGAAAAGACCGGTGCTGATGCGCCGCTGCTGCGCACCCACACCTCGCCGATGCAGATCCGGATCATGGAGCAAACTCCGCCGCCGATCGCGCTGATCGTTCCCGGCCGCGTCTTCCGCCGCGACAGCGACGCGACGCATACGCCCCAGTTCCACCAGATTGAAGGGCTCGTCGTTGACGAAGGAGTCACACTGGCCGACCTGAAGGGGACGCTGCTTGCCTTCGCCCGCGCGATCTTTGGCGACGAGCGCGAACTGCGGCTGCGGCCGCACTTCTTCCCGTTCACCGAGCCGAGCCTCGAGGTTGACGTCTCCTGCTTCAGCTGCGACAAAGGCGCCGGCGCTGACGGTGGCCGCTGCTCGCTCTGCAAGGGAACCGGTTGGCTTGAGGTGCTCGGGGCGGGGATGGTTGCCCCGAATGTCTTTGCCGCCGTTGGCGATCACGGCTACGACCCAGAGGTCCACCAGGGGTTTGCCTTCGGCCTTGGAATCGAGCGGATCGCGATGCTGCGCCACGGCGTGCCGGACCTGCGCTTCTTCTATGAAAACGACCTGCGCTTCCTGCGCCAGTTTGGCTGACGATGCGCGTACCTCTTAAATGGCTGGCCGAATACTGCGACGCGGAGCTGACGGCGGACGAACTGGCCGAGCGGCTGGCGATGACCGGCACCGAAGTCGAACGGATTGCGCAGCAGGGCCCGCTGAGCGCTGAGAACTTCGTCGTCGGTCAGGTGCTGTCGGCCGAGCAACATCCCGACGCCGACCGGCTGCGCGTCTGCAGCGTTGACTGCGGCGAAGCCCAGCCGCGCACGATCGTCTGCGGTGCGCCAAATGTTGCCGCCGGCCAGAGTGTCGCCGTGGCGCTTCCCGGCGCCGTAATGGCTGACGGCAGCAAGGTGGGCGAGGCCAAGCTACGCGGCGTCAAATCGTCCGGAATGATCCTCGCCGAAGACGAGCTGGGAATCGGCAGTGGGCACGACGGCATCATTGTGCTGGACGACGCTGCTGCGCCGGGAACGGCGCTCGCTGAGCTGTTCTCGTTCAGCGACGAGGTGCTGGAGCTGGAGATCACGCCCAACCGGCCTGACTGCCTCGGCGTCTACGGCGTTGCCCGCGAACTGCACGCCGCAACCGGCGCCCCGCTCGTCGCTCCGCCCTGGAGCGACGACCCTGGCGCCGCGACGATCGACGTTCAGCCTGCCGGAATCAGCGTCAAGATTGAAGATGCCGCTCTCTGCTCTCGCTTCACCGGCCGCCTCTATGAAGGCGTGACGGTCGCTCCATCGCCGCTCTGGCTGAAGGCGCGGCTCGCGGCCGGCGGGCAACGCGCGATCAACAACGTTGTCGACATCACCAACTACGTGATGCTGGCAACCAGCCATCCGCTGCACGCCTTCGACCTCGACCGGATTGCCGGCGGCGAGCTGATGGTCCGCGCCGCCGTCGACGGTGAGCAGCTGACGACGCTGGACGGCGAACAGCGAACGCTCGACAGCGACATCTGCCTGATCGCCGACGCCGACGGCCCAACCTCGCTGGCTGGCGTGATCGGCGGCGCCGGCTCTGAGGTGAACGCGCAGACGACGCGCGTGATGATTGAGGTCGCCGTCTGGGACGCGGCCAACATCAACCGCACATCAACGCGCCTGGCGCTGCGCAGCGAGGCGTCATCGCGCTTTGAGAAGGGCCTTTCCGGCGACGCTGCGCTTGAAGCTCAGGCGATGGCCAGCCGACTGATGATCGAGCTGACCGGGGCGACGCTAGTTGACGGCACGCTCGACGTCGGCGACGGGCCTGCCGCAGCGCAGCCGATCCGGCTGCGCGACGCGCGTGTCGAATCATTACTCGGCAGCCCGGTTGAGCGGGGACGCTCACGCGAGATTCTTGAGGCGCTCGGTTTCAGCGCCGCCGACGGCGATGACGGCCTCGATCTGACGGTGCCACATTGGCGCCGCCGCGACGTAACGCGCGAAGCCGACCTGATTGAAGAGGTTGCTCGGATCAACGGTGTCGATTCGCTGCCGGCGACGCTGCCGCTCAACCGCACCGGCCGGGCCGGTGGCCTGAGCCGCGAGCAGCGCCTGATTCGCCGCGCTGAGGACGTGCTGGTTGGCCGCGGGCTGTCGGAGATTGTCGGTTGGTCGTTCACCGACCCCGAAGTTTGCGACCGGCTGCTGCTGGACGCCGACCACCCGCTACGCAAAGTGGTCGTGATCGAAAACCCGATGAGCTCAGCTCAGTCGGTGATGCGGCCGAGCATTCTGCCGTCGCTGCTCGACGGCGTTGCCTACAACTTGGCGCGCGGTGCTCAGAGTTGTGCACTGTTTGAATCCGGCTCCGTCTACCGCGCCGGGGCGAGCGAGCAGGGGATGGCTGCGGAAGAGCACCATGCGCTGGGAGCGGCCTTAAGCGGCCCGTCAAGGCTCGAGGGCTGGGCCGACCCGCAACCACCGGCGGCGCGGATCGGGACCGCTCACGCGCTGGTTACGAGCATCCTGGGCGCACTGGGCGTTGACTGGCAGGTCGAGGACGGCACGCTGCCGTTTTTGCATCCCGGTCGCACAGCGATGATTCGCAGCGAGCATGGACTGCTCGGCTGGTTTGGCGAACTGCACCCGGTGGTCGCCGCCAACTGGCAGATTGATCAGCCGACCGCCGTGCTGGCAATTGATATCGGCCGCGCCGCCGCAGAGGCGCCTCCAACGGCCAGCTTTACGGCGCTGAGCAGCTACCCGCCGCTGCGCGAGGACATCGCCGTCGTCGTGCCGGCCGGCGTCAGCGCCGCGAGCGTTGTTGCCTGCGTACGGCAGGCCGGGGCGCCGCTCGTCAGCCGAGCCGAAGTGTTCGACGTCTACTCCGGACAGCAGGTCGGTGAGGATCGCGTCTCGCTGGCGCTCCACATCGACTACTCGGACCCCGATCGCACACTCAGCGATGACGACGTCGCGCCGGTTCGCGCGCAGGTCGTCGCCGCGCTAGCGGCCGAACTGGACGGTGAGCTACGTGGCTAGCAAACGGATCCTTGTTGTCGGCGCCTCCGGCTACGGCGGGGCGCTCGCGGCGGCGCTGGTTGAGCGCCATCCGCAGCTTGAGCTGGCGGCAGCGACGAGCCGCTCCGAGGTCGGTCGTCGCCTTGCTGAGCTGTATCCGCAATATCGCGTCGACGCGAAGCTAGAACAGTTTGAGATCGGGCGCCACAGCCAGGTCGACGCGGCGATCGTCGCCTACCCGCACGGCGCTTCGGCGCCGGTCGTCGCAGCGCTGCGGGCGCGCGGCGTCCCGGTCGTTGACCTCAGCGCCGACTTTCGCTTGACCGATCAGGCCGTTTATGAGCAGTGGTACGTCAACCATGCTGCGCCTGAGCTGCTTGGCGAGAGCGTTTACGGCCTGCCGGAGCTAAACCGCGAGGCGATTAGCGGCGCCACACTGGTCGCCAACCCGGGCTGTTATCCAACCGCTTCGGTGCTGGCGCTGGCGCCGCTGGCGCCGTACTTAACCGATGTTGTGATCGACGCCAAAAGCGGCGTTTCTGGGGCCGGCCGCGAACCAACGTCAGCAACTCATTTCGTCAGCGTTGACGAGAACGTAAAGCCCTATGGCGTCGGTGCTCACCGGCACATGCCGGAGATCGACGAGCAGCTGAAGCTGGCCGGCGCGAACGAGCTAACTGTCACCTTCACTGCGCACCTCGTTCCGCTAGACCAAGGCGAACTGGTGAGCTGTTACGCAACCGTCAGCGAGCCGCTTGACGTCGACGCCCTCTACCGCGAGTTCTACGAAGGCGAGCAGTTCGTTGAAGTTGTTCCACATCTGCCGGGCGTGCGAGAGGTTCGCGACAGCAACCTCTGCCGTATCAACGCGCGTTTCGACGAGCGGACCGGCAAGGTCTTCGTCTTCGCCGTGATCGACAACCTCTGGAAGGGCGCCGCCTCTCAGGCAATTCAGAACCTCAACCTGATGCTCGGGCTGCCAGAAGCTGAAGGGATCGGCCTGTGAACCTCTTTACCTCACGCTGGGCGCCGCTGCCCGACGGCGCACGCGAGCTAACCGGCGGTGGATTGCCGACAGGCTTTCGCGCCGGCGCCGTCGCCGCTGGGATCAAGCCGTCCGGCAAGCTCGACCTCGGGCTGCTGGTCTGCGACAACCCGCAGGCAACGAGCGCCGCTCGCTTTACCCGTTCCGGCGTGCAGGCGGCGCCGGTGCTGCTGACGCGTGAGCGCTGCGAGCTGTCGGCGCTGCGAGCTGTTGTTGTCAACAGCGGCAACGCCAACGCCGCGACCGGCGAGCAAGGCTTTGCGGTCGCCGCCGCAATGCAGGACGCCGCCGCTGCGGCGCTCGGATTGGGTCGTCATCAGGTGGCCGTCTGTTCGACCGGCGTGATCGGCGTTCAGCTGCCGGTCGGCCCGGTCGAAGCCGGAATTGCCCAGTGCGCTGAGGCGCTCTCGGGCGACGGCGACGAGCCCTTTGAGCAGGCGATCATGACGACAGATGCTTTCGAAAAGCGTGTGACTATCGAGGTCGCGCTCTCGGGCGGGCCGGTGCGGATCAGCGCTCAGGCTAAGGGCGCCGGCATGATCCAGCCGTCCTTCGCGACGATGCTCTGCTTCATCGAAACAGACGCCGAGCTTGAGGCGCAAACAGCTGAGCTGCTGCTTTCGGTCACAACCAGGCGCAGCTTCGACCGGATCTCAGTCGATGGCCAGCTGTCAACCAACGACACTGTCGTCCTGATCGCCAGTGGTTCAAGCGGCGTTTCGATCGATCCTGAAAGTAGTGACGAGCTGCGCTTCGGTGAGGCGCTCGACGGCCTGCTGCGGGCGCTGGCGATCGCGATCGTGCGCGACGGCGAAGGCGCCGTGAGGATCGGCCGCGTGATCGTTCAGGGCGGCCATGGCCCGAGCGTCGAGCGCGTCGCCCGAACGGTCGCTAACTCTCCGCTCGTCAAGACAGCGCTGCATGGCGGTGACCCCAACTGGGGGCGGATCGCGCAGGCTGCCGGCATGGCAATGCCGGAGAGTGCTCCGCTGGCGGTCGACATCTCAATCGAGGGAGTCCAGGTTTGCGCGGCCGGGCGCGAGCTCGAACATGACCGTGACGCGCTCGCCGTGCTGGTCAGCGGCGATGAGATCGAGTACACGGTCGGTCTTCCCGGCGACGGCCACGAGGCCGAGTGTTTCTTCTCCGATTTAAGCCCGCAGTACATCTCAATCAACGCCGACTACACGAGCTGAGGCCGATGAATCCACAGAAACCAAGCCGCGATGTCGCAACGCTGCTCGAGGCGCTGCCATACATCCGCGAATTCCAAGGCCAGACGATCGTCATCAAGTACGGCGGCGCGG
Organism: Solirubrobacteraceae bacterium; assembly: GCA_039744215.1. Lineage (GTDB taxonomy): Bacteria > Actinomycetota > Thermoleophilia > Solirubrobacterales > Solirubrobacteraceae > F1-60-MAGs163. The sequence goes on from JBCJTT010000014.1 coordinate 13,599, forward strand.
CGATGGAGGATCCTGCGCTCTGCGAGGAGTTTGCGCGCGACGTTGTGCTGCTCAAATACGTCGGCCTCAATCCGATTGTTGTCCACGGCGGCGGGCCGGAGATAACCGACTACATGGAGCGGCTCGGGCTGCCGGTTGAGTTCCGTGGTGGTTTGCGGGTCAGCGATGCGGCGACGGTCGAGGTCGCAAAGATGGTGCTAATCGGCAAGGTCAATAAGGAGATCGTGCTGCGGCTCAGCAGGCACGGGCAGCCGGCCGTCGGCCTGTGCGGCGACGACGGCAACCTGTTCCGCGTCTCGCGCCGTACGGCGCCGGACGGCAGCGACATCGGCTTTGTCGGAGCGATCGACAGCGTCGATGTGGACCTGATCAACCACATCGCCAGTGATTACATTCCGGTGATTGCTTCGGTCGGCCCGGACGAGTCGGGCCAGAGCTACAACATCAATGGCGATGATGCCGCTGCTGCGGTCGCGATCGCAACCGGCGCCTACAAGACGGTTTTCCTGACCGATGTTGCTGGCTGGTTGGCCGACGCGGAGGATCCTGACTCGCTGATCAGCCAGGCGACGGCCGATCAGCTGCGCGCGCAGCTTGGTCAAGTTGAGGGCGGCATGCGGCCGAAGCTTGAGGCCTGCCTCGCAGTCGTCGCTCAGGGGGACGGCGCCGCCTACGTCGTTGACGGCCGCGTGCCGCATTCGCTGCTGCTGGAGCTGTTCACCGACGCCGGTCTGGGAACAAAGATCACGGCCAGCTGATGCAGCTTGAAGATCTTCAAGCGCTCGACCGCCGCAACGTCGTCGGCAGCTACGCCCGGCTCCCTTTGCAGATTGTGCGCGGCGCGGGCAGCTGGGTGTGGGATGAGGACGGCAACCAGTACCTCGACCTGCTCTGCGGCATCTCGGTTACCAACCTTGGCCACTGCCACCCGCGCGTGGTCGAGGCAATCCGCGATCAAGCACAGACGCTAATCCACGCTTCCAACCTGTTCTACACCGAGCCAGGGATCCGCCTCGCCGAGCGGCTATCGGCGTCGTCGCTTGGCGGCAAAGTGATCTTCGGCAACTCCGGCGCTGAAGCGATCGAGGCCGCGATTAAGTGTGCGCGCCGCGCCAAGCCGGGGGGAGAGGTAGTCAGCCTCGAGGGGGCCTTCCACGGCCGCACCTACGGCGCCCTATCGGCGACCCATCAAGAGGCCAAGCAGGCGCCGTTTGCGCCGCTCGTTCCCGGCTTCAAAGTGGCGGCGGCGACGGTCGATTCAATCGAACAGGCGGTCGGCCCGCAGACGGCGGCGTTGCTGATCGAGCCGATCCAAGGAGAGGCCGGCGTCCACGTCATTCCCACCGACGTTCTTCAGGCCGCGCGGGCGGCCTGCGACCGGCACGGCGCAGCTTTGATCTTCGACGAGGTTCAGAGCGGCATGGGCCGGACCGGGTCGCTTTGGGCCTATCAACGGAGCGACGTTGTGCCCGATGCGATGACCACTGCGAAGGCGCTCGGCGGCGGCCTGCCGATCGGCGCGCTGATTACCGGCGAGCGGCTGCAGGACGCACTACAGGCCGGCGACCACGGCTCAACCTTTGCCGCCGGGCCGCTCGTTGCCAGCGCCGCGTTGGCAGCGCTTGACGTCACCGATGATCCGGAGCTGATCTTCCGCGTCAACGAGCTGGGCGAGCACCTGCGTGAGCGGTTGACTGCGCTGCCAGGCGTTAGCGATGTCCGCGGCCGCGGCCTGATGGTTGGCTTCGACCTTGAGCAGGGCGACGCCCCCGGCTTCGTCGAACGGGCGCTTATCGACCAGCAGCTGCTGCTAAGCGCAACCGGTCCCAGCACGGTCCGGCTGCTGCCGCCGTTAACGATTGACGACGCCGAAATGGCCGAAGGGATCACGCGGATCGCCACCGCGCTGGCTGGTCACGAACCCGGCTGAGCGCTCTCTGCCTACACTGCCGCCGATGGCCGACTCAACTCAGACCGCCAGTTACGTCGCCAACCCGGACGAGGTTGGCCGCGTCCTGCTGCTGTTCTCCGGCGGCCTTGACACGAGTGTGATGTGCAAGTGGATCCAGGACGAATACAAGGCTGAGATCGTCGCCCTGACGATCAATCTCGGTCAACCGGGTGAGGATTACGACGTTGTGAAGCAGAAGGCACTGGATCTTGGCGCCGTTGCCGCCGAAGTGATCGATGCGCGAGAGCAGTTTGCCGCCGAGTTCGTCACGCCGGCAATCCTCGCCAACGGCACCTACGGCCTTGGCTACCCGCTCTTCACTGCGCTTGGCCGGCCGTTGATTGCGAAGCTCGCAGTCGAGGCGGCGCGCCGCCACGGCTGCGACACGATCGCCCACGGTTGCACCGGCAAAGGCAACGATCAGGTGAGGATCGACGGCACCGTCGCGACGCTGGCGCCGGAGTTGAAGATCATCGCCCCGGTCCGTCAGTGGCAGATGGGCCGCGAGGAGGAGATCGCCTACGCGCGCGAGCACGGCATTCCGATCAAGGGCGGCACCGAACAGACCCCCTACTCAATCGACGACAATCTCTGGGGCCGTTCCTCCGAAGGTCGCTGGATCGAGGATCTGCTGCACGCTCCGGACGACGATGTCTTCCAGCTCGTGACGCCGCCGCAGCGTGCGCCGGACGAGGCGCAGACTGTCGAGATCGGTTTTGAGGCGGGCCTGCCTGTCTGCCTCGACGGCGAAGAGCTCGGCCTGGTCGAGCTGCTCGACCGCGTGACCGAGATTGGCTGTCGGCACGGCATCGGCATCGTCGATCAGATCGAAGACCGGATCGTTGGCCTGAAGGTTCGTGACATCTATGAGGTGCCGGCGGCAACGATCATCCTTAACGCGCACGGCGAACTTGAGCGGCTCGTTTCCACGATCCATCAGAACCAGTTCAAGGCCGGCCTCGACCGGCAGTGGGCGTACCTCGTCTATGCCGGCCTCTGGTGGGAGCCGCTGCGCGAGAATATCGACGCCTATATGCGGTCTGCCAACGAGCACGCGACCGGCACGATCGGCATCCAGTGCTTCAAAGGGACGGCGCGCGTCGTCACGCGCAGCTCGCCCAACGCCGTCTACGACGCGGCGCTTGCGACCTTCGATAGCTCCGGCGGCCTGTTCAGCCAGAACGCCGCTCCCGGCTTTATTGAGCTGTGGACGCTGCAGTCGCGGATGGCCTACCGGCTGCGCGAGTCGCAGCAGGACGGCGAATCCAGTTAGGGTTGGCTGATGCACAAGCGAGGCACCTACCGTGTGATCGGGTATCTGATGCTCCGTGGTGCGCGCTACTACGTGCGATTGCGCTATCCGAACGTGCTGCGCAAGACGCTGACGGCAGTCGGCTCGGTTGCCGTGCTGGGCAGCCTGATTGCCTTGGTCGTCGCGCTCAGCGGTCGCAGCAACGTCAACTCGATGACGCCCTAGCCTGAGCGGCCGGTAGGATCGCGCCGATGAACCAGCCCAGTCCTTTAGAGAACGATCCGGAGCGGGTTGTCGATGCCGATGTGCTCGCCGACCGCCGCGCCCGCCGCGCTGAGCTGGCAGAAGCTGAGATGCGTGAACGGCTGGCTGGCGCCGAGCAGCGCGTCGCCGAGCTTGAGCAGGTTGCCGAGCAGTCGAAGCAGGCCCGGGCCGAACTCGAACAACGGTCGGTGCGCGACCTACAAATCGCAAACCTGCTTAACGAGGCGGCGAACGCAGTCGGGGCCGCGCGCGAAGTCGTTGAGCAGGAGATTTATGCCCGCGAAGCGGCTGAGGCCGCCTGCCGCGCCGAACGGATCGCGCGCGAGGCAGCGGAGCAGACGGTGCTCGCTGAGCGCGCCGCTCGCGACGCGGCAACTGCCGCCGTCATCTCGGCTCGCATTCGCCAGACAGGCAATCCTGCGCTCCCTGTCGAAGCACCGCGGCCTGCCGCTGCGGGCGGCGCTGCGGCGCCGTCGGCGGTTACGCCGGGGACCGAGCAGCTGGTCGCCGGCCTCGCGTTGGCGGCCGAGCGACTGCGCGCCCAAGCGCCGCAGGGCGAAGATCGGATCGGCCCAGCGGCGCCTGCCGACGTCGCCGCCCCGGCTGCCACGCCGCCGCTGACAACAGCGGCGCCGCGCAGTGGCGGCCTCGTCGGTCGCGCCGCTCGCGCACTGCGCAAGCTCCGCTCAGAGCGGCCTTAACGACGCAGCAGCGCTGGCGCCGCGTCCGGGCCGGCCCCTATTCTCAGCGCTCCGTGTCGGCCCCTCAATCAGTCCACCTGCATGTTCATTCCGAGTATTCCCTGCTCGACGGCGCTTGCAAGATCGACGCCCTCGCGCAGCAGGCCGCAAGCTTCGGCCAGCCGGCCCTTGCGTTGACCGATCACGGCGTGATGAACGGTGCAGTTGAGCACTATCAAGCCTGTATTCGTCACGGAATCAAGCCAATTCTTGGCTGCGAGATCTACTACGCGGAGAAGCCGAAGGCCGGCGTCAGCGGCAAAAACGAGCACAACCACCTGACGCTGCTGGCCGCCAGCGACGAGGGGTACCGCAACCTCGTCAAGCTCTGCTCCGAGGGCTTTCTCAGTGGCCTGGAGCGCGGCAAGCCGACCGTCGACATGGAGCAGATCGCCAACTACAGCGACGGTCTGATCGCGCTAACCGGCTGCCTCTCATCGCGCTTCGCCGGCCGCCTTGCCGAAGGTCGCGACGACGAGGCGCGCGCCCACGTTGATCAGCTTGTCCAGTCGCTCGGCGCTGAGAACGTCTACTTCGAGATCCAGAACAACGGGATCGCCGCGCAGGACAGAGCGAACGAGGGGATCGTGCGGATCGCGCGCGAGCTGGGCGGCTCGCTCGTTGGTACCGGCGACGTTCACTACCTGCGCCACGAAGACTATCGCCACCACACGGCGCTGCTCTGTGTGCAAACCAAGTCAACCTTGGACGACCCACGACTGGTCTTCGACACAAACGAGTTCTACCTACGTAACAACGAGCAGACGGCCGAGGCCTTTGCCCAGTGGCCCGAGGCGATCGCATCGACGGTCGAGATCGCCGAACGCTGCAATGTTGAGATCGAGCTCGGCCAGCAGCTGATCCCGCGTTTCCTGCCCGAAGGCGAAGATGAGAAGGCCTACCTGGCGCAGCTCGTCGGCGAAGGCCTGCGCGAGCGTTACGGCGCGCCGCCGCCGGCCGAGGCGGTCGAACGGATCGAGATGGAGCTCGGCGTAATCGACCGGATGGGCTTCAACGCTTACTTCCTGATTGTCTGGGATTTCGTTCGCTGGGCGCGTGAGAACGGCATCGTCGTCGGTCCCGGCCGAGGCTCGGCGGCCGGCTCAATCGTTGCTTACACGCTTGAGATTACCGACGTCGACCCGCTCACGTACGACCTGCTCTTCGAACGTTTCCTCAACCCCGAGCGCGTCTCGATGCCGGACATTGACATCGACTTCTCAGTTCGCGGCCGCGAGCGCGTGATCCAGTACGTCACCGAGAAGTACGGCCGCGACTCGGTCGCTCAGATCGTCACCTTCGGCAAGATGTTTCCGCGTCAGGCAACGCGCGACGCGGCCCGCGTACTCGGCCACGACTACGGCGCCGGCGACCGCCTTGCGAAGCTGATCCCCGACCCGATCCAGGGTCGCCCGCCAAGCTTTGCCGACTGCATGAAGGAAGGCCAGCCGCTGCGATTGGCCTGCGACGCCGATCCGACCGCCGCCCAGATAATCGACGTTGCCCAAGGGCTTGAAGGCGTCGTTCGCAACTCCTCAATCCACGCCGCCGCCGTCGTCATCGCCGATCGGCCGCTGACCGAGATCGTGCCCGTCCAGTTGGCCGATGCCAACACAACCGACGAAAACGGTGACCGCGTCTACAAGGTCGTCACGCAGTTCTCGATGAAGCCAGTCGAGCAGCTCGGCCTGCTGAAGATGGACTTTCTTGGCCTGCGCAACCTCGATGTGATCGAGGACGCTCTTGACATCATTGAGCGCTCAACCGGCAATCGGCCGCATATGGCAACGCTGCCGCTCGATGACGCGCGAACCTACGAGATGCTCACGCGCGGCGAGTCCGGCGGCGTCTTCCAGTTTGAGTCGGAGGGGATGCAGGACGCTCTGCGAACCGTCAAGCCGACCGAGTTCGATGACCTTGTTGCGCTCGTGGCGCTCTATCGGCCTGGCGCAATGGACCAGATTGGCAGCTACGCGAAAGGTAAGCGCGAGCCCTCATCTGTCGTGATCCGTGACCCTCGGCTCGCGGCAATCCTCGGCAAGACCTACGGAGTGATCCTCTACCAAGAGCAGGCAATGCAGATCGCCACGCAGATCGCCGGCTTCAGCGGCGCCAAGGCCGACGACCTGCGCAAGGCGATCGGCAAGAAGGACCGCGCCGCGATGGGCAAGCTGGAGCCGGAGTTCCGCGAAGGGTGCAAGGCATCGCAGACCGACGCACGCGTAATTGACTGGATGTGGACAACGAATGAGAAGTCGGCCGACTATTCGTTCAACCGTTCGCATGCCGCCTGCTATGCGCTGATCGCGTATCGCACGGCCTGGCTGAAGGCCAACTATCCGCCCGAGTTCATGGCGGCCTTGATCAGCTCGGTGATGGATACGAAGGACAAGGTTCCGGTCTTGATCAACCAATGCGCTGAGATGGAGATCGAGATCCTGCCGCCGGACGTCAACATTTCTGATCACAACTTCGTCGTTGATAACGGCGCGATCCGCTTCGGCCTCGACGCCGTTAAGGGCGTCGGCTATCAAGCGGTTGAGGCGATCAAGGCGAGCCGTGATAGCGACGGCCGCTTTCAGTCGATCTGGGATTTCTGCGAGCGGGTTGATGGCCGTCTCGTCAACAAGCGGGCGCTTGATGCGCTGATCAGCTGCGGCGCCCTCGGCTCTACCGGCGCAACGCGTAAGGGGATGCTTGGCGTGCTCGAGCAGGCTCAGGCGGTCGGCCAGCAAGCGCAGACCGATGCGCGAAGCGGGCAGGCGTCGATCTTTGACGAAGTCGGTGGCCCCGAGAAAATGGTTGGCGGCTCAAACCACCCGCCAATTCCTAGCGGCGAGTTTGAGCAGCGCGAACTATTGGCGGCCGAGAAGGAGGCAATCGGCTGCTTTCTTTCGATCCATCCGCTGCGCGAAATCCGCGGCGCGCTGCTGCAGGTCGCCGACTGTTCGCTGGCAGCCTTGACCGATCGACGTGACGGCGATTCGGTGACGGTCGGCGGGATTATCACTGCGGCTCGCAAGATCCGCACGAAGAAGGGCGAGCCGATGATGTTCGCGACGCTGAATGATCTTGAGGCGGATATCGAGCTGGTGATCTTTGGTAAGACGCTGGCCGAGTACGAAGGTGCGCTCGGCGTTGATCAGATCGTCCTTGTCCGCGGCCGCGTTGATCACAAGGACCGCAGCAAGACTTCCGTGATCGCACAGTCGGTTGAACGCTTCGACCCGTCACCGGCGGAGCTGGAGAAGGCCGCTGCGCTGGCGGCGAAGCAGGCGCTTGGGCCGCAACCAATCCATCTGAAGGTCGACGCGACGAGCGGCGGCTTGCTGGCCAGCGTGATCGACGAGCTCAAGCACGTCCTTGGCAACCATGTCGGCGAGCATGAGGTGGTGCTCGATATTGTGACCAGTGGCGGCGGGCGCTCGCTGCGCTTTGGTGAGCGCTTCCGCGTTGAGCCAACGCCGAGCCTGCGGGCCGAGCTGGAGCACGTGCTTGGGCCGGCGTCGATCAACGCCAGCGGCCAGGCAGCCTGAGCTCAGCCTCGCTGCGCCAAGCCGCGCTCGCGCAAGGCGACCGCCTGCTCGATCTGGGCCGCTGTTGGACCCTTCTTCTCGGGGCCTGGCGTTTCCAGCACGCAGGGAAGCTCGGCAAAACGCGGTTCGGAGAGAAAAACAGCGCAGCCGTCGAGCCCCAGTTCGCCTTCACCAAGATCTGCGTGACGGTCACGGTTGGAGCCGAGCTCCATCAACGAGTCGTTGCAGTGCAGCGAGCCGATTCGGTGCGGGCCGGTGGCTGCGACGCAGGCGTCGATCGCTGCGGCGAGCGTGTCGGCCGTGCGCAGCTCGATCCCCGAGGCGAGCATGTGGCAGGAGTCAAGGCAGATCCCAAGCCGCTCGTCGCCGCCGGCTGCGTCGATCAGCGCGCCAAGCTCGTCGAACGACCGTCCCAGCGTGCCGCCAGCGCCGGCCGTGTTCTCAAGATGCAGCGCGCAGCCTTCGCTCTCGGCCAGCGCCTCGGCGATCGTTGCGCTGGCCCGCTCGATCGCCTGCCCAACGTCGCCGCCCTTCGCCGAGCCGGGGTGCAGTACGACGGCGGTCGCGCCGAGCGCCTCACCGGCCCGTAGCGACGCCGTCAGCGAGGTCAACGTCTTGGCGCGGATCTCAGGATCTTCGCTGGCGGCGTTGAGCAGATAGACGGCGTGGATCAGCAGAGCGTCAACCTCGCTTGCTGCCATCGCCGCGCGGAACTGCGCCACCTGCTCTTCGCTGTAGATCGTCGGTTTCCATGCCCGCGGGTTCTGATTGAAGATCTGGATCGAGCGCGCGCCAAGCTCTTCGCCGCGCGCAACCGCCTTCGCCGGGCCGCCGGCGGGGGAGACGTGAGCACCGATCAACATCGCGGCGGAAAGGCCATTCGTGCGTCCATGACCTAGATTCCTATCGCTATGCGCGTTCGCTTTGCACCCAGCCCGACCGGGCAGCTGCACATCGGCGGCGCCCGCACGGCGCTTTACAACTGGCTGGCGGCCCGTCACGACGACGGCACACTGGTTCTGCGGATCGAGGACACCGACCGTGAACGCTCGACCCAGGAGAACACCGACCAGATCCTGCAGGGCCTCAAGTGGCTCGGACTCGACTGGGATGAGGGGCCGGTTTCACAGGCCGATCACGAACCGCGCCACCGGCCATATACCCCGCGCACCAATGGAAAGGCCGAGCGGTTGATCAAGACAATGATCGGGGAACGGGCCTACCGCTACAGCTACCCCACAAGCGCACACCGCACCCGAGGCCTTTCGGGCTGGGTGCGGTGGTACAACAGACGCAGACCTCATGCCGCACTCGGGGGCAAGCCCCCGGTGAGTCGTGTCGCGCAGGAGTGTGGGTAGGACACCTAGCGAGGCGTCGCACGCGCTTCCTGCTTGATCCGCCACAGAGCGAGACTCTCGCGCCGAGCCGGCTGAAGGGAGACGCGGCGGCGGCGGTCAGTCACGCCGGTGAGGCGGAGCCACCTCCTCGACCACCTCGAAGACACCGTCGAGCAGCACCGAGTCCACCACCTCGGCCATCTCCCGCTGGCGCTTGTCCTCCACCTGGCTGGCCGCCTGGTCCTCCCGCAGTCCTCGGTAGTCCTCCATCGTGCCCTCGAAGAGCCCGAAGGAGATGACCTGGTCTTCGTCCTGGGGGTTGCGCAGGTGGTAGGCGCGCAGCAAGCCCGCCGGCCACTCATCGGGCTCCCAAGCTTGGCGGAAGCGGTCGTAGCTCTCCGGCTTCAGCCGGCGAGCGGTGAGAAAGCAGAGCATGGTGGTCTCCCTCGTTTCGCGTTGGGTAAGGCGTACCCTACACGGAGACGCGTCTAACGATGTAGGCGGTGCACGCTCCAGGTCCGCCACTACCTCGGTCGGTTGGCCGTGCGCGCGCGGAGCCGTGAGCGGGGGACCACGCTCACGGCGAGAGGGGATGTCGGGGGCGACCAGGAGGCCAGAAACGCCGTGTCCGTGCTCGACCACATCGGCTTTGAGGTCTCCGACCTCGAGCGCTCGGTTCGCTTCTACGACGCCGTCGTTGACGCCATCGGCGGCCGCCGGCTCTACGCCGACCCCGAGGTCATCGCCTGGGGCGTCGAGTTCCCGCAGCTGTGGCTCACCTCACGCGGCCAGCCGGCCCCCAACTTCGGCCACGTCGCGCTGCGGGCGGCGTCTGCGGCCGAAGTGCGGGCCGCCCCTGCCATGGGCCTCGCGAGCGGCGGCACCGACGCCGGCCCGCCGGGGCCTCGCCCGGTCTACGGGCCCGGCTACTACGCGGCCTACCTGCGCGACCCCGACGGCCTCCGCATCGAGGTGGTGAGTCGGAGCGGGGGGGTAGGTGCTTGACCGAGGTGAGCATGTGGCACGAATCGAGGCAGATCCCAAGCCGTTCGTCGCCGCCGGCTGCGTCGATCAGCGCCCCAAGCTCGCCGAACGACCGTCCCAGCGCGCCGCCAGCGCCGGCCGTGTTTTCAAAATGCAGCGCGCAGCCTTCGCTTTCGGCTAGCGCCTCGGCGATCGTTGCGCCGGCCCGCTCGATCGCCTGCCCAACGTCGCCGCCCTTCGCCGGGCCGCCGGCGGGGGAGACGTGAGCACCGATCAACATCGCGGCGGAAAGATCATTCGTGCGTCCATGACCTAGATTCCTATCGCTATGCGCGTTCGCTTTGCACCCAGCCCGACCGGGCAGCTGCACATCGGCGGCGCCCGCACGGCGCTTTACAACTGGCTGGCGGCCCGTCACGACGACGGCACACTGGTTCTGCGGATCGAGGACACCGACCGTGAACGCTCGACCCAGGAGAACACCGACCAGATCCTGCAGGGCCTCAAGTGGCTCGGACTCGACTGGGATGAGGGGCCGGTTTCACAGGCCGATCACGAACCGCGCCACCGCGAGGTGGTTGAACAGCTACTGAGCGCTGGCCAGGCCTACCGCACGACGGCAACCGCCGACGACGTGCGCGCTTTCAAGGACCGGCACGGCGACG
>JBCJTT010000015.1:0-22486 GCA_039744215.1 Solirubrobacteraceae bacterium
GAGCGCAAGGGCCAGCGTCAGGGGATTCTCGACCAGCTTCAGCCTGGGACCGTCGTTGAAGGCCAGATTTCGAACATCGTTGACTTCGGTGCCTTCGTCGACCTCAACGGTATCGACGGTTTGATCCACATCTCGGAGATCTCCTGGTCGCACGTCAACCATCCGAACGAGGTCCTCTCAATCGGCGACACCGTTCAGGTCAAGGTGCTCGACATCGACCGTGAACGGCAACGGATTTCGCTCGGGCTCAAGCAGACTCAAGACGATCCGTGGCAGCGCGTCGTCGATACCTACAACGTCGGCGATGACCTCGAAGGCACAGTTACGAAGGTCGTCACGTTCGGAGCCTTCGTCGAGATCCTCGACGGTGTCGAAGGGCTGGTCCACATCTCGGAGCTGGCAGCGCACCACGTTGAGAACCCGCGTGAGGTTGTTCAGCCCGGTGATGAGATCAAGGTCAAGGTGCTCGAGGTTGATGATGAGCGCCGTCGCCTTTCGCTCTCGGTCAAGCGGGTCGAAGGTCAGATTCTTTCTGCCCACACCGGCAATCTTGAGTTCCCCGAGGAGGACGCCGCGATCGAAGCGCCGGCCGACCTCGTCCCACCGGCTGTCGACGAGGCGGTGATAGCTGCAGGGCCGCAGGCCGAAGCTGAGGCAGCTGCTGAGCCGGAAGCTGAAGCTGAGGCAGCTGCTGAGCCGGAAGCTGAGGCCGGTGCTGAGCCTGAAGCCCCGCGGGACTGACGCCGGCGGCGCTGCACTGCCCGGGTCAGCTTCAGTCCCGTTCGTCGGCCTGACCGGGGGGATGGGGGCCGGCAAGAGCACGGCGCTGGAGGCGCTCGCTCGGCTCGGCGCGCTAACGCTGTCAACCGACCTCGTCGTCCACGGGCTCTACGAGCAGCAGAACGTCGCCGAGCAGATCATCGCCCGCTGGGGTGACGAGGTAGCGCCGTCAGGCACGCTTGACCGCGCAGCGATCGCCCGCGTGGCCTTTGAGGATCCGGCTGAGCGGGAATGGCTCGAGAGCCTGATCTGGCCGCTGGTCGCCGTCGAGATAGCATCGTTTCGCGAGCTCGCTGGCTCGCATACGCCGCGCCCACCAGCCGCGGTCGTTGAGACGCCGCTGCTGTTTGAAGCCGGCATGGAAGCGATCTACGACGCGACGATCGCCGTCGTCGTTGACGAGGAGTTGCGTCGTAACCGTGCAGCTGCGCGCGGTCACGCTGCCGCCGATCAGCGCCACTCGCGCCAGCTCAGCCAGCAGGAGAAGGCTGAGCGCGCCACCTACGTTGTCGTCAACGACGGCTCGGCCGCCGATCTTGAGCGCGAGCTGGCGTTGATTCTGACCCTGCTCGAGCGATGACGGCTGGCTGGCTGTATCGCCCGCTGCCCGCACTTGCAGCGCTTGCGCTGTCTCTGCTGGCGGCCGGCTGCAGCAGCGTCAGCGGCGCCGTCACTGAGATTCAGTATCCGTTGCGCCACGACGACATCATTCGCCAGCAAGCGCGCGAGAAGAAGCTCGACCCGGCCCTGATTGCTGGGGTGATTTACGTCGAGTCGCACTTTCGCTCCGGCCAGACATCAACGGCCGGGGCAGAAGGGCTAATGCAGATAACGCCGGAGACGGCGCGCGACATCGCGCGGCGCTCCGGCGGCACAGCATTCACGGTGGAGGATCTGGCCACGCCGCAGATCAACATTTCCTACGGCTCCTATCTGCTGCGCGAGCTGCTCGACCGTTACCACGGCGACGTCGATGCTGCGCTGGCCGGCTACAACGCGGGCCCTGGCAATGCCGACCGCTGGGGCGGCTCGTCGCTAATCGCCGACGAGATCCCGTTCCCCGAAACGCGCGCCTACGTTCGTAAAGTGTTGGAGGCTCAGACGGCCTACCGCAGCCGCTACAACAGCGAGCTCGGGCCGGCTCCCTGAGCAAAGGCTCGCTACGCTAAAGATACCCTTGGCGTGATGCCGCCATTCCGCCTCGATAGTGCCTTCACGCCGGCAGCCGACCAGCCGGCTGCGATTGAAGCGATAGCCGCCGCAATCGAGGCCGGCGCGTCGATGACGACGCTGCTGGGGGCGACCGGTACCGGTAAAACGATGACGATGGCCGGCGTGATCGAGAAGGTTCAGCGGCCAACGCTGGTGCTCGCCCATAACAAGACTCTGGCAGCACAGCTCTGTAACGAGTTTCGGACCTTCTTCCCCGACAACGCGGTCGAGTATTTCGTCAGCTACTACGACTACTACCAGCCTGAGGCTTACGTACCGAGTAAGGACCTGTTCATCGAGAAGGACTCGTCGATCAACCAGGAGATTGACCGCCTGCGCCACGCGGCGACGGCGGCGCTGTTCGCTCGGCGCGACGTGCTCATCGTCGCCAGCGTCTCGGCGATCTACGGCATGGGCTCGCCCGAGACCTACGACAACAACGTTCAGCTGCTGCGCCAAGGCGAAAGCGTTGACCGTGACGCGCTGCTGCGCAAGCTGGTCTCGATCCAGTACTCGCGCAACGACGTCGCGCTGACGCGCGGCACTTTCCGCGTGCGCGGCGAAGCGCTTGAGGTCTTTCCCGCTTACGCCGAGAGCGCCTATCGCGTGACGCTGTTTGGCGATGAGGTTGAACGGCTACAGCAGTTTGATCCGCTTACCGGCGAGCTGCTCGGCGACGGCCTCGAGCACATCGCCGTTTGGCCGGCGACGCATTACAACGTTGAGGAGGGCAGCATCGAGGCGGCAGCAGAGGAGATCAGCCGTGAGCTTGAGGCGCGCTGCGCCGAGCTGGAGGCGGAGGGCAAGCAGCTCGAGCCGCTGCGGCTTAGGCAAAGGACGCAGTACGACATCGAAATGATGCGCGAGATGGGTTTCTGCAGCGGCATTGAGAACTACTCGCGGATCCTCGACGGCCGCAAGCCGGGCGAACGGCCGTACTGCCTGATCGACTACTTCCCCGAGGATTTCATCTGTTTCATCGACGAGTCTCACCAGACAGTGCCGCAGATCGGTGCAATGTGCAAAGGCGACCGCAGCCGCAAGCAGACGCTCGTTGACTACGGCTTCCGGCTGCCCAGCGCGATCGATAACCGACCGCAAACCTTTGAGGAGTTTCTCTCGATCACGCCGCAGATCGTTTTTGTCAGCGCCACGCCGAGCAACTATGAGCGTGAGCATTCCGGCCTGATCGCTGAACAGATCGTGCGGCCGACGGGGATCGTTGATCCGGTCGTCGAGGTGCGCGAGACGCTCAATCAGATCGACAACCTGCTGGCCGAGATCAAGCTGCGGATCGACCGCGGCGAACGAACGCTCGTCACGACGCTGACGAAGAAGATGAGCGAGGACCTGACCGACTACCTGCTGGAGATGGGAATCCGGGTTCGTTATCTGCATAGCGACGTTGACACGCTGGAGCGGATTCAGATCATTCGCGACCTGCGGCTCGGTGAGTTCGATGTTCTGGTCGGCGTCAACCTGCTGCGCGAAGGGCTCGACCTGCCGGAGGTTTCACTCGTCGCGATCCTCGACGCCGACAAGGAAGGCTTCCTGCGCGGTGAGACCTCGCTGATCCAGACGATCGGCCGCGCCGCCCGCCATGTTGACGGCACCGTCTTGATGTACGCCGACCGCGAAACAGCGGCGATGCGGACGGCCTTGTCGGAGACAAACCGCCGGCGCCAGATTCAGCTTGACCACAACGAGCGTCACGGGATCACCGCCGCTTCGATCAGCAAAGCTGTAAGCGACATCGGCGAATTTCTCCAAGGCGAAAGCAAGACGCCGAAGAAGGGCCGTCGCGGCGCCAAACGCGAAACCGCCACTCGGGCGCCAGACGAGCTGGAGAAGGCGATCATCACGCTTGAGGAGGAGATGCTGCTGGCAGCCGACGATCTTCGCTTCGAACACGCAGCGCGGCTGCGCGACGAGCTGCGCGACCTGAAGCGTCAGTTGGACGGTCTCGACGCCGCCGGCTTGCGCCCTGGCTCCTGAGCGACCGGCGCGCCGGGTAACCGGCTTGCAACGTGCGCCGCGCGGCTAGGCTTCGCTAATGACCGATTCACCAACTTCAGACCCGCATCTGACAAAAGCTGACGCGCTTGCACGGATCGACACGATTGAGCGCTCGCTTGAGCAGCTCTCGTCGGCTGTGCGCTCGTCGACAACGGCGCTGCAGGAAGAGCTGGGGCAGTTGCGGCTCAGCGTCATTGAGATCCACAGTCATGCTGTCTCACGGCCGACGCCGCTGACCGAACCGCCGGTCGGTGGCGACGCGCCAGAGGGCAGCAGCGCCGGTGCGCGGCTCGTAGCGTTCGATCTCGTCAGCCGCGACGTCGGCGAAGCGGAGGCGCTGGAGATCCTGCGCGAAGCCTTTCCGGGGATCGACGCCGAGCAGGTGTTGCGCGAAGTGAGCGCAACTCTAGGCTCCTGAAAGCGTTGAAATAGGGATGCGCTTGCTAACGATCACAGCTGCCGTCTTCGCCGTAAGCGCCGCGCTCGCCGGGCCGGCGTCCGCTGCTGCGCTTTCGCCTGGCTTCTTCGGAGTGATGGCGAACGGCCCGTTCGACGCGCCGGGCGTCGACCTCGTGAAGGAGGGGGGCGTGATGCGCGCCAACGGTGTGCGCACGATCCGGCTGGAGATCGCGTGGCCGGACCTGCAGCCCTATGCCAATCTTGCTGACGTTCCGCCCGCCGCGCGTAGCAACTTCACCGTGGTCGGCGGCATCCCAACCAACTTCGCCGCGACCGACGCGCGGATTGCCGCTGCGGCGCGCAACAATCTGGCCGTCACGGCGCTCGTTCTGCAGACGCCGCACTGGGCCGCCAGCGACCCGTCGCGCTACTTCTCGCCGCCGCGCAGCCCAGCCAGCTACGGACGGTTCCTGACGACATTGATCGGGCGCTACGGCCCTGAGGGAAGCTTCTGGCGCGAGAATCCTGCGTTGCCAAAACGTCCGTTGCGCGCCTTCCAGATCTGGAATGAACCGAGCTTCTTCCGTTACTTCCCGGTCGCGCACTGGCAGCAGAGCTACGTCAAGTTGTTGCGCGCTGCCTACACGGCGATCAAAGCGGCCGACCGCGGCGCCACAGTAATCACCGCCGGCCTTCCCAACTACTCGTGGACCGACCTTGAAAAGATGTTTGCCGCCGGGATGCGCGCCAAAGGCTACTTCGACGCCGTCGCGATTCATCCGTTCACGCTCAGTCCGCGCGGCAGCGTGATAATCCTCGGTCGGGCGCGAGCGGTTCTCGACCGCCACGGTGCTCGCGCAGCGCCGCTCTGGGTGACCGAGATCTCCTGGACGTCGGGCCTTGGCAAGGCTCAGGGCGACCAAGGCTGGCTCACAACCGAACAGGGTCAGGCCGCCAAGGTTGACGAGCTTTACCGCGCCTACGCGCGGAGTGCGAAACGGCTGAAGCTGGCACGTGCCTATTGGTACTCCTGGGTTAGCAGCGACAGCGGGACTCAGAATGCCTTCGAGTACGCGGGCCTGATGCGTACCGACGCCGACGGCTCATTTGTCGCCAAGCCGGCGCTCGCGGCTTACCGCAGGGTCGCCGCCGCGCTTACTCGCTGAGCAACGGCGATCGGCCGAGGCTGCCTACGCTCTCACTGCGGCAATAGACTGACGTCAATGGCGTCATCCAACTCAATCGTCGTTTCCGGCGCCCGCGAACACAACCTGAAGGACATCTCGCTCACGCTGCCGCGCGATGCGCTGGTCGTGATTACTGGGCTTTCCGGGTCGGGCAAGTCGTCGCTGGGGCACCTGAAAGCGTTGTTATAAGCATGCGCTTGCTAACGATCACAGCTGCTGTCTTCGCCGTAAGCGCGGCGCTCGCCGGGCCGGCCTCCGCCTCGGGCGCTGCGCTTTCACCCGGCTTCACGGGCGTCCTCGTCGATGGGCCGGCGATCGATGCAACTGTCAGTTTCGAAGGTCAGGTCCGGGCGATGAAGAGGAACGGGGTAGGTTGGATCCGGCTCCCCGTTTACTGGAGCGAGGTGGAGCCGCGGAAGGGAGAGTTTGACTTCGGCAAGCTCGACTCGTTCATTCGGGCTGCTGCGGCCAGCAGGATTAGCATCATGCCGGTCGTCTTAGGAGCTCCCGCATGGGCGGCGGTTCCGCCGGTTACGCTGAATGCTCATCCAGCGAATGTCGCTGACTATGGCTCGTTTTTGGCGGTGCTCGCGCAGCGCTACGGGACGAAAGGTAGCTACTGGCGGCAATCTGGAACGCCCAAGGTACCGGTGACTAGGTGGCAGATCTGGAATGAGGTGGATCTCGAAAAGTACTGGCGTCAAGACGCTGGTGGGGGCTGGCAGTACAGCTACCTCGCTCTCCTTCGGGCGGCGCGCTCTGCGCTGCGCAGTGCTGACCGAAACGCAATCGTAGTTCTGGCCGGTCTGTCGAATTATTCTTGGAGGAGCCTCCAGAAGCTCTACCGGGCTGGTGGCCGAGAAGCATTCGACATTGCCGCGTTTCACCCCTTCAGTCGGACCGTTGCGGGGGTGCTTGAGATTGTCCGACGCTCAAGGGTTGTCATGCGTTCGGCGGGCGATGCCTCGAAACCGTTGATACTTAGCGAGATCGCTTGGTCATCCGGCTATGGCTTCGCCACGCTCACGTACGGCTGGGAGACCACGGAAAGTGGTCAGGCGGCGCGCGTCGCCGAAATACTTAAGGAGCTTGCGGCAAAGCGTAAGAGCTACCGGCTGGAGGCAGTCGCTTGGGCCACCTGGCTCTCTCCAGCGTTGGGCTCTCCCTATTCCTTTGATTACTCCGGGCTAAACAGGATGGCGGCTGGGAAAGTTGTCGCCAAGCCGGCGTTAACGGCATACAGGAACACGGTCCGCAAGCTGACGGGTCACTAAGTAGTAGTCAGTGACACAGCCGCCACGCGAGTAGCCGACTAGCATCGGGTCATGCGTTCGGCAAACTCAATCGTCGTTTCCGGCGCCCGCGAACACAACCTGAAGGACATCTCGGTCACGCTGCCGCGCGACTCGCTGGTCGTGATCACCGGGCTTTCCGGGTCGGGCAAGTCCTCGCTGGCGTTCGACACGATCTACGCCGAAGGGCAGCGCCGCTACGTCGAGTCACTCAGCGCCTACGCACGCCAGTTTCTCGGTCAGATGGACAAGCCCGACGTCGATTCGATCGAGGGTTTGTCGCCGGCGATCTCGATCGATCAGAAGACAACCTCGCGCAACCCGCGCTCGACCGTCGGCACGGTGACCGAGGTTTACGACTACCTAAGGCTGCTCTGGGCGAGGGTCGGCCACCCACATTGCTACAAGTGCGGCGCACCGATCGCCGGCCAGTCGGCCGACCAGATCATCGACCAGGTGACTGAGCTGCCGCAGGGAACGCGGCTGCTTGTGATGGCGCCGCTGATCCGCGACCGCAAGGGCGAGTACGGCAAGCTGCTGGAGGGGCTGCGCGCCGATGGATACGCCCGCGTCAAGGTTGATGGGGAGCTGCGGATGCTTGATGAGCAGTTCGACCTTGACCGCAAGTTCAAGCACTCGATCTCGGTTGTCGTCGACCGCTTGGTGATCCGCGACGGGGTGCGCAAACGACTTGCCGACTCGATTGAGACAGCGGTTGCGCTGGGCGGCGGAATCGTCGAGGTGGAGACCGCGCCAGAGCAGGGCGAGGGCGAGCTGATGACCTTCTCCGAGAGTTTTGCCTGCCTAAAGTGCGGCGTTTCAATGCCCGAGCTGGAGCCGAGGATCTTCTCATTCAACTCGCCGCACGGGGCCTGCGAACGCTGCACAGGGCTCGGTTCGCAGATGGAAATTGACGAGCAGCTAATCGTCCCCGACCGGTCTTTGTCGATTGAGCAAGGCGCGCTGGCGCCGTGGGCTGCCAGCAGTTCCAACTACTACGAGCAGATAACTCAGGCGATCGCCGCCGAATATCAGGTCGATGTCGAAACGCCTTGGCAGCAGCTCGATCAGGGCCAGCACGACCTGTTCCTGCGTGGCACCGGCCAACAGGCAATTGAGGTCACCTACCGCAATCGCTACGGGCGCACACGCTCCTACTCGACTCGCTTTGAGGGGATCATTCCGAACCTCGAGCGGCGCTATCGCGAGACCGACTCCGACGCGATGCGGGAGCGGATCGAGGAGTTCATGGCGGTTGCGGCCTGCCCGTCCTGTGATGGGTCGCGGCTGCGGCCGGAGTCGCGCGCGGTGCTGGTTGGCGGGATCGCGATCAACGAGTTCACGGCGCTAACGGTGCGCCGCGCGCTGCAGTGGATCGACGCAGTCGAGTTGAGCGAGACCGAACGGCACATCGCGCGGCTGATCATGCGCGAGATCTCAGAGCGACTGAGCTTTCTTGAGAACGTCGGCATCGGTTATCTGTCGCTCGCTCGCGCGTCGGCAACGCTGTCGGGCGGCGAGGCGCAGCGGATCCGCTTGGCGACACAGATCGGCTCGGCCCTGGTCGGCGTCCTTTACGTGCTTGACGAGCCTTCAATCGGCTTGCACCAGCGCGACAACGGCAAGCTGATCAAGACGCTTGAGAACCTGCGCGACCTCGGCAACACGGTGCTCGTTGTTGAACACGACGAACAGACGATGCGCGCCGCCGACTGGCTGGTTGACATGGGGCCGGGGGCCGGCGAGCACGGCGGGCGCGTCGTCGCCGAAGGGACGGCGGCGCAGATTGAGCAGCAGAAGGGTTCGCTGACCGGCCAGTTCCTCTCCGGCGAAGCTCAGATTGAGTTGCCGGCGACGCGCCGCAGCGCCGACGGTGTGATCGAGGTGCGCGGCGCGCGGCAGCACAACCTGCGTGACATCAATGTTCAGTTCCCACTCGGCGTTTTTACCGTTGTCACCGGGGTCTCCGGCTCCGGCAAGTCAACGCTCGTCAACGAGGTGCTTTTCAAGGCGGTTGGCAACCGTCTGCACCGCGCTCGCCAGCGGCCTGGGGCGCACAACGAGGTATTGGGCCTTGAACAGCTCGACAAGATCATTCAGGTCGACCAGTCACCGATCGGCCGCACGCCGCGCTCCAACCCGGCCACCTACACCGGACTATTCGATGTGATCCGCGACCTCTTCTCAAAGACGCCTGAGGCTCGGGCCCGCGGTTACAAGCCGGGTCGCTTCTCGTTCAACGTCAAGGGCGGGCGCTGCGAGGTCTGCCGGGGCGACGGTCAGATCAAGATTGAGATGCATTTTCTGCCCGACGTTTACGTGCTCTGCGAGCAGTGCCACGGCAAGCGCTACAACAAGGAAACGCTTGAGGTTCGCTTCAAAGGACGGACGATTGCCGACGTCCTCGATATGTCGGTTGAGCAGGCGCTGGAGTTTTTCGCCCGCATCCCGAAGGTTCAGCGGCGGCTGCAGACGCTCAGCGACGTTGGCCTTGGCTACCTGCGGCTTGGGCAGCCGGCGACGACGCTTTCCGGCGGCGAAGCGCAGCGCGTCAAGCTGGCGACCGAGCTTTCGAAGATTGCGACCGGCAAGACGCTTTACATCCTCGACGAACCAACGACCGGCCTTCACTTTGCTGATGTGCAGCGGCTACTGGATGTGCTGCACCGGCTGGTCGATTCAGGCAACTCGGTCGTCGTGATCGAACACAACCTTGATGTGATCAAAACCGCCGACCGGATCATCGACATGGGGCCGGAGGGCGGCGATGAGGGCGGGCTGGTTGTCGCCGAAGGGACGCCGGAGCAGGTCGCCGGCACGCCGGGCTCGCACACCGGTCAGTTCCTGGCCGAGCTGGTCACGCCGACAAAACCGCTGGTCAAGCCGAAGGAGAAGCCAGAACCAAAGACGAAAGCGAAGGCCAAGACTGCTAAGCACGCTGCGCCAACTAATCGCGCCGCGAAGGCAGCAGCGTAGGGGCGTGGCAGCGATGCTCGGCCTTAGCCTTGAACAGGCCAAGTTGTGGGCCGTGAAGTGGCGCTGGTATGAGCGCGACACGCTGCCTTGGCGGCGGATGCGGATTCACCGCGAGTTGGCGCGGCGTGGCGCGTTCTGCCGGTGGCCGCTGCAGGGCGAGCCGCTTGAGATGTTTGAGCAAGGCCGGCTCGAGGTCGGCGAGGGGACACTCTTTGAGCCGGGGGTTTGGCTGACCGGCGGCGAAACAGGCCGGATCACGATCGGCAGCGGCGTCTTCCTCAACCAGCTGGTGATGGTCGCGGCGCTGCAGTCGGTGACGATCGGCGATCACTGCATGGCCGCCAACGGCTGTTTGATCACCGACGCCGATCACCGCTTCGATCATCCGACAAAGCCGGTTCCACAGCAAGGCTTCACGCACAAAGGCCCGACCGTTGTTGAGGACAACGTCTGGCTTGGCGCGCACGTCGTTGTGACGGGTGGCGTACGGATTGGCGCCCGGTCGGTCATCGGCGCCGGCAGCGTCGTGACCAGTGACATCCCGCCCGGCGTGATCGCAGCCGGCGCACCGGCCCGTGTACTGCGAGAGATCGAGTTCAGTGCCTAATCGCTGGCCCAGGAGCCGCTTCGTTAGCGGTCGTTACGCCTAGCCTGCAAGCGGAACGCGTCGAACTCATCTGGGTCGATCGAGTAGCCATGCTCTGGACCGGGGAAGGAGCGGTTCCGCACCTCGTCGGCATAGGCGGTAATGCCGGCGACCATCTCGTCCAGCAGGTTGGCGTAGCGCTTGACGAATCGGGCTCCGAGCCCTTCACGGATTCCGAGAAGATCATGGAAGACCAGCACTTGGCCGTCGACCGCCGGGCCGGCGCCGATGCCGATCACCGGGATCTTCAGCGCTGGCATGATCGCAGCCGCGAGCTCGCTCGGGATCGCCTCGAAGACGATCGAGAAGCAGCCCGCCTGCTGCAGCGCGAGCGCCCCATCACGGATCTTCGCGGCCTGCTGCGACGTCCGTCCCTGAGCCTTGTACCCACCGAGAGCGATTGAGGTCTGCGGTGTCAGCCCGACATGCCCCATCACTGGAATACCGGCATCGCTGATCGCCTTCGCGCGGGCCACCGACACGGCGCCGCCGCCTTCCAGTTTGACGGCCGCACAGCCGGCTTCTTTGACAAATCTCAGCGCCGTCGTGATCGCCTGCTCGTCGCTTGCCTCGTAGGAGCCAAACGGCAGGTCGCCGATCAGGAACGGTGAGTGCAGGCCGCGCCGCGCCGCCTTTGCGAGCATCAGGATTTCGTCCAGTTCGACCGGCACGGTTGAGTCGTAACCGAGAACCGTCATCGCGCCGGAGTCGCCGACCAAGACAAGGTCGACGCCGGCCTTCTCGGCCGCCAGTGCGCTTGGGTAGTCGTAGGCCGTAACCATCACGATCGGTTCGCGGTTGCGCTTCATCTCCGCTAGCCGCGGCAATGTCATCGGCAGGCGCGAGGCGTCGGCCGGGATCTCAATCCTGCTTGGCGTTGTGGACATCGTCTGCTCCTTCTGTTGAGGTCGACGCCGCCTACTGGACGGTCGCCGCCTCGCGGTTGGCATTGACGGTCAAATTGTCGATCAGGCGCACCTCGCCGAGGCGCGCGGCGCAGGCGATCAGCAGCTCGCCGCGCAGCTCGGTTGCCGGTGCCAGCGTTTGAGCATCTGTAACTGAGAGGTACTCGGGCTCGAGCCCGCACTCAGTTAGGTGCTGCAAGCCGGCAGCGATTGCCTGCTCCGGCGTCTGCGCGCGCCGTTCGGCGATCATCTCGGCGGTCAGCCGCAGCGCCGCGCTTAGCGCTAGCGCCGGTGCCCGCTGCTCGTCGCTGAGGCGTGCATTGCGGCTCGACAGTGCAAGGCCGTCGGCATCGCGCACTGTGTCTACAGTGATGATTCGGGTCGCGATGTGCAGGTCGGTGACGAAGCGCTGCACGACCAGTGCCTGCTGCGCGTCCTTGGCACCGAAGTAGGCGACCTCCGCCGCGGTGATGTTCAGCAGCGCGGCGACGACCGTCGCCATCCCGTCGAAGTGGCAGGCGCCGCGCGCCGCGCCTTCAAGCGTCTCGCTCAATTGTCCGCTGACGTGGACGCTGGTCGCCGCGCCGACCGGGTAGATCTCGTCGACCGCTGGCACGAAGCAGAATGTCGCCCCGGCGCCAGCCGCCAGTTCGATGTCGCGGCGTTCGTTGCGCGGATAATTGGCCAAGTCGGCGGCGTCGTTGAACTGCGTTGGGTTGACGAAGATTGAGACGACGACGACCTCGTGTTCGGTGGCGGCGCGTTCGATCAGCGCGCAGTGGCCAGCGTGCAGCGCGCCCATCGTCGGTACCAGCGCAACGCTCGCGCCGGCGGCGCGACGCGCAGCGAGCTCGGCCCGCAGCTCGGGGATCGTTCGGATCGCGTTAACGATGCTTTCTGTCATTTCGGTCCAGTTCCCTCGGGATACCGGTCGCGCTTTAAGAACCTGCTGTCCTGCGTACTAAAACTGTTACCCGGTCCGCAGCTAATCGTTACGGCCGTTACCGGAACGGTAGCAGCGCAGCCGAGGGAAGCCGCTTGGGGTAGCGTCATCTGCGATGAATGAGTCATCAAATGACTGCTGACCGCCGTGCTGCCGCGGAACAGGCGCTGCGGGCCGAGGCCTCGGTCTGCCAGCGCTGCCCGCAGCTTGTCGCTGGCCGTACTCAGGTCGTCTTTGGTAGCGGCAGCGTCGACGCGCAGGTGATGTTCGTGGGCGAAGCGCCGGGCGCGAGCGAGGACCGCGAGGGAGTGCCGTTTGTCGGCGCGTCCGGAAGGTTGCTCGATCAGCTGTTGGGCGGGATTGGGATCGAACGCGAGCAGGTCTACATCACCAACGTTCTGAAGTGCCGACCGCCTGACAACCGCGACCCCCGAAGTGAGGAGATCGCCAACTGTTCCGGCTACCTCGAGCGTCAGGTTGAGCTTGTCGAGCCAATAGTCGTTGTAACACTCGGCAACTTCGCGACGAAGCTGCTGCGTGGCTCAGACGAGGCGATTACTGCGATCCGCGGGCAGGCCGAGGAACGATTGATCGGCGCCAGGACGGTACGGCTGCTGCCGGTCTTTCACCCCGCCGCGGCGCTCTACCGGCGGCCAAACTTGGAGCTGATGCGCGAGGATTTCGCGCGCCTAGCGGAGCTGGTTGCGCTCGGCCCGCCGCGGCAGAGAGATGAAGCCGGCGCGGTCGTCCCTGCGTCGCAGCCTGCGCAGCCAGAGACTGCGCAGCCGGCCGACGACGACGCTCCTCAGCTCGACCTGTTCTGAGCACTGCGCAGAGAGCGAAGCATCAGCAGGTTCCGGCGTCGCTGACGGCCCAGCAAGGCGCGTAGCCTGAAGGTCAGCGCCTGCGTGCGGTCATCGCGGCGTAAGGCATCGTCGCCGAGCTGTGCCTCGATCACCTCGCGTCGTCGCCGCGCCTGCAGCTCTGCCCGCTGTTGATCGGGGAGATCGACGCTGGTGTGCGCGCCGCTGTGGACGAGCGTGACCGACGGATCAAAGAGCGTTGGCACCGCCAACGCACGGGCACGCAGGCAGAGGTCGAGGTCCTCGCTGAACAGAAAATCGCGGTCGTTGAACGGGCCGAGCAGCGTCAACAGGTTGGTCTGCGCCGCCAGGCAGGCGCCGATCGCCCAGCCGACGACAACTGGGCCGGTCGAGCGGTACGGCTCAATGCGGCAGCGCAGGCGGCCGGGCAGCAGCCGCTGTAGCCCGAGCGCCGCAAAGTAGCCGCCGCGCCCTGCCGGTAGTGGATGGGCGCTGCGCTGCAGGCTGCCGTCGTCGTTGAGCAGCCGCGGCGCCAGTAGCGCTCGCTGGTCGGCGGCTAGAGCCACGAGCCGCTCCAGCCCATCGTCGAGCAGCACACAGTCGGGGTTGAGCAGCACTGTCACCGGTTCCCTGGCCAGCGCCAGCGCAGCATTGTTGGCTGCGCCAAAGCCAGGGTTGCCATCCATCACGATCACTTCGCAGCCGCGCCGCTCGGCAAGCTCGGCGCCGTCGTCGTTAGAGCCGCTGTCGACACAGATGATCTGCGGCCGCTCGGCCAGCCGGGTGTCGATCGAGTCCAGTAGCCGCTCCAGCTCGGCGGCCGAGTTGTGCAGCACAATGCAGATAGAAAAGCTCATCGGCTGCGCTCCGCTGCTTCGGCCAGCACAGCGCGCAGCTGGCTCGCCGATTGGGCCCATGAGAGCGTCGAGACGGCCGCTTCTGCTTCAGCGCCGAGCCGCTCGCGCAGCGTCGCGTCGCCGCTGATCAGCACCAGCGCCTTCGCCAGCGCATCGGCGTCGCCAACAGGGAAGGTCAGACAAGCGCCTTTGAGCGTCTCTTGCAGAACCGGCAGGTCGCTGACGACACTGGCGACGCCATAGCTGGCGGCTTCGACCGGCGGTAAGCCAAAACCTTCAAGCGTCGATGGAAGGACCAGCGCCAGCGCGCCCGCGTACCAGCGCGACAGCTCGCTGTCGCTCTGGCGGCCAACCAGTTTGACGCCGGCGACGCCTTCGAGCAGCGCGCTGTCGCGCCCTTCGCCAACGACGATCAGCGGCGCCGTCAGGCCGGCACGCCGCGCCACTGGGATCGCTGCCGCCAGAGTGGCGATCCCTTTGCGCGGTTCCAGCGCGCCGACGTAGAGCAGGTATGGGCTTTGGTTGCTCGCGCTGTCGAGCTCTGCCGCGGCGGTCAGCGCCGTTGACGGTGCGCCTCGGATCAACCGGATCCGCTGCGGCTCAACCGGCCAACCTGCCTGCTCAATCGCCGACGCCGTTGCTTTGCTGTCGACTACAACGGCCGCGGCGCGCGCGGCAAGCCGCGCCGGCCGCGCAAGTCGGTGCCAGCGCTGCTCGTAGGCAGTGAAGTCGCCCGGCGAAGTTTCGAAAGAAAGGTCGTGAACGGTTAGCACGTACGGTGTTCGTCGACCGACGGCGACCGGCGCCGGTGCCGGTAGCCAGCAGACGTCGGCGCCGCCGGCCAGCCGCTCAAGTCGCGGCCTGCCGGTCAGCGCAGCGGCGCCGTACAGGGCTCGTGATGAACGCCGCGTCCGCCGCAGCTCGATCCCGGCAGGCAGCTCGACCGCGCGGTCGGCCGGGACCACAGCCAGCCAGTGGTCGTCGCCTTCAAGCTGGCCCAGTGCGGTCAGCATCTCTTCGAGGTATCTTGCGATCCCTCGGCCCTGTCCGAGCTGTCGGGCATCAATCGCAACGCGCATCCAGTCAGCAACCTAGATGATCGCCCCGCGAATGGTGGGTTCCACTTCGCGCGCCTCACGCCGGTACTGTGAACGGACTGATGTACGCGATTCCCAACGCACAGAACCTGCGCGTGGCCTTGGTTCACGACTTCTTGCTTGATTTGCGTGGCGCCGAGCGTGTCTTCCTGCAGCTCTGCGCAATGTTTCCGCAGGCCGATATCTTCACCGCCGTCTACGACGAACGAGGCACGCAGGGACGATTCAGCGACCGCAATGTGATCACCTCAGGTCTTCAGCGGCTCCGTCCGACGGCCAGCAACTTTCGTCCGTTGCTGCCGCTTTATCCGGCGGCGATTGAGTCGCTCGACCTACGCGGCTACGACCTCGTCATTTCCAGTTCATCGGCCTGGGCGCACGGCGTGATCCCAGATGAGAATGCGGTTCACGTCTGCTATTGCCATAACCCGTTCCGCTACGCCTGGACGGAGCGCGAGGCAACGCTTGCGGCCCGCAGCCCGCTGGTCCGCACAGCGCTCGCACAGGTGATGCATCGGTGGCGTCAGTGGGACTTCATCGCCGCTCAGCGGGTCGACGCCTACGTTGCGAACTCGAAGACGACGCAGCAACGGATTGAGCGATACTTCGCGCGCGACTCCTCGGTGGTCTACCCTCCGGTCGAGATCGACCGCTTCTCGCCCGGCCCGGTCGGGGACCATCACCTTGTTCTTTCCGAGTTGATTGCCCACAAGCGGGTAGAGGTTGTTGTCCGCGCCTTCAGCCGTCTCAACCTGCCGCTGATTGTCGCTGGCGACGGTCCGGATTCGCGCCGACTGCAGCGGCTCGCCGGCCCAACTGTGCGCTTTGCCGGGCGGGTTAGTGATAGTGAGGCGGAGCGGCTGCTGCGCAGCTCCCAGTCGCTGGTTGTTGCTGCGACCGAGGAGTTCGGGATTGCCGCGGTCGAAGCGCAGGCCTCGGGCCGGCCGGTGATAGCGCTGCGTGCCGGCGGATTGCTTGAGACCGTTATTGACGGTCGCACCGGTCTCTTCTTCGATCGGCCGGACCCCGCCTCGCTTTGCCGAGTGCTTGAAGAGTTTGATCCCGCCGCGTTTAGTACGGAGGACTGCGTGGCGCAGGCCAATCGCTTCAGCACAGGGCGTTTTGCGCAAGAGTTTGCGGCTGTCGTCGAGCAGACCGTTAGCGACGGGCCCGGGAGGGCGGCCGTTGCAAGCCGTCGTCCCACTGCTCGTCGTGTGCGAGGCCGTGGTCTGGTAAGGCCGCCGCGCGCGCGTTCCTGACGGTCAGGGCGCCCGGTCGGTGATGAGGCCGTCGAGCCGGGCGGCGACCTCGAGTGCCTGCCTGCCCGCGACGGGGTCGTCGGCAAGTAGCCAGTTAGCAAGCAGCAGCCAGCCGGTGCGGTTCTCTGGCTCGCGCACTAGCAGTGCCCGTAGTTGGTTCTCGGCCTCGACGTGATCGCCGTTCAGGTAGACCGCCATGGCGATGAACTGATCGGGCTGCAGGCTGACACTGAGCAGCCGCGCCCGTTCAAAGCGATCGATCGCGGCAGCGGTATTTGGCGGTTGTTGACCGAGCAGTATGTGGCTCCCCTGCGTCTGCAGTCGCTCATCGTGCCAGCTGACGAGCAGCCAGCCGGCGATCAGCAGCGCCGCTGCCGAGAGCAGGACCCGGACGCCTGTTGATCTTCCTGTGGTGTGTGCGGCCATCAGCTAATCGTATGTGCTGCCCGGCCCGGCAGGTTGCATTTCACTACGCTCGCGCGCGATGCTTCGCCTATCTGCTGTTGCCATTCTGTTGGCGATGCCGACGGTTATCGCCTTCTTCTCAGGCGGCTACTTCGCCGGCGCCCGGCTGGTCGCTGGCGTTGTCGTCTGGCTTATCGCGGCGCTGAGCGTTTGGCTGGTTGGTAACCCGCTACCCAAACGTCGACCGGGCCGCGCTGCGCTGGCCGGGCTGCTGGCGCTGACAATTCTCGTCGGGCTGTCGATCCTCTGGGCGCCGCTGCGCTGGGCCGCCCAGTCGGACCTTCAGCGACTGCTGCTGTACCTCGGGATGCTGATCGCAGCAACCGCTCTGCTGCGTGGCCGCTTTGGGCTGCGGCTGACCGAGGCGGCGCTGGCCGGCGGCGCGCTGCTGGTGACGCTCTACGCGTTGGCGGCGCGGCTGCTGCCCGGCCTTGTCAACGAAGCGGCCAGCCAGTCGGCGACGGGGCGGCTCGAGCAGCCGCTGACCTACTGGAACGCCAGTGGAATGCTCGCCGCGATCGGCTTCATTCTCGCGCTGCGGATCGCTGGCGACGCGACGCGCGCGCGTTGGCAACAGTCCCTGGGAATCGCTGCCGCCGTGCCGCTCGGTCTCGGTGTCTACCTAACCTTCTCGCGCGGGGCCTTGCTGGCGGTTGCTGTTGGCGTGATTTTGTTGATCGCGCTGACGCGTCAGCAGCGGCAGCTCCGCGTTGTCCTAGTCGGCCTCGGCGGCGGCATCGCAGTCTCGGCCGTTGCTGCGTTTCTGCCGTCGTTCCGCGCGCTGGCCGGAAGCGCAGCCTCACGCGAGCAGCAGGGGCTGGTGATGATCGTCGTCTTGGCGCTTGTTGTTTGCGTGGTCGTGGTCGTTGGCCGCAGCTGGGGGGAGCTCGCTGGCGACAAGCAGTTGTCGGCGCCAAGGGCGCTGGCAGCCGGCTTGGCGGCCGTGCTGCTGGTGGCCTTCATCGCCGTCGCAGCCGGCGATGGCAGCAGCAACGGCCAGCCGCGGTTTGGCGCAGACACGCGCCGCCTAACGTCGTTCGAGAGCAACCGTTACTCCTATTGGAAGGTCGCCGGCGGGATGTTCGTTGACGCCCCGCTGGCGGGTGACGGTTCAAACTCATTTCGTGTTGTCTGGCGCCGAGAGCGGACAATCCTCGACCCGGCGCTTGACGCTCATTCGCTCTATATCGAGACGGCAGCCGAACTGGGACTGCTTGGGCTGTTGGCACTGGCACTGCTGATCGGCGGCGTTGCCTGGGCGGGGCGCAACGTGCATCGCGCCGATCGCGCCGCAGCCGCCGGCGCGCTTGCCACGCTCGGCGCCTTTGCCGTCCATGCGGGGCTCGATTGGGACTGGGAGATGCCGGCACTTAGCCTGATCGCGCTGATAATGGCCGGCGCCGTGATTGCCGCTGATGAACAGTTGACTGCTTCTGTCAGTCGGTCGTAACAGCGGCGCGCAGCTCTGGGCCGGTTGCGATTACGACAGCAAAGCCGTTGCCGACCTTCAGGTCGGGGTCCTCTGTCTCAACGACGCGTAGGCCAATCCGTTCACAGAGCTCAACGAACGACTCGCAGCTCCAGACCGACCAGTGGCGGTCCTCGTCCGAACTGAAGCCGGTGGCGTGGCGTTCGACCAGCTCGTCAATCGGCGTCAGCGGACGGTCGGCGTCGAAAGTCCGGTCACGGTGCGGTACGACGAGGAAGATGTAGCGACTAGCGACCCTTTCCCACTCGAGCAGCGCCTGGATCGGATCAGGAAAGTGCTCGATCACGTGCGAGGCGAGTACGAAGTCGACCGACTTGTCGTCGAGCGGCAGGTCGTCGCCGTGCGCGACGAGATCAACTGCCAGTGCCTGTCCTGACAGGCGGCGCTCCTCGGCCTTGTAGATCGTGTCCATCTCGGCGTAGCGATCGATGTTGATTGCCTCGACCGGGAAGCGATTATGGGCGCTGCCGCCGATCTCAACGCCGCGCAAGCCGCCAAGGTAGTCGGCCGCCAGCTTGTACTCGTGGCGCTGGCCAAGCCACCAGCGCAGACGCAGCGGTAACAGGGCCACGGCGCGGTCTTGAAAGGATCCCATGACGTTCGTTCTACCAGCGCGCGTAGGATTGACGCGGTGAGGACGGTCCAGCGAAATATTGGCGCCAGTGTTTTCACGGCGCTGATCGGTATCGGCGCCGTGCTAATTGCGACGCCGATGATCATCGATCACGTGGGCAAAGCGGCCTACGGCGCATGGACCGTTTCGATGGCGATCGTGATCTATGTCGGCATCGTTGAGGCCGGGATGGCGCCGGCCATTCAGCGTCATGTGGCAGCCGCGCGGGCCGCGGGCGACGAGCGCGGTGCAACGCTAGTTGCGCTTTACGCGTTGTCGGGGTCGACTCCTTCCAGGCTTGATCCACCAGCAGGTGAGCCTGAGTGCCGGCGGACGTATCGATCAGCCTCTGACGTATTGGAATGCTGTCGGCGCGTTTACCGCTATGGGCGCGGTCCTGACGATCCGGATAGCATCCGACCGCAGCAGGACACCTGCATTCAGTCAGGTCGCTGTCAAGGTCGGTTGAACCTTGGTACGCCGCATATTCGAAACGAATCACGCTACGACTTCCGAGACCTTCGAGGATACGCATCGGTATTCGAATATTCGGAGGAGCCGAAAGAGCCTCGGAGATACCTCCCGTGGACAGGACGACCTATCCGCATTGGTCGGGAGGGCTCCCCGAATCCCCGGCATACAGTCCGAATACACCCGGGCTACCGCCCCGGTGCGTGCGCAGTTGCTCTCCATCTCGATTGCCATCATTGCCACACACATTGCCGCCCTGACCGCTGATCGGCCTGATTTCGTTCCGGGTTTCGGGTCGTAGCCGGCTGCTTGTCCGGCCGCGACCACCTACTCTACGAATCGAACTGGAGGCCGACATGGCCAGATTGAAGGACATCGGTGGCATCGGCCACCAGGAGTACGTGGACCTGATGGGTTGGCATCTAATCGGACCCGAGGGTCAGCTGGTCCGACCTCTTGACTGTCGGGGTCTTCGCGGGCTTCGCCGTCATAGCCTGCTGAGGGGCGATGGCCGGTAGGTCGAGCTGCTCCCTTCTAGAGGCTCTGCCACCGTGAGGAGCTGAACTCTCGGGTGAGTGGTGCCGGTCAGTGGCGATTCTTGCATGCCAGCGGACGCGCCCCTATTTCCGTTCGTCGAGCGAAACCGTTGCCCCACCTCGGCTCGTTCTCGGTCCTTGAGCGGGTCGTAGCCCAAGAGCGAACGCTTCTTCGATACTCTGGAAGCCACTTCGTTGGGGACCATGTTCCAGGAAGGAATGATGAGGACGAGACAGCTTCTTCTGATTCTGATCGTCGCTAGTGCGGCGACAACTGGAATTGCGAAGGCGGAGGTTAGCCTCGAAATCCTAACAAGCGCCTGAAAACACCCCCGAAAGCGTCCGTTCTGCCAGTCAGAATGCGGTTTGCCCAATCGCAATCTCTGAACCGAAAGGGCACCCCGAGGGTGAATCGCAAAACTGCTGCAAAAGGGTAGAAGTCACCTCGGACGGAGAAGGACTCACCTCCCGTTCCGGCGCCTATCTGATGACCGAACTCGCCGACCGGCTCGGCCGCCGGGATGATCGAGGCCAAACATCAGTTTCGTCGGGGCATCGGCTACCGCGACCTGGCCGACCTTGCGGTTGCGGTCGAGCGGGAGGTTTCCCGTCCACTGCCCTCGCCGCCTCCGGCGGCGAGCAGGAAGGAGGTGGTTGAGACCGCTATCGTCTAATCACCAAGTCGGGATCGTCGTGAAGTTCCACGGGGGTCGGGGCATCCTCCCCGCAGGGCTTGCCGTAAGCTACCGCCCGGTGTCGCCGGTGCTGGCGCGGTGCGCGCCGTTTCAGACCGGCGGCAGGAGAACTCTCATGTGGGCAAACAAAACAGTCACCGTGGTCCTGATGACCTACGCGGAGCGGGATTCGATCCGTCGCGTGATCGAAGACTTTTACCGGACGGGCGTGGTCGACGAGGTTCTGGTCGTCAACAACAACGCCGAGAAGGGCACCGCCGAAGAGGTCCACCAGACCGGAGCCCGCCAGGTCTTCGAAACGGCTCAGGGCTACGGGCACGCGATCCGGCGGGGATTGAGCGAAGCGACCGGGGACCTGGTGGTCCTGGCTGAGCCCGACGGCACCTTTCTGCCGGCCGACATCTTCAAGTTGCTCTCCTACTCGAGCGAATGCGAAGTCGTCTTCGGAACCCGGACGACCAACGAACTGATCTGGGAGGGGGCCAACATGGGTGTCTTCCTCAAGTGGGGCAACTGGACGGTTGCCAAGATGGTCGAGGTCCTCTTCAATACGAGTCACCTGAGTGATGTCGGCTGCACCTACCGCCTGCTCAGCCGGGACGTGGCCAACCGGTTCGCCGGCGAGATGCAGGTGGGCGGCAGTCACGCAGGCCCGGAGATGCTGATGCTGACGATCGCCTCGGGACTCGGGTTCGTCGAGATCCCGGTCAACTACATGCCCAGGGTGGGCACGTCGTCGGTCACCGGCAGTCCGATCACCGCGTTCATCCTCGGCCTGCGGATGATCCGGTTGATACTGGGCTTCCGCTTCGGCCGCCGGGTCATTCAGAAATGAGCTGGCCCGGGTTCACTGCCGCTCGGCGACGAGCACGTTGTGGGCACAGAGCATCCGCAGGCCGGGAACGCGCTCGACCCCGCGCTCGACGCCTGCCATGGCTCGGAGGAATCGTGGCGGTACGAACTCGGGTACGAACCCGAGGTTCTGGCTCGATACGGTCCTGGCGCCTCCGTCCAGGAGCCCGTCGATGATCTCGGCCTCGGGAATCAGGCGCTCTGACCCGTCGTCCTGGGGAACCCTGGCCATCAGGTTCTTCCAGTAGGGATTCCGGGGATTGTGGTCCCAGACCAGGATCAGGCCGGAGGGCTTCGTCACCCGGACCATCTCCGCAAGGGACTTCCGGACTGCCTCGGGGTCGGCGATGTGATGCATGGTCGCGACGCATATCGTCAGGTCGAATACCGCATCCCCGAAGGGGAGCCCGGTGGCCGAGCCCCGGGTCGCATTGACCCGCGGATCACGTTCCCTGAGCTGGGCGAGCATTCCCTCGGACGGGTCCACCCCCGACACCTCATAGCCCTCCTGCGCCAGCCGCGAAGCGATCACCCCGGTGCCGCAGCCGACGTCCAGGACGGATCCCGAGGGAAGCAGGTCGCGCACGAAGGCGATCCGCTTGCTCAGGTAGTGTTCGACCACATGCGGCGGCAGTGACTCATCGTACTCGGTCGCAATGTCGTCGAAATGAGTACCTGCTTCCGTCACTCTCCGCCCCCTCTCTCGCGGCCCTCACGTTCGTAGGTGGTGACCACGATGTCGGCGACCCCCGCGACGACCTGCTGGCCGGTGATCCGCCACCCCGGCGGGACCCGCATCGAAGAGTAGACGAACGGAAACTTACTCTGGGAGTGCAGATCCGGATTCCCGAGGGTCACCACCGTCACCGGTCCGGGATGCGCGAACGCCTTGTCGACTTCCGATTGAGTCGGGTTCGGCTCGTGGAGCTTCTCGATGAAGTCGGGGGTATCCTCGGGCATTCCCGGCTGGTA
>JBCJTT010000016.1:0-20965 GCA_039744215.1 Solirubrobacteraceae bacterium
CAGGTGGGTGGTGAACCATGCCGCCGCCAGCCCGGCCACCTGGGCCAAGGTGCCAGGTTCCTCAAACAGATGCGTGGCGCCGGGGACGATGGCGAGCTGTTTGTCGCAGCGCAGTTGCTGCAAGGCCTGCTCGTTGAGCTTGATCACCTCATGGTCAGCGCCGCCCACGATGAGCAGGGTGGGCGCCGTGACGGCCGCCAGCGCCACCGGCCCGGCTAGGTCCGGGCGGCCGCCGCGCGACACCACGGCGGCGATGCGATCGCCCAGCCGGCCCGCGGCGATGATGGCTGCAGCGCTACCGGTACTGGCGCCGAAGTAACCAATGGGCGCCTGCTGCAGGCCCGGTTGCGACATCGCCCAAACGGTGGCGTCCTGCATGCGGCGGGTGAGCAGGGAAATGTCGAAGCGGTGCTCGCGGGTCTGCACATCGACCTGTTCTTCCTGCGCCGTGAGCAGGTCGAACAGCAGGGTGGCAATGCCGGCTTGCTGGAGCTTTTGCGCGACTTGCCGGTTGCGGGCGCTGTGCCGCCCACTGCCACTGCCGTGGGCGAACAACACCAAACCACAGAAATTGGCAGGCAGGACCAGGTCGCCATACAGCCAAGCCTCGCCGCAGGGGATGCGAACTTCATGGGTCGCCGGGGTTGGTGTCGGAGGGTTCATAGAGATCTCCAGTCAGACGTCCACAGTAGATTCAATCGGGACGCCCTGCCATCAGACGAAACCTATTTGATGGTAAGACTTCGCTTGCCGCTGTCGGCATGGATTCGGAACAAAAACAGGTGTCAGCCCAATCAGAACGGGCGCGAGCAGCTATTATATCAGGAGCTTTTGGCGCTCTGTAGGGACCAGCGACTTGACTGTTACAGGTTAGTCTTCAGCGCCCGCCCGGGTGGCGGAACCGGTAGACGCGGCTGGCTTAAAACCGGCTGTCCCGCAAGGGACGTGGGGGTTCGAGTCCCTCCCCGGGCACTGGGCAGCGTGGTTTGCGCTCAGCTGAGCTTGTCAAGGCGCTTCATCAGCGGCAGCGAGTCATACGGTTTGCCGCCCTTGTACCAGCCCGGCGCGGTCCACAGCTCGATGTGCAGATGGCAGCCCGATGCGCGGCCGGTGTCGCCGTTGCGGCCGAGCCGCTGACCGGCGAAGATCTGGGTGCCAACCTTCAGCGGCGAGCGTTCGCGCATGTGCATATAGGCGTAGGACTCGCCGTTGGCGCGTTGCACGACAATGTAGTTGCCGGCCGCGCCATGGAACGCGTTGAACTGCACAACGCCGCTCGTCCAGGCCGCCAGTGGCGTGCCGCAGGCAGCAAAGTTGTCGGTGCCCTGATGGCTGCGGGCGCCACCGAAAAGCTGGGCGGAGCTGCTGGCCAAAGTGTGTGGGCCGCGGATTGGGAAGAAGCCTTCGAGCAGTTCAAACTGCGTGTCGCTGCCAGCGGTTGCCCTGGCGGCCGCGGCGGCGATCGGATTGAGTCGCAGCAGGTAGGTGCCGCTGGCGGCCGGCTGCTTGCCGATGAAGCCATTCCACTTGACCTGGCCCTCGCCGGAACGGACCAGCGGCCAACTGCGGACAACCTTGCCGTCGGTTCCGCGTACTGCCTCAACCTTCGCGCCGGCGGCCACCGCCGCGGCGACGCGGTAGCTGAAGTTGGCTTCTCGCTTACCGCCGGCGATCAGCTTCTTCGAGCCGCCAGCCTCGTCGGTTGCTGGCAGGCCGGCAACGACTTTCAGCGGCTGCGGCGAGCTGGCCGGGTTGCCGATCGTGCCGCTGACGCGGACCGGGCCGCTGACGGCGCGGCTTGGGACGGTGACCGTGATCACGGTTGCCGCGGCCGCTTCGACGGAAAGCTTGGCGACGACGTTGTCGCGGCTGCCTGAGCCGCCGACGAAGGTCACCCGCTCAGCGCTTTGAAGCTCGCTGCCTCTGATTGTTAGCAGTTGGCCGCGGCCGCAACTGCCGGCCGGCTGCAGCGCGCAGGCGAGTGAGCCGATCACCGGCTGGCCTGGGACGGCGGTGCCGCCCGGGCCTTTGGCAGCAAACGCGGCCGCGCCGCCACCAAGCGTTAGCGCAGCCGCGGCCAACAGGCTGGCCTGAACCGCTCGCGATGTTGATCGTCCGGTAACTGACATTTGACTTCGGTTCGCTCTTAACTGTGCTTACGAGGTGAGCTGACGGGCTCGCGCTTAAGAGTCTGCGCGGCGCCGACAAAGGTCGGCGCTTAGCCCCAACAACCTGGTTCCCCCGCTCGCGGCCGCACTGGGCGATCGCGATTCGGCTGGTGATGCCGCCAAGCGTAGCAGTCGCGGCGACGGAAGTGCTGTGCCAGTCGCGGCGACGGAAGTGGGCAGATGCGCGCGCCGGGCAGCGCCCGTCCGCCGCTAGGGTTGGCCGATGGATTCTGAGGCAGGTTCGGCGACGACCTTCCACGGCGGCCGGCTGGTCGCACGGCGGCTAAAGCAGTACGGAGTAACAAAGCTGTTCACGCTTTCGGGCGGACACCTGTTCTCGATCTACGACGGCTGCCGTGATGAGGGGATCGAGATTGTCGACACGCGCCACGAGCAGGCCGCGACGTTCGCCGCCGAAGGTTGGGCAAAGATCACGCGCGAGCCCGGCGTTGCCGCGCTAACTGCTGGCCCGGGCGTGACCAACGGACTGAGCGCGATCGGATCATCGCTGCAGAATCAGTCGCCGATCCTTGTGCTCGGCGGCCGCGCTCCGGCGCTGCGCTGGGGGATGGGATCGCTGCAGGAGATCGACCACATCCCGTTCGTCGCACCGCTGACGAAGTTCGCCGCGACGGCCGAGAGCCCCGAGGCAATCCCCGGCCTGATTGACTTGGCGCTGCAAACTGCGCTGGCACCGCACTCTGGCCCGACCTTCATCGACTTTCCGCTCGACATCGTCTTCTCCGAAGGGGAGGAGGCCGCTGCGGCCGCGCCGCTTCCCGACCCCGCGGCCGAGCCTGCCGCCACGGCCGGGCTTGACGAGGCGATCGCACTGCTAGCAAAGGCTGAGCGCCCGGTGATCATGGCCGGCACCAACCTTTGGTGGGGCCACGGCGAGAAGGCTTTGCTGGAGCTGGTCAACGAGCGCCGGATCCCAGT
Source organism: Solirubrobacteraceae bacterium (assembly GCA_039744215.1). GTDB lineage: Bacteria > Actinomycetota > Thermoleophilia > Solirubrobacterales > Solirubrobacteraceae > F1-60-MAGs163. Next base: position 3,108 of record JBCJTT010000016.1, read on the forward strand.
CTTTCTGAACGGTCTGGCACGCGGCTGCGTGCCGGCCGATCATGAGCTGTTCTTCGCCCGCGCTCGCAGCGAGGGGCTGAAGCAGGCCGACGTCGCATTGGTGATTGGCGTTCCGATGGACTTCCGGCTCGGCTTTGGTGGTTCGTTTGGTGAGCAGACGAAGATCGTCGTCGTCGACCGTGCTGCGCCGCTGCGGCCGCATCCGCGCGAAGTTGCCGCCGAGTGCATCGGCGGCATTGCCGCGACGCTCGACGCGCTGCGCGAGGGGACGGCCGGGCTTGAAGCGACAACGGCGCCATGGGCGGCGCAGCTGCGCGCGGCTGAGGATCAGAAGCGCGCCGCTGAGCTCGTTGAACTGGAGGATGACCGCGCACCGCTGCACCCGATGCGGATCTACCACGAGCTGAACAACTTCCTCGACCGTGACGCGATTGTGATCGGCGACGGCGGCGACTTTGTTTCGTTTGCCGGCAAGATGATCAACTCCTACAAGCCTGGCTGCTGGCTCGACCCCGGCCCCTTCGGCTGTCTTGGGTCGGGCACCGGCTACGCACTTGCGGCCAAGCTCGCGCACCCCGACCGTCAGGTCGTGCTGATCGTCGGCGATGGCGCCTTCGGCTTTGGCGGGATGGAGTTCGACACGCTGGCAAGGCATGGCGTCAACGTCGTTGCCGTGATGGGTAACAACGGCATCTGGGCGCTGGAGAAGCACCCGATGGAGTTTCTCTACGGCTACTCGGTCGCGGCCGAGCTGCGGCCCGGAACGCGCTACGACGAGATCGTCACGACGCTTGGCGGCTACGGCGAGCTGGTCGAGCAGCCGGCCGATTTACGCCCGGCGCTGGAGCGCGCCTTCGCAAGCGGACTGCCGGCACTTGTCAACGTCCTGCAGGACCCTGACGTCATCTACCCGCGCAAGTCAAACCTCGCCTAAGCGGCGCCGCTCAGCTGCCGAGCGCGGCGTCGAGTGCGACGCCGTAGAGAATGTCGTGCTCGGAGACCTCAACATGATCGAGGCCGAAGGCTTCGATCGCGCTGACAAGGATCTGGCCACCGGCGAGGATCGTTGCGGCGCGCTCGGGGTGCAGGCCAACGACGTTGCGGCGTTCGGCCTCAGGCATTGAGGCCATCCGCTCCGCGATCTCGCGGCAGCGGTTCAGCGATACCTGATGGCCGTGAACCTTCAGCGGGTCGTAGGGCTCGAGCTGCAGGTCGATCGCGGCGATTGAGGTTGCCGTGCCGGCGACGGCGACCATCGTCTCAACACGGCTTCGTTCGTCCTGCGGTACGGCGGCGCTGATCACCGCGGCGGCGTCATCGTGGAGCGCCTGTAGCTCGCCGGCGGCGGGCGGGTCGCTGTGCAGATGGCGCTCGCTCTGACGGACAACGCCGAGCTGCGTTGAAACGTGAAAACCGACCTGCCGACCGTGCCCAACAATCAACTCGGTTGAGCCGCCGCCGATGTCGACGACGACGAGTTGACGCTCGTCGCCTGCGTGATGGCCGCTGGTGGCGCCAAGAAACGAGAGCCGGGCCTCCTGCTCGCCGGCGATCGCCTGCGCGTCGAGGCCGTAGCGCTCTGCGACCTGCCTAGTGAAGGCGGCGCCGTTGGCGGCGTCGCGCGTGGCGCTGGTCAGCACAGCGCGGCGCTGGTCGGCGCCGCCGAGCGCGTCGATTACCGCTGAGTAGTCGTCGAGCGTTGCAAATACCCGGGCCATCGCCTGCTCCGAAAGAACGCCGCTGGCATCAACGCCGACGCCGAGCCGCGTCACTTCGCTGCGGCGTGCCAGCTCGGTGATCGCCCCGTCGTCGCCGACCTCGGCCAGTAGCAGCCGTGTCGAGTTGGTGCCGATGTCGACGACGGCGATCTTCATCGCAGCGAGCTTAACCCGATGGCGGAGCGGGCGCGGGCGTCGGCATCGGCTCGCCGTTCAGTGCCGCGAGCAGGTTATCGGCGGCGCAGTTGCCCATCGCCGCGCGCGTCGTGGCCGTCGCCGATCCGATGTGGGGGACGACTAGGCAGTGCGGTGCGCCGTAGATCGGATCGTCGGCCGGCGGTGGTTCGGGGTCTGTTACGTCCAGCGCAGCGCTGCCAATCGTGCCGGCATGCAGTGCCTCGATCAGTGCGGCCTGGTCGATCACTGCGCCGCGCGTTGTGTTGATCAGCAGCGCCGTTGGTTTCATCGCCGCCAGCGCCGCGGCGTCGATCAGGTGATGGGTTTGCTCGTTTAGCGGGCAATGGAGGCTGACGATGTCGGCCTGCGCCAGCGCGGCGTGAAGGTCGTCGTCGCGGCCGGCGAAGCTGACTTGCATTCCAAACGGCGTGGCGCGCTCGGCAACGGCCTGGCCGATTCGGCCGCGGCCGATGATCAGCAGCTTTGCACCGCGCAGCTCGCGTCCCAGCCAACCTTCCGGCTCCCAGGTCTTCCACCGGCCCTCGCGCGCGTCGCGCTCGCCGTCGGGCAGCTTGCGCGCTGCTGCCAGCAGCAGCGCCATCGTCAGATCAGCCGTCGCGTCGGTCAGCACGTGGGCAGCGACACCGACCGGGATGTTGCGCTCGGCCGCGGCGGCGAGGTCGATGTTGTCGCAGCCGACGGCAAAGTTGGCGACGGCGCGCAGCTGCGGTGCGCTGTCAAGCAGCTCGCCGTCAACGCGGTCGGTCAGCAGCGACAACAGGCCCTCAGCGTCGGCCACGCCGGCGATCAGCTCTTCGCGTGTTGGCGGCATTGAGCCTGGGTGAACGGTCACATCGTGGCCAGCCTCGCGCAGCCGGTCGATTGCATTCCCCGGTAGCGCCCGGGCGACAAAGATCTTGGCCATCGCGCGGCACGATACCGGCGATTGGCAGTTCGGCAAGCGGCTCACTGTTGCGCCGCGGCTTGTACGGTCATGACTATGAGGCTGAGGAGCGGGGTACTGACAACCTGAGGAGCGGGGTACTGACAATCGCAATCGCACTCACCGCCTGCGCTTTGGCAGCGTCGCTGCTAGCCTTACGAATACGTCGCGGGGTGGAGCAGTCTGGTAGCTCGTCGGGCTCATAACCCGAAGGTCGCGGGTTCGAATCCCGCCCCCGCTATTAGGTAAGCTGGCGGTCCGTTGACTTGTCCTGAACCAAACCAACGATGCGGCTCGCCTGAGCCGCGACCCGCCGTGAAGATGAACTAATGCGCGTCACAGTGATCGTGCCGGCCTACAACGAGGCCCGGACCATAGAGCAGGTTCTACGCCGCCTGACTGAGCTGCAGCTGGACGCCGAAATTCTCGTCGTCGATGACGGCTCGGCCGACGACACGGTCGCGATTGTCGGCGCGCTGGAGCCGCAGATTCCAGGGCTGCGGCTGATTGTCCACGAGCAGAACCAAGGCAAGGGCGCCGCCGTGCGGACTGGGATCAACGCCTCAACCGGCGAGATCGTGATGATCCAGGACGCCGACCTCGAGTACGACCCGTCCGACATTCCAAAGTTGCTTGCACCGATCTTCAGTGGCGCCGCCGACGTCGTTTACGGCACGCGCCTGCGCGGCGGCGAGCCGCAGCGCGCTCACCTGTTCTGGCATTACGCCGGTAATCGCTTCCTCTCGCTGCTGACCAACATTCTTTACAACACGACGATCAGCGACATGGAGGTCGGGTACAAGGCTTTCAAGGGCGATCTGATTCGCTCGATCAAGCTGGTCTCCAACGATTTCGCCTTCGAGCCTGAGGTAACGGCGAAGATTCTGCGACACAAGGACATCCGCCTCTATGAGGTGCCGATCTCCTACTACGGGCGTACCTACGAAGAAGGAAAGAAGATAACTTGGCGTGACGGCTTTGCGGCCGTCGTAGCACTGTTCCGATTCCGCATTGGCGGCTGAGAATGGCGAAGTCAAAGAAGAAGGACAAGGGCGAGCAGGAGGCCGAGCCGGTATCGAGCTTCGCCGCGGTCGAGGCCAAGATCGAGCGGGGGAAGGCGCTGCGCCAGCAGTGTCCGCGCAGATCGCACGGCGAGTGGACGGCGCCCGCCGGCCGGCCCGACCCGGTCGCAATCCTTGAGGCGCAAGGCGCCGAGCGCGTGCCTGACCTCGTGCCGATTCGCTACGGGCGGATGCTCGTGTCGCCCGGGACCTTCTACCGCGGCGGCGCGGCGATCATGGCCTGGGACCTTGCCCACACGCCGACGACCGAGCTGCGCACACAGTGTTGCGGCGATGCTCACCTGCTGAACTTCGGCATGTACGCGGCGCCCGACCGCACGTTGGTCTTTGATCTCAACGACTTCGACGAGACGCTGCCGGCCTCATTCGAATGGGACCTCAAGCGGCTCGTCGCGAGCGTTACGATTGCCGCGCGCGACAACGGCTTCAGCAAGCAAGAGGCCCGTGATGCGGCGCAGGCGACGGCGGCTCGCTACCAGACGCGGATCGCCGAGCTGGCGCAGCTGCCGTTCCTTCAGGCTTGGTATGAGCGGCTCGACGTTTCAGCGATCCTCGCGGCGCTTGAGCAGGCGCAGGGAGCGAAGGCCAACGCCCGCGCCCAGAAGGTCGTCAGCAAGGCCGAGAGCAGGACCAACATTGGCGCATTGCACCGCTACGCCGAGCAGACCGTTGACGGCTTTCAGATTATGAACGACCCACCGGTGATTATCCGGATCCCGCTCGCTCAGATGAAGATTGCCAAGAGCCTCGTTGACGGCGCCTGGGAGCGCTACATCGAGACGCTAGCGCCGGACCGGCGCGTCGTGATCGAGCGCTACCACCGCGTTGACTTTGCCCGCAAGGTCGTCGGCGTCGGATCGGTCGGTACGCAGGCCTACATGATGCTGCTGATGGGCGACCGCGACGATGACCCGCTGTTTCTGCAGTTCAAGGAGGCGCAGCAGTCGGTGCTGGCCCCGTACGCCGGTGCCAGCGAGTACAAGCAGGAGGGCGAGCGCGTCGTTCAAGGGCAGCGGATTATGCAGGCCGCAAGCGACCCGTTCCTCGGCTGGGCAATCGGGCCCGGCAAAGCGAAGAAGCACTTCTATATGCGCCAGCTGCGCGACATGAAGGGCTCGATCGACGTCGCAAAGCTCGACCCGGCCACGCTGGCTGGCTACGGCGCTCTTTGCGGCGCCGTCCTTGCCCGCGGCCATTCGCGCTCAGGCGACGCCGCAATGATCTCCGGTTATCTGGGGAGCGGCCCGGCGTTCGCCGAGGCGCTGGCCGACTTCGGCGACGCCTACGCCGACCAGAACGAACTTGACTTCAAGGCGCTGCAGGAAGCTCAGAGCAGCGGTCGGATCACTGTTGAAAGCGGCGTCTGACCGCCGCCGTCAGGCCGACTCGTCGAGCGCGTCCTCGACGATCTCGGCGGCCAGCTCTTGTTCGGCCCCGTCAACGATCTCAGCTTCGGCTTCGACGATCGCGATCCCCTCGACGACGGCTTCGGTATCTTCAACCAGCTGCTCTTCGGCGACGGCGACGATCATGGCGTCGTCGATCAGCTGATCTTCAGCTTCGGCGACGATCTCGGCCTCTTCCAGCAGAGCGTCCGCGGCGGCTGCGACGAGCGCCGGGTCGGCCTCGGGATCTGCGGCAACCGCGGCTACCAGCTCGGCGTCGGCTGCGAGCTGCTCTTCGGCGACGGCGACGATCATGGCCTCCTCTAGAAGCTCGTCTTCGGCTGCGGCTACCAGCTCGGCTTCAGCCTCAAGGCCGACGATCGCCTCGCCCACCAGTTCAGCGTCGGCTTCGAGTTGATCCTCTGCTGCTGCGACGGTCTCAATCTCTTCTTCAATCCGGTCATCGGTCATCTGTCTGCTCCTTTGAAGTGGTGGGGTAGTCGAAGCTGGTCAACAACCTACGACAGATTGGGCGCGTTGGGAAGGGTCAATTCTCGTACCTTTTAGATATGGCCTCCTCTGGCAAGCTCAAAGTGAGCCGCTATCGCTCTGGCGGCGCCGACCTGCCGTTCGGTAATCCGCTGCCTGCGCATGGCGTTGCGATGGAGGGTTACTACTGGCGGATCACCGATCCCGAGCAGCGCCGCGTCGTCATTGCGCTGATCGGCGTCAATCGCGCCGCCGACGGATCTTGGTCAACACTCGGCCTTGCCGGCTATCCAAACCGCTTTCTGCGAACCGTTGCGCACGCTGAGGGCATGGCCGACGCAGATCGTTTAGGGGCATCGGCCGGTGATGCCTTCCGCGCCACGCCGGACAGCGTCCAGGTGGAGCTTGGCGCTGACGCAAAGCTTGACTTTACGATCAGCGACCCGATCCCATGGCCGCGGCGGGCGCTCGGCGGATCAAGCCTGTTTCAAGCCGTGCCGGCGCTCAACCAGTACTGGCACCCGTGGCTGCTTGGTGGCCGCGCCACTGGCAGTGCGCGGCTAGGTGACGAGCTGTGGGAGTTTGACGGCGCCCAGGTTTACGCCGAGAAGAACTGGGGCAAAGGTGGCTTCCCGCCGGCCTGGTGGTGGGGGCAGGCGCAGGCCTTTGCCGAGCCGCAGGCTTGCGTCGCCTTCGCCGGCGGCGTGATCGAGTCGGGTCCGCTGCGCACCGAGGTGACGGCGGTTGTCGTGCTGCTGCCTGACGGCCGGCTAATTCGGCTTGGCGATCCGATCCTTTCGCCGGTCGAGGCGCAGGTCAGCGATCAACGTTGGTGCCTGCGCGGCCGCAGTGCCCGCTGGCAGGTTGATATCGATGGCAGCGCGGCGCTCGGCGCTGCCCACGTACTGCCGGTGCCGCTACCGGCCGAGCGGCGCAACGTGCCGGGCGCGATCGAGCACCTAGGTGGGCGGATGAACGTCACTGTCCGTCGCCACGGCCGCGTTGTATGGTGCGGGCAGAGCGACTTGGCGGCGCTGGAGCACGGCGGGATCGATCGTGCCCGGGCTGAAGTGGCTCGCCGCGGCGGCGGCGCGGACGCTGCCGACGCCGCCGCGACTGAAGCCTGATTCTTGGTTCTCTGCTGTCAGGCGCTACGAACCGAGCTGGGCTCGCAGGAAGGCCAGAACTGCGGCCTGCGGTGCGGCGTCGGTGACGACAGTTGCGTGACTCAACCGGTCGAACTTGGTGTAGGTCACCTTGTTGCCGCTGTCGGTCTTGATGCCGGGCTTAAGGATGGCGTTCGGTGCAATGTCGCCAAAGATCGCCTTCGAGCCGAGCTGCGCTGTGCAGACCTTCTCGATCTGGCCAAGCAGCGCCGCGATATTTGGCTGAACCAGCGTTACCGGGTCTACACCGGCTTCCTGAGCAGCGCTGTAAAGGATCAGCGTTGCCAATCCAGTCAGACCCTTAAAGGCGTCGCCGAGGCCGCCGATTACCCAGGCCTTGCTGAGCAGTCTGCTGCCAAACAGGTTGCGGGCAGCGAGCGCAATGTCAACGCCGCCGCGGCCCTCCGAGGCACCGATCAGGTACGGATGGCGGCCCGGAGTTCCAAGCCCTTCATAATCGGTGCGCAGAACGGCGTAGCCAGCCTTCAGCCAGCTGTCGTAGGAGGCAGAAGCGTAAGCGATGTAGCCATCTGCGGGGCCGCCAGCGGCGGTCCGTGAGGGGGCGCAAACGTCGGCGGCGCCGGTTGTGCCGTGGGCAAACGAGACCATCTTCCAGCCGCCCTTTGGCGCCTTGCCCTTCGGCAGATCAACAGTGCCGGAGACGGCGATCGCCTTGCCCTTCGTGCTGCGGGAGCGGTACAGCACCAGCATCGTTTTCGAGGCTGAAGGCGGCGCAACGCGGCCATCGGCCGTGTACTTAATCTGGCGTGACCAGATGACCGATCCCGGCGTGCCCTTCAGCAGCTTCGCGGACGGGCTGTAGAAAGCCGTTCCGTCAGGGCCTTTGGCTGGGGCCTGAGCCTGAGCCAAAGAGGCGCCGGGCAGCAGCATCGCGGCAGCCGCGATGGCGAGGATTGAAAGGCGAACGGTGCGGCTATCTAATGACATCGATACTCCTCCGGGGGTAAGGCTGCCGGTAGCGTGGCGAGCGAAAGCCAATGACGATGCCCCAGCCCAGCCAACTGCTCAAAAGGATCAACTGGCGGCTGGTCGGGCGGGTCACATGGCTGCTGGTGATTGCGGTAATCGTCTACACGCTGCTGCCAACACTCGCGAAGATGCCCGAACAGGCGGTGCAGATCGTCAAGGTTCGCTGGTACGTGCTGCTGATTGCGCTGGGGATTGAGTTCTGTTCCCAGTTCGCCGGGATGATGGTGCTGCGCCGCGCGCTGGTCGCACTGGCGCAGCCGCCGCCTTCGTACCCGACACTGCTGCAGGTCTGGTTTGCGCAGATGGCGGTTGCCGTGCTGCTGCCGGGCGGCTCAGTGACGGCGACGGTGATGGTTGCCGACGCGCTGCGTCGCCGCAGCGTCGCGCCGGCCGAGGCGGCGACGGCGGCGACATTGAGCAAGGCGCTTTCGATCGTCACATTGGTCTTTCTTTTCGTCAGCGGGTTCGTCCTCTCGACCGGACAGGCCGGCGGCTCCTCCAGTTACGTCAACTCGGTTGCGATCGCGATGCCCTTCCTGATCCTCGGGCTGATGGCGCTGGCGGCAGCAATCGTCTGGCCGCGGATCGCCGGCGCGCTGGCCGGCGGCGGCGCAAAGCTGGCTGCGCGGGTCGTCAAGAAGATCAAGCCGGCCGAGGTGCGCAGCCAGGCCGAGTCAATCGCCGAGCAATCACAGCAGCTGCTGCGTGGCCGCAAGGCCTTCCTGACTCTTGGCTGGTCTTTTGGCTACTGGCTGACCGACGCCGCCGTCCTCTACCTGATGCTCTGGGGGCTTGGCTCGGCGCCTCATGTCGGCGCCGTGTTGCTTGCCTACACGGTCGGCAGGCTGATCGCGATCATCCCGCTGACGCCGGGCGGGATCGGCATCGTCGAGGTCGCCGCGACAGCGATTCTGTCGGCTTTTGGTGTGCCGCCGGCGGTCGCTGCGGTCGCCGTGATCGCCTACCGCGTATTCAGCTTCTGGCTCGTCAACTTGGTTGGGATCGGCGCGGCGATAATGCTGCACCGTTCCGGTGTTGCGATTAAAGCGGCTCCAGAGCCCTCGCCGGCGGACGCCTCAGGTAACTGAGCGCAGGCGCCGGAACGGCTCGCCCTCACGCAGTTCACGGACGATTGCCTCAACGACGCTGTCGCCGTCAAGCTGCTTGCCGTCGGTGACCGCAGCAATGCTTGCGCGCTTGCGCTCAATCAGCCGCGCCATCCGTTCGTCGATCGTCTCGGCTGCCAGCAAGTACCAGGCAGTCACGGCGTCGCGCTGGCCGATCCGGTGGCAGCGATCCTCAGCCTGCTCGTGCATCGCCGGTGTCCATTCAAGCTCAAGGAAGGCGACGTTTGAGGCCCGCGTCAGAGTGATGCCCTGGGCGGCGACGCGCATCGCGCAGATAATCAGCTGCGGCCCGTCGGGCTGCTGAAATGCGTCGATCGCGCGCTGGCGGGCGGCGGCGCTGTCGCTGCCGACTAGGTGGACGGCGCCGGGGAAGCGCTCGATCACGGCCTGCTGAACCTCGCGGTGGCGGGCAAAGACGACAAGTGGCTCGCCCGATGCGAGAAAGTCGTGGATCCAGCCAAGCGCGCCGTCGAGTTTGCCGCTGCCGGCGAGCCGCTGCAGCACTCCGAGCTGTGCCAGCCGCTCAGCCCGCAACGTTGCGGCAATCTTCGCGTCGAGCTCACTGAGGTCGAGCGGCTGGTCGCGCAGCCAGGCGATGATGTCGGTCTCGGCCTTGCAGTACTCGCTGCGGTTGGTCAGCGCAATTGGAACGATGCTGCGCCGCTTCGCCGGCAGCTGCGGCAGCACGTCGGCCTTGACGCGGCGCAGGAAGCAGTGGCGGCGCAGGTGCCAGTGGAGCCGCTCCTCGCTGCGCGAGTGGTCGGGGCCAAAGCGCCGCGCAAACTGGGCGCCGGAGCCAAAGTCGTCGAGCCGACCGATTACGCGCAGCTGCGCGATCAGCTCCTCGGCGTGGTTGAGCACCGGCGTGCCGGTCAGCGCCAGGCGCAGCCCATCGTCGGGGATAAAGCCAGCTAGCCGCCGCACCGCCTGGGTCCGTTTGGCACGTGGGTTCTTGCAGTAGTGCGACTCGTCAACGATCAGTGCTTGGGGCTGGCGGCGTGCGAGCTGCTCAGCGTGGGCCACAACAATCTCGTAGTTGAGGATCGTGATGTCGGCGCTTGGCGGTACGGCCGCGCGGCCTTCGACGACGGCGAACGAGCGGTGCGGCAGCCAGCGCTCAGCCTCGCGCGCCCAAACCAGTTTGATTGAGGCGGGGCAGATAACGATCGCCGGGTAGGCCTCATCGGCCTCGATTGTTGCCAGCGCCTCGATCGTTTTGCCGAGCCCCTGTTCATCGGCGATCAGTGTGCGCCGCGCCTGCAAGGCGTAGCGAACGCCAGCCCACTGGAACGGCTCGAGCGTTCCGCCAAGCCGCTCGTCAAGACCCTCGATCGGCGGCGCCTGCGTTGCGCGTGAGGCGCGGACGGCGGCAGCGGCAGCGCGGTGTTGCTCGCGCAGCCCTGCCAGTACTTCAACTGCCTCGCCGCTGACGCCAACCTGATGGCCGGCGATGAACTCGTCCAGCTGCTCAACCAGCCAGGGGTCGATCGGCACCGTCCGTGTGCCGGCCGCGGCCGGCATCCGCTCAAAGGCAAAGCCGGTCTCACGATCCCACAGCACGTTCAGTCGCAGGTAGTCGGCGTCGACGCGGCGGATCAGTTCGAGCTGGGCGGGCGGCGGTGTGCGGCCGACCTGCAGTTCGGTAAGACAGCGCGCTGCGCCGCCGTCGAGCCTCGCCGAGCGCTGCTCGGCGAGGAGTGCAGCGTTGTCGGTTGTAAGCGGGACCAGTGTCGTCCGATCGTCGGCCTGGACCGCGCCTTCGAGCAGCTTTGAAGGGACGCTGCCGGCGCGCGTTGTCAGCGCCCACCAGCCGCGGCCGTCGTAGCGGCGCGTCGAAACTGTCCCGATCCAGCGCCGCTCAACGGCGCGAATCCATGCTTCGACCTCGCTGCTGGCCGTCAGTTCGGGGAAGCGCGCCAGCAGGTCGGCGACGTGCAGCGCCGCCCAGTCGTCGGTTGGCGCCCACCATTCACGCCGGTCCCAGTCGAAGCGGCGCTGAGGGATCGTCCGCACGAGCTCGACGATCTGCGCGTCGTAAGGGAAGGCGAGCACGACAATCTCGCCGTTCTCGTCGCTGCGCCGCAGCTCAACGTTCGCTCTATCGGGGGCTGACTGCACGCTCTCACCGTAGCCCGGCGCACTGACGCGCTGGCGTGCGGCGCGTCGGTGTGCAAGGATGCGCGAATGGCTGGCTTCGATTATTTGATCGTCGGCGCCGGCTCGGCCGGCTGTGTACTCGCCAACCGGCTCTCCGAAGACCCTGCGGTGCGCGTTGCGCTGCTCGAGGCGGGGGGCTCGAATCGGCACCCCAGCGTTGTCATTCCGGCGGCCTTCGCCGAACAGTTCCACAGCAAGCGTGACTGGGATTTCTCAAGTGAACCGGAGCCCGGCTGCGACAACCGCGAACTCTTCATTCCGCGCGGCAAAGGGCTTGGCGGTTCGAGCGCGATGAACGCGATGCTTTACGTCCGCGGCAGGCCGCTCGACTATGACCTCTGGCAGGCCGAGGGATGCCCCGGCTGGGGCTGGCAGGACGTTCGTCCGTACTTCCTGCGGGCCGAGGACAACTCTCGCGGCAGCTCGGAACACCATGCTGTCGGTGGGCCGCTGCGGGTTGAGGACGCGCGTTCGCCGCGCGCCCTGACGCGTGACTTCATCGCCAGCGCCGAAGCGGCCGGCATCCCGTTCATTGACGATTACAACGGCACTGAACAGGACGGCGTCGCAGTAGTTCAGGTGACTCAGAAGGGCGGTCGGCGTTGGAGCGCCGCCGACGGCTACCTGAAGCCGATCAAAGGCCGCGCCAACCTTGAGCTGATCACCGGCGCAACGGTGCAGCGGGTCGAGCTCGAAGGGAAGCGCGCGGTTGGCGTTAGCTTCAAAGACCGGCGCGGTCGCGAGCAGACGCTGCGCGCCTCGCGTGATGTGATCCTTGCGGCCGGCGCAATCGGCTCGCCGCAGCTGTTGATGCTCTCCGGCATTGGCCCGGTGGACCATCTGGCCGAGGTTGGTGTGCCGCTGGCGCACGAGCTGCCTGGCGTTGGCGCCAACCTGCACGATCATCCGTCGCTGGTCTGCACATGGGACCTGCCGGGCGGCGGTTCGCTGGCCGACGCCGAGAAGCCAAAAGCGATGCTGGAGTGGCTGCTGCGACGCACCGGCCCGCTGGCATCAAGCGTCGCCGAGGCCTTTGCCTTCGTTCGCAGCCGGCCCGGGCTGCCTGCCGCCGACCTGCAGCTTCACTTTGCGCCAGCCTACTTCGTTGATCACGGCGCAACTACCTATGACGGGCACGCACTGACGATCGCGCCGGTGCTGGTTTCGCCGAAGAGCCGAGGCCATCTGCGGCTGCGCTCAGCCGACCCGACCGCGCCGCCGCGGATCCTGACCAACATGCTCGTCCAGGAGGAGGACGTCGCAGCGATCGTCGAGGGGGTCAAGATCGCTCGCCGGATCGCCGCCAGCGGTCCGCTGGCCGAGCTCTGCGGCGCCGAACTACTGCCCGGTTCACCGGTCAGCGATGACGACGAGATTGAGGCCGACCTGCGTCGGCGCGTTGAAACGATCTACCACCCGGTCGGCACTTGCCGAATGGGCAGCGACGAGGGCGCCGTCGTTGATCCGCATACCCGCGTGCGCGGGATCGAGGGGCTGCGCGTCGTCGATGCTTCGATCATGCCGCTGATCCCCGGCGGCAACACGCACGCGCCGACCGTGATGGTCGCCGAGCGGGCCGCCGACCTGATCCGCGAGCGAGCCTACGTAACGGCCTGACTCGCCGCTCGGCCGCGCCGCTTGGCCGCTGTGCGTTCGGTAACGTCAGCCGCTAGCGACCTCGATTGGAACCCCGTGGACCTGACGTTTAGTGAATCTGAGAGTGCCTTCCGCGACGAACTGCGCGCTTGGATTAAGGCCAACCACCCCGGCGACGAGCCAGCCGGCGAGGATCAGGGTCACGCCTTTCGCCGCGACTGGCAGCGGCAGCTCTACGAAGCCGGCTGGGCCGCCGTGCACTGGCCAGCCGAGTACGGCGGGCGCGGCGCGTCGCTAATCGAGGCGGCAATCTTTAACGAGGAGCTGGCCCGCGCCCGCGCCCCGTTCCCGGCCAACGTGCTGGGCCTGATCCTCGCTGGTCCGACACTGATGATCTGGGGTAACGACGAGCAGAAACAGCGCTACCTCGCGCCGATCATGTCGGGCGAAGAGATCTGGTGTCAGGGCTTCTCCGAGCCTGAGGCCGGCTCCGATTTGGCCTCGCTGAAGATGAAGGCCGTACGTGACGGCGACGACTGGCTGGTCACCGGTCAGAAGGTCTGGACGAGCGGCGCCCAGTACTCGAAGTTCTGCATGCTTGTTGCCCGGACCGATTTCGATGCGCCGAAGCACAAAGGTCTTACCTATTTCGTGCTTGATATGGAGCAGGAGGGGGTTGAGGTTCGGCCGCTGCGCCAGATCACCGGCGACCCTGAGTTCAACGAGCTGTTCCTCGAGGATGCGCGGATCCCGAACGCCAATGTTGTCGGTGGTGAAGGGAACGGTTGGACGGTTGCGCTGACAACGCTGATGAACGAGCGGGCCGGGCTGGCTTTTGGTCTGCAGGTTGGGATGAAGGTCGCGCTCGATCAGCTGACTGAGGAGCTGGCGGCTCGCGGTCTGCTCGACGATCCAATGATCGCCGACCGGCTCGGAGAGCTGCACATGCGCTGCGAGATTCTGCGACTGACCGCCTACCGCGGGCTAACAGCGACGATGAAGTACGGCCAGCCGGGGCCTGAGGGCTCGCTGACGAAGTGGATGTGGTCGCAGGGCAACCAGGAGCTGATGCAGTTCGCAACAGAGGCGCTTGGGCCGCAATCGATGACCGGCGGCTCGCTCTGGGGCCGTTCAATGTTGCGCTCGCGCGGTAACTCAATCGAGGGCGGCACGACCGAGGTGCTGAAGAACATCATCGCCGAGCGTGTGCTCGGCCTGCCGAGAAAGAAGTAGGGCCGACAATGAACTTTGATTTCACTGAAGATCAGCACGAGATTAAGCGCACAGCGCGCGACCTGCTGGCGGCGCGCTCAGGCTCTGAGCAGGTACGGGCGGCCGCGATCAGCGATGCCTACGACGAGTCGCTGTTCGCCGAACTTTGCGAGCTTGGCTGGGCGGGGATCGCGGTCGACGAGCAGTATGGCGGCGCCGGCCTTGGCGTCGTTGAGTTGATGATCCTTTGCGAGGAGCTTGGCTTCTCGCTTGCCGCCTCGCCGTTCCTGTCAAACGCGCTCGGCGGCTTGATGATCGAGCACGCGGGCAGCGACGAGCAGCGCGCCAGGTGGCTGCCGGGGATCGCATCGGGTGAGGCGACTGCGACGATCGCTCGCGCCAGCGGTGGCGTCGCCGAGGTTGTTCCTGACGCCGACGCGGCCGCCGTGATCGTGCTGATCGAGGGCGACAGCGCTGCCATTTACAGGCGAGCCGAGGCTGAGGTTGAGCCGCTGACAACGATCGACCCGACCCGTCGCTACGCGCGCGTTGAGGCGAGCGGCGGTGAGGCGCTGGCGGGCGACGTTGCCGGCGCACTGGCGCGGGCTGAGGTTGCGCTGTCGGCGGAGATGGTCGGGATCGCGCAAAGGACGATGGAGATGGCGGTTCAGTACGCCAAGGAACGCAAGCAGTTCGGCACGCCGATCGGCGCCTTCCAAGCCGTTTCGCACCGCTGCGCGCAGATGCTGCTGGAAACCGAAGGCGCGCGCTCTGCCACCTACTTTGGCGGCTGGGCGGCCGATGGAGATCCGTCGCAGCTGGCCTTGGCATCGGCCCTGGCGAAGGCCGCTGCCTGCGAGGCGGCACGCTCGGTCACGGCTTCGTCGATTCAGGTTCACGGCGGCGTCGGCTTTACCTGGGAGGCCGACGTGCACTGGTTCTTCAAACGCGCGCAGCTCGATGCAGCGATGCTTGACAGCGCCGCAGCGCAGCGCGCGCGAATCACCCGGCTGCAGGTTGCCGCGCTGACGATGGTAGGCGCCTGATGCAGTTTGAACTGAGCGCTGAAGGCGAGCAGCTGCGCGGCCGCCTGCTGGAGTTCATGGATGATCGGGTCTACCCGGCCGAGCCGATCTTTGAGCAGCAGATGGAGGCCGCCGACGATCCGGCCCACCATCCGCAGATCATCGAGGAGCTGAAGGTCGAGGCGCGTGAGCGTGGCCTTTGGAACCTTTTCCTGCCACACAAGACGGAGTGGAACGAGGGCCTTTCAAACTTTGATTACGCGCCGCTGGCTGAGATCTCCGGCCGCTCGATCCATCTTGCACCGGAGGCGATGAACTGCTCGGCGCCGGACACCGGCAACATGGAGCTTCTGGCGGCCTTCGGCACACCGGAGCAGCAGCAGCAGTGGCTGCGGCCGCTGCTCGAGGGTGAGATTCGCTCCTGCTTCTCAATGACCGAGCCCGACGTCGCCTCGTCCGACGCGACGAACATCGAAACCTCAATCGAGCGCGACGGCGACGAGTACGTAATCAACGGCCGTAAGTGGTGGAGCTCCGGTGCCGGCCGCGAGCGTTGCAAGATGTCGATCGTGATGGGCAAGACCGACCCGCAGGCCCGCAGCCACGCCCAGCAGAGCATGGTGATCGTGCCGCTCGACAGGCCCGGCATCACGCATCTGCGCAACCTAAAAGTCTTCGGCTACTTCGACCGTGAAACACACGCCGAGCTGCTGTTCGAAAATGTGCGCGTACCGACCTCGAACCTGCTCGGGCCTGAGGGCGGCGGCTTCATGATGAGCCAGGCGCGGCTCGGGCCAGGGCGGATCCATCACTGCATGCGGCTGATCGGGATGGCTGAAAGGGCGCTGGAGCTTGGCTGCCGGCGCGCGATCTCACGCGAGGCGTTCGGCAAGACGGTGGCAGAGCAGGGGATTGTGCAGGATTGGATTGCCGAGAGCCGGCTTGAGATCGATCAGGCGCGGCTGCTGACGATGGACGCCGCCTGGCAGATGGACAGCGCCGGCAACAAGGCGGCGCGCAACGCAATCTCGTCGATCAAGGTTGTTGTGCCGCGGATGGCCTGCGCTGTTGTTGATCGCGCGATCCAGATTCACGGCGGCGGCGGCGTTAGCGACGACTTCCCGCTGGCGGCGATGTATGCCGGCGCGCGCACGCTGCGGATCGCTGACGGGCCGGACGAGGTTCACAAGATGGTCATCGCTCGGCGCGAGCTGAGCCGTTACGCGCAGTAGTGGCTAATGGCCGGCGCGCTCCAGCGCGCGGCAGGTTGCCTTCGCCAGCAGTGCGCCGCTGAGGCTGCCGACGATCACGTCGCCCGGATAATGGACGCCGCTGTGAACGCGCGAGTAGGCGACAAGTGATGCCGGCAACGCCAGCGCGGCGCCGGCCGCGGGGATTACGTGGCCGACGCCGAGTGCAAAAGCAAAGGCTGAGGCTGAGTGGCCGGACGGAAACGAGGTTGAGCTGGGCATCGACACGTGGCGGGCCTTGATCACGCCGGCGGCGGCGCGGTCCGGGCGGCGGCGGCGGCTGCGCGGCTTGATCGCGACGTTGACGACGGTCGATGCGACGGTCAATGAGGCGAGGCCAAAGAGCGCTGCGCGGCGGCCGCGCTTCCCGCCGAGCAGTGCCAGCGCCGCTGATGTTGCGATCCATGGTTTCGACATGTTGGCGGTGTTCGAGACGATCCCGATCGGGCGGTCGAGTGACGGCGTTGAGCCGGCAGCGACCGCAGCGTAGAGCGAGGCGTCGAGCCGGTGGGCGCTCGTCAGCAGCCCTTTCCAGCCTTGTTGGTTGCCGCTGTCAGGGTTCTCGCTGCGCACGCAGCAGCGATCTTAGGGGGGCAGCGCATAGGATCGCCGCTATGTCAACCGCTGCCCGAGTCGTTGTACTGCTGCGCCACGGTGAAACCGAGTGGTCGCTGAACGGTCGCCACACCGGGATCAGCGACATCGAGCTGACCGACAACGGCCGTCAGGAGGCGCGCGAGGCCGGCAAAAGGCTGGCCGGTATCAAGTTCGATCATCTGCTGACGAGCCCACTGAAGCGGGCCCGCGAAACCTGCGAGCTGGCCGGTTTTGGCGACGGCGCATCGACGACCGATGAGCTGATCGAGTGGAACTACGGTGAGTACGAAGGAATCACGACTGCAGAGATTCAACAGACGCGGCCCGACTGGTGGCTCTTTGCTGACGGCTGCCCCGGCGGCGAAAGCGCCGCCGATGTTGGCGCCCGGGTCGACCCGCTGATCAACCGCGCACGCGACGGTGAAGGCAACTGGCTGCTGGTCGCCCATGGTCACGTGCTGCGTGTCGTCGGGGCGCGTTGGGCAGGGTTCCCGCCGCAGCAGGCATCGGCGCTGCTGCTTGGTACAGCTGCGATCTGCGTACTGGGCTTTGAGCATGGTCGCCCGGTGCTCAGTCACTGGAATGAGACCGGATCACTCTCTTGAAGACCGCCCGCCGGCAACTTAGGCTGCAGCGATGAACTCGACGCTGGCTGAACTAATCCCGCTGGCGTTGGTCGTCGCGATCAGCCCGGTCCCGATCCTTGCTGTGATCGTGATGCTGCTGACCGATTATGAGCGCGCCAACCCGCTGGCCTACCTGTGTGGCTGGGCGGTAACTCTAAGCGCCGTTGTCGCGATCGCGGCGCTGTCAGGGTTCGACTCAATCAGTACGACGCCGTCAACGACGTTCGCTGTCGTCCTCGTAGTCGTTGCCGTCGTGATGATGATCCTCGCTGTGCACGAATGGCGGCTGCGGCCGCGGCGCGGCGAGCCGCACGAGGT
>JBCJTT010000017.1:0-19560 GCA_039744215.1 Solirubrobacteraceae bacterium
GAGCTTGGCGCCGGCCAGCTTGCGGCCGCGAAGATCCTGCCCGCTCAAGTCCTGCCCATTCAGTTTCACGGTCATCGTCAGATCCTCCTCAGCTCAGCCTACTTGGGTTGAGCCGTCCCAGCAATCGGCGCCAGCGTCGGCGCGGTAGCCTGCATCAGAATGGAAGCCGCCACTGCAAGCTCACCGATCGTGGAAGCCAAGGCACGCGGGCCAGCGCAGCTGCCAGTCAACCTCAACTTCATGCACGGCCCGCCCGGCGGCCCCGAACCGTCCGGCATGACGGAGCTGTTCTCAATGCGGATCGACCTTGCAGGAAACCAAAGATGAGTTCGTCCCAGCCGCCAGCCAGCAGCGAGCTTGTGATCTTTGAAGCCGAGACAACCGATAGCGGCTCTGGGATTGGCGGCGGGATCACAGGCGCGATTGGCAGGCTGGTGCGCTTCGGCGCTGAGACAACGATCGCCGCGACCGAGAACGTAGTTGAGGCTGTTGTCGGCTCGAAGACCGTTCAGGACTCGGTCGACCGCGTGATCAACGGCGCCGCGATGGAAAGCGCGCTGAGCGCACTGCTGGAGGGTCCGTTCATCGACAATCTGGCACGTGAGATCGCCCGCCGACAAGTAATTCAGCGGATTACGGTCGAGGCGATTGAGGCGGGCGAGATTGCGCCGATCATCGATGCCTTGCTGGCGCGCGAGGAGCTGTGGGTGCTGGTTCAGGAGATCGCCGAAAGCCCGGCCGTCAGCGAAGCTGTCCGCCAGCAGAGCTTTGGCTTTGCCGACCAGGTCGGCGATGAGGTGCGCGGCCGCAGCCGCAGCGCCGACGACATTCTGGCCCGCGCCGCACGACGCCTAGTTGGCCGCCGCGGCGCAATGAACGCCCAGCGCCCATCCGACCAGGACGCTCACATTGACGGCGAAAGCGATCGTGCTGAGGCGGCCAACGGGAGCAGCGATTGAGCAACCCAGCCAACCCGACTGAGCCCGCCACGTACGAGCCGCCAAGCCGCGGCGGCCTCGACAGCGCGACGGCCAAAGCGCAGATCGCGGCGGCCGTGCGGCTGCGTGGCACGGCTGCCGTTAAGGGCGCGCCGCAGCGTTATGTCGGCCTGACGACGAGGCTGCTTGGCTTTGTCGTCGATGCGCTGCTGATCAATCTCGTCGCGCTCGCAACATGGGCTGTCGTCGCGCTGACAATCTCGGCGCTGAAGATCCCTGACGACGTTCGCAACCTGATCGTCCTGATCCTCAGCGGCTGCTACATCGTCTGGGCAATCGCCTATTTCATCGCCTTCTGGACCAGTACCGGCCAGACGCCGGGCGCACGGGCGCTCGAATTTCGCGTCGTCAACGCCGAGGACGGACGGCCGATCCGCACCGGCCGCGCGCTGCTGCGCTTCGCCGGAATGATCCTCGGCGCGCTGCCACTGTTCGCCGGTTACATCCTTGGCCTGTTTGACCCGCGCTGCCGCTGCCTGCCCGACCTGTTTGGCGACAGCGTCGTGATCGACGCGCCGGTTTTCACCGTCGCCGACCGGCGGCGGATGGTGCGCGAGGCCGCAGTCAACAAGTACAAGCCGCGCCACAGCGGCGCCGCACAGCAGTTCAGAGCGCGCAGCGACAACGACGCGTAGGATCAGCAGCACCGGCCAACGCGGTTTAACCGTGGAGCGCAGACAATATGCCCGTAGATCCAACGCCGGAGGGAATCAAGCAGTACTCCGAAGAAGATGATGGCGGCCCGGTCGTGATGTTGAACATGCTGCGCTACAAAACCGACGGTGGCCGCGAAAGCTACGGCGAATACTCGGCCAAGGTGATGAGCTTCCTCGAAGCGGTTGGCGGCGAAGTGCTGTTCGCCGACGAGGCCGCAACGGCGCTGGTCGCGCCCGACGGCTGGGACTGGGACTCGGTGATGCTGATCCGCTACCCGAGCCGCGCCAAGTTCCTCGAGATGGTGATGAACCCTGATTATCAGGCGATCACACACCTGCGCACCGAGGGCCTCGACGAGGCGATCTTGCAGGCAACAAAACAGTTGATCTAAGGCAACAGAGCCTTCCGTGAGCGACTTCAGCCAGGACGACGGCTGATCAATCGCCCGGCAGCCAGCTGCGGTCAGCGAAGATCATCGCCCGCAGCTGCTGTGCGTAATCAGAGTCGAGCACAATCTTCTCCAGCTCAACGTTGTCACTCATGATCGCCTGCAGCCGAAGGTGGTCGTGGTCGGCAGCGGCGCACAGCACCAGGCCGCAGTAGAAGAAGCCGTATTCGCGCAGCAGCTGGGTCGCCTGATCAAGCTCCTCCCGCTCCAGCGTCTCGATGTCGAGATCGCAGTAGACGACGTCATCGTGGTGCTGCACGGCGCCGCGCAGCGCCGCCAGCAGTCCGGCCCGGCCGTCGTCGCCCCAACGGCTGACCGTGATCAGTGAGCTGCCGCGCTGTTCGTCGCGCTCGGCTGCCACGGCCGCTCGCTCGCCAAGCTCGACCCGCGCAGCTGCCGCGCTCGACGGCGCAGTCTCCAAGTCAAGACGAGCGTAGGCGGCCAGCACGGCCTCGCTATATCGCTGTGGCAGCGCAACCGCGCGCGGCGAGTGGTCGAGCGGCAGGAAGGTCAACAGCGAGGCGGCGCGCGGCGTCGGCGAGCCGTCCTCGCCTTTGCCGGGCGGCACCGAACCAAGCATCAGGGCGCTCTCACGGTAGCCGCGCGAGTGCTCGGCCCGCTGGCTGTACGGATGGCCGGTAACGGCGCGCGCGTAGACAGCCTCGACCTTCGCGGCGCGGGCCCGCTCAAGCGTGTGCCCAAAGAGGCGATTGAAGATGCCAAGGCCGCGGTAGGCGGGATGGACCACTGCCACCCCGGTCTCGCCCGCCTGTTCCGGATGCTCAAGGATCAGCGCATGGTGGCCGACAACCTCGCCCGCCAGCACGGCGACGGTTGACAGCAGCCGCCCTTGGTCGATCTGCTCGCTGATCCAGAGCGGCCGATAAAAGTCAGGGTGGCCGTAGTCGAGCCCATAGTTGGCGTAAAGCAGCTGTGAAACTGCCTCAACCTCCTGCGGCCGCGTGTCGTGAACCTCGACCTGGTCGGCCGTTAGGTCGCTGTGCTCCAATTCACGGCCAAACTGCGACAACGCAACAAGCGCCTCGGGCGCGACACCGGCGGCCGGCACCGACGCGCTGAGCCGCTTGCCGTCGCGGCCGAGGTTGACCAGCCGTAGATCGCTGGTGATCGCCCCGACCGCGGCCAGCTCAGCCGGGATGGCGTCAAGGCCACCGCCGAAAGCTGCCAGCGGCTCGCCCCAGTCTTCAATCGTTACGCGTACAGCCGCCTCGGCCAGCTCCAACTGAACAACCAGTTCACCGGTCGGGTCGCCAGCGTAGGCGTGCTCGATCACCCAGAGCGCAAGGCGATTGACAACCGCCAGCAGCTGCGCTGCGTCGGCGCTTGACAAGCGGCGGGCGGCTGCGAAGCGCTCGACCACAGCGTCGACGATCTCAACCTCCTGCAGTTCGCTGCCGATTGATATCCGAACTCGATTGGCCACCGGAGCAGCCTACGCGAGCGAGCCGCACCTGCGCTTCTGACGCACCGACGGCTGCGGTTGGTTATCGTTCGGTGAACGTGCCGACCAGCGTCGGTTTTGGTATTCGGACAGAGGAGTCAGCATGCTGCGCAATCTCTTTGCCCTGTCAGCGTTGGTACTTGCGATCGGAGCACCCGCGGCCTCTGCCGAAACGACGCTCAACATAATTCCGCAAGGGCAGAGCCAGCCCGGCTCGCCGTGGCTGACGACGCCCGGGATGCTGCCAGCCAAGGCTCAGGCCGAGATGTACAACCGCCTCACACCGCTGTTCCGCGATATCGGCGCTGCGCAGGTAACCGCCAGCAGCGACGGCACCGGTTACTTCAAGTCGTCGGCACTGGTTCCGGCGAATGATCCTTCGCTGATCACCGACCAGACGATCACCGCCGTAGTGGGCGGCAAGACCGTCAGCGCCCGAATCCGCCGCGACAACTACGGCGTGCCGCACATCTACTCGTCAACCGACGCCGGCGTGACGTTTGGCGCCGGTTATGTGACGGCCGAAGATCGCTGGCTGCTGCTCAACCAAGCCCGCAGCAACGGCGTCGCCTCACTGATCGACATCCCTGGCGTGTCGGGGATCACCTTGGTTCTCGGTCTCTACGACTACCAGCCGACAAAGAGCGTGACTGACGCTGCGACGAAGCAGCAGGTCAAGTCGCTTCAGGCGGCCGGCGCGCAGGGCAAGCAGGTACTAACCGACATCGACACCTATCTGGTCGGCATCAACAAGTGGTACGCAGAAAACCAGCCGACCGCTAAGAAGTTCACGCGCACCGACATCTTCGCGTTCAACGGGATCAAGGCCCAGTTCCTCGGCCAGGGCGGCGGCGATGAAATTGACAACGCGCTGTTCCTCGACGCTGCACGCACAACACTCGGCAAGACCAACGGCAACGAGGCCTACAGCAACATGCGCGGCCGTTACGACCCCGAGACGATGACAACCACCAGCGCCAGCTTCGACTACCAGACGAGCGTCAGCGTTTCCAACCCGAAGGGTCTGATGCGGCTGAAGAACAACTCGTTCCGCAACAGCTACGTGCCGCTACCAGGCGCGACGGCATCATCGACCGCCGTCAAGGCACCGGGGGCCGGGCGCCAGGAGGCCAGCAACATCATGATCGTCTCCGGCAAGCACACAACGACCGGCAAGCCGCTGATGGTCGGTGGCCCGCAGATCGGCTACAACTACCCAGGCCTGACAATGGAGATGGACCTGCAGGGTCCAACAATCAAGGTGCGTGGCGCAACCACGGCGCCATTCCCCGGGTACATGCTGATCGGCCGCGGCGAGAAGTACGCCTGGTCACTGACCTCAGCCGGCAACGACATCATCGACACTTACGCCGAAACGCTCTGCGGCGGCAGCAAGTACAAGTACACCTTCAAGGGCAAGTGCCTGAAGATGGAGAAGGTCAACGGTGGCACGATCAGCAGGGGCGGCAAGACGACGAACGTCGTCTTCTACAAGACCGTTCATGGCTCGGTCTACGGCTACGCCACAGCGCCAGGAAGCTCAAAGCAGTTTGCGCTCTCCAAGCGGCGCTCCAGCTACGGCCGTGAGACGACCGATCTACTGTTCAACCAGCAGATGACCTACGGCCGCGTTAAGAGCGCGAAGGACTTCATCGCCGCGGCCAAGAAGACGCCGCAGACCTTCAACTCGTTCTATGTCAGCAACAAGGAGACGGCCTTCTACACGTCGGGCGCCTTCCCGCTCCGTCCGAAGGGCGTCAATCCCGACCTGCCGGTTGACGGCCGTGGCAAGTATGAGTGGACCGGCTACCAGGCGAAGGCCAAGCAGCCGCACGTGATCAACCCGTCGAGCGGCTATATCGTCAACTGGAACAACAAGCCGGCGAAGAACTTCCCGGCCGGCGATGACCGCTGGGCCGAGAACTCACTGCAGCGCGGCCAGCTGGTGCCCAATGAGCTGGCCCGTCAGAACAAGCAGTCGCTGGCGACAATGCTGTCGGCTGCCAACGCCGCGGCAACCCAAGATGTCCGCGTGGCGCTGCTCTGGCCGACGCTGAAGAAGGTGCTCGACAAGGGCACCTCGCCAAACGCGTTGACCACCGCAGCGGTCGCTCAGCTGCAGCTCTGGCATGAGCAGGGGGCAAGCCGCCGCGACGCAAATCAGGACGGAAAGATCGATGCTCCGGGCGCCGCAATCATCGATGCCGCATGGCGGTCGATCGCCGGCGACGGGCTCTGCTGGCGGCTGGGCACAAAACTCTGTGAGCAGCTCGCTGGTCGCAACGGTGGCGCCGACGCTTTCGATGCGCCGCCCGGCGGTCAGTACGGCGGTTGGCACCAGTACATGTGGAAGGATCTGCGCAGCCTGCTGGGCCAGAAGGTCAACGGTGCCTACAAGATCCGCTACTGCGGCAAGGGCAGCTTGGCGAAGTGCTCGGTCGACATCTGGGACTCGCTCTCCACCGCGGCGGCAACTCTTGCCAGCCAGCAGGGAACCGACCCGGCAGCGTGGCGCAAGGACGAAGCGCCAGAGCAGATCAAGTTCACTCCGGTGCCGCTGATCACGATGGACTACACGAATCGCCCCAGCGGCATTCATCTGCTGATGGATTTCAGCGGCGGCTGATTAGCTCATAGGCTGTGGGCGTGGAGCAAAGCGCTTGGAGTGAGCCGCGCGGCCGCAAGGTCGCTCGGCGTCTGAAGACGATCCCGCCGATCCTGATCGGGCTACTGCTAGTGACGGCGCTACTGCCGGTGCTGCTGATTGGCGCGCTGGTCGTCGACGTCGTGCGCGCGGTCACGCAGCGCAAGCACTGGATGGCGCTGCGGCTGGTCGCCTTTCTCTGGATCTACCTTGCCTCTGACAGCGTCGGCTTGGTTGCGTTTGTGGCAATGTGGCTGCTGGCCGGTTTTCGCCATCGCGAGGAGCGACTGCGCGGCTGGACCTGGCACTTACAGCAGCTGTGGGTCAGAACGTTGCTCGGAGCCGTGAAGTTGCTGTTTGGTCTGCGGATCGTTGACGAGGGAGCCGACTGCCTGACACCTGGGCCGATCATCGTGCTGATCCGCCACGCCAGCATCGTCGACAACCTGCTGCCATCGGCTCTCGTTGCCGCGCGCGAGCAGATTCGGCTGCGCTACGTGCTCAAGCGTGAGCTGCTCTGGGAGCCCTGCCTCGACGTCGGCGGCCACCGACTGCCCAACTACTTTGTCCGCCGCGACACCGGCGAGCAGGCTGAGCGCCAGCGGATCGGCGAACTTGCCGGCGGCATGGGCAGCGACGACGGCTTCCTGCTCTACCCGGAAGGGACGCGCTTCACGGCGGAGCGGCGCGCCCGCGCGCTGGAGAAGATCGCCGAGCGCGACCCGCAGCGAGCGGCACGGCTGGAACCGATCGAATACCTGCTGCCGCCAAAGGTCGGCGGCCTGCTGGCAGTGCTGGAGGCCGCACCTGAGGCTGACGTCGTCGTGATGATGCACCAAGGCTTTGACGGGCTGCGGCTGATCTCCGACATCTGGGACGGGGCGCTGGTCGGCCGAACGATCAACGTCCGCTTCACGCGTGTCCCCCACCAGCAGATCCCGGCGACGCGCGACGCGCAGGTCGAGTGGCTCGACCAGTTGTGGCTTGATGGCGACCGCTGGGTCGCAGCTAAGACAGATCATGCTTAGCGCCGTAGGCTAGGTGGATGAACACGACCACCCTGCTGGCCGTAAACCTTGCCGCCGTGTTCGTCCTGACGACCGCTCTATGGGCTGTCAGCGTCGCCGTTAAGGACAGCTCGATCGTTGACATCTTCTGGGGCTCAGGCTTCGTCGTGATCGCCTGGGTGACCTTTGCGCTGGCCGACGGCGCGCCGGCGCGCCGCTGGCTGCTGGCCGTGCTGACGATGATCTGGGGGCTGCGGCTGACGATTCACTTGGCGCGGCGCAACCTTGGCAAGGGCGAAGACTTCCGTTACCAAGCGATGCGCAGTAAGGCCGGCGCAGCGTGGCCACTGCGCAGTCTGTGGGCTGTCTTTTGGCTTCAGGGCATCCTGATCTGGCTGGTCTCGCTGCCGATTCAGGTCGGCCAGCAGGGCGCCACCGCTGGCGGTTGGCTGTGGCTGGTGATCGTCGGTGCTGCGATCTACGCGGTCGGGCTGTTCTTTGAGACGGTCGGCGACCTGCAGCTGACGCGCTTCAAGGCCGACCCGGCGAACAAAGCGACAGTGATCGACCGCGGTCTCTGGCGCTACACCCGCCACCCCAACTACTTCGGCGACTTCAGTGTTTGGTGGGGCCTGTACCTGATCGCGCTTTCAAACGGAGTTGCCTGGTGGACGATCGTCGGACCGGTAATCATGTCGGTGCTACTGATCCGTGTCAGCGGCGCCGGACTGCTCGAAAAGTCGATCGGCAAACGCCGTCCCGGCTACGACGAATACATCGCCCGCACGAGCGGCTTTTTTCCGCGACCGCCGCGACGCGACTGAGCCGCTGCCGCCAGCGGCAGGGAGCGGCGACTGAGCGTCGAAAGGAGGCTGACGGTGACGACAATCCCCGCACAGCCCGCCGGCGACGGCCGTTCGCAGTCGGCAACGGCCGACCTGATCTCAACGCGCACAGTGCTGCGGATCTTGCTGACGGTACTGCTGGTGATCGGCACGCTGGCACTGATCTGGCTGCTTTGGCGACCGATCGCCTGGATCCTGATTGCTGCATTCGTCGCCGTCGCGCTGGCTGGCCCGGTCAATCTGCTGAACCGAGTGATGCATCGCAGCCTGGCGATCACACTGGTCTACCTTGCCGTGCTGCTGGTGCCGATCGGGATCAGCGCGTTGGTGGTGCCGCCGATCATCGACCAGAGCGTCAGCTTCGTCAACGACCTGCCCGGTTACACCGACGACCTTCAGGCCGAGGTTCAGAAGAACCCCAACTTGGCAAAGCTCAACCACGATTTTGGCGTCACTAAGGAGCTCAACCGCGCCGCGCAGAATGCGCCAACGAAGATCGGTGAAGCGGCAACAATCGTCCGTGACCTTGGCAGCAGCCTTATCAGTTCACTGTTCGCCGGGTTGACGATCTACATCCTTTCGATCTTCATGGTCGCCCGCGGCCGGGTATGGATCGACGCTCTGCTGAGCCTGCGAACCGGGCGCGAATCGAAGGCCGCGAGCGTGGTACTTGACCGAATCGCCAACGCCGTCGGCAACTACATCGCTGGCGCGGCGGTTCAGGCGACGATCGCTGGCGTAGGCGCCTTCATCATGCTGACGATTCTCGGCGTGCCATTCGCCGGCGCACTGGCAGTCCTGTACGCGCTGTTTGACCTGATCCCGCTGGTCGGCGCGTTTGTTGCCGGCGCGATCATCCTGATCGTCACGCTGTTCAGCGACTTCCCGACCGCATCAATCATCTGGCTGGTGTACGCAACCGCCTACCAGTCGTTCGAGAACTACGTGGTTCAGCCGCAGATTCACAAGCGAGCGGTCCGATTGGAGCCGTTCATCGTGATCGTCTCTGTGCTGTTCGGGGCGACCCTGTTCGGCGTGATTGGCGCACTGTTGGCGATCCCTGTCGCCGCGGCAATCCAGATCGGTGCCCAGGAATGGTGGCGCTACCGGCTTGAGCAGCAGGACGTGGCCGATCCGCCGACGGCCAGCTCTGCGAGAAAAACCGATTCGTGAGACGATCAAGCCGATGGCGCGGATCGGAATCCTCACCGGCGGCGGCGACTGCCCCGGCCTCAACGCTGTAATCCGCGGCATCGTCCGCCAAGGGATCGGAGAGTACGGTCACGAGTTTGCCGGGCTGCGTCACGGCTGGGCAGGCGCAATCGGCGGCGAGTCGATCGAACTTGGCCCTGAGAGCATCTCTGGCCTGCTTCCGCGTGGCGGCACGATCCTCGGCAGCTCACGTACCAACCCCTACCGTGACGGCGCCGACGGCACCGCGCTGGTGCTAGACGGCATGCAGCAGCACGGCCTCGACGCGCTAATTGCGATCGGTGGCGAGGACACGCTCGGCGTCGCCACCAGGCTGGCGGCCGATGATGTTGCGGTAATCGGCGTGCCAAAGACAATCGACAACGACCTCGCCGAGACCGACTACACCTTCGGCTTCGACACCGCCGTTCAGGTTGGCAGCGACGCGATCGACCGGCTGCACACTACGGCCGAATCGCATGACCGCGTGATCGTTGTCGAAGTGATGGGCCGCCACGCAGGCTGGATCGCCTGCTCGGCCGGGCTGGCCGGCGGCGCGCACGCAATCCTCGTGCCCGAACACCCATTCGACCTGAACGAGCTCTGCGCCCAGATCCAGGCCCGCCACAGCCGCGGCCGCAGCTATTCAATCGTTGTCGCCAGCGAAGGCGCCGTGCCAAAGGACGGATCACTTAGTGCCCGCGCCGACGACGTTGACCAATTTGGCCACCCGCGCCTTGGCGGCATCGGCGCTTATCTTGAGCACGAAATAGAACGGATCACCGGCTTTGAAACGCGAATGGTTGTGCTGGGCCACGTCCAGCGCGGCGGCACGCCGACCGCCTTTGACCGGATCCTCGCGACCCGTTACGGCGTTGCGGCAATCGATGCTTACAACCGCGGCGAGCGCGGCGTGATGGTCGCGCTGCACGGTACCGACATCGTCACCGTGCCGCTCTCCGACGCACTGGCTGAGCCAAAACTGCTGAACCCGGCGCTCTACCGGACGGCCGAAGTCTTCTTCGGTTAGCAACGTGTCGCCGTTCTGGATCTGGACGCAGCTGGGAATTGTGATCACCGTGATTGCCGGAATGATCATCGCCGCCGTGAAGCTTCTTTAGCCAGCCGGTAAGCTGCTCGCAGGCCCCCACGTCAGGAGCAGTGATGTTTGAATCAATCGTCGTAGGAACCGATGGCTCGGAGACTGCCAGCGAGGCGGTCCGCCAGGCGATCGAGCTCGCCAGCAAAACCGGCGCACGGCTGGACGTCGTCAGCGCCTACGCGCCGGTGCCCTCGTCGCGGCTGAAGAACGAGTCGCAGGAGGCTCCTTCAGATGTGCAGTGGATGATCAACGAGCGCGAAGACGTCGAAGAAACGTTGACGACCGTTGTTGCCCAGGCGGCGACGCTCGGCGTTGAGTGCTCGCCGCACTCGCGCCAGGGTGACCCGGCCGACGCGATTCTCGATGTTGCTGAGGAAACCTCGTCCGACCTGATCGTCGTCGGCAACAAGGGAATGACCGGCGCAAAACGCTTTCTGCTCGGCTCCGTGCCGAACAAAGTAAGCCACCACGCACCATGCTCGGTGCTGATTATCCGCACTACCTAGCGCTAGCGGCAGCGGCGTCAAGCAGGCCGGCGCCGTAGTTGCGATCGGTGCCGGCAGAGCCAAGGTCGCGCGCCGTGCGCTTCAGCCGCGCTTCAAGCTGTGCTGGTGATGGGTTTGAGCCAATCACGCCGCTGGCGATCACCAACGCCGCCGCTGCCGTCACGTGCGGCACTGCCATCGAGGTTCCCTGGAAGTCGCGCGGGATTCCGAAGATCGAGAACGACGAGCTCCTGAACGTCACCTGCGCGATGTTGCGCAGCGAAGCGTCGGAAGGGCGGCAGCGTGCTTCGTCGGTGCGAGCCGAGTCGGTGCCCCCGCCGGGGGCGACAATGTCGAGCCCCCAGCCACTGTTTGAGAACTCTGAAGCGCAGCCGTTCTCGGTCGTTGCTCCGACCGACGTGACTCCGCCCGCACGGGCCGGGTAGGAGACCTTGCTGGCGCCTTCGTTGCCTGACGCAGCAACCACCATCACGCGCTTCGAGCGGGCGTAGCTGATCGCCGCCAGCAGCTGCGGCATATCGGCCGCGGTCGCTTCGGGGTCAAACTGAAGACTCAGGTTGACCAACTTGGCGCCGCGATTAACGGCGAAGCGAACGGCGTCAGCGATGTCATTGGCGTTGCCCTCACCGTCGCGGTTGAGAACGCGGATCGGCATGATCTTGGCGCCGTAGGCAAGGCCCGCTAGCGAAATCCTGTTGTTCGTTTTCTCAGCGATGGTGCCGGCAACGTGGGTGCCGTGGCCGTTGGCGTCATTGGCGTACGGATCACCGTCAACGAAGTCCCAGCCTCTCACAAATTGTCCGGCCGTGAAGTCGGGTGAGATTCGATAGGGAACGCGGTTGGAGTAAGCGACGCCGGTATCGATCACGGCGATGATCGTGCCGCGGCCACCGGCACGGCCGGCGGCGATTGCGTTGGCCCAGGCCTGTTGTGCGCGGACGCCGTAAGCGCCAACGAAGTTCCATTGCAGACTCGCCAGCAGCGGGTCGTTCGGCGTGTAGCCGGTCGCTGCGATGTGAGCGATCAAGTTGGGGACTGCGTAGGCGACGTCGTCGCGCGAGCGCAGCGTCGCCAGCGCACGATTGACATTGTCAACCTTGATCACGACCGGGTCGGCGGCGGCTGGCGACGGCGCCTGACCGGTGGCCGGATCGACGTACTGAACGACGATCTCGTTCGGTACGACCTGAACGGCCGACGCCGCCGCGGGCAGCGCGACGAGCGCGGCGCAGGCAGCGAGCAGGGCAAACGGAAGTCGGAGTTTCGTGATCTGAGTCATTGGTAGCTGGGCGCCGTGGTGGCGCTCACCGTTAAGAACACACGGAAGTGCTGAAAGTAACGGTGTTCCCGGCGAATCAGGCATGATGACAGCCGTATGGACCCGGCGCGCCAGCTTGACGATGAACGGTGGATCGCGGAAGCGATCGAGGAGGCACGGCTGGCGCCGGCTCACGACGACGTGCCGATCGCCGCGCTGGTCGTTCACGACGGTCGCGTGATCGGGCGCGCCCACAACGAGCGTGAGCGTCACAACGACCCCACCGCGCATGCTGAGATCGTGGCGCTGCGCGCCGCCGCCGCCGCGCTCGGCTCATGGCGGGTGCTCGACAGCACGCTGTACGTCACGCTAGAGCCATGCGCAATGTGTGCCGGCGCGATTGTGCTGGCGCGTGTGCCGCGCGTCGTCTTTGGCGCCTGGGACCCGAAAGCCGGCGCCGCTGGCAGCGTGCTCGACCTGCTCGCCGAGCCGCAACTAAACCACCGCCCCGACGTTCTTGGCGGCGTGCTTGAAGAGCCGTGCTCAGCGCTACTGGCCGATTTCTTCAGCGAGCGGCGCTAAGCGCGACGGCTCAAGTTGTGACGCGGCCGCTGTCGGCGTAGATCACGACCCGCTGGCCGCCGCACGTTGGCCGCTCGCTAGGCTTGCGCTGTCGCGCGCAGTGCGCGGCCCCGGAGGGGTGCCGGAGCGGTTGAACGGGGCAGTCTCGAAAACTGTTGTGCGGGTAACCCCTGTACCGAGGGTTCGAATCCCTCCCCCTCCGCTGACACAAGTCGCTTACTCTTGCCGGATCGTCGAGGACGGTCCGGAATTCAGGCCAGCCAGAGAGTGGGTACCGCGAGGTCGGCGAAGCCAGGGTCGCGGGTCACGAGCGTCAGGTTGCGGCGTCGCGCCGTAGCGGCGAGCAACCGGTCGAATGGGTCGCGCTGCACAGGCGGCAGTTCAGCGACGGCCTCGGCGTCGTCGTGGCTGACATCGGTGAGCGTGAATCCGTGGGCACGGCAGGCGCCGGCGAATGAGACGCCGCTGGGGAGCGTGAGTTCCAACTTGCCGAGCGCCCGTTTGATCGCGACCTCCCAGGTGGTCGCAGCGCTGACATGTACCGCGCTTGCATCGCTGATCGCCTGTCGGGTCGGGTCGGGCAGTTCGGCGGATGCGAGAAGCCACCACAGAGCGGCGTGCGTGTCGAGCAGCAGCGCCGGACTCATCGATCGTCTCCGAGGTACTCGGCGAACTCTTCGAGCGGCTCGTCGAAGTCGACGGTGAGGCGGCCGCTGATGCCGGGTACGGATCCAGGCGGCAGCACCCGCCCGCTGGGTTCACGAATCAGTCGTGCGACCGGCGTGGGTCCTCTGCGGATGACGATCTCCTCGCCGCTCTCGACGCGGCGGATCAGTTCGGAAAGCCGCGTCTTGGCCTCGTTGAGAGGGACTGAGTCTGCCATTCAGCCACAGTAGCGAGAATGGTTGACTTGGTCAACCATGGACTGTGGATCGCTGAAGGTTCCGCCAAGAGCAGGCGTAGCGTTTGATCGATCGAGGCATCTGGAAGTTCGGCGGCGTCAGGGTCGCCGCGTTCGCTCCAGCCTATACCGCCGCGCCACGCTCAGGCGGCCAGCGTCTGATGGCGGGTCCTTGCAGTGCTGGCATTGCGATGCTGTTCGCGACGGTGCTGATCATCAGCTCGATCATCGGCGAAGCTGGCCGGATCTCTCACCTTGTCAGTAGCGGCGCGGCAGAGCTGGCGAAGCTGACTCAGCCGGGCCGCTTCGGTTCGGTCCACCGAACAACCTCTGGACCTTCAAGGAAGGCACGGTCGTGCGCTTTCGCAGCAGCGCTTTGCGCCAGTGCGACGTAGCGGACTGCGGGGGTGGGAGGGACAACGTGCGGGCCGATCGCAAGGACCGGGTCAGGCACTGCGATGAACCCCGTCTCGCGAGAGCTGCCTCAAGGCCGTCAAGGCGGCGGCAAGCGCCCCGCGAGGCTAGGCTGGCCCGCTCTGCGCGAACTTCCGCGCCGCGTACCCGCGCCGCCGGCCGAGCTTCGCGAGCGGCGCCATGACCCAGCGCTGCACTGGCATCGGCGGCAGCGGCGGGAACAAGAGCTCGACCATCTCGCGGTAGTCCTCGACCAGGACTGCGACCTTCAGCAGGGCGCTCGGACCCTTCGGCACCCCGTGGCGGGTAAAAGTTCCCGCGCGCGAGAGCGCGGCTGCGTCCTCGAGGAAGTCCTGCAGCGTCGAGGGCGGGCGCGCTTCGCACTCCACCCGTGCGACCACATCGCCGCGGTTGCGGAAGGCGTGGCGCGTGCCCGGCGGCACCATGACCGTCTCGCCAGGTCCGGCTGCCACCCACTTGCGGCCGGCCAGGAACTCCGCGCACCCCTCCTTCACCGTGAAGCGCTCCTCCATGTGGTGGTGGATGTGCGGCGTCACGCCTCCGCCCGGATCGACCTCCATGTCGACGTGCTGAACCTCGCCGCCGTCCTCGTCGGTCGAGCGGGAGAAGCGGTAGCGGGTCTGCAAGACCGGATCCTTAACAATGGACTCTGCCATGACGTCTCCTTTATTGGCTAACCTAATGACCACTAGGAAGTCTACCTAAGGAGCGTTAGGTTGTCAAAGGGGAGGGCGACGGTGCGGGCCGGGCCGCCCGCGAGATCCGCGCGCAAGCGCGTGACGGGGCCGGAGCGCCGCGAGCTGGTCGAGCGCGCCGCGACCGAGGTGTTCGCCGAGCGCGGCTACCAGGGGGCGTCGATGGACGAGATCGCGCGGCGCTCTGGCGTCTCGGTGCCCGTGGTCTACGACCACTTCGCGTCGAAACGGGAGCTCCACCGGCGGCTGCTCGAGCGAACGCGCGTGGAGCTGCTCGAGATGTGGCAGGAACACCTCTTCAGCCCCGACCCCGTCGAGGTGCGCGTCCCCGCCGCACTCGACGCCTGGGCGACCTACGTGGAGTCGCATCCCTTCGCCGCGAAGATGTTCTTCCGCGACGCCAGCGGCGATCCCGACGTGCAGGCCGACCACCGCGAGGTCCAGGATCAGGCGCGGGTGGCGCTGGGCGTGCTTCTCGGCGAGGAGCCCGGCACGGAGAAGATCGCTGGGCCCGACCCCGAGGCGCTCGAGATGGCCGCGGAGGTCATGCGCGCGGGCCTGAGCGGCCTCGCAATCTGGTGGCTCGACCACCCGCAGGTCACCCGCGAGCAGATCGTCCTCACGGCGATCAACGTCGTCTGGATCGGGTACGAGCGCGTGCTCCGCGGCGAGGGCTGGAAGCCGCCGAATTGCGCGGCGCGCGCTTCGTGATCTCGACCACCTGCTGGAACGTTGGGCGGTTCTTCCACGGGATCAGCGGCTTGGTCATGCCGCCCGGCGGGCGGTGGTAGATCGCAGGCGGTGCTGCGCGTCGCGCTCCCGGACGGGAGCGGAACGCTTCTCCTGGTCGTTGGACAGTCCACCAGGCTCAGCCCTCGGAAAACACCAAGCGATGAAGTCGCCGGATACGGTCGCGAAACTCAGGGTTCCAATACCGTCCCCTAATCCCCGCTGAAGCTTCCGTCGAGCGCAGGCGTAGCGTTTGATCTATGGGGGCATCTGGAAGTTCGGCGGCGTCAGCGTCGCCGCGTTGCCGCGTTGCCGCGTTCGCTCCAGCCTATACCGCCGCGCCACGCTCAGGCGGCCGGCGTCTGATGGCGGGTCCTTGCAGTGCTGGCATTGCTGACATCGCTGGGCCTGCCACGCGCGCTGTCGGTGCTAATCGCAATCGTCGTCTGGGCGCGGCAGAGCTGGCGAAGCTGACTCAGCCGGGCAACAGCCAGTTCGGTCATGACCGTGCTGCCGTGAGCAGTCTCCTCGCCGATGTCGGGCCGGGATTGAAAACCGCGGGCTCTGTACTGCTCCAATAACTTACGGCAAGACCGTCTTCAAGGAGCTGCGCAGCGAGTCGGCGCAGCAGGGCGAAGCGCCAGCCGCCTAACCGCTCAGCCGCGTGGCGTGCTGGCGACCTTGACGTCGTACTTCACGTCCGTTCCGTTGACCGAGGTAACGGTGACCGTCACGTCGTAAGGCTTGCCGCTCAGCGTGACCGTGCAGATCATCTTCTCGCCAAGCTTGGCCTTCAGATCATCGGGGCAGCTGATCGGCGGCAACTTCTGACCGACGGCCTTCGTCAGCTGCGTCTGAGCGTCCGTCTGGACCTGCTCCTTCGGGACAGCTGGCTCGCCGACCGAGACGCTCTTTGAGCAAGCGGCGAGCGACAGCGATACTGCTGCAACCAGCAGCGCTGAAACGACCAGCGAACGAGCGTTGATCAGCATCGATTAACGGTAACACGGGCGGCCGCTGCACGCCAACTACGAAACGGCTGGCCGCCGAATAGACCGGCTTGGTGGGTATCCGGCCGTTAGCGCAGCGCGGCGCGTAGAGTTGCCAAGATGAGCGCAGCGGTCACCCAGACGACAACCGGAGGTCAGGCGACGCTGACGCTGACTTCGGGCGACGGGGGCCTGGAAGCAGTCTGCGCGCCCGCGGTTGGCATGGTCTGCTGCTCGCTGCGCAGCGACGGCGAGGAGCTGCTCGGCCAACGTGGCGGCTTGACGGCCTACGCAGAGAAGGGCTCAACCTTCGGCATCCCGCTGCTCTACCCGTGGGCCAACCGGCTGGCGGCGATGAGCTACTCGTTTGACGGCGCCGATGTGAAACTGAGCGACGGTTCCTCGCCGCTGCACTTCGATGCCAACGGCCTGCCGATGCACGGCCTGCTCGCCGCCTCGCCCTACTGGGAGCCTGTCGAGGCAGGCGCCGAGGGCGACGACGCCGTGGTCGCCGCGCGGCTCGACTTCTCAGCCCACGAGGAGCTGGCCGTCGCCTTCCCCTTCCGCCACATGTTGGAGCTTGAGCTGCGGCTGGCCAATAGCGCCCTGACGATCACGACGACCGTCACGCCAACCGGCGACACCGCCGTTCCGGTCGCATTTGGCTTCCATCCTTATCTGGCACTGCCCGGCGGATCGCGTGAAGGCGTTGAGATTGAGCTGCCGGTGCGCCGCCAAGCGCTGCTCGATGCCAGCGGTATTCCGACCGGCGCCAGTGAAGTGGCAGAGGGCGGCCGCAGCCAGCTGGGCGAGCGCAGCTACGACGACCTGTTCGATCGGCTGAGCGAGCCGCCACGTTTTCAGCTGAGCGGGCCGGGCCGCTCGTTGTCGCTCGACTTCGACGCCGGCTACAGCTTCGCCCAGATCTACGCTCCGCCCGATCAGCCGTTTATCTGTTTCGAGCCGATGACGTCGCCAACCAACGCATTGATCAGCGGCGACGATCTGGCGAGCGTGGCGCCGGGCGAGCAGTTCAAGGCAGCGTTCACAATCACAATCGGCGACTAGCGTTCGCTAGGCTGGCGCGATGCTAGAGACGACAACCTCCCTGCCACTGCGCAAAGCAGCAGCCGTGACCGCGGCAAGCGGCTCGCCGGCCGACCTGGTTGTTGATGGCGAGTGGTACCTGCTGGCCCACGGCAACTTCAACAAGCCGAAGTAGACGAGCGGCTTGTTCAGCCTCGCCGACCTCGCAGCGCTGGCCTCAGCGCACACCGACGAGCTGGCAACGCCGGTCGCGAGCTTTGACATTGGTGGCAGGCAGTTCGACTTCGACCAGCAGCCGGCGCTGATGGGCGTCGTCAACATGTCGCGCGACTCGTGGTACCACGAAAGCGTTGCGCCGTCGGCCCAGGCGGCGATCGAGCGTGGCCGCCTGCTCGCCGCGCAGGGCGCCGACCTGATTGACATCGGCGCCGAATCGACGATCCTCGACGCTGAGCGCGTTGGCGCCGAGTCGCAGATCGAGCAGCTGGTCCCGGTGATCGAGGCGCTGCGCGCCGACGCGATCCTGGTATCGGTTGAGACCTACGAGCCGGCCGTCGTCGAGGCCTGCCTGCAGGCCGGTGCCAACCTGCTGAACCTGACCGGCACCGCTAATCAGGAGCAGATCTTCGAGCTGGCGGCGCAGTACGAAGCAGCGGTCGTGCTCTGCTTTGTGCAGGGCGACAACGTGCGCGAGGTCGGCGAGGTGACGCTCAGCGACGATCCGCTGCCCGAGCTGATCGCCCATTTTGAGCCGCGGATCGCCGCTGCGCGCGCGGCCGGCGTTGAGCGACTGTTTGTTGATCCCGGGCTGGGCTTCTACTACTCCAACCTTGAGGACGGCGAGGAGCGCGTGCGCCACCAGGCGCAGATCTTGATCAACACGTTCCGCTTGCGCACGCTCGGCTGGCCGGTCTGCCATGCGCTGCCGCACGCCTTCGATTACTTTGGCGACGAGGTTCGCAGCGCCGAGGGCTTCTTTGCCGTGCTGGCGGCGCTTGGCCAGACCAGCCTTTTCCGCACGCACGAGGTGCCGTGCGTCAATGCCGTCTTGAGGACGCTCGGCGCAATCAACCAGCGTTAAGGGCAGCGCGCCAGCAGCACACCCTCTTCGCCGCTTGGCGAAAGCGCGCTGGTGAGCGGCTCAAGGCCAGCGGCAACGACCAGCGCCCGCAGCCCAGCCGGTGTGTGGCGGGCAGAGCGCAGCAGCCGCACCGAGCTGCCAGCGCTGAGCGGCAGCGGCCCGCCCTCAAGCTGCAGCTCAAGATCGTCCAGCGGTTCCAACCAGGCGCCAACCGCGGCCTCGGCGCCGGCGCCAGGATCGTCAAGCAGGCCAATCCGCAGCTGCGCCTGACCGCGCTCAATGCCAACGTCGTCGCAGAGTGCCCAGAGCCAGTCACGCGTTAGTGCGTTGTCGTACTGGGCGGAAATCCGCTGCAATGCGTCGTCATCTTCAGGCAGCAGGTTGGCGCTGACGGCCAGCAGGTCGCCGGGCCGCAGCAAGGCCAGCGCCGCGGCAATCGCGGCAAAGGCCTCGATCCCCGGCAGCATCCCGTAGAGCGTGATGACGCGGGTGCCAGGCGCCTGCCCGACCGCGGCCGCCAGGTCGGGCGCTGCCAGCGCAAGGTCACAGAGGATCGGCCGGCGCAGCGCAGCGCCGCCAGCGCCGCTCAGCTGGTCGGCGGCGATCTGCAGCAGCGGCAGGCTGACATCGATCGGCGTCACGATGACCGGGCCGTCGGGCGGCAGTGCTTCAAGCAGGCGGCGCTCCTTCGCGCCGTCGGCGCAGCCGAGGCCGATCACGTGGACGCCGGCTTGATCAAGCTGCTCGCCGATCGCCGCGTTAACAGCGTCGTAAGCCTGCATCCCATCAGCAGCGTCGCGGGCCGGTGAGTAAGCGGCGGCGATCGCGCGCCAGAGCCGCGCCTGCCGTGCGCTGAGGTAATGCTGGCGCGTCGCAACCTCACCGCCGGCCAGTCCGGCCCGCAGCTCAGCCGCGACAACGTCCGGATGGACGCTGCGGTGGACGCAAACGTCGATCAGCGGCGGGGCTGCGGGATCGGCGGC
>JBCJTT010000018.1:0-16102 GCA_039744215.1 Solirubrobacteraceae bacterium
CAGCACCGCCGCGGCGGCTGACAGCGCCAGAAGCAGCAATGCTGCGAGCGTTAGCGAGAGAGTTTGGATCGAGCGGGACATAAGCAGTTACTCCTTAAACGGGGGTATGTTACTCAGACCGGTGGCGCGCGTCAATGTGACGCGGCAACAGCGAGATCGCTCGATCGTCGGAGGGCGGGCTGTTGCCGCCGCGTCCTTGGTCCGAGCCGCCTTTACCGCCGCCGCGTCCTTGGTCCGAGCCGCCTTTACCGCCGCCGCGTCCTTGATCCGAGCCGCCTTTACCGCCGCCGCGTCCTTGGTCCGAGACGCCTTTACCGCCGCCGCCACCGCCGGAATCGCCTTTACCGCCGCCGCCACCCGCGCTCGGCCAGTCGGGGCCCTGGAACGGAGCCGCTCGCGGGCCGCCCGGGGCTGCGTCGCTGGTCAGAGGATCGGCACTAAACGCCATCGGCATCGAGCCGCCTCGGTCGCCGCTCGCGCCGCCGCCTGCGAAAGTCTTCATCCCTTGCCCGGCGCCATCGATCATCCCGTCGGGGCCACCGATTTCGCCGCTGATCGCGCCGGCTGCGCCAGCTTGCACGGCAATCTTGGCGGCCGCTGGTGCTGAGCGGCTGCCCTCGTTGATAATGGTGGCGACCTTCGGCGCCCCCGCCGCGACGGCCGTCACCGAGATGACGACTGCGCCTGCTTTGAACGCCGTGCTGGCTAGCGCGTTGCCGCCGCCCTCGCCGAGCATCTCAGCAATCCGGTGCGCGACGTCCGGGCTGGTGTTCCGGTGCCCATTGGCCAGCCACAGAGCGAGCGGCAGCGGCGTCAGCGCTGTCGCGCCGGCGCGCAGCTGCACACGAGCGCGGCGCACCAGCTGACGCACGCCGGCGTCGCTGACGCCAAGGTCCGCCGCAACATCGGCGTGGGCGCGGCCATCAACTGCGACGGCCAGCAAGGCAGTGCGCTGGCGTTCAGGCAGTGAGGCGATGACGCTCAGTGCGCTACGAATCTCCTCATTCTGTTCGAGCGCCGCGTGGGGGCTGAGGCCTCCGTCGGGCGCTTCGATTAGTTCAAGCTCTCCAGATTCAGCTTTTTGCATGGCGTTCAGGGCTCCGTTGTGGACGATCCGATGGAGCCAGGGCCGCAGGTCGCGAACCTCTGTGCCGGTCCCCAGCGCCGTCCAGGCGCTGAGGAACGCGGCCTGGACAACCTCTTCAGCCCGTGCCTCGCTGAGAAAACGCTGCGCATACCGCCTTAGCGGTTTGCCGTAGCGCTCGACGATCGCCTCAAAAGCGCGTTCGTGGCCACCGCCAGCTAGCGACGCGAGTCGCTCGTCTGACTGTGTTCTCAGCAGTGATACGGAAATATGTGGGGTCAGCTTTGCTCCTGAACTACAGACCAGCCTACTCCCAATTCGTGACGCCAGCGCTGGTTAGGCGGCGGTCACTAGCCGAATTCTCCGGGCTTATGCGGCCCTACGCAGGCAATTGAGAGTTTTTCAGGGTCAACGCGCCGCGCTGCCTCTGCCACCTGGTCGAAGGTGACTGCGTCGATCGCGGCAATCGCATCGTCGGGGTCAAAGCTCTCGCCGTGGACGATTGAACGGCCAGCTGCGTAGCCGGCGACGGCGTTGGTGTTCTCAAACGACAGGACGCGGCGGCCGGCGACGTAGGCCCGCGCCCGGTGGACCTCCTCCTCGGTCGGCCCGTCGGTCGCAAGTTCAGCGACGATCTCGCACATCCGTGTGAAGGCCTCGCCGGTCTTTGCCGACTCCAGCCCGGCGCCGAGGATCAGCGCGCTGTAGTCGCTGGCAACGTGTGACATCGCGAAGACCGAATAGGCGAGGCCGCGCTGCTCGCGGATCTCGTCGAACAGGCGCGAGCCCATCGAGCCACCGAGCAGCGTTGAGTAGATCCCAAAGGCTGCGCGCTGGGCCGGGTCGGCCGGGTCGATCTGCGGCTGGTAGAGCATCCGCAGGTGCGACTGGTTGCTGTCGCGCTCTTCGACCAGCACCTCCGGCGAAAAGCTTGCCGGAGCTTCAGCTTGCGGCGGCGCTGCCAGCGACGGAAAGCGGCCAAAAGCCTCGTCAACCGAGCCATTATTCGATACGTGCTCAAGGTTTCCGACGATGAAAGCGCCGCCTCGTTGGCCCGACCAGCGCCGTTCGCGGAAGGCGATGATCGCCTCACGCGTGAAGCTCTCGAGGTGCTCCTGGGGGCCCAGCACGGTGCGGCCCAACGGATGGTCGCCGAAGCCGGCCCGTTCGATCAGATCACCGGCGACCGAGGCTGGCTCGTCCTTGTAGCGCTGGATCTCCTGAATGACGACGCCGCGTTCCTTGTCGAGCTCGTCGGCGTCGAGCTTGGGGCGGCCAACAAAGTCGGTCAGCAGGTCGATCGCCTCGGGCGCCGACTCGGCACGCACCGTGATGTGGAAGGCGACAAGGTCGTGGCTGGTGTATGCGTTGAGCGATCCGCCCATCCGCTCGGCCGTCTCGTTGACCTTGCGGTAATCGTCGTAGATTTGCCCACCTTTGAACACGAGATGCTCAAGAAAGTGAGCCATGCCGTTCTCTTCGGCGCTCTCGGTGCGGGCGCCAGCGTCGAACGCCACGAGGATCGTCGTGGCGCGCGTTCCAGGGATTGCGATCCGATGGATCGGCAGTCCGTTGGGGGCGGTAGTGCTCGTGATTACGGCCATTCGTTGACGATAGCGCCGCCGGTCAGCGGTAATCGATCGATTTTGCTGCAACCACTGCTGCAGCGAGCCGACCGGGGAGGAATCCGCCGCTACGTGGCTAACATCGGTTGACGATGGCC
Source organism: Solirubrobacteraceae bacterium (assembly GCA_039744215.1). Lineage (GTDB taxonomy): Bacteria > Actinomycetota > Thermoleophilia > Solirubrobacterales > Solirubrobacteraceae > F1-60-MAGs163. The sequence goes on from JBCJTT010000018.1 coordinate 2,808, forward strand.
TCGACTGAGAAAGAGCTGCGCCTGCGCGATTCAAAGCTCGCGCAGCGCAAGGACGCGGCGGCAGCTTCCGGTCGCCCCGGCGATCCCGCCAACGCAATCGAGTGCCGCGGCGTGACGAAGCGTTACGACAGCACTAAGGCTGGCCTCAGCGGTACGACCTTCTCAATCCGCCGCGGTGAATTTGTCTTCCTCGTCGGCCCGACCGGCTCCGGCAAGTCAACGCTGATGCGACTGCTGATCAAGGAGCTTGAGCCTGATCAGGGAAAGATTCTCGTCGCCGGCCGTGACCTCGGCGAGCTGTCACACAAGCAGCTGCCCTACTACCGCCGCAACCTTGGCGTTGTCTTCCAGGACTTCAAGCTGTTGCCCGACCGTACGGTTTACGAAAACGTTGCCTACGCGCTGCAGGTAACGGGCAGCTCGCGCGCTGACATCCGCGAAAAGGTGCCGGACATTCTGCGCCTGACCGGGCTTGCAACGAAGCTTCACCACTACCCCGACCAGCTGTCCGGCGGCGAACAGCAGCGCGTAAGTATTGCTCGCGCCTTTGTCAATGCGCCGCCGCTGCTGCTCGCTGATGAGCCGACCGGCAACCTCGACCCCGAGACTTCGATCGGCATTATGCAGCTGCTGTACCGGATCAACCGCACGGGCACGACGGTGCTGGTTGGGACGCATGACTCCCAGATGGTTGACCGGATGCGCCGCCGCGTGCTGGAGCTGGCCGATGGTGTAATCGTCCGCGACGAGCTCGATGGCCGCTACGCGCCGACCGACATCTCGACCGCTGAATTTGGCGCCCTGCTGCGCGAGCCTTCGCCGCAGCCGCAGCGGGTGGAGCAAAAGGACGAGCCGGGCGACGACTTCGATCAGGCCTTCAGAGACTGATGAAACTCAGGTTCTTCACGCGTGAGGCACTCACCTCGATCGGCCGTAACGCCGTTCCGAGCTTCGCTGCGCTTGCCTCGGTCCTCGTGACGCTGCTGGTTCTCGGCGTCTTCATTCCGATCGTGCAGGCAACGACGGGAGCGGCAAACGACGTTCGCGGCCAGGTGATCGTCAACGTCTACATGAAGAGCGACGCAACGCTTGGCGATGCGACGCGGGTTCGTTCGCAGCTGGCGGCAATCGACGGCGTTAAGTCGGTTCAGTACGTCAGCAAGGACGCCGCCTACGCGCTGGAGCGCCGCAAGAACCCTGAGGCTTACGATCTGCTCGGCTCAAACCCGCTGCCCGACACGCTGCGCGTCACGCCAAAGAACCCCGACAATGCGCTGGCGCTGGTTAGCGCGATTCAGCCGCAAACGCTTGGTGGGGGACGGACAACGATCGATCCGTCGATCGAGTCGGTCGGTTCGTCGAAGGACAACACGGAGAAGATTTTGACGGCAACGCGCGTCGTCAAGCTGACGACCGGCCTGCTCGCTGGCCTGCTTATCGTCGCCTCAATTCTGCTGATCTCGAACACGATCCGACTTTCTGTCTTCTCGCGCCGCCGTGAGATTCAGGTAATGAAACTGGTCGGTGCGACCGACGGCTTTATCCGCTGGCCGTTCGTCCTTGAGGCGGTCATACTCGGCGCGCTCGGCGCCGTGCTCGCTGTCCTGCTGCTCGGCGTGATGAAGGTGGCGCTCGTTGACCCGCTGGTCAGCGACTTTGCGCTGCTCGCAGCGCCGACAACAATCAGTTTCGGGCTGCTTGTTGCAGTGCTGCTCGGCGCTGGCGTTGCCGTCAGCGCGCTTGGCTCGGCGATCTCGCTGCGCCGCTTCTTGCAGGTCTAGACGCCATAAGGGCCGCTCGCGCTGCGTCGCCGCCCTACCATCCGTAGACTGGCGCCCGCTCGCCGTCGCCGCCAATGTCCGCTCCCCGCAACTCAATCGTCCTTCTCACCGTCTTCCTGTCGATCGTCGCCGCCTGCGCGCTGGTCGTCGTCATCTTCTCTGCCGGCATTTGGCTTGGCGGCCGCAACCCCCAGCTTGTGCCGTCGCCGCTGCGCGGCGTTCTGGTCGGCAGCGATGATCAGGTCGTTGTGCGCGAGGCGCTCAACGAGATCGAGTCGACCTACTACCGCAAGCTGCCGCCAGGGCAGCTCGCAAACTTTGCGATTGGCGGCGCAGTCAGTCGCTTGAAGGATCGTTTCTCGAACTACTTAACGCCGAAACAGTACGCCGAGTTTCAAGAGAGTCAGAAAAGCCGCTTCACGGGGATCGGTGTGACCGTCGACCGCGTCAAGCGCGGCCTTGTGGTCCGCTCGGTCTATAAGGGCTCGCCTGCGAAACAAGCTGGGATTGTTGTCGGCGACCAGATAGTCGAAGCGAACGGCCGGTCGCTGAAAGGCTTGACGACCGAGCAGTCCTCGCAGCTGATCAAGGGCCCGGCCGGAACGACAGTCCGCTTGAAGGTGATCCACGAAGGCAACGAGCGCACAGTGACGGCGACGCGTCGGCCGATCAGCGTCCCGGTTGTTGCATCACTTCTTAAGCAGATCTGCGGCAGGAAGGTCGGGATCGTTGCCCTTTCGCAGTTCAGCTCAGGCGCCCACTCCGCTGTCTACGCGGCGCTGAAACGGTTGAAGAAGCGTGGCGCGCAGGCTTACATCCTTGACCTTCGCAACAACGGCGGCGGGCTCGTTGACGAGGCTCAGCTGATCGCCAGCGCGTTCCTTGCCAAAGGACCGATCGTCACTACACGCGGCCGTAACGTTGCGAGCCGCACGCTTGACGCGACCGGTAAGCCGATCGTGCCAAAGGCGCCGCTTGTCGTGCTGACGAACGGCGGCACGGCGTCCGCATCAGAGATCGTCGCTGGCGCGCTGCAGGACCGCGGCCGCGCAACGCTGGTTGGCGAAAAGACCTTTGGCAAGGGCGTTTTTCAGGAAGTGATCGAGCTCTCTAACGGCGGTGCGCTCGACATCACGGCCGGCCAGTATTTCACGCCGAAGGGCCGCAATCTTGGCGGCAGGGGCGTCTCGCAAGGTGCCGGGCTAAAGCCTGACCTGCTGGTCAAGCAGCCGCCTAAGGCGACGCGGGACATGGCGCTGCGCGCCGCGTTGACGAAGCTCGGCCGCTGCGAAGCCGCCCGCAAGTGACGCCGCCACCGATGCGCGAGCGGGCAGCCGGCGAGCCGCTCGTCGTGCTGCTCAACCAGCGCGGCAAGTTCCTCGTCGGTGAGCCGTTCTTTGAGCCCGGCCAGCAGATCAGCATTGGTAAGGGGCCGGCCAAGGCCCGCGCCGGCAAATTGGCGCTGATCGCAACCCCCGGCACCGGTTCACGCAATGCTAGGGCGAAGGTGCTGAGGCTGCTTGGCAGCCCGGAGATCGCTCGCAACGTCGTTGAGGCGCTGATGCTCGACCGCGGCCTGCGCCGTCGCTTCCCAAAGAAGGTGCTGGAAGCGGCCGAGCTGGCGCGCGACCATCCTCACGACGAGCCGTCGCGCCGCGACCTGCGCGAGCTGACGACCTTCACGATCGACCCTTCGAGCGCCAAGGACTTTGATGACGCGATCTCGGCCGAGCGGGTCAGCGACAAGCTGACGCGGATCTGGGTTCACATCGCCGACGTCAGCGCTTACGTGCGGCCCGGCGACGTGATCGACCGTGAGGCTCGCCGCCGCGCAACGAGTGTCTACGTGCCCGGCGCAGTTGAGCCGATGCTGCCGGAGGCGCTCTCCAACGATGTCTGCTCGCTGGTTCCCGGTGAGGAGCGCCTCGCGGTTACCGGCGAACTGGAGTTTGAGGGCGCCGAGTTGCTGCGCAGCAGCTTCTATCGCTCGCTGATCCGGTCGGACAAGCGGCTCAGCTACGAGGACGTTGACGAGATCTTCGCCGGCGAGCGCAAAGCCAAGGCGCCGTGGGCGGAGCCGCTGAGCGTGGCGCGTGAAGTTTCGGCGCAGCTTGAGGCGGCGCGACGGGCCGGCGGCGCAGCGCTGGCGATCGAGTCGGTCGAGCCGGAGTTCTCCTTTGACAAGCAGGGCCACGTCGCCGACTCGGCGGCCAGCATTCAGACCGAGTCTCATAGGCTTATTGAGCATCTGATGATCGCCGCCAACGGGGCGGTCGCAGCGCTTTGCAGCGAGCGCGGCCTGCCGACCCTTTATCGCATCCATGAGCGGCCTGAGTCGGAATCGGTTGAGCGGCTGCTCGACCAGCTGGCGTCGCTCGGCGTGCCGACGCCTGCGACTGCCAAGCACCTGTCGTCAACTGAAGCTGGCGAGGTTGTTGCCGCCGTCTCGCTGGCCGTTGACGAGCACGTCAAACGGACCGGCAGCGGCCGGCTTGGCCTCACCTACCTTGTTCTGAGGTCGCTGCGCCAGGCCCGCTACTCACCGCAGAACCTCGGCCACGCCGGGCTTGGGCTTGCCAACTACTGCCACTTCACCTCGCCGATCCGCCGCTACCCAGACCTGCTCTGTCACCGCGCGCTGCTCAGCGCCGTCGGCTGCGACGAGCAAGCGCCGCGCGCCGACGAGCTGGAGGAGATCGCCGTCTGGACCAGCGAGCGCGAGCGCGACGCTATAAGGACTGAGCGGATTGCCGATTCGATCGCCGGCGCCTTCCTGCTGGAGCGCAGGCTGCGTGAGCGTGGGGCCGACGAGCCGTTCGACGGTGAGGTGACGGGGCTGATCGACGCCGGGATCTTTGTTAGCTTCGACGGCGCTGCGCACGAGGGCTTTCTGCCGGTGCGCCGGATCGCGGGCGACTGGTGGGATCTGAACGAACAGGGCACGATCATGACCGGCAATCGCAGCGGCAGCACGATCCGCTTCGGCGACCGCCTGAAGGTCAAGGTTGACCGGGTTGATCGGGCGCGCGGGCGGGTCGATCTGCTACTCGCCGAAAAGCCCGCCGCTCGCTAGGCTCGCTCGATGGCCAAGGCAGGCAAAAAGAAGGTTGCGCCAGGCGATGTAGCGACCAACCGTCAGGCGCGCCACCGCTACGACATCCTCGACAAGATCGAGTGCGGCATCGTCCTGCAGGGAACCGAGGTCAAGGCGCTGCGCGACGGCTTAGTCCAGATCAAGGATGCCTACGCCCAGGTCTATGAGGGCGAACTTTGGCTGCATAACTGCCACATCTCGGCCTACGCACCGGCGGCTGGCAACAACCACGAGCCGGAGCGCGTGCGCAAGCTGCTGGCGCATCGCAGCGAGATTGCACGGTTGACCGGCCAGCAGGCTCAGAAGGGCTTGACGATCGTGCCGCTGCGGATCTACTTCAAGGGCCAGCACGCCAAGGTTGAGCTGGGCTTGGCGAAGGGGCGCGACCGCTTTGACAAGCGTCAGGCGATCAAAGAACGCGAAACCAAGCGCGACATGGACCGTGCGCTGCGCGAAGCAAACCGCTAGCCGCGCTCAGCGATTACCGCTTCGGCAGCGATCTCAGCTTCCTCCAGTTCGGCCTCGACGAGCTCCAGGCCCGACTTCCAGAAACCAGCGTCGCTCAGGTCAAGGCCGGCAATCTGTGCCAGCGCCTCGGGGCTGCGCGAGCCGCCGGCCGCCAGCATCTCAAGATAGACGGGAACGAAGGCCTCGCCTTCTTTGAGGTACTGGCCATAAACCGACAGCGCCAGCAGCTGGCCGTAGGCATAGGCATAGACGTAGCCGGGGCTGGCGATGAAGTGGGGGATATAGCTCCACCACGAGCGGTAGTCGGCTGTGATCTCAACGGCGTCGCCAAGCAGCTGCTCCTGCGTCGTCTGCCAATGGGTCGCAAAGTCCTCAACCGAAAGTTCGCCCTGCTCGCGGCGATGCGTGTGGACCGCCTGCTCGAAGCGGTTCATCGCCGTCTGACGAAAGACGGTGGCGATCGAGTTCTCAATGTTCTCGGCCAGCAGGCTGAGCCGCGACTGCGGCGTGTCGGCGGCTTCAAGCAGGCGCCGGAAGACCAGCGTCTCACCGAAGACCGATGCTGTCTCGCAGACGGTAAGCGGCGTGTGCTGTTCGAAGATGCCGCGCGGGATCGCCAATGCTGCGTGGACGCCGTGGCCCAGCTCGTGCGCCAGCGTCATTACGTCGCGCCTTGTTGCCGTCCAGTTGAGCATCACGTAGGGGTGGACGCTCGGAACGGTGTAGGCGCAGAAGGCGCCGCCACGCTTGCCGGCGCGGGCCGGGGCGTCGATCCAGCGCTCGTCGAAGAAGCGCGCCGCTAGGTCGCCCAGCTCGGGCGAAAAGTCACCGTAGGCGTCGAGCACAATCTCGCGCCCTTCGTCCCAGCCGATCTTGGCGTCGTCCTGCGCGATCGCTGCGGCGCGGTCGTAGTCGGCGATCCGGTCAAGCCCCAGCAGTTTCGCTTTCAGCCGGTACCAGCGCCGCGGCAGGTCATATGCGCCCTCAACTGCCTCGATCAGCGCCTCAACCGACTGATCGCTGGCTTCGTTGGAAAGGTTGCGGCTCGATAGCCAGGTCGGGTAATCGCGCAATCGGTCCTCAGTCGCCTTGTCTTGCAGCAGCGTGTTGAAGAGGTAAGCGCGCGTGCGTAGCCCCGGCTCCAGCGCGCGGGTAACGGCCTCCGCCGCGCCGCGCCGCACGTCACGCTGCGGTGAATGGAGCAGGCTGAGCGCCTGGTCGAGCGGCACCGCCTCCGGCTCCTGCGGCAGTTGTACGCGAATCGCGCTGGTCAGTTCACTGAACAGCCGCGACCAGGCATCACGGCCGGTGACGGCCTTCTCGGCCGACAGCTTCTCCTCCGCTTCGCTCAGCAGGTGGGGGCGGTAGCGGCGAATCGTGCTGAGGTAGTGGCGCGCCTGCTGCAGCCCGTCGGCGGCCAGCAGCTGGTCGGCGCGCGCGTCGTCCAGCTCGGCCCACTCCAGCTCAAAGAAGACGAGTTTCGTCCCGATCGCTGTCGCCAGCTCCTGAACGCGCGCCATCAGCGCGCCGTTAACAGGGTCCTCGGTGTCGGCGGCAAAGCGCAGGTGGGCGTAGTTGCCGGCACGGCCAACAAGGTCGCTAATCACTGCCAGTTCAGCGACGATCAGTGCCAGCCCGGGGCCGTCGAGCTGTGCGACCTTGCCGGAATGGGCGCTTGCCAGTACCGCGGCGCGGCGATCGGCGTCGGCCAGCAGATCGTCACATTCAGCCGGGCCACCACCGCCGACCAGGTCTTCCAGCTGCCAGATGACTTTGTCAACCGCTGAGTCGTTCATGGGGCGAGCATAGGCAAAGGCGAAGAACGCCGCTCTCGGCGAGCCGGTTGCTCACTTTGTCCTAAATTGCGGCTTTGTTGTGTTTGCTGCTCTTGACGAGGCTCGGGGGCGTCCCTAAGTTGGTTTTCAGACGCGGCAACCGAGCTGCCAAGAGCGACGACTAGGGATGTAAGGTCGCGCCTCCCTCACCGGAACGGAAGCCAGCAATGGTGGAAGTGATGGAGCGAGGGGTCCCAAAGTGGCTCGGGGGCTGCGTCGCTTTATGCCCGCAGCCGCACCGATCAACCCCGACCTTGAGCTGCTCAACGCTGAGGCGCCGAGCGCGACGCGCGCGAAGACCGACGACGAGCGGGTCGCGATCGCCGCCGCGGAGCTGACGACGGGATTTGGCCTGCTCGCCGATCTGGGGCCAGCTGTCTCGATCTTCGGTTCGGCACGCTGCTCCGAAGCTGACCCGCGTTACGCGCAGACGCGCGAGCTGGCGCAGCGGCTCGGTGAGGCTGGCTTCGCGATCATCACCGGGGGCGGGCCGGGGATGATGGAGGCGGCAAACCGCGGCGCCCGCGACGCCGGCGCCTGCTCGGTTGGGCTGAACATTGATCTGCCGTTCGAGCAGAACGCCAACCCTTATTTAGACCTTTCGCTTCAGTTCCATTACTTCTTCACGCGCAAGATGATGTTTATTCGCTACGCCTGCGGTTTCGTCGTAATGCCCGGCGGTTACGGCACGCTCGACGAGACCTTCGAGGCCTTCACGCTGATCCAGACGGAGAAGGTTGATCACTTCCCGGTGGTTTTGTTTGGCGAGTCCTATTGGGGCGGGCTTCGCTCCTGGATCCGTCAAACCGTGCTGAAGTCGGGCTACATCGACGACAACGACCTGCGCGCAATGCTGATCACCGATGACGCCGACGACGTGATCGCCCAGTGCGTTGATGGTGCCCTGCTGCAGGGCTTCGAGCTCAACCGCTAAGCCGCGCTGGAGCGTCCGCAAGGCGTCGTTTGTCCGCAGTTTGCGGCTTCGTTGTGTTTGCTGCTCTTGACGAGGCTCGGGGGCTTCCCTAAGTTGATCTTCAGACGCGGCAACCGAGCTGCCAAGAGCGACGACCAGGGATGTAAGGTCGCGCCTCCCTCACCGGAACGGAAGCCAGCAATGGTGGAAGTGATGGAGCGAGGGGTCCCAAAGTGGCTCGGGGGCTGCGTCGCTTTATGTCCGCAGCCGTTTCAGCCCGCTGCCGACAGACGTGAGAGCGCGCCACCGGTGCCGATCAGCTCGCTCCAGCTGCCGCGCTCAATCACCCGTCCGCAGTCGAGCACGAGGATCTCATCAAAGTTCTCAAGCCCATCAACTGTGTGCGTGATCACGATCATCGCGCGGGGGTCGCTGCGGTCGGCGCCGATCGCAGCGAGCAGCTGACGCGCTCCAACCGCGTCAAGGTTGGCGGTCGGTTCATCGAGAATCAGCATCTGCGCCGGGGCGATGAAGCCGCGCGCAAGCGCAATCCTGCCGCGCTGACCGCCGGAAACCTCAGCCCCCTCTTCGCCGACCAGCGTCTCAATCCCTTCGGGTAGCGATGCCAGCCAGTCGCCCAGCCCGGCTCGGTTCAGAGCGGCGACTACCTGCTCGTCGCTGGCCTCAGGCGCCGCAAGCCTGACGTTTGCCGCGACCGTTGTCGTGAACAGCCAAGCCTCCTGACTTACCAGCCGCACGGAGCCGCGTAGCTCGTCCTGGGAGAGCTGACGGACGTCCACGTCACCGAAGCTAACGGCGCCGGCGGAGGGGTCGAGAAAGCGCACGGCAAGCCGTGCCAGCGTTGTCTTGCCGGCGCCGCTGGCGCCAACCAGCGCGACCCGCGCGCCCGGCTCAAATGTTGCGCTCAGATCGGCCAGCGCCGGTTCGCTGCGCCCGTCAAAGCGAACCGTGACATCGCTGAACTTAAGTGCGCCGCCATAAGGCAGCGCCAGCGGCCGCGGCGGGTCGGTCACCGGCGCCGGTGCCTCGGTCACGCTCTCCAGCCGCGCCGCCGCTTGCGCACAGGCCGTTAGCCGCTGGGCGGCGTCAGGCAGCCCGACGACGGCCTCGAATGAGCCGATCGTAAGGAAGACAACCCCCGCCAGCAGCACGCCATCGAGCTGCCCATCGGCCGTTGCCTGTACGCCGATCGCGGTGACGGCGATCATTGCAGCGCCACCGATCACGACGCCGATGCCGCTAGTTATCCCGCTGATCCAGGCGCCGGCGCGCTCGCTTGCCGCCAGCTTGCTGTCGGCAAGCGCGACGCGCGCGGCCCATTCGTCCTCGCGACCGTAGACGGCCAACTCGGCGGCGCCGCTGACCAGTTCAACCAGTTCGGAGCTGAGCTGCGCGCGGGCCGGCGCTTCGCGCAGCCCTGAGCTGCGCCCGCCGCGCGCCGCCAGCGCCGGCAGCAAGATCCCGGCGAGCAGCATCGCGGCAACGATCACTGCGGCCCCTGCGGGCAGCACGATTGCCACGCCGCCGGCCAGCAGGAGGATCGCCATCACTGCGATCAGCGGCGGCCCCAGCGCGCGCAGATATAGATCCTGCAGAGTGTCGACATCGCCAACGAAACGGCTCAGTACGTCGCCGCTGCGGACGCCGCGCAGCCCCTCGGGGACAAGCGGTACCAGCCGTTCAAAGAAGCGAACACGCAGCTCGGCAAGGACGCGGAAGGCAAGGTCGTGTGAGACAAGCCGCTCGCCGTAACGCAGCAGCGCACGCGCCATCGCCAACGCCCTCACGGCGACGGTAAAGATGGTTAGCGTCATTACCTCGGGGCGCAGCGCCGCTTTGCTGATCAGTACGCCGGCAACTGCCAACAGGCCGACCGCGGCGATGATCGCGCCGGCGCCGAGCGCGATCGACAGGATTAGCTGGCCGCGCCGCGGACCGACCAGTCGTGCGGCGCGGCGCAGCGCGCCCCAGCGGTCCGGCACTGGAAACGTCGGCGCCGAGCTGCTCACCGCTCCGCCTCCAGTGGCGCGAGCGCGCCGCCGCTGAGAGTCAGAATCCTGTCGGCCGCCGCCGCAAGGGCCGGCCGGTGGACGATCAGCAGTACGCTGCGACGCTCACTAAGGCGCGCTATCGACTCACCGATCGCAGCCGACGACGAGGCGTCAAGGTGGGCGGTCGGCTCGTCAAGGATCACCAGGGGCGCGTCACGTAGAAAGGCCCGGGCCAGCGCCACGCGCTGCGTCTCGCCCGCCGACAGCGCCCGCTGCCCTTCGCCAAGCCGCGTTTCCAACCCTTCCGGCAGTGACGCCAGCAGTTCATCCAGGCCGGCATCGTCGCAGGCCTTGCTCAGCGCAGCCTCGTCGGCGTCGGGGCGCCCCAGACGGATGTTGTCGGCCATTGTTGCGCTGAACAGCGTCGGCCGCTGCGGCACCCAAGCTAGGTGCCTGCGCCAGTCGTGCGGGTCGACCGTCGTCAGATCTATGCCGTTACACAGCAGCCGCCCATGGTCTGGGTCGATCAGGCGCAGGATCAGCGCCGCAACGGTGCTCTTACCCTGGCCACTGGGCCCCACCAGCGCCAACTGCTCTCCAGGTTTCAGCGTCAGACTTACCCGTTCCAGCACAGCCTCGCCGCGGCCCTCGTAGCCAAAGCTGACGTCGTCGAGGATAAGCGAGCCAAGTCGTGGATCGGGCGACGCCACCGGCGACGGCGGCAGGCTGACGGCAGCTGGCTCGTCCAGCACCTCAAAGCAGGCCTGTGCGGCGGCGAGCCCATCGCTGCTGGCATGGAACTGCTGGCCAACCATTCGGACCGGCAGGTAGAGCTCGGGCGCCAGCAGCAGCACTGCCAGCGCTGTCGCGAAGTCAAGGTCGCCGTTGATCAATTGGATCGCTACCACCGCGGCAACCAGCGCCGTGCCCATCATTGCCGCCAGCTCCAGCACCAGTGAGGAGAGGAATGCTATCCGCAGCGTGGCCATCGTCTGGCGCCGGTACTGCTCGCCGGTCTCGCGCAGCGTTTCAACCTGCCTGCCGGCGCGGTCGTTGGCTTTGAGCGTCTGCAGCCCTTTGACGGCGTCGAGGAAGTGCGCGCTGAGTAGCGAGAGTGTGCGCCAGCGTTTTTCGGTCGCGGCCTTTGCCGCCAGCCCGATCAGGATCATGAAGATCGGGATGATCGGCAGCGTCACCAGCAGGATTGTGCCGGCCACAAAGTCGCGCGGGAAGACGTAAATCAGAATCACGACCGGCACGATCACGGCGAGCACCAGTTGTGGCAGATAACGCGCGAAGTAAGCCTCCAGCGAGCTCAGGCCCTGCACGGCGTTGGTGACAAGCTCACCGGCGCGCTTGTCGCGCAGGCCGGCCGGCCTGCGTTCGAGTAGATGGGCAGTCAACCGCGCGCGCAGCTCGCCAACGACGCGGCGCGCTCCGAGCCGGCCCGACGTTTCAAAGCCGAAGGCGCAGAGCGCGCGGGCGGCAACGATCGCGGCCAGCAGCCAGAGCTCGTCATGAAGCCCGTCCAGCGACTCGCCGCCGGGGAATGCCGCTGCGATAACGCGGCCCAACAGGACGGCCTGCGCGACCACCAGCAGCGACGTTGCGACGCCAAGCGCTACGGCACCGATCAGCGGCGTGCGCGCCGCTCGGGTTGAGCGAAACAGCCTGCGGTCAACGCCCCGCGGGGCTGGCTGCGCTCGCGTTGTCGACATCGTCGGCCAGAGTATCGCCGCATCGGGCCGCTGGCGGCGGCCGTTGCGGCCGCTAGACTAACCAGTGCAGTGAAGGCAGTACATCCCCGGGGACGACAGGCTTCGACGTGATCGGATCGTGGGGGTGGTTGCGAGCCGAGGTTCCCGGAGGCCTCGTAAATCACCGGGAAAAACATATGTGCGGACTCTCACGAGTACGCCCTCGCCGCCTAGCACACCGCTAGCGCTGTGAGGTTCGGGACCCGGCCTGCCGGCCGTCGGGATTCCCGGATCAAACGCCGGCTTACCTGGGGAGGAGTGTCCTCGCCAAACTAGGGAAATTAACTGAGGACTGGCCCCACGCAACCCCGCCGGCGAGGCGAGCGCGGAGCGAGATTAGAGCGCCGGATACGCTCGTAGAGATCACCTCTTACGCGACCGCGGACGTGGGTTCGATTCCCACCGTCTCCATCTGGGCCGTTTGGGTTTGCCCCGGCAGATGTCCCGCCGGCGCTGGTTTCCCGGCAAATGAGCGGGGTTTGAAGGCCGCGTCGAGTAGTTGCGGGAGCTATCCGGGCCAGCCCTAGCTGGCTGCTGATCGACGCTTCGCTCTGGCGCGGGTCCGTCTCGACGGACTGAGCAAGAATTCCGATCGGCGGCTCGGCCCCGGCCGGAGTGCGTAGCGGGCTGCAGCGAGCGCGGCGTTACCAGTGACGGCTTCCGGCGCGGTGTTAACTACGGTAGCGATCTGCGGGGCATTCGCTAGCGCGGTCCGCCACGAATACCGACCAGCGCTGTGGAAATGAGCCGAAATCGTGCGGAAAAGCGGGACTTTTGTTGGCCGGTGCGGACTTATCCTTGACCCATGTTCATTCTAAGGTTGCTACTCCCATCAGCCGTTGACAAAACCACCGTTTCGGCCGCTCGGACCGTGGTCGGCAAGGTCGGCCTCCAAGACTACGACCTTCAGGTCATTGTCACAGAAGACAACCAACTGCACAGGGCGTTGAGCCGAATCGGCGTCTTGGTGGGCGCATTATGCGCCGCGGCGGCACTGGCGGCCACCACCGCTGGCGCCGCAAGCGCCGCGACCGAGGTTCCGGGCCCACGCGGGCTGACCGGGCTGACCGGCGCGACCGGCGCGACCGGCGCGACCGGCGCGACCGGCCGCAGGGGCGCGACCGGTCGCGCCTGCCGTTCCGGTCGCGCCGGTCGCGCCTGCCGCTCCCGCTCCGGCCGCTCCGGCCGCACAGGCCTCACAGGCCTCACAGGCGTCACGGGCGCGACCGGCGCCGCTGGCACCGCAGGCGCGGCAGGCGCCAACGGCACCGACGGCGCGACCGGCGCGGCAGGCACCAACGGCGCCAACGGCACCGACGGCGCCGCAGGCACCAACGGCACCGACGGTGCGACCGGCCTCACAGGCCTCACAGGTCTCACAGGTGACGCAGGCGCGCCAGGCACCGACGGAACCAACGGCACCAACGGAACCAAC
>JBCJTT010000019.1:0-14045 GCA_039744215.1 Solirubrobacteraceae bacterium
CGATGTCCGGATGATCGACGTCGAGCACAACCATCTTCGCGGCGCGCCGCGTCTTGCCGCCCGACTTGATCGTCCCGGCCCAAGAGTCGGCGCCGCGCATGAACGAGACCGGCCCGCTGGCCGTGCCGCCCTTGCTCAGTGGTTCCATCGAGCCGCGGATGTTTGAAAGGTTGATGCCAGAGCCGGAGCCGCCAAGGAAGATCGTGCCTTCTTTCGTGTTCCAGCCGAGAATCGACTCCATCGTGTCATCAACGCTGAGGATGAAGCAGGCTGAGCACTGCGGCTTCTCTTCGAAGCCGACGTTGAACCATACGGGCGAGTTGAAGGCCGCCATCTGGTGCAGCAGAATGTGAGTCAGCTCGGCCTCGAAGGCGTCGCCGTCTTCGGTCGAGGCGAAGTAACCGCGCGTGCGACCCCAGTCGGCGATCGTGCCGGAGACGCGGCCGATCATCTGCTTGACGGAGTGTTCACGCTCGGGTGAACCGGCCTGGCCACGGAAGTACTTCTGCGTGACAATGTTGGCGGCGTTCTGTGACCAGCTCTTCGGGAACTCGACGTCCTTCTGTTCAAAGGCGACGTGATCGCCGTGCGCGATACGCGCGTCGCGGATTTCCCACTCAACTGAATCGAACGGATCGGCGCCGGATTGCGTGAAGCGACGGGCGATCGACATTGCTTGGCCGGCCTGAACTTCGGCGGTGGCTGTGCGGTGGCTCTGCGGCGTGGTTTCCATCGTCTGATTCCTTTCTCCTGCCGACACTATTGCCGGTCCTTGATCGCGTCCCGGATAACCGGTCGCGGGCCGAACAACATTCCACTCGGGTCGGACGGAATGAAATCGGCCACCCAGCCGGCTTTGGCGCCGTCCGGTGGACGAACTGGGTTCCCTTCAGGATAGCCGAGCAGAGCGGCCATTTTTTGTCAGCGAGGCGGCTCCGTTAGCGCCCGAGGCGGACGAAATCGCGCAGCTCAGCGCCGCCCAATCCGACCCGCCAGCCAGCCTCGGCGGTGGCGTGGCGCGAGCTGCGCAGCCAGCGCGGGTCCCAGCCGCGAACGCGCCACAGGACGAGCACGATCAGCACGCCAAGTAGCAGCAGGGCAAGCGCGATCAGGCCGATCGTCAACCAGGCAAGGCCGCGGTCCTGCGCTTTGCTGAGCTGCTTCGTTCCGGCCGCGGCGGGCGCCGGCGTGGTCGTCGGCGCCGGTGTCACAACGGTCGGCGTGGCCGGTGTCACAACGGTCGGCGTGGCCGGCTGGCCGGGCGCGCCGGCGGGCGGCGTGATCGGCACTGTCGCGCCGCCGGTCGGCGCCGCCGGCTCACCAGGGACCGGCTCAACCGGCTGAGGCCCGGTCTGGCCCTGGGCGCTCAGCGGCGCTGCCAGCATCAGCAAGCTCGCGGCAAGGACGATCAGTGAACGCAGACGCATCGTTCAATCCTAGGCCAGCAGGTCGCTGATCGCGTCAATCGCCGCTGCCAGCACGGCGTCGGGCGCTGCGCTGCCGTCCAGTACGCGGATCCGCTGCGGCTCGGCGGCGGCCAGCGCGTCGTAAGCCTCGCCGACGGCTGCGAAGAACTCGTCGCCGGCCGCCTCCAGCCGGTCGCTCGCCTCGCCGCGGTCGCCGATCCGCGCCGCGCGCGTGTCGCGATCGACCCGCAGGTAGAGCGTGCGGTCCGGTCTGAGGCCGCCGCTAGCGAAGCTGTTGATCGCCGCAACCTGCTCCAGCCCGAGGCCGCGACCGGCTCCCTGGTAGGCGAGCGACGAGTCGATGTAGCGGTCGAGCAGCACGATCGCGCCGCCGGCAAGCAGCGGCCGAAGTAGCTCGCTGACGAGCTGGGCGCGGGCGGCGGCGTAGATCAACGCCTCGGCCCGTGGATCAACGCTGAGCGAAGGATCCTTGACAAGATCGCGCAGCCGTTCGGCTAACTCAACGCCGCCCGGCTCGCGCAGCGCGCTGACCGTGACGCCGCGCCGCTCCAGCTCCGCGGCGAGGCCGGCGACCAGCGTTGACTTGCCGGAGCCGTCGAGGCCTTCAATCGTGATCAGTCGTCCCGCCATCAACGAGCCGAGCGTACCCGTACGATCAGCCAATCAGCACGCTCGCCGCAATCGAACGTCACCCGCACGCCCAAGCTGTGCTCGGCGCCGCGCTGCGCCCCGGCGGCCAGCCGTCGCACGCTTACCTGTTCCACGGTCCGCCCGGCGCAGGCAAGGCTGCGGCGGCGCGCGCCTTCGCGGCCGAGCTGCTGGCCGAGGGAGCCAGTAACCCTGACGGTGTGCGCGACCGCGTCGAGCGCGAGTCACACCCGGACCTAACTTGGGTGCGGGCCAGCGGCGCACGCGAGATGCGCAAGGCCGACATCGACGAGCCGGTCGTCGCCGCAGCATCGCGCCGGCCGTTCGAGGCGAGCAAACGGGTTTTCGTGATCGAAGGCGCCGAGACGATGAACGCGGAGGCCGCCAACCGGATGCTGAAAACGCTCGAAGAGCCGGCCGACTACGTCCACCTGGTGCTGCTCAGCGACCGGCCTGAGCAGGTCCTACCGACGATCCGCTCGCGCTGCCTGGCGGTCCGTTTTGATGCCCCGACCGAGACCCAACTGGAAGAGCAGCTGGCAGGCCGCGGGATTGCCGCCGATCAGGCCCGCGCCTGCGCCCGGCTTGCGCTCGGCGATGCCAACCGGGCGCTGGCGATGGCACTAGGCGAGGGCGCAAAGCTGCGCCTCAATGCCGAACGCTTTGCCCGCGCTGCCCGCCACGACAAGCTGACCGAGCGGCCCTGGATCGCGATCGTCGGTCAAGCGCAGGCGCTGGCGGCGCAGACCGAGGACGAGCTGAACGAGCAAGCCAAGACTGCGGCTGAAACGCTGCCAAAGCGCGAACGGACAAAGTATGAGAAGGACGCCAAGGCCGATGCCCACCGCGTCTGGCGCAGGGTGCGCACCTCAGCGCTGGGCGAGGCGCTGCGGCTGGCCGGCCTCTGGTACAGGGACCTCGGCTGCATCGTTGACGGCGCGCCCGAGCTGATCTACGCAGTCGATCGCCAGAGCGAGCTGCAGGCCGACGCTCAGGGGCTGAGCTCGCACCGCCTGCGCGAGGCAGTCGAACTTGTTGACCAGACGCGTGCCTCGCTCTCGCTCTACCCCGATGATCTGCTGCAGCTTGAGGCGCTCGCCTATCGCCTGGCGCGCACGCTCAGCTGACAGCGCCGGCGGCGATCAGCACCAGCATCGTCGTGCCGACGGCAACGCGGTAAACGACGAAGACGGCAAAGTTGTGCGTGCGCACGAAACGCAGCAGGAAGGCGATCGCTAGGTAGCCGCTGATGAACGCCAGCACGGTCGCAATGATCGTCGGCGCCACGTCGACTGAGGCGCCAGCCCCGTCACCAATCTTGCGCAGCTCGAAGAGGGCGGAGAGAACGACTGCGGGGACCGACAGCAGGAACGAGTAGCGCGTCGCCGATTCGCGGTCCAGGCCGAGGAACAGGCCGCCCGAGATCGTTGCGCCGGAGCGACTGACACCGGGGATCAGCGCCAGCGCCTGGAAGAGGCCGATGATGATGCCGTCGCGCAGCGTCAGCTGCTTGACGTCACGATCCTGCGCGCCCTTCAGGTCGGCGGCCATCAGCACGAAACTGAACAGGATCATCACGACCGCAACGAGCGAGAGCGACCGCACGTCGTTCTCGATCTGATCCGCGAAAACGATGCCGATGATTGAGATCGGGATCGTGCCGAGCACGATGTACCAGCCGATCCGCGCATCGCTGTCGTCGCTTCGCCAGAGCGGACGATCGCCGACGAACGACTTGACGAAGGCGACCGCCATCCGCCACAGGTCGGTGCGGAAGTAGACCAGCACGGCGGCCATCGTGCCGAGCTGAATCACGGCGCTGAAGGCGGCCCCGGGATCGGGCCATCCGGCCAGCGCCGGCACAAACAGAATGTGCCCGGTGCTGGAGATCGGCAGGAACTCGGTCAGTCCCTGAACGAGGCCCAGGACAATCGCTTCAAGCGTTGACACCGCTTGGACGCTAGCTGGCTGGCGGGTCGGCGGCGCTTAGCGGGCCGGCGTGATGCCCTGCGTGAAGGCCAGCACGTTGTCGGGGTCGTAGGCCCGCTTGATCTTCTGAAGGCGCTTCCAGTTGTTACCGTAGTAGGCTGAGCGCCAGCTCTTCAGGCCGCTGTCGATGTAGTTCTGGTATGCCTGCCCGGACGCGTATGGTCGCATCTGAGCGTAGAAGTCGTTGACCCACTCGATGTTCGCCGCGGCCGATTGCGGCTGACCCCAAAAGTTGAGGTAAACGGTGTGGTAAAGCGTGTCGCGGTGAACCCAAGCCAACGCGTCTGAGGCAACCTGGTTGACCTTGCTCGGCGGCCCCGTCGCTTCAATCTGAACGCCGCCTTCATACGAGCCGGGGCCGCCTGGCCACCGCTCAACCTGAGCAACGATCTCTGCGATACCGGCAGCAGCAACCGGCTTCGTGAAGAAGTCAGACCGCTGATAGTTGGGGTAGTCACCGCTGCTACCGGTCGTTACACAATTGACCGAGCCGTCAACTGCCAGCTTGCATCCGCCTGGCTGATGGGCGACTGCGTAAGGGGTGCGCGTGATCGTGATCGGAACGACCCTCGGACCGAGCGCGACGAGCGGCGCCAGCAGATCCTCCAGATCTGCCTTGCTACCCATCCATTTGCCGGTTATCTCGGTGTGCAGCTCGTACGCTGCGCCGTCCGGCGTTAACGGGGCGCGCGCCAGCCGCAACGTGCACGAAGTCATCTCCTTCGGCGCCGCCGGAGCAAGCGTCTGCCAGACGTCATAAACCTCAGCTGCCTTGGACCAGACAAAACTGAGCGCGAAGTTGTAAACGGCGGGCGCCCCGTGAGTTCGCATCGTGAACGAAGTGGCGATTCCAAAGTTGCCGCCGCCACCGCCACGCAGTGCCCAGAAGAGTTTCGGTCGCTGCGTCGCCGAGGCGTGCACGTAGCGACCGTCGGTCAGTACCAGCGAGACGCCGACGATGTCGTCAACCAATACGCCGTACTTCCTCATCTCTGTCGTAAGCCCGCCGCCGAGTGCCAGCCCGCCGATACCGACAGTCGGGCAGCTGCCGTTTTGGATCCCTCGCCCGCCGCCGACAACGACGCTCTCCCAGATGCTCTGAACGTTGTTTCCTGCGCCAAGTGTGACCGTTCCGCGGACGCGATCGAAGCGCACATCGGTCAGCGCCGAAACGTCGCAGACAATGCCCGTCGTGTTGCAGTAGCCCTCGAAACTGTGGCGGCCGCTGCGCGCCGCAATCGGCCAGCCACGGCCGCGGGCAAAGGCAACGACCGCGCGCACGTCGCTGACGCTCTGGCAGAAGGCGATCGCGCGAGGAGCGATCTGCAGACGCGTGTTCCAAATCGCGGCGGCCGGACCGTAGGTGATGTCGCCAGGAACGATCAAGGTCCCACCGAGGCGCCGTTCGAGCGCCGCCAAGGTCGTCGCCGAACGTGCCGTCCCGATCGCCGGAACACCGAGCTGCGCCAGCGCCGCGCCGCCAGCGGCTGCGCCAGCGATCTTCAGAACTTCGCGGCGTGTTCGCGGCGAGCGGTCGATCGCGCCGACATTACTCGACACTCCAGGGCGGCGCGCCGGTCGCCCGCTTAGCGCACGTCGATCGGCCCGAGCCGCGGCTGCAGCCCGTAGAGGCTGAAGGCGCGAAAGGCGGAGAAGTTTGGGTTCGACTCGCCATGGAAGTCGGCCGACCCGGTCGTCAGCAGATCGAGCCCGCCTGCCAGCTCGACGAGCCTGCGCGTCTGCTCCTCAGTATGCGTGATGTAGAAGGCTTCAACGCCGTCACCGCCGAGTGCCGCGAAGCGCTCCAGCAGGTCGCGCGTTGCCTCGTGCTGATCGTCGTCTTGAAAGTCCCAGTACGGATGCGCCCAGATGGCCACGCCGCCTGCATCGTGGATCGCTTCGATCGCCTCAGCGACGGTCGGTGCGCTGCGGCCGCGGTAACCGGGCGTGCCGGAGATTAGGCAGGCGACGAGCAGCTGCGTTGAATCCTTCAGTCCTTCATCGGCCACGCGCTGCGCGTTGGCCGGGTGATCAAAGATCGCAGCGGCGATATGCGGGCGGCCGAGCGGCTTGTCGCCGCGCGCTGGCAGCGTCACCTCCCAGCCAAGCTCGCGCATTGCCGTCGCGATCCGCTCACCGCGCGCCAGCCGATCCTCGCGCCACAGCTCCAGCAGCGCCAGCAGCGCCGCGTTGTGGTGGTCGATCCCGTAGCCGAGAATGTGCAGGTCATCCTCGCCGCGATCGAGCGATGAGATCTCGACTGCGCTGACCAGCGTCAGCGCGCCACCGGTCGCGCCAGCGGCAGCGAAGGCCTCATCCAAGCCATCAACCGTGTCGTGATCACTGAGCGCGAGCAGTTCGACGCCGGCCTCGTGGGCGCGGGAGACCACCTCAGCTGGGCTCAGTTCGCCATCAGAGGCGGTTGAGTGCGATTGAAGGTCGAAGTTTGGAGCGGCCATCGCTCCAACCTACGTCACAGGCGCTGCCCCGCAGCCGAGGCGGCGCGACGACGGTTATCCTTCGCCGCGTCGCCGACGTAGCTCAGCTGGTAGAGCACTTCACTCGTAATGAAGGGGTCCCCGGTTCGAATCCGGGCGTCGGCTTAGGGTTTGGTCCGTCTGGTAAGGAGCTCCGGGGGTTCTGCTCTGGACAGAGAGGGACGCGGCTGGACAGCGTTGGACGCTGTTTGTTCCGCGAATGTTCCTTGAGTTGGGTGCATTCCTAGGCCTCGCAGATGGACCCGTCAAGGCCCCATACTCCACTGAAGGGGGACATTTCTTCTAGCTTTTTGTGTCGTCGAAAGCGGGGGAGGTCCAAACAAGATCTCACGTGGATCGAGGACGACGCCGAACCAGCGTGGTTCCGATTGAGATGACTGGCGATCCGAGCTGGAGTTTAAAGCTATCGCTTGTGCTGGTCGAGAACACCATGCCTCGCGCTGCGGATGAACCGATAAGCGCGGCGTCGAGATGGGTTCGGGATCCGTTTTGGACTGCTGCAGACCGTCAGAGATACCCGCGACGAGCCCTATGCTTCGCGTGGTGATCATTACCCCCCAAGGGCAACTATCAGTAGTTTAGAGCCAGTCCTCCGGGACAACAGTTGTCTTGCGGGCGAGGGCGAGCACTTGCTCGCGGGAGATCAGCCTCGGATCTTTCTTTGAGAGGAGGCGCAAGACATCCGGTTTCGGGACGATGATGAAGCGAAGCGGGACTTTTGGGTTGTATTGCCTTGTGTTTGTGTAGATGTAGAAATCGTTCTTGTCGAAGCCGGTCTCTTTGCAGATAGCCAGCGCCCCCAAGTAATCACCATCGTCTAGGCACCTTTTTACCTTCGGCCCGTTGTTGTTGGCACCAAAGGTCGATGATGCAGAAGTTTGGAATAGGTCGTCTTTATCTCCCGGATGAAGCTCCACGTCTTTGAATGCCTTGACCTCGTAGCCGATCCCGCCCTCATCGGCCAAATCTGATCCACCTCCCTGCGTGCCTGCCCCGAGTCCGACGAGGTCACCTACGAGCCGCTCGAACATGATGTAGTTTGCTCGACCATTTAGAAGGGCGTGACTCACGTCTACGGTGTCGCCGGTGCTCAGCTCTAGTAGCAGGCGCTCCAAGTGAAGTTCGTATATGACATTGGCGGTTGCTCTCATTGGCCTCGTCCTCGCGACGCGCTTGGCACGACTAGATCCAAGCTGGATTCCCCAAGCTACACCATCCCGACTGGTGCTGGACCGCGACTGCTCAAAGCCCTATTCCTCGGACGGTTGGGGACGGGCACGGCTGGTCTCGAACCAGCGACCCAGCTCTGCGAATGAACTGATAAGCGCGGTAACGAAACGCGCTCAAAATCACTACCAGACGGCTGCAGACCCTTAGAGATGCCCGCGACGACGCGTATGCTTCGCGTCATGAGCACTACCTCCAAGCGCAAGATGCTCGGAAACCGACGGGTTACCGGCAAAGAGCAGTTCTACACGCCGCCCGCAATCGCGGACGCGGTGGTTCGCGAGGTGACCACTGCATTCCCGTCCAGCGTTGAAGAACGGTGGCTTGAGCCTGCGGGAGGTTCCGGCGCATTCTTGGATGCGTTTGCGCGGGCGGGTGTGCGCGAGTACTGGGCATGCGACATTGAACCTGCTGACATTCGGGTTAGCGAGCGAGACTTCTTGACGACCTCGCTGGAGGCTGCTCCCCAATGGATCACGGTTACCAACCCGCCGTTCGGGCGTAACAATGCCCTGAGCATTCCGTTTTTCAATCACGCCGCCAGCATAAGCAGTGTGATCGCTTTCATCGTTCCACGTTCTTGGAGAAAGTGGTCCGTGAGCAACCGACTCGATCATCGCTTTCACTTGGTCTCAGATCACGACCTCGCGATCGATTACGTGAAGGCCGATGGGAACCCAATAAGCGAGCGCGGAGCGCTCAAGACCTGCGTTCAGATCTGGGAGAAGAGAGATGAAGCCAGGCCGAAAGTTGTGATCGAGGATCGAGGTTACATCGAGAAGGTGAAGCCCGAGATAGCGGATGTCAGTCTTACGATTTTCGGACACGGATGCGGCATGGTCAAAACCGAGTTCGAACCAAAGCCGAACACAACTCAAATGTTCTTACGGCTTGCTGACCCCGAGGTCCTGGAAGCTCTCCGGTCAGTCGACTATTCGCGCTTCTTCACGCGAGTCGCCTATACCGAGGCCCTGTCAATCAAAGAGATCTTCTTCCTCCTCAACGAACACTTTGATGGTGAAGGAGGTGGATCGGTACAGCCGCCGGCTCAGGGGCGACTCAGCCTCTAGCGCTGACTATCGCCAGTTTAGAGCCAGTCCTCCGGGACAACAGTTGTCTTGCGGGCGAGGGCGAGCACTTGCTCGCGGGAGATCAGCCTCGGATCTTTCTTTGAGAGGCCGCGCAAGACATCCGGTTTCGGGACGATGATGAAGCGAAGCGGGACTTTTGGGTTGTATTGCCTTGTGTTTGTGTAGATGTAGAAATCGTTCTTGTCGAAGCCGGTCTCTTTGCAGATAGCCAGCGCCCCCAAGTAATCATCGTCTTTTAGGCACCTCTTTACCCCCTCCTTATCTTGATTGTTGCCGTAGCCGGTCGATGATGCTGCTGTATGGATCTTGTCGTCCCCTTGTTCTGGGTTTCCCTTAAACTTATAGCGTTCGCGGTCTTTGAAAGATTTGACTTCGTAACCTTTTCCGGACGCGTCGGTCAAGTCCGATCCAGCTCCCTCTGTGCCTTTCTCAAGCCCGGCGATCCTAGCTACTAGATCCTGGAAGAGCGTGTAGTTTGACCGACCGTTAGACAGTGTGTCAGTCATGTCGAGGGTCGTCCCGCCCACCTCCATAGTCAGCGGCCCGACGGAAATTTCGTACAGAACCCTAATCTCTGCTCGAAGTTGACCTCCTCCTCCTCCGCCGCCCGGCGATGCTACGTTTTTCCTGATCCCCTCGTGTGCCATGCGGCTAGCTTACAAAGAAGTCTTGACGGCCTCTCCTTGATCGCGCATGTCAAGGCCAGAGGCACGGCGAGCAGCACCAACCTACGCGACACACCTGAAGTTTACCTGATATCGAGAGACATCAGCTAGTTACCCGAAAATATGTACTCAAAACGCTTAAGCTGAAATACGTGCGCCCGTAACGTGTGCTCCCTGGGGATTTGGGCACGTAGAGGCGCAGGCTCTGAGTCTGCGCCTGGGTCGTGCTACCGGACCGTTAGCTTCGATGGACGAACGTCCGGAAAGCGATCGGCCGTGTAACGGATCAACGGCATCGGTGTTGTTGGTTGCCAATGAGTTCGTCTATGGCTCTCCCCAGAGTCCGGACCGCTCTTGATCGGATCGCCAATGACCAGCGCAGACTCGCTCGCGAGCATCTGGAGCTGGCAGCCCTAAGGGAAGATGGCCCCGGTCGAGGGAAAGGTTCCTGGCTCGCCGCGAAATACCACCAGGATTTCGCGGAGTACATCTCCAAATACAACCCGCAGGACATGCCGATCAACATGGCCGGCGTTGGCCAGTTGCTGATCGACTCCCGGCAGGAAAAGGAATCCCGCGACTGGCGCCGGTGGAAGAGGTTCCTGCGCTAAGAGGTCGGCGTCCGGTTGGCCCGTGACGCTGAAGCCGTATCCGCAACTGATGCTCTGGCAGCGGTCGCCGGAGCTTCTGGTGTTGGGATGGGCGCGAGCCGCTAGCGCAGGGGGTTCGTGCCCATCGCCGCCGGATCTCCGCCAACGTGAGCCGCGATTTCTTGTTGGTGGTGCTGGCCGGCGGTCCGGCCTGGCTGGCTTACGGCATCGCCTCAGGCAACCCGGCGCTAATGATCGGCAACAGTGTTGGTGTGCTGTCGTCGCTGACCACCATCGCAGTGACCGGACCCCGGTTGTTTGGACCTCCCCCACCAAAGTTTAGGGTGAGCGATTCAATTTTAATTTCGTATAAACATTTTGTGCGGCGGTGCATAGCGCGAGTGTCGCAGATGACACTATGAAGTCAAGCCTTGCAGCCACTCCATAACCGCCCAGGTAGCCTCAAGATCTTCGGCGTTGTAGGCGTTGACCTCCTGTAGATCAACCACGGAATCGCCTCGAGCCGCGAGTCGATACTGCGCCATTACCCAGGAGCCGTCGCGGCCCTTAAGGGTGCGCTCGTATCCAGCAAGCTTCTCGATCGACTTAAGGCTGAAGCCCGAAGTTGGCGGGATAATGGAGGCCCTAGCCACGGGCAGCAGGTCGAAGAGAGCGCCGTCAAGACGCCGCGCTACTTCCTCAAGATCCCCGTAACGCTCAACGTACTGGTTTACTTTTGTTACCTCGTGGGAGCTCCAGTGGACAAACCGTGCCTCCGGTTGTGACTCGATTATTCCCCTGACAGCGGCGAGGAAGCCAAACCAACCATCGCTATCGGCCTGCTCATCAAATCCACCCTCAATCGGGATGTAATCGCACGCTGCCGCGCCGTAGCCACGGAGCCCCCAGAGCAGGACGCGAGCCGGCAGGTCGCTGATGCAGCCCGTGTCTTCAACGTCGAACATGATCAGTTCACGAGTTGTCGGTAGCTCCGGCGCCCTCACAACGACTGGCTCGCAGCTCACCATCGCGGCGGCGCCGCGAAGGACGCGCTCAGCGCGCGCCCGACCGGCGTTCCGATCACAATCGTCATCGAGCGCAGCCGCGATCACCCCAATCGGTTTGCCAATCAGATCCTCGGCACTGAAGACATCAACAGCGTAAAGAGCGCGTGCTTCGAGCTGGGAGACGTCTGATACCAGCGAAACATCGTGCTCCGCGAGCGCCTGGCCGTAGCACGGCGTCCGAAAGCGACACTGGCCGCACTTGCTTACGCCGCGCGGCTCATGCGACTGCTCGCCGTCTCGGATCAGGAGCGCTACACGCCTGAGCATCGCTTCAAGCTCTGGGCCACCTCCTGGAGACACATCCTGAAGCGAACCGTCGCCGCAGTGGACTTCAAGCCCTGCTGGCGCAGCCCCAAAAGTCTGCTCGTAGAGATAGGCATAGAACTGAAGTTGCAATGACACTTCGGGATGGGCTCCAAGGTTGGTCATAAGCTTCACGTCCCGAATGCGGTATTTGCCACCGATATCACGCACGAGTAGGTCGGGGGTCCCATTCAGCTCCCACACTTCGCCGAGCATCTCAGTCTCGGATCTCAGCGCCGGCCGGTAGATGCAACTAACCTTGTCCGCAACCGCAGCGGCGGTCCGCGCAGCTCGTTCTTCTGCAGGAGTGTCACTTAAGTCGAGAAGATCCCGAGGGAGGCCATTAAGAACGGCAAGCTCTAGTGTGATGCCTTCGTCTAGCAGTACCTTACGAAGCTCCGACGGAGGATCCTCTAGCGTATCACGAGCAGCCAGCACGACCCGCCGTTCGCACCTGCTCGGCGAAAGGAGATCTGCCAAGTTTGAGGCCGTGATCCGATGCCCAGATGGAGTCACCCGCTAAAAAACCCAAGGCAAGGCAGCAACGATCCCTGCGACGATCCCTGCGACGATCCCCACCCAAATTGGGTACTTGCCCATCCTGTATACCCATCCTATTTCCCGCCTGCGAAGCACGAATGCGGTTACGGATCCAACACTGGCCGCTGTGAGGAGCAATGCGGCTACCGCCGACGCCAACTTCCAGCTGTCAGGAAGCTTCCCGATCGCACTAGCCAGCGTGGCACTACCGA
Organism: Solirubrobacteraceae bacterium; assembly: GCA_039744215.1. GTDB lineage: Bacteria > Actinomycetota > Thermoleophilia > Solirubrobacterales > Solirubrobacteraceae > F1-60-MAGs163. The sequence goes on from JBCJTT010000019.1 coordinate 12,258, forward strand.
AGGCAACGCCGGTAGCAACTGCGACAATTGTCAATAGCTCAACCGCCTTGTTGGTCTCCTTCGTGTCCCGCGTCTCTTTAATCTCGAGAGCAGTCTGGAGGTCACGCCGAATTCTTTCACCCTGCTCATCAAGGCTCAGCCGGTCACGAATTGTCTTAACTTCTAGGTGGCCTGGTTGACCGACAGTAATCGGCTCTTTCCAACTGAAGCGTCGCTGAATTCGAGCAAACCACTCCGCCTCTTCTTCCTCGCTAAGGCGCTCTTCCTCGCTAAGGCGCTTTCCTTTCGGGAGCGCGCTCGGGAGCGCGCTCTTTTCCGCCGCGGTCTGGTATCCCCACTCCTCAGCGCACAAGAGCATCAGTGCTGGAGTTAAGAATGTGCTGATCGTGAGCGAATCAACGTAGCGACGCAACAGCCTCGAAGCAGGCGTGTTGTGATCCTCCCTTTTTGACTGATCACTGACGACGTAGAAGAGCGCCCTGACAGGCCTTTTACGGGTTTCCTGCATCAGCAGACGGCATTCCGGCCAGCGTTGTTCTTGTTCGGGAACTTGGCCTTCTTCGGCAGCATTCTTCTCCGAAGCAAGACCATGTTGCTTGCGCCCTCCACTCTCTGAGGCGCCACCGATCTCGTTCCAGAAGTCACGGACACTCCATGAGTCGGTTCTCGCTCGACGCTTTCCGACTCCCCATCCGCCTTGCGAACCGGTTTCTTGGTTGCCTTCGCGCCCGAGAACATCCCAGCGCGAGTCCTGATTCTCTGGCTTACCTGCTGCGCCCTTTCCTTTGAATAGTTCGCTGGGAAGCGGCGCCTCTGAACCGTGCTTGCGTTCGCTGGGAAGCGGCGCCTCTGAACCGTGCTTGCCCCAGAACTCGCTGTACTCAAATTTTTCCTCGGGAAACCATGAGATGATCGATACATACCCAGGGTAATTGCCTTCGGGCTTGAGCCCGTCTAGCCCGTCGGCCGAATTGAGGACCTCCGTCCAGATGTCCTCTGGCGTCGCGCCCGGATCACCGACCAAGGGATCGAGGAAAGATTTGAAAACGCTGACGGTGGCCTCGGTGGGGATCCGCTTGCTGACATTGCAATGGATAGCAACCACTCCATAACCGCTTGGATTGCCATCCTTCTCTACACCTTTCTCCCAGTGGCTTTCTCCAGACCCCACTCGTCTGTAGGGACTGAACTTGAGCATCTCCCAACGCTGAGGAAGCAGGTCGAAGCCGCCCTCGCTCTCACCGAGTTTGATCTCCTCCACACTGCAATCCCCTGCCCTAAAGTCCTCGCTGAAGTCCTCGCTGCCGAATCCTGAGAGCCGCTGAAGCGTCGCTGGGAAAACTGTACCCATCTGACTGGAAGAGTCGCGACGGTGCTCGGCGATAGCCGAGCCATCGCACTCCGAGTTCTCGTCGGATATAAGGAAGGACGCAGGGCGAACCAACACGACATGGGCGACACCTGGAGCTTTGACACCTGGAGCTTTACCGGTCGCGAGCGGAAGCACACAGAGCGGGTCAATGGTCGCGGCGTCAAAGGGAGGGACCATCACGTCACCGTGGTCGTTGCTTAGTTCGTACCAAAAGCTTTGCGCCGAAAGAGCATTCACCAAGCTCACTGCTAGAGGCTCGTCACTGGTAGGTACGGTAAAGGGCCCGTTCGAGTCGGAACCATCCAGCCCACGCTTCTGAGCGAACTTCTTTAGGATCTCGAGCCGAGCCTCGTACTTCGCGAGCCGAGCCTCGTACTTCTCCTTCTCAGCCTCGTCCATATCGCCAGCCTCGTACT
>JBCJTT010000020.1:0-11334 GCA_039744215.1 Solirubrobacteraceae bacterium
CCTTGAACTCGCTGACACCCTCGCCGACCTGCGCTATTTCGCCGGCGGCCTCATGGCCGAGCACTAGCGGCAGTGGCCGTGGCCGGTCGCCGTTGATCACCGACAGGTCGGAGTGGCAGAGGCCGGCGGCGCGGATCCGGACGGTCATTTCGCCGGGCCCCGGCTGATCTAGCTGTAGCTCGCGGATCTCGATCGGCTTCGTGGCCTCGAACGGCCCGGCGTCGTCGCTGCGCATCAGGACGGCGGCGCGGACGGTTGTCATTCGGCGGGGAAGAGCCGTTCGAGCAGCGCGCGTAGCTGCGGCGGCATCGGCGCCGGGCGGCGCGTCTGCGGATCGACGAAGACGTGGACAAACCAGCCGTCTGCGGCGGCTGGGCCGTCGGCGCCGTCGAACAGCGCCAGTTCGTAGCGCACGCTGGTCGTGCCAAGCTGGCCAACGCGCAGGCAGGCTTCGACATCGCCGGGGAAGCTCAGTGGGCCGAGGAAGCTGCAGTGCGACTCGGCGCAGAGGCCGATCACCGCACCGCCGTGAATGTCGAGGCCGCCTTCGGCGATTAGCAGCGCGTTGATAACAGTGTCGAAGTAGCCGTAGTAGTCGGCGTTGTTGACGTGTCCGTAGAGGTCGTTGTCCTTCCAGCGCGTCTGCAGCATCGTGCGGTGCGGGTAGTCGCCGCGCTGCGGTGGCGCGGGCTTGTCGGCGGCAGGCATCTGCCGCCAACGTACCAGCCAGATGGCGCTGCGCGCCGGTTTGGTCCGGGCAAAAAACAGCGGCGTCCGGGCCCTAAGCCCGGACGCCGCTGGTTACGGCGTTACTTAATTTCGGGTGCCCGAAGGCACCCGTTCGTGAGCTAGCCCTTGACGGCCTTCTTGAACGCGCCGAGCGCCGAGAACTTCGGTGCCTTGCTGGCTGCGATCTGAATCGTTGCGCCGGTCGCGGGGTTGCGACCTTCGCGCGCCTTGCGATAGGCGACTGTGAACTTGCCGAAGCCGGCGAGGCTGACCTCACCGCCGCCAGCGACTTCGCTGACGATCGCGTCCAGCGTTGCGTCAAGCGCACGCTGTGCTGCGGCCTGTGTTGTTCCGGTCTGACCGGCAACCTTCTGAGCTAGATCTTGCTTATTCACGGTTCCTCTTTCCATTTGGGCGAGATTTGGCGTAAGGCTAAGCGTCCGATCGGTCGTATTCCAAGTAAAAACCGGAATTCGGCCTCGTAAAGGCCGCAAAATGCTGGATTTTGGGGCTGCTAACGACAGTAGGTCGGTCGCCTTAACGACGCTCAGGCAGCACTTATCGAGCCTATTTGGCCCCAAAGCGTTCGACCAGCTGACGGCCTGGCTTGGCTGAACCAGGCGTCAGTTGCGCGACTTGGCGGCCTTGATCCGGAAAGCACCGCGCATGAATGGGTGGATCCGGCAGAAGTATGTGTAGGTGCCCGGCTTGAGCGTCGCCGGGGTCGACCAGTCAGCACGGTTCGCGGCAGGGGTGATGCCGGGCGGGCCAAAGCCGAGCTCGCCCGAGTCGATCTGCGCGGCGTTGGCGAGCGGGTAGCTGATCCCTGAACTGAGGTTGCAGGGCGCGCGGCACGGCGTCACCGTGTGGAAAATCTCACTGGTCGGGTCTAGGTTGACAAACCTCAACGGCTTGCCGGCGGTCACAACCGGCGGGCGGCCTTGGCGGCCCGGCAGCGTCAGATCGCCCTGCTGGTAGAGGAAGTTCTTGATCTTGACCACGGTCAGCCTCGGGCCGTCGGCAAGCTTGCGCGCGTCGCTAAAGCCCTGAGTCTTGCGGCCGCCGTAGTCGCGGTTCTCCTTCAGCTCGCCGTGCGTCAGCACTTCGGTCTGGTCGATCCTCTCGGTGAACGGATCGGGGCCGCCAGAAGGCGCGTCGGTCAGCGCGACCGGCGATATTCCCATCGATTCATACCAGGCCGACTTTGTTGTGTCGTAGGTGACCTGAACGCTGAGGATGTCGCCACGCTTGACGGCGACGCGCCAGTTAGGCGAAGTAGCTCCCATTGACATATTCCACGAAGCGCCTTTGGCAGCTCCGTAGTAGTAGGCGTTGGAACGGAAGATCCTCTTCGTCTGGCCGCCGCGAGTAACGAACAGGTCGGTGTAGAGGCCACCAGGGTGGAGGTGGCCGGCGGTTGCGACCAGCGTGCCATCGTGCTGGACGTAAACCTTGTTACGCGCCATCAGCGTCGCCGGAGCCTGCGCTGGGTATGTGTAGCGGCCGTTGACGCCGGCGCCCTTTTTGACATCGAAGACCGGGTAGGCCTTGCCGCCTTCAACGTCAACAAACTGCGTTTTCACGCCCATGATCGAGGAGGCAGCAGCAGCCGTGTCGGGCAGGAAGTCGACCGTGTATTCGAAGAACACTTTCTCCGGTGACGCCGTCAGGTTGTGGATCATGTGGTTCAGCAAGAGACGGTCGGTTGGCTTGTAGCGGTAACCGAAGCCCGTTGGCAGCGAGATCTGCGTCTTCTCCTCGCCGGAAGCGACAAAGATGTCGCTGTTGAGCAGCATCACTAGGTGGTGGAGATGGATTGCGTCGACCGGCGGCGTGCTGCCGTCGGGGCGCTTCATGTTCGGCCTGAAGCTGAGGATCCAGCCGGCTTCTGACGGCCGCTGGTCGGCCGTCATGTACTGGAAGAGGTTGAGGTTCTGGCCGGGCTTGATCGACAGCGGCACCTTGTATGTGCGGGTAATTGTGCCGGGCGGCAGCACGGGCTTGACGACCTTCGGCGGCGTTGCGGCAGACGCGGCTGCTGGCAATGCAAAGGCGGCCAGCGGCGGCGTTGCGGCAGACGCGGCTGCTGGCAATGCAAAGGCGGCCAGCGCGGTGAACAGATAAGGCGCAAAGCGATTTCGCATCAGCTCAGTCTACTAAGTCAACTCGGCGAATGCGCTGGCCGATAAAGAGCCCGACGGCGTCGCGTACCGGGCCGCTCGTGGCAGGCAAGCGATGCGGATGAGAGGACTCGAACCTCCACAGAGTTGCCTCCACACGGACCTGAACCGTGCGCGTCTACCAATTCCGCCACATCCGCGTAGCCAGCGGCGACAATAGCACTGCGGCGATTGCTATTCTGCGGCTCGCAAGCCGCCATCGTCCAGGGGACTAGGACGCCGCCCTCTCACGGCGGAAACAGGGGTTCGAATCCCCTTGGCGGTACTTCAGACTGCGCCGCGGATCGACTTCAGCGGAAGCGGCCCGGCTGCCAGAGCGGCTCGTCGCCAGCGTTGGCGCCGCGGCTGAGGATGAACAGCAGGTCGGAGCAGCGGTTGAGGTAGCGAACCACCTGCGGGTTTGCGTCCTTGACCAGCAGCGTGCGACGTTCGGCGCGGCGGCAGACGGTGCGGCAGACGTGGAGCTGCGCGGCCGGCGCAGTGCCGCCCGGCAAAACAAACGACTTCAGCGGCTGCAGCTCTGCGTTGACTTCGTCGCAGCGCTGCTCCAGCCAGGTCACCTGCTCGGGCAGAACACGCAGCCGTGACTTTGCCGCTTCGTCTTGCTTTTCAGTGGGCTGCGGCACCGAGAGGTCGGCGCCGACATCAAAGAGGTCATTCTGGATATGGCGAAGCCAAGGCAGATACGCCTCCGGCATACCGGCGACGCTCACGGCGACGCCAATCTGGGCGTTCAGCTCGTCGACCGTTCCGTAAGCCTCGATCCGCGGGTCGAGCTTCGTGACGCGGCTCATATCGCCAAGGTGGGTCTCGCCGTCGTCGCCGAGGCGAGTGTAGATCTTTGTCAGGTTGACGGTCACAGGTAGCCAGCCTAGCGACCGTGTATTGTTAGAGCCATAAGGGTCGGTGGTGAAAGGGAAGTCCGGTTTGAATCCGGCGCGGACCCGCCACTGTGACCGGGCAAGAGTCACCCGCAAGCGCGAGAGCGCAGCCACTGAACGGCGGCAGCCGTTTGGGAAGGCGTGGGAGCGACAGGCCCGGGAGCCAGGAAACCTGCCTCCGGCCAAAAAGCACATAAACCCTCGAGGAAAGGGGTTGCTCCATGTTCAATAATTCACCGCTACGGCTGCTCGCGCTTGCCGCCGTTCTCAGCCTCGCTATCGCCGTCCCGGCGGCAGCGAATACAAAGGTCAATGTTCGGGTCGAAGGGGCGAAAGCGACGCTGTTTGACGGCGCGGTCGCGGCCACTCCAGGTTCGCTGCGCGCCAACATCGGCAGCGATCGCGCTGCGCACCTCTGTAACTCGGCCTTCAATAAGGGCTTCGGCAGCGTTGCGGCGACGCCAACGAGGGCGCTGCTGGCAGCGTCAGAGGCGCCGCTCGGCGATCGACTGCTGCCGCTGGGCCTTCAGTGGTTCGGGTCGCTGAGCGACTTCTTCCTCGTCTCGGCCGGCGCCGAGAAGCCGAGCGGGGCGATGTACTGGAGTTACTGGGTCAACTGGAAGAGCCCCAACGAAGGCGGCTGCCAGTTCGCGCTGAAGCCCGGCGACCAGGTTGTTTGGGCGGTAACTGACGGTTCAATGCCCTTGCTGCGCCTTCGCGCTGCGAAGACGATGCGAGCCGGAGCCAGCCTGACGGCCCACGTCACTAACGCGCATACCGGCGCAGCAGTTGCCGGAGCGTTGGTTGGCGGCGCTAGAACCAACGCCGCCGGCAACGTCAAGCTGAAACTGCGGCGTGCCGGCAGCAAGCGGCTGGTTGCCTCGAAGACGGGCGCGATCCGCTCCAACGCGGTCAAGGTACGGATCCGCTGACGGCAATGAAGGCTCTGGTGCCAGCACTGCTCGCCGCGTCGCTGATCGCGATGTTGGCGGGCGGCTGCGGTGCTGGCGCCGGCAGCGGCGACGCCAGCGTGCAGCTGACGGTCAGCCGTGACTTCGGCCGCGTACCGATGCTCAACCGGTCGATCACGGGGGTTCCTGCATCGCAAACTGTGATGCGGTTACTGGAGCAGAACGCGAAGACGAAGACCAGCTACGGAGGCGGCTTCGTTGACTCCATCAATGGAGTAAGCGGCGGCAGCTCCGGCGGCCGCCAGACCGACTGGTTCTACTTCGTCAACGGCAGCGAGGCGCCGATCGGCGCGGCGGCGACAAAGCTGCGTGGCGGTGATCGGATCTGGTGGGACTGGCGTGACTGGGGGCAGGCCGACCGCGTGCCGGCCGTTGTTGGCTCATTCCCTGAGCCGTTTCTTCACGGTCCCGGTAGCGTTAAGCGGCTGCCGGTCCGGGTCGAGTGTGTCGAGATTGAGTCGGCGCCCTGCAGGCAGGTGTCGAAGACGCTCGCGGCGTTCGGAGTGCCGGTCGCGACCGGGCTGTTCCGCGCCTCAATCACCGAACAGACGCTGCGCCTGCTGGTCGGGCCGTGGGAGGCACTGCGAGAAGACGACACGCTGCGCCAGCTTGAGGGCGGCCCTAGCCTCAGCGGTGTCTACGCGCAGCCGAGTTCCACCGGCAGTCAGATCAACCTGCTGAACGCCGACGCGCGGACGGCCCACTCACTCGGCGCAGGCTCCGGCCTGATCGCCGCGACCGCGAGCGCCGGTCAGCCGCCAGTTTGGGCGATCACCGGCACCGACGCGGCAGGCGTGGCGCTCGCCGCCGCCGCATTCAATCAGCGGACGCTGAGCCGCAAGTACGCCGTCGCGCTGCCGACCGCCGCGCCGCCGCTAGCGCTACCACTTCAGGGTAAGTCGCGGTGAGCTCGCTCGCCGGTGACAAGGTTCTGCTGCGCGCCCGCTCATCGGTTTGCGCGCTGTACGGCTTTGCTTTGGTCGCGTTGGCGCTGGCCTTCACGCACCCGCTGATCCTTGCCGCGGTCGCGTTGGCAACGGTCGTCGCGGCGCGGCTGGCGGGCTGTCAGCGTCAGCTGCTGATCGCTACGCGCTTCGCGCTGCCGCTGGCGCTGATGCTCGCCGTAATCAACGCGCTGCTGATTCGCGACGGTGTGACGGTGTTGTGGCGGTTTGGCGAAGTGCCACTGTTTGGACAGCTAGATCTGACCGGCGAGGCGCTGGTCTACGGGCTACTGCTTGGGCTGCGCGTTGTTGTGATTATCGCCGCGAGCTCGCTGTTGATAGCAATTGTCGATCCCGATGACGTGCTGCGCCGGATGCGCCGCTCGGCCTTTCGATCGGCCCTGACGGCGGTCCTGGCAACACGGATGATCGGCATTCTGACGCTTGATGCGCGGCGGTTCGACCAAGCCCGCCGCTGCCGACCCGACGGCGGCGGCAGTGGCCGGCTCGGGCAGCTGCTTTTGGTGCGCGCCGTCGCGGCCGGCGCGCTCGACCGGGCGGTCGACGTGGCGGCGACGCTGGAGCTGCGCGGCTACGCGACGCGCGTGGCGCCGTCGCGCGGCGATCGCGTTCCGTACACGCGCGACGATCGCGCCGTGCTGGCATCGGGCGCCGGGTTGGCCGCGCTGCTTGCTATTGGCATTGCCACCGGGCTGGCACTCTTTGAGCCTTACCCGCGGCTGACAATCGTGACCGGCAGCGCCGAGCTGCTGTTCGCCGCGCTGATCGTGTTGGTCGCCGCCGCCGGGCCGCTGATCGGTGCGCCGAGGGGGCGGCGATGAGCGCATTGCTGTTCGATCGGTTCTCTTATCGCTACCCGGGGCAGCCCGAAGCTGCACTGCGCGACATCTCACTGACGGTCGAGCCGGGCGAGTTCGTCGTCTGTGCCGGCCTGTCGGCCTGCGGCAAGTCGACGCTGCTGCGCGCCGCGAGCGGGCTGGTGCCCCACTTCCATGGCGGCGAGGCGTCGGGCCACGTCGTCGTTGGCGGGCTCGACACGCGCGAGCACGGGCCGGGCGACCTTGCGGCCGTCGCTGGCACGCTGCTGCAGGACCCCGAAACACAGGTCGTGATGCAGACGGTCGGCGCCGAGCTTGCCTTCCCGCTAGAGAACCGCGGCCTGTCACGCGCAGCGGTCGCACGCGGCGTTGAGGAGATCGCACTGACGTTATCGATTGGCGACCTGTTGGAACGGCCGGTGCAACAACTGTCAGGCGGCGAGCTGCAGCGCGTTGCGCTCGGCGCGGCGCTTGCTGCCCGTCCGTCGCTGGTGCTGCTCGACGAGCCAAGCTCGCAGCTCGACCCGGTCGCCGGCGATGAACTGATCTGGACACTGCGACGGCTGAACGAGGAGTGGGGGACGGCAGTGCTGCTGGTCGAGCATCGGCTGGAGCGCTGCCTTGCACATGCCGACCGCGTCGTCGTACTGAGCGACGGCGAGATCGTCTGCGACGCGCCTCCGGGAGAGATGCTGAGCTGGGCGGGCGAGCAGCTGCCAGCGCTGCAGACGCCGGCAGCGCGGCTCTTTGAACGGGCCGGCCTGCGGCCTCCGCCGTCCGGCGTGAAAGAGGCACGGGCAACTCTGCAGTCGCACGGGCTACTCGAACAGTCTGCAGTTGAAGGCGCGCAGCCAGCAGAGGCCGGCGCGCCGCGACGCTCTAGCCGTTGGCAGCGCCGCGCCGCGCCGCGCCCGGCGCCGGCGCTTGCCTGCAGCGCCGTCGGCTACGAGCTGGACGACGGCAGGACGGTGCTGCGAAACCTTGACCTCAGCCTGGCGCCGGGCGAGACGCTGGCGCTAATCGGGCGTAACGGCGCCGGCAAGTCAACGCTGCTGCGGATCCTCGCCGGGCTTGAGCCGCCGACGACCGGCAAAGTTGAGGCCGCTGGCCGCGTCGCGCTGCTGCTACAGAACCCCGGCGACTACCTGATCCATGAGCGCGTTGACGATGAGCTGCCGGCCGCGGTATTGGCCGACTTTGGCCTCAGCGAGCTGGCAGCTAGCGATCCGCGCGATCTCTCAGGTGGAGAGCGGCAGCGGTTGGCGCTGGCAATCGTGCTCGGCGGCGCGCAGCCCGCCGCCGTACTGCTCGATGAGCCGACGCGCGGAATGGACCGCGCCGCCAAAGGCGATCTGATTGCGAGGCTACGCGGCCTCTCGCAGGCTGGCACAGCGGTGCTGATCGCCACACACGACACTGAGCTGGCGGCCGAGCTGACGCAGCGCACTGTGCTGCTGTCAGGCGGCCGTGTCGTCGCCGACGCGCCGACCGCCGAGGTGCTGAGCGGCGGCTGGCACTTTGCGACCGAGACGGCGCGCATTCTCGGCGGCCAGGGGCAGGCCTGCACACCGCAAGAGGGTGGGGACTTGCTGCGCGCGCGGATGACGGTCGAGCTGGCGCCATGAGCTGGGAGTTCGCTGCTTTGGCGATCCTCGCCGCCGCCCTGATCAGCGGTTTCTGGTGGTACGAGCGGACGCAGCCAGGCTCACGGATGCTGGCGCTGGTCGCCACGCTCGCGGGCCTCGCGGCAATCGGCCGTATCGCCTTCGCGCCGATCCCGAACGTCAAACCGACGACCGACATCATCCTGATCGCTGGCTTTGCGCTTGGCGGCGCGCCAGGCTTTGTCGTCGGCGCGGTCGCGGCGCTGTCATCGAACCTGCTGTTTGGGCAGGGGCCGTGGACGCCGTGGCAGATGGTTGCCTGGGGGCTGTGCGGCTGCCTTGGCGCGCTGATTGGCCGCCTGACCGACAGGCAGATCGGACGCTTTCAGCTGGCTGCGGTCTGCGGCTTGGCTGGACTGCTGTTCGGCGCCGTGATGGATGGATCGATCTGGGTCACCTATGCCGGTGGCCAAGGCGTCACGCAGTACCTAGCGATCTCGGCAACGTCGCTGCCGTTCAACGTCGCCCACGCCGTCGGCAACGTCGTCTTCGCCTTGGCCTTCGGGCCGGCGCTGTTGCGGGCTGTTATGCGCTACCGGACAAGGCTTCAGGTCAACTGGAGCGACGCCTTGCCGGCTGCCAGCGAGCGTCTGCGCGCGGCCTCTGCTCCGCTGCCGGTATTGCTGGCTGCGCTGGCCGTGGCGCTCGCCGTGGCGGCCGCGGTTCCGGACGACGCGAAGGCCGCCAGTTCAAAGCTGAAGGCTGCCCGCTACCTGGTCGCAACGCAGAATGCCGACGGCGGCTGGGGCGCTAGCCGTGGCGCCGCTACCAGCGCTGCTCAAACCTCGTGGGCCGTGATCGGGCTGGGCGCGGCGGGCTACGACGCACTGAGCGTTCGGCGCGCCGGCCGCTCGCCGCGCAGGTTGCTGCTGCGCTACGCGGCGCGTTCGCGCACGACCGCCGACATTCAGCGCACGGCGCTGGCGTTGGCCGCTGCCGGGCTGAGCGTTTCAAGTGGCGGACTGAAAACGCGGCTGCTGCGCAGCCAGCGACGTGACGGTTCGTTTGCCGGGCTGATCAACCTGACCAGTTATGGGTTACTGGCGCTGCGGGCCGCTGGCCGTGGGTCGAGCAGCTCCTCGGTTCGGCGCGCCGCGGCGTGGATCGCCGCCCGTCAGAACCGCGACGGCGGTTTCAACTTTGCGAGGCGCGGCTCGCCGAGCTCAATCGACGACACTGCAGGCGCGCTGCAGGCGCTTGGCGCAGCCGGGATGCGTGGCCGCCGCGCCGTTACGCGCGCCGCCAACTACCTTGCTGCGCGCCAGAACAGCGACGGCGGTTTTCCACTTCAGGCAGGCGGCCGCTCCAACACGCAGTCGACGGCGCTCGCCGTCCAGGCGCTCGTTGCCGCCGGCCGCAACCCGGATCGTCAACGGCGCCGCGGCGCACGATCGCCACTCAGCTACATCCGCTCGCTGCAACGCGCCGATGGCTCGGTGCGCTATTCGCGCGGCAGCGCAATCACGCCGGTCTGGGTTACCTCGCAGGCATTGGCAGCTCTGGCGAAGCGGCCGTTACCGGTCAGGATCATCAGGCGGTGAGCGGCTTCGCGTCGAGCTGTGCGGGCGTGCGTCGCGGCAATCACCGAATCGTTTAGTTTTCGCTGCTCGATGCGTATCGCCGTCCCGAAGGAAAATCAAGAAGCCGAGCGGCGAGTCGCGTTGGTGCCCGAGGTGGTTCGCAAGCTAAGCGGCCGCGGCATTGAGCTGGCGGTTGAAACTGGCGCCGGGATCGGCGCGCTGATTGACGACGCAGCCTTTGCCGAGGCGGGGGCAACAATCGTCGACGCCGAGGCTGTCTGGAAGTCCGATCTTGTAGTCACGATCGCGCCGCCGACACCGCAGCAAATCGCCGCGATGAACCCTGGCGCGATGCTGGTCGGCTTCCTCGCGCCTTTGACCAGTGCAGCGACGGCCGTCGCAGCGCGCGACGCCAAGGTAACGGCGCTGGCGATGGAAGCGGTGCCTCGGATCAGCCGCGCGCAGGCGATCGACGCGCTCTCCTCGCAGTCCAACGTCGCCGGCTACGAGGCTGTGATCCTGGCGGCCGAACAGCTAACTCGCTTCTTCCCGATGCTGATGACGGCAGCCGGCACGATCCCGCCGGCCAAGGTGTTGGTGCTCGGCGCAGGCGTTGCTGGGCTGCAGGCGCTGGCCACGGCGCGCCGTCTCGGCGCCGTCGTGACCGGCTACGACGTTCGCCCCGAAGTCGCCGAACAGGTTGAGTCGCTCGGAGCATCGTTTCTTGACCTCGGGATCGAGGCGTCGGGCGAAGGCGGCTACGCACGCGAGCTGTCGGAGGACGAGCGGGCAGCTCAACAGCAGGCGCTGAACGACGCGATCACCGGCTTTGACGTTGTGATCACGACCGCCTTGGTGCCCGGCCGTCCTGCACCGAAGTTGGTTTCGGCCCAGGCGGTTGAAGGAATGCGGGCCGGCTCGGTGATCGTTGACATGGCTGGCGAGAGCGGCGGCAACTGCGAACTGACCGAGCCTGGCCAGACGGTCGTGCGCCACGGCGTGACAATCCTCTCCCCGTTGAACTTGCCAGCGCAGATGCCGGAGCATGCATCACAGCTCTATGCGCGCAACGTGCTGGCATTGCTCGAGCTGATGATCATCGACGGCGAAGAGGGCGCAGAGGCGACGCTGGCGCCCGACTTTGACGATGAGATCATCGCCGGGTCCTGCATCGTCCGTGACGGAGAGATACTCCATGCTGGCGCGAAAGCGGCGGTCGAGAGCGGTCAGGGGGCCTGAAAATGAGCAGCTATCTACTGACAGCAGCCGCCACGTCGGTTCTTGATCGCGGCGGCCCGTTTATTACCAACGTCGCGATCCTCGTGTTGGCCGGGTTGGTCGGCTACGCCGTGATCTCAAAGGTGCCGAACACGCTGCACACGCCGCTGATGTCCGGCACTAACGCGATTCACGGGATCGTCGTCTTGGCTGGCATCATCGTGCTCGGCCTTGGCGTCGATCTGAGCCTGCTCAACAAGACGCTGCTGGTGATCGCAATCATCTTCGGAACAATCAATGTTGTCGGCGGCTTCCTTGTGACCGACCGGATGCTGGAGATGTTCAAGGCCAAGCCGGCGCCGCCAGCGAAGGCCGACACGGCCGAGAA
>JBCJTT010000021.1:0-10969 GCA_039744215.1 Solirubrobacteraceae bacterium
TGCTGGCCGAAAAACTGGAACACTTCCGCGGGCGCCCCAACCTGCTGGTACTCGCCCTGCCGCGCGGCGGCGCGGCCGTGGGCTTCGAGGTGGCGCGTGCGCTGGAAGCACCGCTGGACATTTTCGTGGTGCGCAAGCTCGGCTTTCCGGGCCATGAGGAATACGCGATGGGCGCGATCGCCAGCGGCGGCGTGCGCGTGATGAACCCCCTGCCCGGCCTCACGGTCTCACCCGAGGCGGTGGCCGCAGTCGTCGCGCGCGAACAGGCCGAACTGGTGCGGCGCGAGCAGCTCTACCGCGGCCAGCGACCGGCGATCGACCTGCTCGGCCGCACCGTGATCGTGGTCGATGACGGGCTGGCGACCGGTTCGACCATGCTTGCGGCGGTGCTGGCCATTCGCCAGCGGCGCCCGGCGTACCTGGCGGTGGCTGTGCCGGTGGGCGCCGAAGAAACCTGCCAGGAGCTGCGCGATAAGGCCGATGAAGTGGTCTGCGCCGCGACGCCGCGGCCGTTTCGCGCCGTCGGCCTGTGGTACGAGCAATTTCCGCAGGCCAGCGACGACGAGGTGCGCACGCTGCTGGAAGAGGCCCACCGCAAACATCCGCTGTCCGCTCATTGAAGACCCGTTCAAGGAGACAACCGATGGCCACGCAGCAACCGCACACCCGCACCGATGCGGCCCTGCTGGAAGGCCTGCAGCGGCATCTGCAGCCGCTGACTGGTACCGCGCACGACTACGAGCCCCTGCTGCAACTGATCGGTTCTGCGCGCTTTGCCCTGCTGGGCGAGGCATCGCACGGCACGCGCGAGTTCTACCGCGAACGCGCCGCAATCACGCGGCGCCTGATCATTGAAAAAGGCTTCACTGCGATCGCGGTGGAAGCCGACTGGCCCGACGCCTGGCGCGTCAACCGCTACGTGCGTGGCCTGCCCGACGATGCCGACGCTACGTCGGCGCTGACGGGCTTCCAGCGCTTTCCAGCCTGGATGTGGCGCAACACCGAGGTGCGCGACTTTGTCGAATGGCTGCGCGACTACAACACCGGCCGCGGCCCCGAGCGCCAGGTCGGCTTTTATGGGATCGACCTGTACAGCCTGTTCACCTCGATGCAGGAAGTGCTGCTCTACCTTGACCGGGTGGACCCCGAGGCAGCGCGCCGGGCGCGCTCGCGCTATGCCTGCTTCGACCATGTCGCAGAAGACAGCCAGGCCTACGGCTACGCCGCCAGCTTCGGCCTCACGCACAGCTGCGAAGACGAGGTGGTGCAGCAACTGCGCGAGATGGCCCGCCGTGCCGGCGAAATTCCCCCTACGTCCGGGCTGGGGCGCGACGAGGCCTTTTATGCCCAGCAGAACGCGCGCCTGGTGCGCAATGCCGAGGAGTACTACCGCACCATGTTTCAAGCGCGCGTGTCGTCATGGAACCTGCGCGACAGCCACATGGTGGAGACGCTGCAGGCGCTGGACCGCCATCTGAGCGCAGGCGGCACGCCGCCGCGCATCGCCGTGTGGGCGCACAACTCGCACCTGGGCGATGCCTCGGCCACCCAGATGGGCGAGAAGGGCGAATGGAATGTGGGCCAGCTCGTGCGCGACCGCTACGCCGGCGATGCGGTGCTGGTGGGCTTCAGCACGCACCACGGCTGGGTCACGGCGGCTTCGGACTGGGACGAACCACCGCAGAGCAAGCGCGTGCGGGACGGCCTGCCCGGCAGTTGGGAGGACATGTTCCACCGGACCGGGACCGACCGCTTCCTGCTGGCTTTGCGCGACGACGCGGCGCTGCGTACGCTTGTGGCGACGCCACGGCTGCAGCGCGCCATCGGTGTCATCTACCGGCCCGAGACCGAGCGCCAGAGCCACTACCTTTTCACTCACCTGGCCGGGCAGTTCGATGCGGTGATCCACATCGACGGGACCAACGCACTGGAGCCGCTGGACAAGGGCCCCGTGTGGAGCACGGGCGAGGCGCCGGAGACTTTTCCGTCAGGCATGTAGCCATTGCCTAGTGCTGCGTCGCCCTGCGTCGGCTTGGCCGGGACAGCCGGTTTTAAGCCAGCCGCGTCTACCGGTTCCGCCACCCGGGAGGGCGCTGAAGACTAACCTGTAACCGTGGCCAAACGCCGGAAAGCAGCCGAAAAGAAAGCGAAACCTTTCGGCGCCCGCGGTGTTCTTATTGATGAAGCCTCAATGAAAGCCTCGACCGCCGCATACTCAGACGTAGTTGGATTGCGCGCCCCAAGCGCTTTCCTGCGGCTGCAGTCAGACGAGAAGCTCGTCACGCTGACGCGGCGCGGCAACCAAGGCGCCTACGAAGCTCTGATCGGCCGCTACCACAGCAGAATCCTCGGCTTCACGCGCCACATGCTGGCCTCGAAGGAGGACGCCGAGGACGTCACGCAGGAGGCCTTTTCAGCCGCCTACAGCGCGATGATGGCCGACGAGCGCACGATCAACGTTAAGCCGTGGCTCTACCGGATCGCCCGCAACCGCTCGCTCAACCATCTGCGCCGTCAGGCGGCAATCGGCGTTGATGACTTCGACCACCACGTCGCCGACCACGGCCGCTCGACCGAGGACCAGGTTCATCAACGCGAAGATCTGCGCCAGCTGATGAGCGACGTCAGCGCGCTGCCGGAGTCGCAGAAGACAGCGCTGCTGCTGCGTGAGATCGACGCCCTCTCGTACGACCAGATCGCTGAGGCGATGGAGACAACCGTTCCCAGCGTCAAGTCGCTGCTGGTTCGTGCCCGCGGCGGCCTCGCCGAAGCAGCCGAGGCGCGAAACATCTCCTGCGAAGAGGTCCGCCACGAGCTGGCCGAGGTTGCTGAAGGGCTAACGAAGATCTCTGCCGCGGTCCGCCGCCACGCGCGCGAGTGCGACCGCTGCAAGGCCTTCAAGGCAACGCTGAAGCAGAACAACAAGTCGCTGGCGATGATGCTGCCGATCGGTCCGCTGCTGCTGCTGAAGAAGCTCGCCTTCGCCCAGGCTGGCACGACCGTCAGCGCCGGTGGTGCTGTTGCGACAACATCGTCGGGCGGCCTGATGGCCGGGCTCGTCGGTTCAGCCGCCAGCAAGGCCGCTGCGACGATGGCCGCCGCGGCGATCGTCACGGTCGGCGCAGTTGAAGTCAATCAGGCAACGACTGCTTCGCCCAGCCGTGAGTCGGCCAGCGCGCTGACTGAGCCAGCGCCGACGCCTGTCACGCCTAGCGTCGCCGTCAAGCCTGGGCCTGCCGCCTCGCCGCTCAGCGCTGCCGTGAAGGCTGCCGCCGTGCCGCCGGTCGCCGTCGCCCCGGTTGCCGTCGTGCCGCCGCTCGCCGATGTCGTGGCTCCGACGCCAGCCGCCCCCGCCCCCGTCATGGTCGAGGAACATTACGACGACGTAACGCTGGTACCGATCAGCGAGCCTGTCGTCACACCCGAGCCTGTCGTCACACCCGAGCCTGTCGTCACACCCGAGCCTGTCGTCACACCCGATCCGGCGCTGACACCGCGGAGCGTTGATGCGGCCGACGGCGATACCGCCGCGCAGCGCGCAAGCGGCTCCTCAGACGGCGCCTGAGCGGGCCGTTCAGCCGCCGACGACGATCGACGTGTACGGCTCGCGTAGTGGCGGCCGCTGGCCGACCGAGGCCGCCGTCTGCGTTGTCGTGCTGCGCGGCGCAGTCATCACGACGTCAACACCGCTGCGGGCCCCTAGCTGAGCGGCGAACAGCAGCACGCGGCGCCCGTAAAACGTTTGGCCGCCGCGCAGG
Source organism: Solirubrobacteraceae bacterium (assembly GCA_039744215.1). GTDB lineage: Bacteria > Actinomycetota > Thermoleophilia > Solirubrobacterales > Solirubrobacteraceae > F1-60-MAGs163. The sequence continues at coordinate 3,759 of JBCJTT010000021.1, forward strand.
AACTGGTAGAAAATCTGGTAGCCGGGTTGCTCTTCAAGCAGCACCGGCGCTTCGGCTCGGATGATCAGGCTGGGGTCGGCGCTGCTCATTGCCGCTGTCAGCTTCTCTGCCGCCAGCGGCAGCACCCCTTGGAGTGAGCCGCGGTACGGCGCCAGCAGCAGCGGCGCGACCGTCAGCGTGCTGGCCGTCGCGGCGCCGGCCGAGCTTTCAAGCCGCAGCAGCTGATCTGGGCGGCCGACCCGCTGCACCAGCGCACTACTGTCGTATTGAAGGCTGAAGGCGACCGGCGTGGCAACCTCAACTGTCCGCGTGCTGGAACCGCCGCCAAGCAGCAGGTAGACGCTCAGCAGCGCGACCGCGATCAGCGCGCCGCTGATCAGCGCGCGTGTGGGGCGGCCAAGCGCGCGCCACTTGGGGCCGACGATCGACGGTAGCGTCGGGCCAAACTCGGGGCGAACATTTGGCGTCATGCTGAACGCGCCAGCGCGGCGCTCAAGCCTCGTCCGAGAAGATTTCGTCAAGGTCATAGTCGCTGAAGTCATCAAACGCGACCATCGTCTGCGAGCGGCTGATCCCGTCCAGTACCGAGACTTTGTCGGTCAGCACCGCCGCCAGCTGCTCGTGGCGATCGACGCGCACAATCGCGACGAAGTCCCAGGCGCCGGTAACCGAATAGACCTCAGCGACGCCGTCGATCTCGCGCAGTTGGTCGCCGAGCCGCGGCAGCGCTGTGCGCTCCGACTCCAGCAGTACGAAGGCCGTAATCAATTGAGCTCCAAACTCTGGCCGGGGTCGAGCACTGTGACGGTCGCATGCCCTTCCGCCGCAACCGCCTTGGCGAAGGCCGCGGCGTCGGCCTCGATCGGCGGGAAGGTGTTGTAGTGGATCGGCACGATCTGCGGCGCGCCGACCAAGTTGGCAGCGCGCACAGCGTCGTGGCGATCCATTGTGTAATGGCCGCCGATTGGGATCAGTGCCAGATCGATCGAATGGCGCTGGCCGGGCAGTGCCAAGTCGCTGAACAGCGCCGTGTCGCCAAGGTGGTAGATCGTCTTGCCGCCGATGTTTAGGACAATCCCGGCCGGCGTGTTGACCGTCCCGCGCGGCGTCGTTGAGGTGTGCCAAGCCGGCACCCACTGCGCCCAGCCCCACTCAAAATCCAATGTTCCGCCGAGGTTTGGGTCATGAATCGGGTGGTCGGGACCAAGCTCGTCGCTCAGCTCGGCGGCAATCTCAACGATCGCCGCGATCGACGCGCCGGTGCGTGAGGCGATCGCTGCCGTGTCGCCGATGTGATCGGCGTGACCGTGGGTCACGAGGATCGTGTCGGCTTCAATCTGATCGCCATCGGCGGCGGCTTTCGGGTTACCGGTCAGAAACGGGTCGATCAGGACTTTTGCTGCGTCGTGCTCAATCGAGAAGGCCGAGTGGCCGAGGTAGTGGACCGTAACGGCGCTCATCCGCGGCTCGCCTCGGAGGTTTCGCGGCCAGCGAGCTCGTCGGCCAACGCCAAGCCGACGGCGACGCCGACCAGCATCGCCAGTCGCGACTCCTCGGCGACCAGCTCAGCTAGTGCGACCTTGCGCTCTGGCCCGTCGGCAATCTGCGCGACCCGCTCGATCTCACCCTGATGCGCCAGATCAAAGAAGTCGCCGGCGGCCAGCGCCTCGCCAAGGATCTGCTGCAACCCCGGCGCTGCATGCGTAACGATCTCCTGCGCCTGCGCAAAACGCTCACCGTCGGCGATCGCCTCGACCGCCTGATCAACCTGCTCGGCGCTGTAGCGCTGCTCTGCCATTGCTTCGAAGCGTACTTGACCGGCGTGCGAGGATTGCGCCGCACAGCAGCCCAAGCAGCAGTCCGGCGATGCCGGCGGTCGGGCTGGCCTGATCGACGACCAGTGGCATCGCCAGCAACACGACGGCGCACACGGCGACGCCGATCAGGTCGCTGTCGGGCTGCTCGCCGCGGCGTCTCTGGGCGATTGGCGTCACAACATAGGCACCAATCAGCCCGAGGCCCGCCGCGTTTGCCCCCAATGCCAGCGGCACAGTCTCAAGGCCGACGGCCGCCGCAATGCCGCCAACGGCGCAGAGCGCAAAGCAGGACAGCGCCGCCAACGGACCGTGCTGACGCTCGATCAAACCGCCAAACAGCGCAATCGCGACGACGCCGACGGCCGCGTACCAAAGGTTGTCGGTGAAGAACGAAGCCGTTACCAGCCTCCACCACTGACCGTCCAGCGGGCCGACAACACCAACCTGAGTTACCGACAGCACGCCGGGCACCAGCAATAGTCCGCCAACCGCGCAGGATGCAGCCAGCGTGACCGAGATAAGCGGCCGCTTGACAGACGCAGGGCCCCAGCGGTCAGGGCGCCGGCTGCGCTGGCGCCGCCGGCGCCGCTTCGGCTTGGCGCTGGCGGCCTCAATCTGACCACGGGCGATCTGCGGCGCGCGCTTGCGCAGCCGGGCGCCGCAATAGGGGCATTCGGTGACGTACTGAGAGGCCTCAGCGCCGCAGGACGGGCAGACAACGAGCAGATCAGGGGGCTCAGGCATTGCCGTGGCGATGGTAGCTGGCGGCCGAAGCGCCGCCGCAGTTCAATCGCCGGTAGCGTATGAGCTGCTGAATGCTCGCAAACTGATACGGAGACAACTGACGTGGCCACTGAATCGATGAACTCCTCACAGCTCGAAGAACTACTGGGCGATGACGCATCGCTACTGACGCACGTCTGCAAGACGATCGACGCCTCGATGCTGCACCTGCCGGGGCCGGATTTCTGCGAGCGCGTTGTCAGCGAAAGCGACCGCAACGCACGGGTGCTGCGCAACCTTCAGCAGATGTGGGATCACGGCCGCCTTGGCGGCACCGGCTACCTGTCAATCCTGCCGGTCGATCAAGGGATCGAGCACTCCGCCGGCGCCAGTTTCGCGCCCAACCCTGAGTACTTCGACCCTTCGAAGATCGTTGAGCTGGCGGTTGAGGGCGGCTGCAACGCCGTCGCATCGACGGTCGGCGTGCTTGGCGCCGTCTCACGCCGCTACGCCCACAGGATTCCGTTCATCGTCAAGCTCAACCACAACGAGTTTCTCTCCTACCCGAATACTTACGACCAGATCATGTTCGCCTCCGTCCAGCGCGCCTGGGAGCTTGGCGCGGCCGGCGTTGGCGCGACAATCTACTTCGGGTCGGCCGAGTCTCACCACCAGATCGTTGACGTCGCAGCCGCCTTTGGGGAGGCGCACCGACTGGGAATGTTCACCGTTCTGTGGTGCTACCTGCGCAACAGCGCCTTCGTCGTTGACGGCACCGATTACCACGTCTCGGCCGATCTGACCGGCCAGGCCAACCACCTTGGAACGACGATAGAGGCCGACATCATTAAGCAGAAGCTGCCCGAGAACAATGGCGGCTACTTGGCGCTCAACGCCGACGGCGTCTCCTACGGCAAGACCAGCCCGCTCGTCTACGACGAGCTGACGACCGACAACCCGATCGACCTGACCCGCTACCAAGTTGCCAACTGTTACATGGGTCGCTCCGGCCTGATCAACTCCGGCGGCGCATCGTCCGGCGCCAGCGACAAGGCCGAGGCCGTCAAGACCGCCGTGATCAATAAGCGCGCCGGCGGTACCGGCCTGATTACCGGCCGCAAAGCCTTCCAGCGGCCGATCAATGAGGGGATCGACATCCTCAACGCGGTCCAGGACGTTTATCTCTCTGATGCTGTGACGATCGCCTGAGCAATAGCTCACGCAAGAGCGACAGATCAGTTACAACCACCGCCCGTTGGCGGCTGCCGCGGCCGCGGCGCGGTAGCTTCAGCCAATCGACGCTGAGCGCTATTCACTGGTCCCACTCTTGGCCTGTCTCGCGGGAACCGGCCTGCTGGCCGTCGCCGTCGGCTGCGGCGGCGGCTCGTCGGAGGGTTCGGGAGCAGAGTTCAGCGGCGAGGTGGTGAGCGTCGTTGACGGCGACACGATCATCGTGCAGCTTGGCGACCGTGCCGAACGCGTGCGCTACATCGGCATCGACACGCCCGAAACTGTCGCGCCAAATCGTCCGGCCGGCTGCTTTGGGCCGCAGGCCAGCCACGCCAACAAGCAGCTGGTCGAGGGGCGCAACGTGCGCCTCGTTCTCGACGCTGAGCCGCGCGACCGCTACGGACGGCTGCTGGCCTACGTCTACCTACCAAGCGAGGGCGAGCGCTTCGTAAACGCCGAGTTGGTGCGCCGCGGCTTCGCCGACACGCTGCGTTTTCCGCCAAATACGGCCCATGCAGCCGAGTTCGCAAAACTACGCAACCAGGCCCGATCGGACGATCTTGGCCTCTGGAAGGACTGCCGCTAAGATCGAGGCCAATGGCCAGTCGCCTGCGTCAGAACCTGCGCGAATTTGAAACCAAATTCCGCAACGAGATTAGAGCCGACCGTCTCCGCCGCCGTGAGATTCACGAACGAGCAGAGACGCGGATCCGCGTCCGCCGACTCGACCGCCAGCACCGCCACGGCACGCTGCGCTTCACGATGCTGGTGCTGCTGCTGATCGCCACCGCCGTCGTTGTCACGGTGGCGATGTTTGAAACGCTCTACATCGTCATGGGTTAGCTGGCTGCGTCGCAGGCGCCGGCCGATCGAGCCCGCTCACCTCGGCGTAGAGCTCGTCACGAAGGACCGGCACCTCGCGCGGCGCGCGGATTCCAAGCCGCACCTTCTCGCCCGCAACCGACAGCACCGTGACCTCAATCTGATCGCCAATCATGATGCTCTGATTGACCTTCCTCGACAGGACAAGCACAACGCGGCCTCCTTCCCGCGCGCCGGTTACCGCGCGCAGTGCGAACCTACCAGCGCCGAGCGCCGCCGCGCAAGTCGGCCGCTTTGACAGCGGCGCCGCCCGACGCTGCAGACCGTGGCTGGGGTAGGCTGACCTGCATATGGCACAACGCTCGCTCAAACCCCAACTCAACCAGATCCGCGTATGGGTCAGCCAAGGCCGCACCGACGCCTGGATCGCCCATCAGCTGGACGTCCCCGTCGCCCAGCTTGAGACCTTCAAGCAGGAGTTCGAACTGACCGGCGGCGAAGGCAGCGTCACCGCCTTCGATGCTGAAATCGATCTGCGCGCCTCTGATGACGCCCAGGTCTCCGCTGCGCTGCAGGCCGAAGAGGCCGAGCAGGCCGAGCAGGCCGCTGAAGAGGCCCGCCTGCGGGCCGAGCGGATTGCCGCTGGCGAAGAGCTGCCTGAGGACGAAACTGGCGGCGAAGACGAAGACGACGCCACTGGCAACGGTGATGGCCAGCCAGTCCGCTCACGGCGAGGACGGCGCGGTGGCCGCGGCCGCGGCGGCGGCGCCAAGGCGCTGGAAGGCAGCTTCGATCACGGCGAAGAGGGCTACGGCCTGTGGCTCGACCCGGCGATCGCCGAGAACGCGATTTACGCCGAACATTGGGCCGGCAAGCGCGCCGTCACAGTGACCGTTGAAGCCGACCGGATTGTCATCCGGCGCGCCGACGACGACTGATCCCGGCGGCGATCCGCGCTTCTGTTCGAGCCGCCGACTAACGCTCGCCTGGAAGACCCTTAACGACGTAGGCACGCTCGCCCGGCTTGACCATCCCGAGCCGCCGTGCTTCACGCTCCAAGGCCGCGGGGTTACGCAGCTCCGTAACGCGGCGGCTGAGCTGGTCATGCTCGTTTTGCAGCTTCGCCACCTGCGCGCTGCGGTCCGATGCCTCGCCGCGTGCCGACCAGATCGCGATCAGCGGGCGGATGTAGAGCATCACGACAAGCGCGCAGACAGCAACGATCAAGAACCTGCCGATCCTGTCCCAGCGGATCGGGCTGGAGCCTGCCGGACGGCCAATAACCAGCCTTGGCTGGGGGATCAGACGGCGTTTCCGGGGCCGTTTCCCAGCGACGGTCGTACGGGCTGACATACAAGCCCGTTCGTCGGCCGCGCTGAAACTCCTTCCCGCGAATCTAACCCTGCGCCGAGCAGAGCAAAGCCGCTTAGCTGCGGAAAACCGAACGCCCCGGATAGATTGCCCGCTCGCCCAGCGCCTCCTCGATCCGCAGCAGCTGGTTGTACTTGGCAACGCGGTCAGAGCGCGATGGGGCGCCGGTCTTGATCTGGCCGCAGCCGGTCGCCACGGCGAGATCGGCGATCGTTGTGTCCTCCGTTTCGCCGGAGCGGTGCGACATCACCGCGCTGTAGCCGGCCTCGCGCGCCAGCGCGATCGCTTCGAGCGTCTCGGTCAGCGTGCCGATCTGATTGACCTTGATCAGGATTGAGTTGCCAACCCCCAGCTTGATGCCGCGGCCAAGCCGCTCGGTGTTGGTTACAAACAGGTCGTCGCCAACAAGCTGCACGCGGTCACCGAGCTTCTCGGTCAGTAGCTTCCATCCGTCCCAGTCCTCTTCGTCCATCCCGTCCTCGATCGACAGAATCGGGTAGCGGTCCACCATCTGCGCCCAGTAGTCGGCCATCTCGGCGCCGCTCAGCACGCGGCCTTCGTGCTTCAGCTCGTAGCTACCGTCGCTAAAGATCTCACTCGTCGCCGGGTCGAGCGCGAGGGCGACGTCGTCGCCAGGGCTAAAGCCCGCCGCCTCGATCGCTTCAATCAGCACCTCAAGCGCCTGCTCATTTGACTGCAGGTCAGGCGCAAAGCCGCCTTCGTCGCCGCCGGCCGTCGCCAGGCCGCGGCCTTTTAGCACGGCCTTCAGTGAGTGGAAGACCTCGGCGCCGACGCGCAACGCCTCGCTGAACGATGGCGCGCCGCAGGGAACAACCATGAACTCCTGAAAATCAACGCGGTTGTCGGCATGAGCGCCGCCGTTCAGCAGATTCATCATCGGCACCGGCAGAATCCGCGCCTCGTCGCCGCCGAGATGGCGCCAGAGTGGCTGGCCAGCAGCAGCGGCAGCAGCGTGCGCGTTGGCCAGCGAGACGCCGAGAATCGCGTTGGCGCCAAGCCTTGACTTGTTTGCTGTGCCGTCGAGCGCGATCAGCGCCGCGTCGAGCGCCGCCTGTTTCCCGGCGTCGAGCCCTTCAACTGCCTCGGCGATCTCGCCGTTGACGTTGGCGACCGCGGTTGCGACACCCTTGCCGCCCCAGCGCGGGCCGCCATCACGCAGTTCGGTTGCTTCGAACTCACCGGTCGAGGCACCGGACGGCACGGCGGCGCGGCCGCGCGCGCCGCCAG
>JBCJTT010000022.1:0-6443 GCA_039744215.1 Solirubrobacteraceae bacterium
CTGATCACTGCGATCGGCTTTGTGATGTTCGGTCTCTCCTTCGTCGCTGCGGCGATCTACATCGCATGAGCGATGGTTCCCAGAACGCGCCCTCTGCGGGCGAGCGGATCCGCCTGCCCGCCGGCAGCCTGCAGCCGATCCTCGTAGCGGTTGGCTTGGCACTGCTGCTGATTGGCATCCTTGGCCTTTACCCGCTCAGCGTTATCGGCCTGCTGCTAATGGTCGCTGCGATCTACGGTTGGATCCGCGACTCAGTGCGCGAATACCGCGAACTGCCCGCTGACCACAACCACTAACTCTCGCTCAGCGCCTGCGCCGCAGCCGCATCGGCCGCGGCGGCCTCGACGTAGCAGCGCACAAGGTCGCGCATCGACAGCATCCCGACCGGCTCACCACCGCTAACGACAACTAGGTGGCGGAAGCCGTGGCTGATCATCGTCTCTGCCGCGTCGTCGAGTGACCAGTTGGGCGCTGCCCAGACGACGTCCTTGGCCATGTGCGCCGCGACTTTTTCCTCGTCAGGCGACTGGCCTTCGCCAAGTGAGATAAGGATGTCACGCTCGGTGATGATCCCAGGGCCAGGGCGCTCAGGGTTATGGACGATGGCCGCCCCGACCCGCCGCTCGGCCATCAAGCGTGCTACCTCGAGCAGACTGTGCCCGGGGCCAACCGTCAGAACCGAATCGCTCATCGCTTCACTGACATCCATGAGACTCCGATCGTTCGTGCTCGTTGCGCGAAGATAACCACTGCAGTGACGCTTGTCTACGTCAACTACCGGCGGCCGCTGCGAATCGCTCGGTAATCCCGCTGGCGAGGCGATCCGTACTAAGTTCAGAATGCAACGTGAAACAACCACCGCCCTGCGGGAAGAGCTCTTCGAAGAGGCAACTGCGATCGTTCGCTACGAATACGGCAGCGAACTGGCGCTCGACGAGATCGCGGCCCGGATCGCATCATCGCGGCGCCAATTGCAAAGAGCCTTCTCTGAGATCGGCAAGACGACGTTTCGCGCCTACCGGACCGACGTGCGGATGGACCGCGCAGCGCAGCTGCTGATCATCAGCGAGATGACGGTGCGCGAGGTCGCGCATAGCGTCGGCTACCGCCAGCCAGCTCAGTTCGCAAAAGCCTTCCGCCGCCGGCACGGCAACGCGCCATCTGTATACCGCTCCCTGAACGCCCCCAATGAGCTCGGCGCTTCCCACTCTGTACCGCTCGCGCAGGCCGCGTAAGACGCAGATCGGAGCTTCGGTCGCCAGATCGCCTAAGCGGCGACGCGTCGAACCGGCCAACCAGCACGCCTGCGGTCGCCAGCGACCGGTAATCTGTTGCGCTAGTGACTGGCGAAACACATCGGGGGGCGGTTACCGCCAAGAATTGGCTCGGGTTGATCGCGATCATGATCGTCGCTTCGGTGGCCGGCATCGCGATTGTTCTGCTGCTGCCGTGGTTCCCCGAGCAGGGATCGACCGTTGCGCCGAAGATCGACACCTTCTGGGACGTCCTAATTACCGTCTCGGTCCCGGTCTTCGTTGCCGTAACGACGATGGTGCTGTTCAGTGTATGGCGCTGGCGCCAGCGCCCCGGCGAGGAAGATCTCGACGGTCCGCCGATTCACGGCAGTACCAAGCTCGAAGTGATCTGGACAGCTGTCCCAACAGTGATCATCGCCGCGCTTACGACCTACGCAGCGATTCTGCTGATCGACATCCAAGCCGCTCCGGCAAAGCAGACGCGCGTCGTCCAAGTGAACGGCGTTCAGTTTGCCTGGGATTTCGCCACGCGGACCGACGCCGGCATCGTTAAGAGCAACCGCCTCTACCTGCCGATCAACGAGCCGGTCAAGTTCAACATCCGATCGAAAGATGTGATCCATAGCTTCTGGGTTCCGGCCTTCCGCCTAAAAGTCGATGCCGTTCCGGGGATCACCACCAGCTACGCGATTACGCCGACCAAGCTCGGCACATTCGACGTCATCTGCGCCGAACTCTGCGGCCTTGGTCATGCCTACATGCGCCAGACCGTCACCGTGCTGTCGAAGGCTCGCTACGAGGCTGTCATGGCAGGGATCGCCAAGAGCAGCGGGGTTAGTCAATGACTGCGAAACTCCGACAGGCTGGCTGGTACCGCGCGCTCGCGTTCACGATCCTCGGAGTCGCAGTCTGCCTCGGATTGAGCACCGGCCTGCGCGTCGCCTTCGGCGTTACCCCGGTCTACGACGGCGAATCTGTGCTGCAGATCTCGCTGCTGATGGTGCCGTTCTTCTTCCTCGGCGGCATCGGCTGCTTTGACTACTGGCTGCGCTGGGCCAGCGGCCGCAAGGTCGTCGACGACCACGCCGATCATGGCGCGAAGAGCTGGCGCGACTACTTCAAGGTCAACACCGACCACAAGGTCATCGGCATTCAGTACATCTGCCTTTCGTTCTTCTTTATGTTCATGGGCGGCCTGATGGCGATGGTCGTCCGCGCCGAGTTGGCCGCCCCAGGCCGTCAGTTCATCGACTCCAACGCCTTCAACGGCGCCTTCTCGGTCCACGCCACGCTGATGATCTTCCTGTTCGTAATTCCGATCTTCGCCGGGATCGCCAACTACGTGCTGCCGCTGATGATCGGCGCACCGGACATGGCCTTCCCGCGGCTCAACGCACTGTCGTTCTGGATGTTGCCGGTGGCCGGCGTGATGATGATGCTGTCGTTCCTCGCTCCCGGCGGCTCGTTCGCAGCGGGCTGGACGGCCTACGCACCGCTCTCTGTCGATGCGCCGATCGGCCAGGCGTTCTTCACGATCGCCGTTCAGTTCGCCGGCGCCTCATCGATCGCCACGGCGCTCAACTTCCTCGTCACGATCATTACGATGCGCGCGCCTGGGATGACCTTCTTCCGGATGCCGCTACTGGTTTGGGCGAACTTTTCGACCTCGCTGCTGGTCGTTATCGCAACGCCGTTCATCGCCGCTTCACAGTTCATGGTGCTGCTCGACCGCGCGCTCGGCTTTAACTTCTTCAACGCGGCCGCCGGCGGCGACGTTTTGATGTACCAGCACGTCTTCTGGTTCTACTCGCACCCCGCCGTCTACATCATGATGCTGCCTGGCTTCGGGATCATCAGCGAGGTTATCGCTACTCGCGCACGCAAACCGATCTTCGGCTACCGGATGATGGCCTTCTCGCTGCTGGCGATCGTCGTGCTTGGCTTCACCGTCTGGGCGCACCATATGTTCGTCTCCGGCATGTCGAACTGGATCCGAATACCGATGATGGTGACGACCGCAATCATCGCGATCCCGACCGGCATCAAGATCTTCTCGTGGATAGCAACGCTGTGGCGCGGCGTGCTGAAGATGGATACGCCGATGCTCTGGGCTCTTGGCTTCATCTCGATGTTCACGGTCGGCGGCATCTCCGGCGTGATGCTGGCGATGGTGCCGCTCGACATTCACGTCAGCGACACCTACTTCATCGTCGCCCACATCCACTACGTGCTGTTCGGCGGCTCGCTGTTCACGATCTTCGCCGGGATTTACTTCTGGTTCCCGAAGATGACTGGGCGAATGTTCAACGAGCGACTAGGCAAGATTCACTTCTGGCTGACCTTTGTCTTCTTCAACATCACCTTCCTGCCGATGCACCTGATCGGCGTCCAAGGGATGCCGCGCCGCGTCTCCGACTACGCCGAGCAGTTTGCGACCTGGAACGCGATCATCTCGGTCGCTTCGTTTGTGGTCGGCCTGTCGTCGCTGATCTTCCTCTACAACATGGTCGTCTCTTGGCGTTCCGGGCCGAAGGCACCGTCCAACCCGTGGAACTCGCTGACGATCGAGTGGCAGGTCTCCTCGCCGCCGCCGATTTTCAACTTCGACGCGATCCCGTCGGTTGTCGGCGGCCCATATGAGTACGGCGTTCCGGGCGCCGTCCACGCGGTACTCAAAGACTCAGCGCCGGAGCCGGTGACAGCTGGTGCCGGCAGCGGCGCCGAAAGGTCGGCCTGATCTGATGCGAACAATCCTCGTCATCGCAAACGAAACACTGGCTGGCAGCCCGCTACTTGAGCGCGCTAGGGCAGAGGCTGCCGACGGACCGCTGCGCGTCGTCCTCTGCGTACCGCGCAAATCGCCAACTCACGGCGCCATCACCTACGCCGACACCGTCTACGAGGCGGCGCAGGTTCGCGTAGATCTAGCCCGCGGCGTGCTGCGCGAAATCGGCATCGATTGCATCGGCGAAGTCGGCGACCCCGACCCCTACGCCGCTGCTGGCGACGCGATCGCGGAGCATCAACCCGACCTGATCCTGATTTCGACTTTGCCTGAAGGCGAGTCCGAGTGGCTAAAGCGCGACGTCGTCCGCCGCGTCAGCGAATCGACCTCGATTCCAGTCGAGCACATCGCAACCGACAGCAGCGACGGATCACCGTTTGACATCACGCTGGTCGTCGCCAACAGGACGGCCAGCAGCGACACGCTGATCGCTGAACTGCAATCACTCTCTGACAGTGAGCCAAGCGGCCGAAAGCGGCTGTTCATCTTCGTCGTGCCACGAGAGGGCGGCGACGCGGCGGCGGCTAGCCAGGCGCGTGCGCGCCTGGCCCAGGTGATCGACCGGGCGCGGGCGCAATCGATGCTGAGCGCTGGCCTAATCGGCGACCCTGACCCCTACACGGCGACGATGAACGCTCTCTCCTACTTCGAAATCTCGGACATTGTGATCTCGACCTTTGCTGAAACGCGATCCGGATGGCTTCGCGCCGACCTAATCGAGCGGGTCCGTAAATCATCCGGGCTGACCGTCGACCACATCGTGACCCCGGCCGCCAACGCGCGGACCACGGTCTGAGGAGAGATCATGGAAGCCGCCTCAATCCCTTCCCCTGCCGCCCACGATGATCACGATCACGGGCCGCCGGTTGCCAACCAAAGCTCGCGCGTTAACTCTGAGGTGCTCGGGATGCTGCTGTTCATCATCTCCGAGATCATGCTCTTCGGAGCGTTCTTTACGGCCTACTTCTTCATCCGTGTTGTCTCCCAGGACGCTTGGCCCCCCGGCGACGGCCTACCGGTCGCTGTTGCCGCAATAAACTCGGCGATCCTGCTGTCATCGTCGGTGACAATGCACTGGACCGACGTTTCGGCGAAGCGTGACAACCAACTGGCAATGAAGATTGGGATCGTCACGACCTTCCTGCTCGGTCTGACATTCCTCTTTATCCAGATCAACGAGTATCTGCTCCTAGGCTTCACGCCTGAGACCAGCGCCTCTGGATCGGTATTCTTCGGCCTGACCGGGCTGCACGGCGCGCATGTCGTGATCGGCCTGCTGCTGCTCTGGATGTCGGCCGTGCGTATCTTCAAAGGTAAGGTCGGGCCGGATCACCACAGAGGGCTCGAAGTGCCTGGCATCTACTGGCATTTCGTCGACGCGATGTGGATCGTCGTCTTTACGACGGTCTACGTCCTCTAACGGCCTAACGTGAACGCCGACGCAGAGGCCGACGGAGATCGCGGCGACGACGCTGTCAAGGCCGACGTCGAGGCTCAGAAGCAGCCGCCGCGGATCCTTGAACCGGTCAGGACTGAATCAGGCGCCTTCAGAGCGCTCGGCTGGACGGTCGCCGGCTGCCTCGTTGTGATCGCAGCGGTGCTGGTTGTGCGGGCGCTCTAACCGACCTTCAGTTTGCCGACCATGCCAGCCTCGCGATGGCCAGGGACTGAGCAGTAGTAGACATAGGTGCCAGCCTTCAGCGTGCCGGAGGCCTTTGCGACGCCCTTCTTGATCACGGCACTCCTGATCGGCGTTCCCTCGATCACGATGTCGTGGTCGATACCGGACTGATTGGGCATCTGAAGTTCGAACGGCCCTGGCTTAGCGGTAGCCGTCGACTCGACGTAAAGCAGTTGACCGTTCGGATCGGCCGAGATTGACAGCACACCGTTCTTCTCGACCGCCGGTTTACCGCCGCCGGCCGGCGCGACAGCGCTCGCCAGCAGGCCAACATCTTTCCCTGGCTTCGAAGCTACCGTCGCAACGTAGGAGGCGACATCTGTGGCGTCGCGGCCGGTCACAAGTTTGGCTGGCATCGACCCGTTGGCATTGGGGTAGAGAATCTGATCGTAAACAACCCCCTGAACACCTTCATCGCCCCAATTCTGCTGGCGTGCGCCAGCGAACGCTGCGTCGAGATTGGGGCCAACGACACCCTTTGAGCCAGCGCGCGCCAGCACGTGGCAGGAGCCGCAGTTCTTGGCGAACAGCTGCTTGCCGTTGACCAAGTTGGCGCTCTGCAGTGACCCGGAGCCGTTCGTGCAGCCGCTCAGTGCCAGCATGCTGACGGCGAGCACTGCCAGCGCCAGCGGGCGGCGACTGGGCAACTTTGAGCGGTCGGTCATCGGCCGCTGATTCTATCGGTAACGACGGCCGCAGAGGCCTGCCGGGCGGATTAGCA
>JBCJTT010000023.1:0-4739 GCA_039744215.1 Solirubrobacteraceae bacterium
GTCGCGGTAGCCGTCGCGGCGGCGCTGCAGCCTCGCGCCCACCTGCAGCAGCCCGTCGCTGCCAAGCCGCCCCAGCGACTGCCCGGCGAGCAGCGTCTGCCCGCGCCTGACAGTCGTGGCGGAGAGGCCGATCTCGGTCGCCGCCAGCCGGCCACATTGCAGCGTCACGGCGCGCCGCCGGTCGGGCAGCCGGCCACTGAAGCTGACGATGCCGGAACAGACCGCCTTGACCTCGCTGCCCCCAGCGCCGCGCAGTGTCACGCCGCGGTGCGCGCCGCGCCGGTAGCGGTCGCCTGCATCAAAGCTAAAGCGCTCCGCGATCCGGCGACTGTCGAGCGGCCAGCGCCAGACGTCGGCGGCGGCCGGCGCAGGTGTCACCAGCAGTGTCACCAGCAGTGCCACCAGCAGTGCCGCCAGCAGAGCCAATAGCGCGGCTGTTAGGGCTAGAACTCTGCGGCGCAGCATCGGCGCTGACATTAGGCGGGAGATTGGGAACTTTTGAGGATCGAGCGAGCCGTGCTGCAGCGTTGTCGCAGAGCTGCAGCGCTGCTGGCCTGCAGCGCTACGATTTCGGCGTGCCTGCCGCGTCGAAGCCGCCCCTCGCGGTAATCCTTGGCGCTGGTCGCGCGGCCTGGGGCGGGCTGCCCTCCGCCGTTGTCGACATCCCTGAGCACGGCCGCGTGCTGGACTGGACGCTGGCCGCGCTGGCGGCGCTCGGCGAGCCCGAGATCCGCTTCATCGGTGGTTACCGGGCAGAAGAGGTGACGCGACGCTACCCCGGCGTACGAATCGTGCTCAACGCCGACTGGCAGCACACCGGCCCGGCCGGCTCACTTGCCCTCGCCGGCCTTGAGCCGCAGCGCACAACGTGGGTCGCCTACTCCGATGTGATCCTGCGCCCAGAGTCGGTTGCCGCGCTGGCGCAGGCGCCGGGCCCGGTTGCGCTGGCCGCCGACTCGCACTGGCGCAGCCGCTATGACGACCGCGCCGCAGCCGACCTTGACCGGGCCGAAAAGCTGCTGCTCGACGGCAGCCAGCTGGTCGAGCTTGGCAAGCAGCTGGACGCCAAGCGCGCCAACGCCGAACTGGCCGGCCTCGTGCGCTTTGATCCGCCGGCCGTCGCGTTGATCCTCACGGCCCTGACCGACGGCCGCCTGGCGGCAACCGCGACGTTGCCCGACATCGTCCAGCTCTGCCTTGACGAGCAGCTCGCCGTCAACGCCGTCGATCTTGAGGGCGACTGGGCCGAACTTGATGCCAAGCAGGATTTGGCGCGCTTCATCTTGGGCACGAAGGCCGAGTCGCTGGAGCGGCTGCGGCCGATGGATCACGGCGGCGAGATCGGCGCACAGGTCGCGTTCACGGCCGAGCGCTGGTCGGCCGAGCCGGGCGCGATCGTCAAGCAGATCCTCGGCGAGCTGCCGGGCGAGCAACTGATCGTGCGCAGCAGCGCCCGCTCCGAGGATGGCTGGCTGGAATCCGGCGCCGGCCGTTACACCAGCATTCTCGACGTTGAGCCGACAGCGGCGGCGCTCGGCGCTGCGATCGACGAGGTGCTGGCCTCCTATGGCGATGCCGCGCCGGACGATCAGGTGCTGGTCCAGGAGATGCTCACCAACGTCGTCCTCAGTGGCGTCGTGATGACCCGCACACACGCCACCGGCGCTCCCTACTACGTGATCAACTACGACGACTCAACGCAGAGCACCGACGCCGTCACGGCGGGGCGCGATGTCCGCACACTGATCGTCCACCGCAGCCTGCAAACGCCTGCCGCCGTGCCGGAGAAACTGGCCGGAGTGCTCAGCACCGTCCGCCGGATCGAAGGACTGGTCGGCCACGACTCGCTGGACATCGAGTTTGCGCTCTGCGGGAAACGCGTCCACATCCTGCAGGCGCGGCCAATCGTCTTCGCGCACGGGCCCCCGGCGGTCGCTGACGAAGCGGTCGACCTGGTGATCGAACAGGCCGAGGCGGCGCTGGCGGCGCGCGCCGCGCCGGGGCCGACGCTGCTTGGCGCCAACGCCCACTTCAGCGTGATGAGCGACTGGAACCCGGCCGAGATCATCGGCACAACGCCGCGCCAGCTAGCCGCCAGCCTGTACCGCTACCTCGTCACCGACGAAGTATGGGCGCGGCAGCGGGCCGAATACGGCTACCGCGACGTGCGACCTTGCCAGTTGCTGTTCGACCTTGCCGGCCATCCTTACGTCGACGTCCGCGCCAGCTTCAACTCGTTTATCCCGGCGGCGCTCGGTGACCCGCTGGCGGAGCGGCTGATCGACGCCTACCTAGCGCGGCTTGAGGCGGCGCCGCAGCTGCATGACAAGGTTGAGTTCGAGATCCTGCTGACCTGCCTGACGCCCGACTTTGCGCAACGCTCCAGCTGGCTGGCGGAGGCAGGGACTGGCGCTGGCGAGCTGGCCGAGCTGGAAGCTGCGCTGCGTGATTTGACGCGCGCCGGCATCGCCCGCGTCAGCGACGATCTGGCTCAGCTGCCCGCGCTGGCAGAGGCAATCGAGCGGATTGAAGGCTCGCAGCAGCAGCCGCTGGAGCGCGCCGCGGCGCAGCTCGACGCGGCGCAGCGCAGCGGAACGCCGCTCTTCGCCCACCTTGCCCGCGGCGCCTTTGTCGCAACCAGCCTGCTGCGCTCACTGGTTGACGTCAACGCACTGCCGGCCGACGAAGCGTCCGACTTCCTCGCCTCGGTCGAGACCGTGCTGGGCCGCCTGCGCGGCGACGCTTGGCTGGTCAAGCAAGGCGAGCTGGGCTGGGATCAGCTGATCGCCCGCTACGGCCATCTGCGCCCCGGCACCTACGAGATCGCATCACCGTGGTACGCGGCGGCAGCCGACGAGTACCTTGGGCCGATCGTCGAGCAGGCCGAGCCGCCCTCGTCGCAGCCGCCGTTTGAGTGGAGTGCGCAAACCGCCAACGCGATCACAGCGGCACTGGTCGAAGCCGACCTGGCGATTGACGCGGCGCAGTTCGACGATTTTGCCCGCGCCGCGATCGCCGGCCGCGAGCAGGGCAAGTTCGTCTTCACGCGCGCACTCAGCCTGGCGCTCGAGGCACTGGCGCAGTACGGCGAGTCGCTTCAGCTAACGCGCGAGCAGCTCTCGCACGTCGAGATCGAGGATCTCTTACGCTGCCGGGAGGTGCTGGCCGATCCCCGTGACTTCCTGCTGCGCCGCTCCGATGAGGGCGCTGAACACCACCTGCTCAGCCAGGCCGTCTGCCTGCCGGGGCAGCTCGGCCCTGGCAGCGACGTCAGCTGCTTTGAGCAGGAGGATGCGCAGCCAAACTTCGTCACCGCCGGATCGGTCCGCGCGCCGATTGTTGTTGCGCCCGATAGCCCGTCGGTCGACGTTGCCGGCCGCATCGTCCTGATCCCGAACGCCGACCCCGGCTACGACTGGATGCTGGCGCGCGAGATTGCCGGCCTGATCACGATGTATGGCGGTGCCAACTCGCACATGGCAGTCCGCGCCGCCGAGCTTGGGCTACCGGCGGCGATCGGTGTTGGCGAGGCCCGCTTCAACGCGCTCGCCGCTGCGACGATCGTGCAGCTCGACTGTGCCAACCGCACGATCGAGGTGGTCGGATGAGCGCCGCCGCGCAGCCCGTCGTGATCACCCAGCGGGTTGAAGTTTTCGCCGACCGCGACGAGCGGCGCGACGCGCTCGATCAGCGCTGGGCGACGCTCTTTGAGCAGCTCGGCGCAACTACCTTGGCGCTGCCCAATTCGCTCGCCGACCCCGCCGCCTGGATCACTCAGGCCAACCCGTCGCTGATTGTCCTGACCGGCGGCAACGACATCGCCGATCTAGTTGACGGCCCCGACGCCGCACCGGAGCGCGACCGCACCGAGCTTGCGGCGCTGGCACTGGCGGCCGAAGGCGGCATTCCGCTGCTGGCCATCTGTCGAGGCCTGCAGCTGATCGTTCACGCCGGCGGCGGCAGCCTCGTCGCGGTCGACGACCACGTCGCCACCGAGCACCCAATCAGCGTTCATCCGACTGCCGCCGCCCGGCCGCTACGCGATGGCCGCGCCGTCAACTCGTTCCACAACTGGGCGGTGCCAGCGGCGAGCGTGCCGGCCGACTGGCAGATCGCCGCCACCGCGCCGGACGGCACGGTTGAGGCGATCACGCACGCCACGCTGCCCCAGGTCGCACTGATGTGGCACCCCGAGCGCGGCGGCGGCGACGGCGATGACCTTGAACTGATTCGCCAACTGATAGGAAGTCACCGATGACCCGCGCCGTGATCCTTGCCGCAGGCGAAGGCAACCGCCTGCGTCCGCACACCGCCGACAAGCCAAAGTGCCTCGTGCCGCTGGCCGGCAAACCGCTGCTGGAGTGGCAGCTCGAAGTGCTTGAGCAGGTCGGGATCAGCGACGTGACAATCGTCACCGGCTACCGCGCCGACCAGCTTGAAGGCTTTGGCAGCCGCCGCGTTCACAACCCGCGCTTTGACTCAACCAACATGGTTGTCAGCTTGATCAGTGCGCGCGAGCAGCTGCTTAGCGGCGACGACCTTCTGATCGCTTACGGCGACATCATCTACCAGCCAAATATCGTCAGCGCCTTGCTGGCCGACGACGCAGACGTTGCGATCACGATCGATCTCGACTGGCAGAGCCTCTGGGCGATGCGGATGGAAGACCCGCTGGAGGACGCCGAGACGCTGAAGCTCGACGCTGACGGCAACGTAATCGAGCTCGGCAACCCACCCAC
>JBCJTT010000024.1:0-4080 GCA_039744215.1 Solirubrobacteraceae bacterium
AGCAGACAATCGTCTCGGCACTGTCAGCGGTGAAGATCCCTGACGATCTGCCGTTCGAGGTCGCAGCGCTATTTGGCTGCGCCGCGCTGACCGGCGTCGGTGCAGCGCTCAACGCAGCCGAGATTCAGATCGGCCAGACGGTCGCGATCTTCGGCCTTGGCGGTGTTGGGCTGTCAGCACTGCTCGGCGCAAAGATCACCGGCGCCGGGCGAATAATCGCGATCGACCCGGTTGCCTCAAAGCGTCAGCTGGCACTGGAACTCGGCGCCGACGACGTCCTGCCCGGCGGCGCCGACACGGTCGCGCAGCTGAAAGCGATGACCGGTGGCGGCCCCGACCGCGTGATCGAGACGGTTGGCTCGGCGAAGGTGCTTGAAACTGCCTATCTGGCAACGCGCCGTGGCGGCACGACGGTCACCGTTGGTCTGCCAAACCCTGCCGCGCTTCTGTCAATCCCGGCCGTCAGCCTTGTCGCCGAGGAGCGCACGCTGCGCGGCTCCTACCTCGGCTCGGCCGATCCCCAGCAGATGCTGCCTCAGCTCTTCGAATTCTGGCGCGCCGGGCAGCTGCCGCTCGAGAAGCTGATCAGCGGCCGATTGACTCTCGACCAGATCAACCTCGGCTTCGACCGGCTCGCATCAGGCGAGGCGGTCCGTCAGATCATCGTCTTCTAGGCCGGCGGCCCGGCGGCAGCTTCGCGCTCGGCCTCAGGCAGTGCAGTCAGGCGCCCCCAAGCGGCGACCTTCGGGCCTTCGCCGGACGCCCGGGCCTGCGCGCCGGCAAGACCGCGCTGACCGGCGCCGGGCTGCCAGCCTGGTCCGCCGAACATGTAGCCAAGCTTGTTATGCAGGCCGCGCGCGCCGCGAACGTCGTGCCAAACGGCGAGATACTCATGAAACGCGACGCGGACCGGGTTGAAGGTCTCGATATTTGTCGTCAGGCCGTAGACAGCGCGCTGATCCTCAGGCTCAAAGGTCCCGAACATCCGGTCCCAGATGATTAGGATTCCGGCATAGTTGCGGTCCAGATAGAGGTCGTTGGTGCCATGGTGCACACGATGGTGCGAAGGCGTATTGAAGAGGTATTCGATTGGCCGCGGCAGGCGGCGAACCTTTTCGGTATGCAGGAAGAACTGATAGATCAGACTGATCGACTGCATCGTCAAGATCATCCACGGCTTATAGCCAAGCAGCGCAATCGGCGCCCAGAACGGCAGCGCCGTCATCGGGATCCACGGCTGACGCAGCGCGGTTGAAAAGTTGTAGTGACGGCTTGAGTGATGCACGACGTGACTGGCCCAGAAGACGCGCACCTCGTGGCTGATCCGGTGGTAGCAGTAGAAGGCCAAGTCATCGAGCAGAAACAGCAGAACCCACGTCCACACGTCAGCGGCATTCATCCGCAGCGGACTGACCGTGTACAGCGCCGCGTAGAGGACGATCACGACCAGCCCCCAGGCAGCTCCGATTACGATACTGCCGAGGCCCATCGTCAGGCTGGTCGAGGTGTCGCGCCTTTCGTAGCCGACCAGTTGATCATCGTGCTGCGCGATCTTGTACGAGATCCCCTCCAGCACGAGAAAGAAGATGAAGAACGGAACCGCAAAAAGGACAAGATTGTGCATCAGGTTCACGCTAAACGGTAGCGCTCAACGCCGCTCGATCGTAGTCGGCGCGGCGCGGCGCGGCGCGACGACCGGCGTCACAGGCCGACGACGACGGCCGGCAGATGGCCTTTGTAGCCCTCGACCGCGAAGGACTGCGAGGCACTCGCCTTGGATGCCTTCGGCATGCCGACCTCCTTGTTGGACTCGGGTAACGCTAACTCGCGGGCGCCGGTCCAGCAAAGCCCGCGGACGGGCTAGGGGCGGCGTTTGCCGTTCGGCCCGACGACCCACCACAGGCCGCCGTTGAGATTGACGTTGTGGCAGAGAACCTGACCTGGCCCCTCGTCTGCGTAGTAGTAGAGAGGCTTGCCGGCGTAGGTGACCTGCAGCCGGCCGTCGCGGCGGCGCGTCGTGCCGAGCAGCGACTTACTAACTCCGCGGCCCGCCACCGGCTTGCCTCTCGTATAGACGGGCGGCCATTCCTTGGCGCATTTGCCATAACAGCGCGACCTGCCGCGCTTGTCGAGCTGGAAGATGTAGATGGCCTGGCGCTTCGGGCCCCAGAGCATCTTCCCGAACTGCGATCCCTTGACGGTGATCTGGGTGCCGGCGGTCATCGCAGCCGGCGCGACCGGCGCGGAGAGTGCTACGGCGAGCAGTGCCGCGAACAGCGCGGCGGCGACGGGGCGCTTCACGGGCGACGCTTCCCGTCCGGCCCGACGACCCACCACAGGCCGCCGTTGAGGCTCACGTTGTGGCAGCGGACCTCGCCGGGGCCCTCGTCTACGTAGAAGTAGAGCGGCTTGCCGGCGTAGGTGACCTGCAGCTTGCCGTCGCGGCGCTTCACCGTGCCCAGCAGCGAGGCTTTGACGCCCTTGTCGGCAACAGGCTCGCCGTCCGTGAAGACGGGGGGCCAGGCCTCAGCGCAATCGCCGTAGCAGACGCTTTCGCCCTTCGGGTCCTTCTCGAAGATGTAGATGGCCTGCTTGTTGGAGTCGAAGAGCATCTCGCCAAACTCCGACCCGCCGACGGTGATCGTGGTGCCGTCGCTCTTGGCCGCGTCCTTGACGTCCTCTTTCATGGCCGTGGCGGCGGCCTTCTCCTTCATCGCGTCGTTGCTCTGCTGCGTACCCGCAGCAGGCGTCTCGTCGTCGCTTCCGCAGCCAGCCACGGCCAGCAGCCCGACGATCAGGAGCATCCCGAGTCTCTTCATGACGGCGATCCTACCAGCCGCCTCTTACGTGGGAGCCTCTTACGTGGGAGTTACGAAGCGCACGCGAGTCCCGACCTCGCTGTCGGCGAGCCAGATGCGCCCGCCGTGCGCCTCGACGATCGCGCGCGAGATAGCCATCCCCAGACCGGCGCCGCCCTGGGAACGCGAGCCCTCGCCACGCACGAACGGGTCGAAGACGCGCTCGCGCTCCTCCGCGGCGATGCCCTCGCCCGTGTCGGCCACCTCGACCTCTACCCAGTCGCCCGCGGGCGCGGCGCGGCTATCGTGCGAGCGTGGAGATTCGTCAAGAGCTCGCCGCGACCGAGGCCGAGGTGATCGCCCTCCGCGATGATGCCTTTACCGTCGATCGGAGCGCAGTTGACTGGCCAATCGCGATCGCTGGCATGCTGTCGGTCACGATTCCGCTGTCCGCAGGATTAGCTGTCGGCGAGCCGCAATACGGGTTGATTGGTGCGCTGGGAGGCCTCAACCTGGCGCTCGTTGTGCCGGCGCGCGAGCGGACCAATCGCTGGCAATGGGGGCTGACCGTCGTCATCGGCGCGGCCGTAGCCCTGATCCTCGGCCACTTTGCCCACCCCAGCATCGCTGCCAGCGCAGTTGTAACGTTCGTTTGGTTGGCGTTGTGGTCAACGCTGCGCGTCGCCGGTCTGATCGGGATGCTCGCCGGCTTTGTCGTCTCCGTGATGTTCATCATCATCAGTGGCCTGCCGGAGCAGCCGGTTGGCCAGCAGCTGCTGCTTTTCCTCGCCGGCGCGCTGCTGGGACTGGCGCTGATGCTGGCCGCTGGCGCACTACCGGGCAAACGCCAAGAAGACGATCAGCAGGCTTGGCCTGGATTGCGGGCGCTGCTGGCGATGGTCGCCGCCGGCCTGCGTGAGCAGCCGATTATTCGCCATCACGCGCTGCGTTTGGGCCTGGCAGCGGCGGCAACGGTGCTGCTCTATCAAGTGCTCGAGCTGCCTTTCGGCTACTGGATCCCGCTAAGCGTGCTGGCGATCCTGCAGCCGCGCCAGCACCAGAGCAACGTTCGCGCGCTGCAACGCGCCTCAGGGACATTGATCGGCGTACTTGTCGTTGCAGGACTGGTTGTACTGACCTCCAACCCCTGGCTGCTTGCCGCTGGCGCCTCTATCACTTCGCTTGCACTGTTTGCGATGCGCAGCCGCAGCTACCACTGGATGGTGATTCTGCTGACGCCGACGGCGCTACTGATGATCAGCACGATCAACTATCAGGGCTG
>JBCJTT010000025.1:0-4063 GCA_039744215.1 Solirubrobacteraceae bacterium
TTGTCGTCTTGCCGTTGGTGCCGGTGATACCGACCATCTTCAGCTGCCTCGTCGGCTGGCCGTTGAGCAGCGCGGCGGCCGGCGCCAGTGCGGCGCGGACATCGTCAACGACGACCTCTGGGACTCCCAAGCCGAGCGGCCGCGCAACCAGTAGCGCGGCCGCACCACGCTCCAGCGCCGCCGGTGCAAAATCGTGGCCATCGCGGCGCAAGCCAGGGATGCAGCAGAACAGCGTTCCCGGTTCGACAAGGCGATCATCGAGCGCCATCGAAGCGATCTCAACGTCAGCCTGATCGCCAACCAGACCGTCAAATAGCTCACCCAGCCGCATCTGCGCAGCCTAGCGAGCCATCCGGCCCCATCCGGCCTTTATTTAGGCGCGATCCGCAGGTAAGGCAGCGCAAAGGCGGCGATCTTGCCAAAGGCCGGCGCCGCGACCGAGCCACCGTAGATGTCGCCCTGCGGCTCGTCCACAATCACGGTGATCAGTAGCTGCGGATCGTTCGCCGGCGCCATGCCAACGAACGAGGCGACGTACTGCGATTTGGAGTACTTGCCGGTGGTCGGGTCGATCTTGTTCGACGTGCCTGTCTTACCGGCCAGCTGGTAGCCGGGAATCGACACCTCGGCCGCCGTACCACCCGGCGCAAAGACCCCGGTCAGCATCTCCCTTACCGAAGCTGCTGTCGCCGCGCTGATCACGCGCTGCGGTGCCTGCGCAGCTTCGCCAGCGCGGCCGTCGACGGTGTTGACGACGTGCGGCTTGACGAGAGTGCCGCCGTTGGCGATCGCGCCGTAGGCGCTCATCATCTGCATCGGAGTAACCAGCTGGCCCTGACCGATCGGCATGTTGCCCATCGATGAGCCGGAGTATTTGGCGAGCGGCGTAATCAGGCCACGCTCCTCGCCCGGCAGATCGACGCCGGTCAGGTGACCAAAGCCGAAACGATTGACCCACTGACTAAAGCGCTTTGCGCCGAGCCGCTGCCCAATCGTGATCGCACCAACGTTGCTCGACTGGGCGAGGATTGCCGCAGTATCAAGCGTCTCCCAGCCGCTGAATCGAGGGTGCAAGGTTGAACGACGTGGTCGGCGTCACCTTCTTGTCCTCGAGCGCCGCCGCAACCGTAAAGGCCTTGAAGGTCGAGCCCGGCTCGTAGGTCATCCCAAGCGCGCGGTTCTGAATTGCAGCGGGCGGTGCCTTGCCGGGGTCGTTGGCGTCAACCTTCGGCCAGTTGGCCATCGCTAGGATCTCGCCGGTCTTCGGGTTTGTGACGACGGCTGTCGCGCCTTTGGGCTGGAAGTCGGTTCCGATTTCCTGCAGAGCCTCCTCCGTCCGCTGCTGAATCTCGGCGTCGATTGTCAAAGCGATCGCGCCGCCGGCGACGGCCTTCTTCGTGTCGCGCGTCTCGATCGCCTGACGGCCGCCGTCAAGGACGCGACGCTGCTCACCATCGCTGCCACGCAGAACCTTGTCATGCGCGTACTCCAAGCCGAACAGGCCGTTGCCGTCGATGCCGACAACGCCAAGCACCTGCGCGGCCAGCGCGCCGCGCGGGTATGTCCGCAGCGCGCCTGGTGCGAAATCAATGCCGTTGATCTTCAATGCCCGCACGCGGTCGGCGACCTCAGCCGGTATGCGCCGGCCAATGTAGACAAAACCTGTGTCACGCCGTGCCAGATCAGCGACCAGTTTGTCGGCCGGCAGATTCAGCAGCGGCGCCAGCTTGCCCGCGGTAGCGACGGGGTCCTTAATCAGGTACGGCGTCGCCGAGATGTCGTCGGCCGGTTCGGAGCTGGCAAGCGGCACACCGCGTCGATCGGTGATCGTGCCGCGCTGGGCCGGCAGCTTGGTGACGGCAACCTGCTGAGCGGCTGCAGCGCTGGCCAGGCCGGAGCCCTTGACCAGCCCGAGGTAAGCGACGCGCAGCCCAGCGATTGCCAGGAGCGCGAGGAACGTCGCAAAGAGAAGTCCGATGCGACGCTCAATCAGCGTCACTACTGGCCACCCGCCGATAATCCGCCTGGGTCAGCCTGCGCGACTGGCGACTGGCTATGCGTTTGATCGCTCTGCGCCGTTTGATCGGTGGCGCCGGTCGTACCGGTCGTGTCGACGGCAGTTGGGCCGCTCTGCGCCGCGCCGGTGTCCTGCGCCTGGACGAGCGACGGGTCACCGGTCAGTCCGTTCGGGTCAAGCGACGAACCGCTGCTCTGGCCGATCGCGCTGTCACTGACTGAGCAGGCCTGGCTGTCTGAGGCCTTCAGGTAGCAGACCTGATCGGGGGCCGGCATTACTAGGCCAAGGCCACCGGCGGCGCCGGTCACGCGCTGCGAAGCGTCAAGTTTCGCCAGCAATGAACGCTGCTCGGCCGTCTGGCGGACCAGCAGCTGCGTCTTCTCAGCGTCCCCGCTGATCTGCGTGTTCAGCTTCAGCAGCGAAACTTGGAGGAAGACAAGACCGATCAGCGCGAAGGCCAGCAGACCGATTATCCGACGACCGGCAAAGGCGCGAACCAGCAGTCCGCCCGATGCGGCGCCGACGCGGCCAACAACATCGCGTGAAGGGCGCGCAACCAGCCCACCCGGTAAACGACGGCGCTGGGGCAGCGGCCCCGCGACGCGGCCAGCGGTTGCCGATGCGGCTGTCGGCGGAGGTGTCATTGCGCAGCTCCAACAATCTTTGTCGCCGCCCGCAGCCTGGCCGAGCGAGCGCGTGGATTGTCGTCTGTCTCAGCTTCGGTCGGTGTGATGCCGCCGCGCGTTAGCAGCGTCGCCTGCGCGACGTGACCGCAGCGGCAGATCGGCAGCCCTGGCGGACAGACACATTCGCGCACCAAACCGGCAAGAAACTGCTTCACCCGACGGTCTTCCAGTGACTGGAACGAAATCCCTGCAAATCGACCATTTTCCCGGAGCAGCTCCCAGGCCAGTGGCAGCGCCTGATCGATCTGCTCGAGCTCCTCGTTGACGGCGATCCGCAGCGCCTGAAAAACGCGCTTAGCGGGGTGGCCGCCGCCAAAGCGGGCCGGGGTTGGGATTGCGTTGGTGACAATCTCGACCAGCTCGGTTGTTGTCTCGATCGGGCGGCGCTCGCGCTCGCGCACGATCGCATGAGCGATCTTGCCGCTGTAGCGCTCCTCGCCGTACTCGCGGAAGGTCCGTGCCAGGCGGCGCTCATCCCATTCAGCGATGATCTCGGCGGCAGTAACGCCGACAGTCGGGTCCATTCGCATATCGAGCGGTGCGTCGGCCGAATAGGAGAAGCCGCGCTCGGGCGTATCGATCTGCATCGACGAGACGCCAAGGTCGAACCAGATCAAGTCAACTGGAAGTTGCTGGTCACGCAGCTCGGTCAGCGCATCCGCAAACGGTGCCTCGATAAAGCGCGAACGACAGGGCAGATCACCCTCTATCTCGTCATAGCGTCGCCGTGCCTCGGGGTCGCGGTCGATCGCCACGAGCATCCCTTCGGGGCCAAGTTTGTCGGCGATCATCTGGCTGTGCCCACCGGCGCCGAAGGTTGCGTCAACCGCGACTTCGCCTAGGCGCGGGTCGAGCACTGCAACCAACTCATTCGCCAGTACGGGAACGTGGTCGGTGCGCATCAGCAGCATCTCAGCCGGCCTGGCCAAGGGTTGCGGTGATCTCAAGCACGTCGGCGGCAAGCTTGGCGTTCTCTGTCGCCCAGGCGGCGCGGTCCCAGACTTCGATGCACGGGCCAGCGCCGGTTACGACGACCTCTTTGCCGAGCGAGCCATGATCCAGCAGAAAGGCCGGCACCATAATCCGGCCGGCCGAGTCGAGCTCGGTCTCAACCGCGTTGGCTGAGAAGTAGCGCTGCAGGTCGCGAGCCTCTGGCGAGAGCGGATTCAGCTGGCCTAGCGCGGATTCGACGAAGGCGTCGTACTCGCCCGGTGTCCAGACCGAGACGCAGCGCTCAACGCCCTTCGCGACGACCACACCATCGCTGAGTGATGCGCGGAACTTGACCGGCACGGTTAGCCGGTTCTTCGCGTCGAATGTGTGGTCGAAAGTTCCTCTGAATGCCATTTGGAGCCTCGCC
>JBCJTT010000026.1:0-3685 GCA_039744215.1 Solirubrobacteraceae bacterium
CGAGGCCGCAGTGAGCGCCGCCGCCGCGGCCGGCCAAGGCTGGGCGGCCAGCTCGCTCGACCTGATTGGAGAAGGTCCCGGCTTCCGCAAGATTCGCAAGGCGATCGGTGTAGCCGAGATGGGCGTCAACGCGATTGTCCTGCCGCCGCGTTGGGAGACCGGCATCCACTGGCATGACGAGCAGGAGGAGGTCTACTTCGTCCATCAAGGAAAGGTCAGCTTTGAGTTCGGCGACGGGCAGGTTTGCGAGCTTGACGCTGGCGGTGTGGTTCGAGTTGATGCGGCCACGCATCGCCGCGTCCGCAATGAGCAGCGCGAGCAGGCCGTGGTGATTGTTTTTGGTGCGAAAGGCGGCTACGTCGGTCGTGATGGCAGGATGGCCGCGGCTGACGACAACGGCGAGGGAGCACCAGGCGCCCGCGCCGGTGGGCCGCTTGCCGACTGAGGGCGTGCGGCCGCTAAGGTTTTAGCCATGTTGATCGTCATGAGCCCCAGCGCATCGGAGGAGCAGGTTCAGGCCGTTATCGACCGTATTGAGTCGGTCGGGGGCACGGCGCACCCAAGTCGCGGCGCCGAGCTGACGCTGATCGGTGCGATCGGCGATGCCGACACCGAGCTGCGGGTCAGCGAGTTGGAGCTCGGCGCTCTGGCCGGCGTCAGCAAGATCGTTCCGATCCTCAAGCCGTACAAACTTGCTGCACTGGAGTCGCGCCACGGCATCCAGTCGATCTTTGATATCGGCGGCGCCAAGATCGGCGGCGAGAACTTTGCCTTGATCGCAGGGCCCTGCACAGTCGAATCGCGCGACCAGCTGCTCGACACCGCTGCGCTGGTCAAGTCGTGCGGCGCGACGATGCTGCGCGGCGGTGCCTACAAGCCGCGTACATCCCCCTACTCCTTCCAAGGGCTCGGCGTTGAAGGGCTGGAACTACTTGCAGAGGCACGCGAACAGAGCGGCCTGCCGATCGTTAGCGAGCTGATGGATGCCCGCGACCTCGAGCCGGTGCTGGAGGTCGCAGACCTGATTCAGGTCGGTGCGCGCAATATGCAGAACTACGGGTTGCTGACCGAGCTTGGCCGCGCCGGCCGCCCGGTGCTGCTGAAGCGCGGCCTGTCGGCAACGCTGGAGGAGCTGGTGATGGCTGCCGAGTACATTCTGAAGGAGGGCAACGAGCAGGTGATCCTCTGCGAGCGCGGGATTCGAACCTTCGAGACCGCCTACCGCTTCACGCTCGACCTGACAGCTGTTCCGGTCCTGAAGGAGATGACGCACCTGCCGGTCGTCGTTGACCCCAGCCATGCGACGGGGCGGCGCGTGCTCGTCCAGCCGCTGTCGCTGGCGGCCGCAGCAGTCGGCGCAGACGGAATCATCGTCGAGGTTCACCCAGAGCCCGAAGAGGCGATCGAGATAAAGATCAGCACTCCGCCCATCGTTGGCGTGCCGGCTTTGCTGTGGTGACCGGCCGGACCTTCCTCGCGGATCTGCTGGCCGAACTCGCGGCGCCGTAGTAAGCTGATCATTCGCGGCGCGGCGAAAACGCAGAGCAATAGTGCAGTGGTTCCGCCGATCAGTACCTCGCCCATCAGTCGGCGCTTCCGGCGGCCGGTGGTAGCGCTTCGCAGAGTGCCTGCGCAACGACTTCGAGGCCGACGCCGCGCGAGCCTTTGATCAGCACTGTGTCGCCTGGTTTAATCACCGACGCAATCATCGCCGAGCAGTCGGCGGCCGACGCAACGCAGTGAAGCTGCTCGCCACCAAAGGCCGGGCCGGCGAGCCGTGCGAGCTCGCCGACCGTCACCAGCTGGTCGACGCCGACTGAACGGACGTGAGCGCCAAGCTCGGCGTGGAAGCGCCGCTCGTCAGCGCCAAGCTCGCGCATGTCACCGAGCACGGCAACGCTGCGACCGGAGGCCGACTCAGCAAGATCATCGAGGGCGGCGCGCATCGACATGGGGTTCGCGTTGTAGCAATCGTTGATGACGACGACGTTCGATTCCAACAGCAGCCGCTGGCCGCGCAGCTGTGACAATTCGACCTCGATCAGGCCGCTCGGCTCGACCCCCAACGCGCGCACAGCGGCCAGTGCCGCCAGCGCGTTACTGCGCATGTGGGCCGACGCGAAGGGCAGTTCGAGCCCCTCCGGCAGCCGGTCAACCTCGCCGCCTGGACCAAAGCGGATGGTCCGAATGTCGCTGCGTTGATGAGGATCGAGTAGTGGCTCGTAGGACGGCAGTACAGCGACGGCATCTGGCCCAAGACCGGCGATCAACTCGGCTTTGGCGGCTGCCACTGCCTCGACGCTCCCCAGCAGATCAAGGTGGACCGGCCCGACGTTGACGATCACGCCGACGTCAGGCTGGGCGATCCTCGTCAGCTCGGCGATCTGACCTTTGCCCCGCATCGCCATCTCCAAGACCAGCACCTCGGTCCCGGCCGGCGCGCCGAGGATCGTCAGCGGCAGCCCGATCTCCGTGTTGAGGTTCTCGTGCGTCGCGACGGTCCGCCGTGATCCGGCAAGCATCCCGGCAACAATGTCCTTCGTTGACGTCTTGCCGGTCGAGCCAGTGATTGCGATTACGGCGCAGCCCAGCTCTTCGCGCCACGCTGCTGCCAGCTGCGCCAGCGCCGCCAGCGGATCAACGACTGCGATTACAACACTGCCTGCTGGCGCCACCAGCGCCTCTGCGTGGCGCTCGGCGACGATAACCCCCCAGGCGCCGGCGGCCAGCGCCGCCGGCGCGAATGAGCCGCCGTCCTGTGAACTGCCTTCAAGACCGATGAACAGCGCGCCCGCTGCGACCTGGCGCGAGTCAACGGTGAATGCTGCTGGCGCCGCCAGCCCCGGCTCCCCGGCCAGCAGTCTGCCCTGCGCAGCGTCGGCAAGCTGCGCGGCGTTCCAGCGGCCGTTCACTGCGCTGCCGCCTCAATCGCGCCGCGCAGGACGGCGAGGTCGTCGAACGGCGTGATGACGCCGTCGGCCAGCTCCTGCCCGCACTCATGCCCCTTGCCGGCGACCAGCACAAGATCACCGGGCCCGGCCATTCCAACTGCCGTTTCGATCGCTTTCTGACGGTCAACGATCGACTCCACTTCGGCAGCAGAACCTGGCTCAATGCCAGCGATGATCGCCGCAATGATTGCCTCCGGCGCTTCGGAGCGCGGATTATCAGAGGTCACGATCACGACGTCGGCCTTTGCCGCTGCAACCTGCCCCATCAACGGCCGTTTGCCTTGATCGCGATCGCCGCCGGCGCCGAATACGACGATCAGCCGCCGGTCGCTAAGCGCGCGGGCGGCGCCAAGCGCGTTTTCGAGCGAATCGGGAGTGTGCGCGTAGTCAACAATTGCGTCAAAGTCCTGCCCTGCGCTGACCGGCTGGAAGCGGCCAGGTGCAAGCTCGGCCGTCGCCAGCGCCTCAGCGATCACACCGTCACCGACGCCTAGCTGCCGCGCCGCGGCAACCGCGCAGAGCGCGTTCATCACGTTGAAGCGGCCCGGCAGCGGCAGACTCAGCTGAAGATCGCCAAGCCGAAAGCGGCTGCCGCGGGCATCGCCTTGGATTTCGCTTGCGACGAGCTCTGCGTCGTCGCTTTCAATCCCGACTGTCAGGACGTTGCCCAGTTCAGCCGCGAGCCGCCGTCCATATTGGTCATCAATGTTGACCACTGCCAGAGCGTCACTGCA
>JBCJTT010000027.1:0-3659 GCA_039744215.1 Solirubrobacteraceae bacterium
GCGGTGCCATTGAACCGCCCGGTGATGATGCTCGAGCCATCCGCGAGTGCGGAGACGCCATTTGCGTAGTCATGACCCAACCCACCACCCTTGATGGCCCAGGCGTAGGTGCCATTGGCGTTGACCTTCGCGGTGAAGGTGTCGACTGACCCCCCAGCGCTTGTGAGGCTCGGAGTGGCTCCGAAGGTCGCGCTGCCACTGAACTCCCCGGTGATGATGCTCGAGCCATCCGCGAGTGCGGAGACGCCATTTGCGACGTCAATACCCAACCCACCACCCTTGATGGCCCAGGCGTAGGTGCCATTGGCGTTGACCTTCGCGGTGAAGGTGTCGACTGACCCCCCAGTGCTTGTGAGGCTCGGAGTGGCTCCGAAGGTCGCGCTGCCACTGAACTCCCCGGTGATGATGCTCGAGCCATCCGCGAGTGCGGAGACGCCATATGCGGCGTCAGAATTCATCCCACCACCCTTGATGGCCCAGGCGTAGGTGCCATTGGCGTTGACCTTCGCGGTGAAGGTGTCGAATGACCCAGCAGTGCTTGTGAGGCTCGGAGTGGCTCCGAAGGTCGCGGTGCCACTGAACTTCCCGGTGATGATGCTCGAGCCATCCGCGAGTGCGGAGACGCCATATGCTATTTCATTAAACGTCCCACCACCCCTGGTGGCCCAGGCGTAGCTGCCATTGGCGTTGACCTTCGCGGTGAAAGTGTCGGTAAACCCAGCGCTTGTGAGGCTCGGAGTGGCTCCGAAGGTCGCGGTGCCACTGAACTCCCCGGTGATGATGCTCGAGCCATCCGGGAGTGCGGAGACGCCATTTGCGACGTCAGTACCCAACCCACCGCCCTTAGTAGCCCAGGCGTAGGAGGGGTCGGCCGCAGCGGCGGGGCTGGGCACCGCTGCGAGCAGCACGACCGCAGCGAACGCGGCCAACAAGGCTGTAGCGGCTTGAACGGAAATCTTGCGGCCGACAATCATCGCGCGGGCATCCTTCCCTCGTCCGCGAAGGCGCGAACGGTAAGCAGACCGCGCGACAGCAAAAATGCCGGCTCACGGCAAGTTAAAATGGTTGGACGC
Source organism: Solirubrobacteraceae bacterium (assembly GCA_039744215.1). Taxonomy (GTDB): domain Bacteria; phylum Actinomycetota; class Thermoleophilia; order Solirubrobacterales; family Solirubrobacteraceae; genus F1-60-MAGs163. The sequence continues at coordinate 1,074 of JBCJTT010000027.1, forward strand.
ACAACCTACCTCATCGAGAAGCGACTGCACACCGGTTCATTGCGGCCAGCGAACAAAGACACAAGAAGCCTCCCGTGCCCAGTCGGCGTCGCCGCTTTTCAGCGAGGATCTCGGCGGCTTGCCGCCTGCCCACGTCGTCACCGCCGGCTTCGACCCGTTGCGTGACGAGGGTGAGGCTTACGGCGCGCGGCTGCGTGACGCAGGAGTCCGGGCAACGCAGCGTCGCCACAGCAGCCTGATCCACGGCTTCATCAACATGGCACCGGTCAACCGCGCTTCGCGCGATGCCAGCTGCGAGATGGCCGGCGTGCTGGCGCGGCGCGCTTGACGGTAGTACGCGATTCGGTTACGGCATTCGTGGCGACAGATCAAGGAGACGAGAAAGGCGTCGCTCATCGGCTCAGTTTGGCTGAGGGCGGCCGTCCGCTGCGCGGCGAGTAAGCAGGCGTTCTGCTCCAGGTTCCTGCGGGCGAGAGGCGTACTTGGCGCTGCTGTCCTGTGTAGGCTTAGCGTCGGCGCGGCAGCTTGATGAGCTTCGTTTTGCTTGCCGTCAAGCCGCCGGTTGGCGTGAATGTGGTTTTCACGCGGACGCGCAGTGATCGTTTGCGAAGCGCGGCGCGCGTTGCTGAGCTGAGCTTGCAGGTCAGTTTCACTGTGCCTGCCTTGGTTACTTTCCTGCTCGTTTTGCAAACGATCAGCACAGCTCCAGCCGCTGACCTGCGCGTAACGCGCTGAGTGAGCTTGCCACGCCCAGGGACAACAACGGTGGACGTCAAAGCTTTCAGTCCAACCTTTATCGAGCGTATTGTAAAAAGATTCGATGGCATGAACTTGGCATCAACGGACCGCGCTGCGCTCATTGTCACGGTGCACCTTGAAGTGCCCGAGCAGCCAGATCCAGTCCAGCCAGCAAACGATGAACCGGTTGTTGGTTTTGCGGTCAGCGTGACCGACGATCCGCCCACCAAGCTTTCTGAACAATCTGAACCACAATCAATTCCAGCTGGTGACGAGGTAACAGTTCCCCCGCCAGTGCCGGACTTTGAGACGATCAAATTAAAGCGTCCGGGCGCGGTTGGGGTCACCGCATTGCTTGCCTGTGAAGGAGGTGATGTTCCATGCGAGTTAGTGGCGCTGACGGTGGCGGTGTAGCTAGTACCGGCGCTCAGACTGCTGATTGTGCAGCTGGTCGCAGGAGCCACAGTTGTGCATGAGGCGCCACCAGGGGCGGCGGTTGCGGTGTAGGAGCTCACCGATCCACCTGCCACGGCATTCCAGCTGATGGTTGCCGCGCGAATGCCAGCGCTCGCGCTGGCACCTGTGGGCGCCTGTGGTGCGTCGGCGAGAATGCGGGCACTGAAGGCGTCGAATAACCCAGAGCCTATGAGACTCGGAGTGGCTCCGAAGGTCGCAGTGCCACTGAATTTCCCGCTGATGATGCTCGAGCCATCCGTGAGTGCGGAAACGCCATTTGCGATGTCAGAACCCGGCCCACCACCCTTGCTGGCCCAGGCGTAGGTGCCATTAGCGTTGACCTTGGCGGTGAAAGTGTCGTCTAACCCAGCGCTTATGAGGCTCGTGGCTCCGAAGGTCGCTGTGACACGGAAGAACCCGCTGATGATGCTCGAGCCATCCGCGAGTGCGGAGACGCCAAATGCGGAGTCAGCACCCAACCCACCACCCTTGGTGGCCCAGGCGTAGGTGCCATTGGAGTTGACCTTCGCGGTGAAGGTGTCGTCGAACCCACTAGCGCTTGTGAGGTTCGTGGCTCCGAAGGTCGCGGTGCCATTGAATTTCCCGGTGATGATGCTCGAGCCATCCGCGAGTGCGGAGACGCCCCGTGCGAGGTCAGAACCCGGCCCACCACCCTTGGTGGCCCAGGCGTAGCTGCCATTGGCGTTGACCTTCGCGGTGAAGGTGTCGTATGCCCCAGCGCTTGTGAGGCTCGTGGCTCCGAAGGTCGCGGCGCCATTGAAGTACCCGGTGATGATGCTCGAGCCATCCGGGAGTGCGGAGACGCCAGATGCGATGCCATCACCCGACCCACCACCCTTGATGGCCCAGGCGTAAGTGCCATTGGAATTGACCTTCGCGGTGAAGGTGTCGTTGAACGCAGTGCTTATGAGGGTCGTGGCTCCGAAGGTCGCGCTGCCTTGGAAGTACCCGCTGATGATGCTCGAGCCATCCGGGAGTGCGGAGACGCCAAATGCGATGTCATAACCCGACCCACCACCCTTGGTGGCCCAGGCGTAAGTGCCATTGGAGTTAACCTTCGCGGTGAAGGTGTCATACGACCCAGCGCCTATGAGAGTCGTGGTTCCGAAAGTCGCGCTGCCAGCGAACTGCCCGCTGATGATGCTTGAGCCGTCCGCGAGTGCGGAGACGCTATTTGCGTAGCCAGCACCAACCCCACCTCCTCTGATGGCCCAGGCGTAAGTGCCATTAGCGTTGACTTTTGCGGTGAATGCATCGTTTGCCCCAGCGCTTGTGAGGGTCGTGGTTCCGAAGGTCGCGCTGCCATTGAACTCCCCGGTGATGATGCTCGAGCCGTCCGAGAGTGCGGAGACGCCATTTGCGACGTCATCA
>JBCJTT010000028.1:0-3502 GCA_039744215.1 Solirubrobacteraceae bacterium
GGCGCTCGGCTCCAGCGCCACCGAGATCGCGATCGTGGACGTGAGCGAGTCTCGACGACCGCCGGGACTCGTGTTCCCGAGGCAGTCGCCCTTGACCGGGATCGGGCCGAAGCCGACGGCCTTGCGGAACCGGGTCTTGGCGCTCGCGTCGCTGCCGGCGGACAGCCCTGCGAGCGGGAGGAGAAGCGATACGCCGAGGGCGATCAGGAGGGTCCGGGACAGGCGCATGCTGAAATCCGTTCGTCGTGTGGGACGCGACGACAACCGGCAGCCGAGCGCCGCGACACACTGGCGCCGCTCCGGTAGGCCGCCGATGACTGCGTTCGATCTGTACGGCGGGCCGCGGCCGCCACTAGAGTCCGACCCCTGATGGGCGCCATCCTCCTTCTCTGCCGCGTCGGCCTCGCCGCCGTCTTCGCGGTCGCAGGCGTCGCGAAGCTGGCAGACCGCGAGGGCGCGCGGAAGGCGGCCGTCGACTTCGGCGCGCCCAAAGCACTCGCGGGGCCGTTGGCGCTCGCGTTCCCGCTCGCCGAGCTCGCCGTCGCTGGGCTGCTGCTTCCGGAGCGCACGGCCCTCTGGGGCGCCGCCGGCGTCTTGGTCCTGCTCGTCATCTTCTCCTGTGCGATGGCGCTTGCACTTGCACGCGGCAGCGCCCCGGACTGCAACTGCTTCGGACAGCTCCACTCCGAGCCGGTGGGGCCCAAAGCGCTCGCTCGTAACGGCCTGCTCGCCGCGGTCGCGGCGTTCGTCGTCATCGCGGGCTGGAGCGACCCCGGCCCCGGCGCGCTCGCGTGGATCGGCGATCTGGACGGCTCGCGGCTGCTGGCGGTCGTCGCCGGCTCGGTGGCGGTGGTGGCGCTCGCCGCCTGCGGCTGGACGCTCCTTCACGTCATGCGCGCGTATGGCCGGGTGCTTGTCCGCCTGGATCAGGTCGAGCACGCGCTCGCGGTCGCGGGCATCTCGCTCGAGGACCCTGAGCTCGAGCTACCTCCGACGGGCCACCCCCCCGGAACGCCGGCGCCGGACTTCTCGCTCCCCGCGACGCGCGGAGGCTCGGTCACGCTCGACGGTCTGCTCGAGCCCGGGCGACCGCTGATGCTGCTCTTCACGAGCCCGGGGTGCGGGCCGTGCGAGGAGCTGATGCCGACCGTGACCACCTGGCAGAGTGAGCTGGCTGACGTGCTGACGATCGCGCTCGTGAGCGGCAGCGATGCGAAGGTCGTCCGTGCCGAGGACGAGCAGCATCGCTTGGAGAACGTGCTCGTCGACGAGGGGTTCGCCGTGACGATGGCCTACGCCGCCAGCGGAACGCCCAGCGCCGTCGTCGTCTCCGCGGGTGGTGAGGTCGCAAGCTGGGTGGCGTCCGGCCCCGACCGGATCCGGCGCCTCGTCGTCGACACCGTGGCCGCGCCGGCGAATAGCGAGGGCGGGCTGGCAGTCGGCGAGCCGGCACCCCAGCTCGCGCTCCCGGACCTCGAGGGGCAGCTTGTCGAGATCGCGGAGTTCCGGGGCTCCGAGGTCGCGCTCGTCTTCTGGAACTCGCGCTGCGGGTACTGCCGCTCGATGCACGAGCAGCTGCTCGAGTGGGAGGCCGAGCGGCCCGCAGGCGCGACCGGACTCGTCGTCATCGCCTCCGGTGACGCGGCTGCGACGCGGGAGGAGGGCTTCGCGTCTCGTGTCCTGCTCGACGCGGACACCGAGGGGAGCGCGGCGTTCCTTGCCGGCGGTACGCCGATGGCCGTGCGGATCGACGCCGACGGGAAGATCGCGTCGCCCGTCGTCGCCGGCGCCGATGCGGTGCTTGGTCTCGTCGGCGCGGCATCTTCAGACTCGTTCGAGCTTTCGATCTCGCATGTCGCGGGCCAGCAGGGACGCAGTCCCCCGGACCGCGTCCCTGGGACGAAGTAGGGTAGGCCGATGCACGACGAGCCGTTCGACGATCTGGCCCGCGTACTCGCGAAGCCGACCTCCCGGCGAACCGCGCTTCGCATCGTCGCGGTCGGCATGGCGACCGTCGCCGTACCGGGGATCCGGCCCCGCTGGGCCGGCGCCGCGGCGCCGCTCGTGCCCTGCTCCTCGGGCGGGACGTTCTGCGGGTACCCGGACGGCGGCGGCTACAACCTCGGATGCTGTATGGGCGCGGGCGGCGACAGGCGGACCGTCTGCTGCCCAGGGAAATCGGGCGTCGTCGGATCGCTCTGTTGTTCGACCGGCTACAGATGTGGGAACACCGTCGCGAACGCCCCCGAGAACTGCATCTGCGACAGCAAAGTGGTCTGCGGCGGCAAGTGCTGCAAGCGCGGCGAGTACTGCGAGACACGCATCTTCGGAGAGGACTTCTGCGACCGGAAGTGCCCTGGCACGGGAGAGCAGAAGTGCATCGGCATCTGCTGCACGGGGCTGGAGACGTGCGGCTTCTTCGGCTGCTCCTGCAAGGACGGCTACGTGTCGGCCGGCACCGGGCAGTGCGTCAAGCCCCGCCAAGATCCCGGTGACCCGAAGCCGGGCTGGAACCCGTTCCGCAACATGTTCAACATGATGGGCCAATCGTCGAGCGCGCACGGCGGCGGAGCCCACGGCAGCAGCGTCGTCAGGCGCTCGCTGTTCGCCCGTTCCGCCCAGACCAGCCCGGCGGCCGTGAACGCCGCGCTCGACGCGCTCGCGGCGGTCAACGGTCAGGGCGCGGTCGCGATGCTCGGCATCCGCGGGGGCAAGCGCGACAAGCGCTTCCGCCAGAAGGTGTCGGTTGCGCGGGCGAAGCCGCCGACGATCTTCGCCGGAGCCGGCCTCGATGCCGGCTCGGCTGCAGCGCTGAATAATCTGCTCGTGGCCGAGGCCCGCGCCAACGCGCTGATCGCCGCCATGGCGAAGGCGCTGTGGCGAGCACGGGGCGCGCGCGCGAGCAGGAACCGTGCCGGGACCAAGCGCCAGCTGCTCGCGTCCGCGAAGTTCGCCGCAGAGGCGGTCACGGCGCTGAAGCGCGTCCAGCCCCTCCGCACGGCCGCCGCCGCCGCGCTCACCGCCGGCGGAGTCGCCGAGGTGCTGGCATTCGACACCGAGGTGGAGGCATTCGTCGCGGAAGTGAAGTCCGCGGGCATCCCGGCAACGCTGCGCAGCCCGATGGCGAAGCTCGGCGTCGCACCTGCCGACTTTAAGGTCCTGCGCGCGGGCGTCCTTGAGCGGACGGTCGCCTCGGCTGTCGGCCCGGTCCTGATCGCGCCGCTGAAGAACGAGGCGCGCGCCGGCGAACTGCAGGGCCTGATCAGCGAACTGTCGACGTATTCGACGCGCGCTCGCAAGCACCCGACGGCCAGATGAGCCGACGGACCCGGACGGACGGCCGGCGGCGGATGCTCGGTGCGATGAGCGCCGTCGCGGCGGCGGCCCTCGCCACCGCACCGCCACCCGCCAGTGGGGCGGACTACCCGGCGTGCACGCCACAGGACAGCGTCGACGCCGTCCTGATCCAGGCCGACGAGATCGTCGCGACGCGTGACGTGCA
>JBCJTT010000029.1:0-2897 GCA_039744215.1 Solirubrobacteraceae bacterium
TGCTGGCGAAGAGCCGGCTGACCGAGCAGCTCGGTACGCAGCATCTGTACGTCCACCACTCGATGGTCAGTACGCACATGATCTATCAGCCCGACGGCTTTGACTTTTACGAGTGCGTGCTCTGCGTCGGGCCGTACATGATCGACGAGATCCGCCGCCGCGAGCAGCAGCAGGGGCTGCCAGCGAAAGAGCTAATCGAACACGGTTACGGCCGGCTCGACACGATCATCCAGCGCCGCAGCGAACTGAGCGATCAGCAGCGGGCAGCAAACCGGCCGCCGCGACTCGTCGTCGCTCCGTCGTGGGGTCCGCACTGCCTCTTTGAAAGCTGCGGCGCCGAAGTGATTGAGGCGCTGCTGGCAACCGGCGCCAACGTGATCGCCCGCCCCCACCCGATGACGCGCAAGCACAGCGGCGGCACGATCGATGCCTTGACCGAGCGTTTCGGCGGCGAGCCGCGCTTTCAGCTTGAAGAGAACATCGCATCGCAGGACTCGCTGCAGCGGGCCGACCTGATGGTCAGCGACTGGTCCGGCGCGGCGCTTGAGTTTGCCTTCGGAACCGAGCGCCCGGTGCTGTTCATCGACGTGCCACGGAAGGTCAACAACCCGTCCTACGGCGAGCTCGGGATCGAGCCGTTTGAGGCAACTGTGCGCGAGCAGATCGGCCGCGTCGTCGCACCCGACCAGCCGCAGCGAATCGCTGCCGCCGTCGCCGAGCTGACCGGCGAGCGCGCAGCATGGGTTGATTCGATCCGCGCCGCGCGCGAGGCCAACATCTTCAACGTTGGCGCCAGCGGCGCCGTCGCCGCCGAGCTGATTGCGGCGAAGGCCGACCTGTACCTTGCCGGTGGCGCCGGAAAATGAGCCTGATGCCCAGTGACATCCTCCAGCAGCTCGCCGCAATCCAGCCGGCGGTCACCGCCCCCACGGGCGGCGCGATCAGCCTCGCCGCTGAGATCGCGCCGCGGCTCGACGGCGCGCTCGCCGCCCCCGGCCCGCAGCGCGCCGGTGTCGACGAACTCTGCCGCCAGATCGACGTTTTCAAAGAGCTGCAAGGCGAGTACGGCGCCGGCTGGCAGCGCAGCGACAGCGCGGCTCCGGCCCCGCCCGAAGTCGCCGCCGCCGTGATCGCCGTGCTGCTGGTTCAGGCGCAGCCCGCGGCCGAGCATGCCGACGCCGACGGCTGGGCGCTGAAGTGCCTCAACTCGGCGCTCAAGGCGCTCGATCAAAACGCCCAACTGCCACTCGGCGACGAGCTGCGCGACTGGGCCGACGCCAGCTTCACCGCCGCGCTTACGGGCGGGCCCTCAGCGTGAGCCGCCAGCTGCCACTGACCGTGCTGGCCTGGGAAGGGCCGCAGGCGCGCGCCTACCTTGTGCGGATGCGGCGCGCTGGCCTGCAGCCGGAGCGCGTGATCCTGATCGTTCGCGACCCGCGTTCGTCGGGGATCGCCAAGCTGCCCGGGCTCGGCGGCCTGGGGCGGGCTGAGCGCGCTCAGGAGCGGGCCCACAACTTCCACCCGCACCGCACTCGCGCGGCTATGCCGCAGCTGGTCAGCGCGATCAGCGACGGCATCGCCGGCCAGCTCGACGACCCGGCCGGGCTGATCGCCGAGATGTACGACAACTTCTCATGGGATGACTTTGGCGTTGCGGCGCAGCGAATCGCTGTCAGCGGCTATCGCGACCCGGCGCTGGCCGAGGCGATCGCCGCGGGCGGCCCGGGGACGCTGCTATTCACCGGCGGCGGCATCATGCCGGCCTCAATCCTCGAGCTGCCGGGGCTGCGCGTAATCCACGTCCATACCGGCTTCCTGCCCGACCTGCGCGGCGCCGACGTGCTGCTCTGGTCGATTCTTGTGCGCGGCCGCCCTGGCGTATCGGCCTTTGTAATGACGCCGCGGCTCGACGACGGCGACCTGCTTGGCGCGACCGAGCTGCCGGCACTGACGATCAAACTGCCAGGCGGCCAACGGCCCGATGACGACACGCTGTACCGCTCGCTCTTCTCATTCATCGACCCGCTGATCCGCGCTGAGTTCCTAATCGGCCAGCTCTTTGAACCGGCCGCCGACATCGCCGCGCTGGCGGCGACACCGCAGGACGTCAGCGTCGGCGTGACCTTCCACTTCATGCACCCGCGGCTGCGCCAGGCAGCGCTCTCGCGGGTTTTTATTTAGCCTCGCCGCCGGCCGCAACGGCGCCGTAAAGCTGGTTCGCGCTGACGCCGGTCAGCCCGGCGACGACGGTTGCCGCCGGCCGCGCTTTGGCGCCGGCATCGATCAGCGCCCGCACTGCCTGCTCGGCCGCGCTGCGCTCGCCGCCGCCGGCCGCGGCGCCGCCGATCACCAGCACAACCTCGCCCTTCGGCGCCGCTGCGCGGTAGCGCTCCGCCAGCTCGGCCGCGCTGCCACGGACGACCTCCTCAAAGCGCTTCGTCAGCTCACGGCAGAGCGCCACCGGACGCTCGCCGTCAAGCTGCGCCAGCAGCGCCAGGCTGGCAGCGGTGCGGCGCGGCGATTCAAAGGCGACGATCGTCTGCTCAGCGGCAAACAGTTCCAGCGCCTCACTCTTCTTGCGCGGCAGAAAGCCGACGTACTGCCAGCGCTCGGCCGGTAGACCGGATGCGACCAGCGCCGTGATCACCGAGCTTGGGCCGGGCAGCACCTCAACCGTCAGCTTCGCCGCAAGCGCCGCCTGAAGGAGCACAAAACCGGGATCACTTACGAGCGGCGTGCCGGCATCGCTGACCAGCACAACGTGCTCACCGGCGGCGATCCGCTTGATCAGCGCCGGCGTGGCGCGCCGTTCGTTATGCTCATCGCAGCGAACTCGCGGCGTTGTTATCTCGTAGCGATCGCAAAGCACCTTCGTCGTTCGCGTGTCCTCGCAGGCG
>JBCJTT010000030.1:0-2849 GCA_039744215.1 Solirubrobacteraceae bacterium
CGCGCGACAGCGTCGTCACTGTCAACCACAATGCCGGCCTCCTCGCAGAGCTCGTCAAGCACAAAGCTGCGCCGCGACGGCTCCAGCAGGTAGGCGGCCAGCAGCGTGTCATGGGCGATCTTGGCCGGAACTGCGTCAAGCGCCTTGGCGTCATGGACGATTACTGCGCGATCACCGAGCGCCGGCGCCAGTTCGGCGACCTGATCGATCTCGCCGACCGCCGCCTCGCCCTCATAGAAGGTCGCAAAACGCCACTGCTGCTCGCGCGCAAAGAGCTCGCCGTCATCGCTCTGCGGTGGCGCCGCGGCGAGCGCGAGTGGCCGATCGGCTGGACCAAGCTTGACCGCTTTGGCCAGCGCCGTCTTAGTGACAGCGACCTTTGTAACTGCCACCGCGGGCGGCGCCGAGCCGACCGCTGAGTCGCCCGCCAAGTCGCCCAGCGCTGCTTCGATCCGACGTAGCGGATCACGCAGCTCAAAGCGTGAGAACACCGCGCGCAGCTGCGCCGCGTCCGGCGTCGTTTCGGCCGCTGCGATCTCAAGCGGATCGATCCCGACCACCACATCGCGCTGAATCGTTGCCAGTTGCTTACTTAGGCGCGCATCGGCGGCAAAATTGGTCAGGTTCTCTTTGCGCTTGGCGCCGCTGATCTGGTCGACGCTGGCGAGAATTGTCTCGAGGTCACCGAACTGCGCGAGCAGACTGGCGGCCGTCTTGTCGCCGATCCCTGGAACGCCGGGAATGTTGTCGGACGAGTCGCCCTTCAGGCCATAAAAATCGGGGATCAGTTCCGGCGCGATGCCGTAGCGCTCGATCACCGCTTCGTAGTCGTAGTTCTTTGTGTCGGTGATGCCGCGCGCCGTCGCCATCACCGTGACGTGACCTTCACGGTCGATCAGCTGAAACGAATCGCGATCGCCGGTCACGACGACGACCGGCGGCGGCTCTGCCGCGCTGCGCACGATCTCGGCCAGCGACCCAATCACGTCGTCGGCTTCGTAGCCCTCAACGGCGAGGTTCGACCAGCCGAAGGCCTCGACGATTGGCTCGAAGAAAGGCCACTGCTCGCGCAGCAGGTCGGGCTTTGTCGGACGGTTCGCTTTGTAGCGCGGGTCGAGCTCTTTCCTTCCCGACGAACCGCGGTCCCAGCAAACAATCGTCGGGTTGTTGCCATGCTCGGTGAACAGCTTGACGAGCATCGAAGCGAAGCCAAAGATCGCATTGGTCGGCTGACCCTTTGACGTGGCGATTGTGTCCGGCAGCGCGAAGAAGGCGCGGTAAGCGAGGCTGTTGCCGTCGATCAGATAGAGCGTTCGTGGCACGGGCTGTGACGCTACCGCAGCGCTCGTCACGCCGCGCGCTGGCGAACCTTCATAGACTCAAGGCCGCGTGGCCTCAACCCCATCAGCCCAATACAGCCTGACTCTCCGCATCCAGATCGAAGATGTGCCGGGGAGGAGTTCACGATTGCATCGCCTCAGCAGCTCGGCGCCGTCCTGTTCGAGAAGCTAGGCCTGACGAAGAAGCGCAAGGGCAAGACCGGCTACTCAACTGACGCCCGTGTGCTGCAGTCGATCCGCGATCAGCATCCGATCGTGCCACTGGTCGAACGCTGGCGCGAACTGAACCAGTTGTTGAAGACCTACCTCGACGCTCTGCCGTCGCTGGTCGATGGGGAAAGCCGGATTCATACAACCTTCGTGCAGGCGGCAACTGCGACCGGGCGGCTCGCGTCGATCAATCCGAATATGCAGAACATTCCGGTCCGTACCGAGCTGGGCCGCGAAATCCGCGGCTGCTTTGAGGCGGCGCCGAAACTGGCGTTGCTGTCGGCTGACTACTCGCAGGTTGAGCTGCGCGTGCTCGCGCACGTCGCCGATGAGCAGGTACTGAAGGAGATCTTCACGGCCGGCGAAGATGTCCACAGCGCCACCGCGCGCGAAGTCTTCTCGGTCAGCGACGATCAGATCGACTCTGGCATGCGCTCGAAGGCGAAGATGATCAACTACGGGATCGTCTACGGCCTTGGCGAGTACGGCCTCGCCGATCGGCTGAACATTCCGATCTCGGAGGCGAAGGAGTTCATCGACGCTTACCTCGCTCGCTTTTCAAAGATCCACGCCTTTATGGCGCAGACCGTTCAGCAGGCGACCGACGATGGTTACGTGACGACGCTCTTTGGTCGTCGGCGCAACATTCCCGAGTTGCGCTCGACCAATGGTCAGACGCGCGCGTTGGGCGAGCGGTTGGCGTTGAACACGATCGTTCAGGGGACCGGCGCCGACGTGATGAAGCTGGCGATGATCAATGTCGCTGCTGCGCTCGCCGACAGTGACCTTGATACGCGGATGATTTTGACGATCCACGATGAACTGCTGCTCGAGGGCCCGCCGAAAGAGCAGGCACCGCTTACTGAGCTGCTTGAGCGCGAGATGATCGCCCCGTGGGGCGAGCGTCAGCCGCCGTTGGCTGTCGACATCGGCATCGGGCGCACTTGGCTGGAAGCCAAGTAATTGCGGCGATCGCGCTAACCTTGGCGGTCACATGACAATCACCTCTACCGACCCGTCCACTGAACTGCCCGCCGATTCCCAGATTGTTCCCGGAAGCGACGGTTTGCTGCTCGAGATTGACGGCCAAATAGTCCCTAACTACGCCGCCACCTTCACATCCTTCAACGAAGGCGAAGTGGTATCCGGACGCGTCGTCCGGATCGACAAGGACGAAGTTCTCGTCGACGTCGGCTTTAAGAGCGAGGGCGTTATCCCCTCTGCTGAACTGTCGATCCGCAAGAACGTCGATCCTGGCGAGGAGGTTGAGCTCGGCGAAGAGGTCGACGTTCTCGTCCT
>JBCJTT010000031.1:0-2829 GCA_039744215.1 Solirubrobacteraceae bacterium
TTCGCGGCCGATCCTTCGGCGCCGACAACGCTGAGCGTGTGGCAGCCGGCGCAGCGCGCCGCAAACAGCTGACTACCGGCTTCAACTGCGGCAGACTGGCCTGTCACGTCGTTGCTCTGAGAGCCGCAGGCAGCCAGTCCAACGGCGCAGACGACGAGCAGTAGCAGTGGCAGCGAGCGGCGGAGCAACATTCGGTTGCCAATAATACGAGACAGCAGCCCGGATCGCCCGTCCGCCCATGAAGCTGGCCGAAAAGTCATATCGTCGCCAGCACGCGCAGCGCCAGAAAGGCGATCACTAGGCAGGCCAGCGCCGCGACCGCCAGCTCGCGCTGCGCAATCGTTGAAACGATCAGCTGCTGATCGCTTTCGGGCAGCAGGCCGACGGCCTGGGCGTCGTCGAGCTCGCGCGCGCTGAGGACCGTGTCGGCCGAGGCGATCCGTAGCTGCTCGGCGATGATCGAGGTGGCGATCGGCAGCAGCATGTACAGCCAGAAGAGCCCGGTTGATGGGTCGTAGCCAGCGATGAAGGCGATCAGCGCGACCGCCGCCAGAGCCGTCGTGGCTAGCTGCGTTGCTCGCCACAACCGCCAGAAGGCTCGCTCCAGTTTGCCGCGCCACCAAGCCCAGCCGCCGCTCAGCGCGGCAACGATTGCCAGCGTGGTGACGAGGCCCGCCGCGATCTCCGCTATCTGTTGCAATTTGAGCTCATTGTCACGATCTCCAACCTGTCATCTACGAACTGCCTGCAGCTGATACAACAACCTATTGTGCTGGCCTCTTACGCTCCCGCCCTGATCTTCATTGCGATCGGAACCGCGATCGGCGTCGGCTTCGGCTGGCTGAACAAGTGGCTCGGGCCGAAGCCGCGCGCTAACGACCACAAGTCCGACCCGTATGAGTCGGGAATGCCGTCGGAGATCAAGCAGGGCTTTCGCTTTGGGATCAGTTTCTACCTGATCGCAATTCTCTTCCTGCTGTTCGACATCGAGGTGCTGTTCCTCTTCCCGATCGCAGTCCAGCTGCGGGCCTTTGGAACCTTTGCCCTGCTGGAGACGATCACCTTCATCCTGCTGCTGCTTGTGGCCTTTGGTTACGTCTGGCGGCGCGGAGCACTGACATGGAAGTAAGCCGCCAGAAGGTCGATGCCCCGGCCGACTTTGGCTCGCGCCAGTTGCGCGCCCGCGACATGCTCAAAGGCGATCTCAATGTTGATCAGGACCTTGACGAGTTTGTGCAGCAGCGGGTGCTGACGACGACGTTTGAGAAGGCCTCCGACTGGGCGCGCGGCAACTCCTTCTTTCCGCTGACCTTCGGCCTTGCCTGCTGCGCGATCGAGATGATGACTGTCGCTGCCTCGCGGCTCGACATTGCGCGCTTCGGTTCTGAGGCCTTCCGTGCTTCGCCGCGTCAGGCCGATCTGCTGGTCCTGTCGGGCCGGATCTCGATCAAGATGGCGCCTGTAATCCGCCGTATCTACGATCAGATGCTGGAGCCGAAGTACGTGATCGCGATGGGCGCCTGCGCCAGCTCAATGGGCGTCTTCAACAACTACGCGCTCGTCCCGGCCGACAAGTTCATGCCGGTTGACGTTCACGTTCCCGGCTGCCCGCCGCGCCCCGAAGCTTTGATGCACGGCATCCTTGAGCTGCGCGACATGGTCCACGGCGACCCGTCGCTTGGCTGGCGTGAGCGCTACCAGGCCAGCGGAACGGAGGAGATTTATCCGCTGCCGATGGCCGACGCGACCGGCGTCAACGTTTTTGGCGCCAGCGGCACGGAGGGCACGAGTGCCTGACGCGGCAACGCTGGAGCGGCTGGTTGCTGCGCTGCAGGCCAACGATGGCGCCGCCGTAATCGACACCGTTGAAAGCCCTGGCCGCGTTGCTATCAAGATCAAGCCGCAGTCGATCGTCGGATCGCTCGAAGTGCTGCGCGAGGCCGGCTATCGCTTTCTCGCCAGTGTTCACGGCATTGACTACTACCCGCACGAGCCGCGCCTTGGCGTTGACTACGAGCTGCTCAGCACCGAGGCCTGCGACCGGATTGCGCTGACGCTGCGCGTCTCGACCGAGGATCCACACGTCCCGTCTGTGACTCCGGCCTGGCCCTGCGCGAACAACCATGAGCGTGAGGCTTACGACATGTTCGGCCTGATCTTCGATGGCCATCCGGATCTGCGCCGGATCCTGATGCCCGAGGATTACGAAGGCTTTCCCCAGCGCCGCGACTTCCCGATCGGCGGTGAGCCGGTGCTGTTCACGCACAACGAGCACAACGTGCCGCGGTGGTTTGAATGAGCACCGTCGACCCAGCGCTCAGCGCCTACCGCAAGATGGAGCAAAGCATCACGATCTCGGAGACGACCGAGTTCGAGGGCGACCGCGAGCTGCTGACGCTGAACCTCGGTCCGCATCACCCTGCCACGCACGGCGTGCTGCGGCTGCTCGTAACGCTCGACGGTGAGGTGATCCGCAGGCTGCAGCCGATCTTCGGCTACGTGCACACCGGGATTGAGAAGACGGCCGAGGATAAGAGCTACTGGAAGGCGATCACGGTCGTTGAGCGGATGGATTACGTCTCCTACTACTTCAACGCAATGGCCTACTGCGGCGCTGTTGAGACGCTGCTTGAGTTGGAGATCCCAAAGCGCGCCCAGTACTTGCGCGTGATTCACCTTGAGCTCAATCGGATCATGAGCCACCTTGTCTTCCTCGGCACCAGCGCCCTCGACCTTGGAGCGATCAGCGTTTGGTGGTATTGCTTCCGTGAACGCGAAACGCTGCTCGACCTGTTCGAGATGTCATCCGGGCAACGGATGCACACCCGC
>JBCJTT010000032.1:0-2770 GCA_039744215.1 Solirubrobacteraceae bacterium
GCCTGCCTGAACAAGAATCCGGCCGTAAGGGTCGCTAATGAATGAGCTGCCGTAGAAGCTCAGCGGCCCTTCGTCGCCGTAACGATTGACGGCGACCATGAAGGTGCCGTTGGCGATGCCATTGGCGACGATCACGCGCTCCCAAAGTGGCTCGGTGTCAAAACCGGGGAAGTCGGGCTCGCTGCCGATCGCCGTCGGGTAGACGATCACCTCGGCGCCGCGCAACGCGTAGAGCCTTGCCAGTTCCGGGAACCACTGGTCCCAGCAGGTCGGGAAGCCGAACTTTTCGCCCAGCACTTCAGCCACCTGCGCACCCTCCTCGGCTGGCCCGGGCCTAAACCAGGTGTCCTCGTAGTAACCGGCGGTGACTGGAATATGCAGCTTGCGCGTGCGCGTCAGCAGCTCGCCCTCAGGGCTGACGACGATCGCCGTGTTGAAACCACGACCATCATCTGCGGGTGCCTCCTCGTAGAGCGAAATGTGAACCGCCGCGCCGCTCTTCGCGGCCATATCGGCGGCAAACAGGTACGACGGGCCGCCCGGCAGCGGCTCCGGCTGGATCGGGTTGGCGGCCTCGCTGCGGCGTTCCCAGGCGCAGTAGGGCGAGAGTGTGATCTCTTGCAGACAGACGAGCCTTGCGCCGGCCGCTGCGGCGGCTTCGATCCCCTCTGCCAGCACCGCTCTGTGCTCCGCCGGGTCGTCGTGGAAGCGCGTCTGCACGGCGCCAATCCGCAGCGGCTTGCGAGTCGGCGGGTTGACACGCGCTGGCGACGGCAGCAGTCCGGCTGCCTGAATCAGTTTGAACTTGCTCATCGACGCGAGCCTATCGGCGACTCTCTGTCGGCGCCAGCGATCACAATCGTTGCCATGTCAACTTTTCCTGTCGTTCTGTCAGTTCTGCTAGCGCTCGTCTTCCTCGTCTCCGGCGCCCACAAGTTCTCCGGCAGCGCGTTGGCTCAAGGCACGCCGGAGCACCTCGACATCTCGCCGTCGTTGTACAAGCTGGCCGGCGTACTTGAACTGCTCGCGGCGCTGGGGTTGGTGCTTGCACTGCTTGGCGTCGTCCCTGAACTGCTCGGTGCGCTCGCGGCCTTTGGTCTTGGCGGCCTGATGCTCGGTGCAGTAGCGCTCCATCAGCGCGCCGACGACAGCTTCGCGCCCGGCAAGGAGAACCCCAGCCCCTCTGCTCCCGCCGTGATCCTGCTGATCATCAGCCTGGTCACCGGCGCGCTGATTCTCAGCTGACGGCGCCGGGCTGGACTGCGACCCACGGCGCGCACGACCGATTACGATTGCCAGATGGCCGATCCGACCCGCCGCAGCTTCATCCGCTCTGCGATTGGGGCTGGCGCTGGCCTTGGCGTCGGTTCGCTCGCCGCGGCCTGCGGCAGTGCCGGCGCCAGCGCCAGCGTCAGCAGCGCCGCGGCAGCGCCGACCGGCGCACTCACTGACCTGGCCGCCGCCAGCATGCCATACCGCCAGGCTGACCCGCGCTGGGGCGGCAAGCCGATGTGGGACCGTAAGCTGGTAATCAAGGCCGACATGACGCTCAACGGGCAGTCCCGCCGGGACGCGGCAGCTCTGCTCTACCCCTACAAAGACGGCAACACGATTGCCAACGAGGGCTGCATGCTGACCTGCTTGGCGATGGTGATGCGGCTGCTGGCACCGGCCGCCAAGCCCATTTGGACGCCAGCGACGCTGAACCGCGCTGCGCAGGACGCCTACTACTACACGCGCTCCGGTCTTTCGATCGTGACGCTCTACCCCGACCTTGTCGCGGAGATGACGGAAGGCAACGTGCAGCTCGCGATCTCGCAGGACTACCTGCCGGCGATGCCGTCCTGGCCGGCGATGTTTGCCAACACGGCGCCGCTGATCCGTGCATACCGTTCGCTGTCTCCGGCGCAGCGAACCAACTTCCTCGTGATGCTGAAGACCGGCACTTACGACGACACCGTCGCAAGCCACTACGTGCTGCTCAACCCCAACGCGGCCGAGTCCCCGGACAGCGACGACGCTGAGGTCCTCGACCCCACCGAGCCGCTAAAGCGGACCGGCTCCTGGCGGCTGAGCGACTCCTCCAGGTGGCTAACACAGGAGCCGCAGATCGCTAGCGCTTGGAAGCGCGACGGGATTAAGCCGACCCAGATCTCCGGCGCCTGGGTCTTTTCCCGCTGGAACTCCGCCCACAGCGCTCCGCTGATTGGTCCGCTGCTCAGCGCCTGGGCTGAGCAGTAGAGCGCAGCGCAAGCCCGATCGGTAGCGGCGCATCTGAGCGAAGGAAACGTATAACGTGCCGAATGGCTAACGACACGAAGCTAACCCGCGGTCAACTTCTAAAGGGCACCGCGGCCTACAGCTAAGCGGCAGCGACGCTGGCTCAGACGGCGCGCCAGAGCGCGTCGTCGCCGAGCGGCTCGCGCGTCACGCTGCCTGCTGCGACCAGCTCCTCCAGCTCGGCCGCTGCGCCGGCCCTGCTCGCGGGCATCATCGGCTCGGCCATCACGGCGGCGACCTCAGCCGTCGTCAGCGGTAGTTGGAAGTGATCGACAACCTCAGCGGCGCTCTGCGCCGCGGGCTGGCGCTGCAGCGACGGATCCAGATTGGCGAGGATCACGTCATAGGCCTCGATCGGCTGAAAGCCGCCGGCCTCCAACGATGAACCGTCCGGCAGGGTGAAGATCAGCGACGGCGCCGTGTAACGCTCCAAGCCATCACTATTGGCGCTCTTACCCTGCGCCGCAGTCGGGCCGCCTGCTGCCTGACG
>JBCJTT010000033.1:0-2700 GCA_039744215.1 Solirubrobacteraceae bacterium
GGACGCTTTGCCCTCTCGCTGTCGAGCCTAACCGGCTGATCTGCGCGGCGCCTACCCCAGGCGCTCGATGATCATCGCCTCGCCCTGGCCCCCAGCGACGCACATCGTCTCCAGTCCGTAGCGACCGTCGAGCGTCTCGAGGTCGTTGAGCAGTGTCGTCATGATCCGCACGCCGGTCATCCCAAACGGATGGCCGAGCGCGATCGCGCCGCCGTGCGGGTTCAGCTTGTCGATGCTGAAGCCAACCTCACGCGCGATCGGCAGCACCTGCGCCGCGAACGCTTCGTTCAGCTCGACGACATCAATGTCATCGATTGTCAGGCCGGCGCGGTCGAGCGCCTTGTTGATCGCACCGATCGGCGCGACGCCCATGTACTCCGGCTCGTTGCCCCAGGTCGCGGCAGTGATAATCCGTGCGCGCGGCTTTAGGCCCAGTTCGGCGGCCTTGTCGGCGCTCATCAACAGCGCCGCGGCGGCGCCGTCATTTAGCGGACAGGCGTTGCCTGCCGTCACCGTGCCGTCCTCGCGGAAGGCTGGCTTAAGGCTCGACAGACGCTCCAGTGTTGAGTCGGCGCGCGGACCGTCGTCGGTATCGACAACCGTTCCATCCGGCAGCGTCACGGCAACGATCTCGCGTACGAATACGCCTGCCTGCTGTGCAGCGACGGCGCGCTCCTGCGAGAGCTGGGCGTACTCGTCCTGCTGCTGCCGCGTAATGCCGTACTTATCGGCCACGTTCTCGGCCGTCAAGCCCATCGCGATGTAGGCGTCCGGTTGCCCCGGCTCTTTGCCTTGGAGGTTCTCATTCTGATCCTCCGGATGACCGGCCTCCTGCGCAGCGTTGTAGCGCGAAACAAACTCGACGCCGGCAGCGATGTAGGTGTCGCCCTGCCCGGCAGCGATGTTGTTGGCTGCAATCCGGATCGCGTCAAGCCCTGATGCGCAGTAGCGCGAGACGGTCGACCCGTTCGTCGCGTCAGTCAGCTTTTCGCTGAGCAGCACGGCGATCCTGCCGATGTTGTTGGCCTGCAGACCCTGTGGCAGCCCGCAGCCGCAGATCACCTCTTCGACCGTTGCCGGATCGACGCCGCTGTTGCGTTCCAGCAGCTGGTCGATTACGAAAGCGGTTGTCTGATCGGGCCGCAACGCTGCGAGCGCCCCCTTAAATGCACGGCCGACCGGTGTACGGACGGCATCAACAATTACGGCTTCTGGCATTGACTTTCCCCCTGATTTTAAGCCCGGCAGTCGCACTCCACGATAAAGCAGGACGGCCGCCGACGCGGATTGCCGCCGTCTCGTACCATTCGCCGCCCACCCCGACAGGAGCTTTGAGCGATGAATATCGAAGGCAAGGGAGCAATCGTTTCCGGCGGCGCATCAGGACTCGGCGCGGCAACAGTCCGTCGCCTGCACGAGGCCGGCGCGCTCGTCGTCATCGCCGACGTCAACCCCGAAAAGGGCGAGCCGCTGGCCGAAGAGCTCGGCATCCCGTTCGTCCAGACCGACGTCCGCGAGGAGGATCAGGTCCAGGCAGCGGTCGACAAGGCCGCCGAGGCCGAGGGCGGCCTGCGGATCGCAATCTCCTGCGCCGGCACCGGCCTCCCGATCAAGGTCGCGTCGAGCAAGGGGCCCCACCCGCTTGATGCCTTCAAGGTGATCATCGACATCAACCTGATCGGCACCTTCAACCTGATGCGGCTCGCCGCCTTCAGCATGCTCAGCAACAACGCCCCGGACGAAGGGGGCGAGCGCGGCGTCTGCATCAACACGGCATCGGTTGCTGCCTTTGAGGGCCAGGTCGGGCAGATCGCCTATTCCGCCTCAAAGGGCGCCATCGTCGCCATGACAATCCCAGCCGCGCGCGACCTCGCCGACAAGGGAATCCGTGTCAACACGATCGCCCCTGGCCTTTTCGACACGCCGCTGCTTGGCGCCCTGCCGGAGGAGCAACGAGCCGCGCTTGGCGCCCAGGTACCGTTCCCGAGACGTCTGGGCCGGCCTGACGAGTACGCCCAGCTGGCCCAACAGATCGTTGAGAACCCGATGCTCAACGGTGAGACGATCCGCCTCGACGGCGCGATCCGGATGGCGCCGCGCTGAAGCGGCTTCAGAGTCCGAGGCCCTGCACGCCCAGCTCATCGAAGCCGATGTGGTGGGCCAGCTCATGGCGTACCGTCACGACGACCTGCTGGCGCAGCAGCTCGGCGTCGTGACCGAAGTCGCGGCGCAGCGTGTCACGGAAGATAATGATCCGGTCGGGGTGGTTGTCGCGATGGGCCCCGTCGCCCTGATAAAGGCCGTATGCGCGACGTCGTCGCCCGCCGTTTGAGATCACGACGGCGACGTTGCGCTCCAGTGCGCTGCGCAGCAGATCCGGCAGCTCATCGAGCGCATCGCGCACCAGCTCCTCAAAATCCTGATCGTCAAACGGATCGAGATCGATGAACTCGTTCTCATCAGGCTCAACCGCAAGCCCCTGCGCGGCAAGCCGTTCGCTTTCGATCACCAGAGCCTCAAACTCTTCCTCCGACTCCGGGCTGGTGTAGTTGGAGAGGCGAAAGCCGACCACGATCGCGCCACCGAAGATGATCGCGACGATGAAAACGCCGAGCGCGACAATCTGGACCGTGTGGAAGGTCGGGTTAATGCTAAAGCCGCCAAGCAACACCGCAGCGGTAATGCCGGCCGACAGCGCGA
>JBCJTT010000034.1:0-2693 GCA_039744215.1 Solirubrobacteraceae bacterium
CGCGCGTCGAGCCCTTCTGCCGCGCGACGTCCGATGTCGTCTTGACGGTCCTGCCCGTGCGGTTCCCGACTTCCAGACGCTCATGAGGCCGCTTCTGGTCGTGCTCGACGACGGCGAGGATCACGCGATCACGGCGATCCGATCGGAGCTCGCCAGCCGCTTCTCACTCAGCCAGGCCGACGTCGCCGAAATGATCCCCAGTGGGCGTGTCACGACGTTCCAGAACCGCGTCGGATGGGCAGCGACGTATCTCTACCGGACGAAGCTCATCGATCGGCCCAAGCGCGCGGTGTACCGCATCACGGATCGGGGTCGAGACGTCTTGAAGCAGAATCCGGACCGCGTCGATCTCACGGCGCTTTCTCACTTCCCCGAGTTCGAGGAGTTTCGGCAGGCGAGGGCAGCTCCGACCGACGCGGGCGGCTTGGACACGTCCGCTGCGGACGAGCTGACACCAGAGGAGCGCATTGACCGCGCCCATCACGAGCTGCGCTCGGCGCTCGCCGCCGAACTGCTCGACCGGGTATCTGACCAGTCGCCGGAGTTCTTCGAGCAAGTCGTGCTCGACGTTCTTCACGCGCTGGCGAGGCACGGGTGCAACAGCGGCGGCTGGCGTCTCGGCTGGTGCGTGGCGGGCCCGTCTAGACGCAGAACGGCCAGAGCTACCTTCGCGACCGCTGGGGGTAGATACCACTCGCCTTGGCGCTGCCTGCCTCGACCCGACTACCGCTTTGGACTAGACGGAGGAGCGCGGCGAAGCGCATCCGCTGCAGCTCATCTTTGTGCGACGCAAAGCGGGCCGCGGTAGATCCCATTTGCCCTCGGGGCGCGTGTAGGTTGCGGCGGTGGAGTTCGTTCGGGCAAACGACGTTGAGATCGCCTACGAGCGGGTCGGCGAGGGGCCGCCGCTGGTGTTCGTGCACGGCGCCGCCGAGGACGGCCGCGTGTGGCGGCCGCAGCTCGCTGTCTTGGCCGACGAGTTCACGGTCGTCGCCTGGGACGAGCCGGGGGCGGGCCGCTCCTCGGATGTGCCCGCGGATTTCGGCTTAGCGGACTACGCGAACTGCCTCGCGGCGCTGATCGAGGCGCTCGCGCTCGGGCCGGCGCACGTCGCCGGCCTCTCCTGGGGCGGCACCGTCGTCCAGGAGCTCTACCGCCACCATCCCGGGCTCGTCGCGACCCTGATACTGATCGATACCTACGCGGGGTGGAAAGGGTCGCTGCCCGCGGAGGAGGTGCGTGCCCGGGTCGCGGGCGCGCGCCAGATGCTCGCGGCGCCCGCCAAGGAGTTCGATCCCACCTTTCCCGGGCTGTTCGCCGGCGATCCGCCGGCCGAGTTCGTCCCACTGCTCGAGGAGATCGCCGCCGCCGTCCGACCCGCCAGCCTCATGACGCAGCTGCTGCTGATGGCTGAGGCCGACCAGCGCGACCTGCTGCCCCGCATCGCCGTGCCGACGCTGCTGATCTGGGGCGAGCTCGATGCGCGTTCGCCGCTCAACGTCGCACGTCAGTTCGAACAGGCGATCCCGGACACGAAGCTCGTCGTGATCCCCCGCTGTGGTCATGCCAGCAACCTCGAGCAGCCCGAGCAGTTCAACGAGGCCGTGCGCGAGTTCTGCCGCGCCCACTCGCCGCGTTAGACCCTGAAGACCGGCCCGACCGCGCTTCCGCTTCGCGCGAAGAGAAGTAATCCGGTGCGGGTCTGAGTCACGAGGGTTTCGACCACGAGGGGTCGGTTTGCAGCAGATTCTCCGCGGACGTCCTCGGCGCCGTGCCCGAACCGTGCCCGAACTTGATGCGGCGTCCTGCGGATCGCGTAGTTCGTGCGACGTCGAGGCGCCGTGGGCGCGGCTAGCCAGAAGCGTAACGTAGGTGGTACGGTTCTCAGATAGCGCGCGTAACACTTGTGGTACAGTCCGTAGCGGCATGAGCCCGACGCGCACCACAGCGAAGCGCGATACGAGCTACTACGACCGGCGACGCGCCGAGCGTCTGGAGGATCCCGCGTTCAAGGCGGAGTACGAGCGCCAGCATCGCGCGATCGCCGCCATCGACGAGATCGTGAACCAGCTCGACGCGCTCCGCGTCGAACACGACCTGAGCAAGGCCGAACTCGCGCGGGCGATCGACAAGAACCCCGCCAGCGTGCGTCGACTGCTCACCGCCAAGGGCAACCCTGAGCTCGGTACCGTTGTGGCGATCGCGGACGCCCTGGGTGCCGACGTGATCATCGTGCCGCGCAAGAAGTCGTCGCGGCGCAGCAGACCGGTCTCAGCAGGCCTCTGACCTCACGTGGCTCGTCTGGCAAGCCGCCTACGATCGATCCGCCGATGGAATGGAACATCGTCTTCTATGCGGACGCGGCCGGGGAGGTTCCTGCGAGCACGTTCTTGGACACCTGCCCCCTGAAGATCACGGCGACGTTCAGCGCCGTCCTCGACGCCGTGCGCGCGGCGCTGATCCTTCTCGTCCGGGGCAGGCGCTGCCGGGCGTGGTTTCGCGCTTCGTCAGCGTCCGAGCGGCTGGTTGAACTTGATTGAGCCGCTGACGATGCCGGTCTGATCAACTTCCGTGTTCATCTCGTTCAGGCGCACCGAGCGGTCGTCCGAGCTGAGCTTTCCAAGACCGTCCGGCGTGTTCATGAATTGGAACGGGAACTGGAAGCTGGACGGCTGGTTGTCCTTGACGGTGAG
>JBCJTT010000035.1:0-2683 GCA_039744215.1 Solirubrobacteraceae bacterium
GCGGCGGCGTCAACCGACGAACGGTCGCTGCCGTCAAGCGGTTGGAAGAGCTCGCTCACAGCGACGATCCTACGCGAGCCTCAGCGAACGCTGATCTTGCGCGTCACGACAGCCTTGTTGCCAGCGCGATCGGTCGCAGTTACCGTCACCGTTAGCCGGCCGGAACGGGCCGATTTGTGTTTGATCGCGATGCTCGAGCCAACGAACCGCACAGTTCGGCTGCGATCGCCAAAGTTGACCGAGATCGATGCGAGCCCCGACCCAGCCGGTGGCTTCGCATCGCTGCCCTTTGCGGCAACGCTGACGACAGTCCCGCTCGCGCGAATCCTCGCCGACAGCTTCGGGATCGTCGTATCAATCTTCAGCGGCGAGAGCGGCGTCGTTGAGCTGAGGCCGTCGCGCGTGAAGTTCTCAACACGCCAGCTGTGCGTGCCATCGGCCAGCGCGCTGAGCGGTGTGAATGTACGCGCCGTTGTCGTTCCGGCGAGCAGCCCATCGACAAATACGCGGTAGCCGGCCGGCGCCCAGCCCTTTTCGGACGGCCTCCATTGCAGCGCCGGCAGCGAGCTGCTGCGCCATGCGCCTACGTCGTCGAGACTGACCGGGGAGGGTGGCAGCGAGAACGACGCGACAACAAGTCGCCGCGAGCCGACCGAACCCTGCGTGAAGGCGATCAAGATGTCGCCGGCAGCGTCGGCTGCAACGTCGATACCTCCCGACGCCTCAACGCCACCGAACTCTGCGACCGACAGCCGCGCCGCAGCGCCAAATGGCGCCGGCGCCGGCAGCGCGTCGTCATCTTCGATCTGACGTGCGTAAAGCTCTGCCGCAGGCCCCTGCAACCAGGCCGTTACACCGTACTGACTGGCTGCGAAGGCGCTACCGGTCATCACCTCGCCCGACGGAGAGCTGCCAAGTGGGACGGCTGCACCGACGAGCTCATTGCGGAGCAATGAATCCCAGATCGTCCCGTCGCTGCTCTGGACCGTCGCAAGACCGCCGCCGTAGAAGTTCGCTGCGAGCTTCGGCCCGGTGTCGGCGCCGATCGCTGCGCCGCCAGCCAACGCTTGCGGAGCTTCAAGCGTTGAGGCACGGACGCGTTGCACAACGCCGCGCCTCACACCATCATCAAACTGCTGCGCGTAGACGATCCAGGCGAAACTCGAATCGCCCTCGATAGCGATTCCCGGCCGATCGGCAGCGCCTCCGCCGTGACCGTCAAGGCTCTGCGCACCGGCGCCCAGAACAACCGATGACAGGCGGGTCCTTACCAGACGCCGCGCGATCACCCTAGTCGTCGCACCATTGCTCTCGCCGAAGGCGACGATTCCCGTGCCATCGGCCGAGGTTGAAACCTTCGCGCTCAGCGCGGCTGTGTCACCGGCGCTGCTCGCCGGGTCGCCGTTGGCCGACCCGGCGTAAACGCTGAACTGGGTCACCAGTCGCGGCAGGTAGGCGGCGCGCAGCTGACCGCCTTGGCTCCAAGCTGCATAGCCGACTCCGGTCAACGGCGCCATGTCGGCGCTTGGCCTCACCGATCCCGGGCCGCCAAGCTTCTGAGCGGCCGAGAACGGCCGCCCTGCCGCAGTGCGGACGCGGGCCCAGAGCCCGTTGCTGTTGGCAAAGAGGACCGTGACTCGCCCGCCGTTTGAGACACCGACCGCCGGCTTGCCGATGATCGGCGGCTGCCCTTGGTCGACGCGCACCGGCGTCTGCGGCGCGCCGGCGACGATCGCGCTGATGAATGCGTGGTCGGCTCCAGCGTCGCTGCGCACGTAGCCGATTACGCTGCTCGCGTCGAGCGAGACATCAAGGTCACCCAACACTGTGACCCCGGTAGTCGGGCCGTCCACTGTCAGCGCCGGCGAGAACGACCCGCCCGCGAATACCGGGGCGGCAAACGCCACGCTGGCGACAGCGCCGATCGCGCAGGCAGCCAGAACGGCGCCGACTGATCTACTTTTCAGCACCACAAGGAGGCTACGCAGTCGGCGCCGCGTTTGCGACGATTCCCTCGGCCGCGGCCTCGGCGCGGAAATCCTCGACCTGGGCCTCGATCTGCGCATCATCCCATCCCAGCTCGGCCGCCATTGCCCTAGCCACGCGGCGCGCCACGGCGCCGTCGTCTGCTGTTACCTGCCGCGCCGCCAGCAGCGCCGCGCGGCTGCGGCGTAGCAGCGCGTCGCCAACACTGCGGGCCTGCTCATGGCGCGCCGCGAAGACAACCTCGGCCAGCAGGTCGCTGGGCCCGTCGTCGATGATCGGCTGTGTCAGCTCGCCGCGCTCGGCCGCGACCGCCAGCACGTCGCGGGCGCGGTGGCCGTAGCGCCCTGCGAGCTGCTCATAGGCGCTTGGCGTGACGCCTTCGACGCGCGGCAGGCTGTCGGCGTCAACCGCCTGCCCAAGTGGGATCTCCTCAGTACGACAGGGCGCCTCGCGAGCGTCGCGTTCAACGATTCGATCAACCGCCATCTTCGCCATCCGCCGCCAGGTCGTCAGCTTGCCGCCGGTTATCGTGATCATCCCGCTGCCGGTTTCGTAAAGCTCGGCGCGGCGTGAGATGTCCACCGACTTCTTCGGGTCGCCGGTTGCGATCAGCGGCCGCACGCCGGCAAAGGCGCCGCTGATCGCGTCGGTGCTGAACTCGGTCGCAAAAAAGCTGTTGGTCGCGTCCAGCAGGTAC
>JBCJTT010000036.1:0-2666 GCA_039744215.1 Solirubrobacteraceae bacterium
CCCTCCCCGGTCGACTGACCACGCACGCCGGCCGCTGGACGCTCCACCTCCCAGCCCGCTGGCCCTGGCAGCAGGACTTCATCGAGGCGCTCGCCCGGATCCGAGCACTCCCGGCCGCCGCCTGAACAGTCGGCGCGTCGCTTCACCAACCCAGCAGCCCGCCCCGCCGCCCGGCGCGATCACCGCTGCCCGACAACGCCCCGACAACCTCTCCGCCGAGACGCCCGCCCCCTCAGCGGCCCCGAAAGCATCCCAGACTGCGGCCCCGCCGACCCCGCCGCCGCCCCGATCAGCCCCCAACGGGCGCCTCCGCGGTGGATTCAAACTGAGCCGATGAGCGACGTCTTTCTCGTCTCCTTGATCTGTCGCCACGAATGCCGTAAGCGAACCGCGTACTAACCGCCAAGCGCGCCGCGCAGCACGGCGGCCATCTCGCAGCTGGCATCGTGCGATGCGCGGTTGAGCGGTGCCATGTTGATGAAGCCGTGGATCAGGCCGCTGAGATCCTCGCTGAAAAGCGGCGACGCCGGCTGGGCACGGGAGGCTTCGTGTGTCTCTGTTCGCTGGCCGCAGTGAACCGGCGCGCAGTCGCTTCCCGGTGGAGTAGATTGTGCGTCCAACCGTTTTAACTTGCCGCGTGCCGGCATTTTTGCTGTCGCGCGGTCTGCGTTCCGTTCGCGCCTGCGCGGACGAGGGAAGGATGCCAACGCGATGATTGTCGGCCGCAAGATTTCCGTTCAAGCCGCTACTGCCTTGTTGGCCGCGTTCGCTGCGGTCGTGCTGCTCGCGGCGATGCCAAGCCCCGCCGCTGCCCTCAGCTGGTCGCTACCGGCAACAGATTTGTCGGACGGCCCTAACAACGCCGCTGAAAACGC
The DNA here is from genome assembly GCA_039744215.1 of Solirubrobacteraceae bacterium. Lineage (GTDB taxonomy): Bacteria > Actinomycetota > Thermoleophilia > Solirubrobacterales > Solirubrobacteraceae > F1-60-MAGs163. Next base: position 876 of record JBCJTT010000036.1, read on the forward strand.
GCAGGTTGCGGTTGGTGTTGATGGCGCCACAACCGTCGTTTGGAGCCGCAGCAATGGTGTCAACAACATTGTTCAGGCGCGTACGCGACCGGCGGGATCAGTCACGTTTGGTGGCGCTGTGGACCTGTCCGCCGCGGGGGAGGATGCTGACTCTCCGCAGGTTGCGGTTGGTGCTGATGGCGCCACAACCGTCGTTTGGGCCCGCAAGAGTGGTGCCAACTTCGTTGTTCAGGCGCGTACGCGACCGGCGGGATCAGGCACGACGTTTGGTGTTGTTGTGAACCTGTCCCTCGCGGGGCAGAATACTTACGATCCGCAGGTTGCGGTTGCTGTTGATGGCGCGACAACCGTCGTTTGGAGAAGCTGGAGTGGTTTCGAATACATTGTTCAGGCGCGTACGCGCCCGACGGGATCAGTCACGTTTGGTGGCGCTGTGGACCTGTCCTGGATATGGGCGGATGCTTACAATCCGCAGGTTGCGGTTGGTGTTGATGGCGCCACAACCGTCGTTTGGTACCGCTGGAATGGTTTCGAATACATTATTCAGGCGCGTACGCGACCGGCGGGATCAGGCACGACGTTTGGTGTTGAGGTGAACCTGTCCCTCGCGGGGCAGGATGCTCTCTTTCCGCAGGTTGCGGTTGCTGTTGATGGCGCGACAACCGTCGTTTGGCACCGCGGCAATGGTGTCAACTTCATTGTTCAGGCGCGTACGCGACCGGCGGGATCAGGCACGACGTTTGGTGCCGCTGTGGAGCTGTCCGACCCGCGGCAGAATGCTTTCGGCGCGCAGGTTGCGGTTGCTGTTGATGGCGCCACAACCGTCGTTTGGACCCGCAGCAATGGTTCCAACAACATTGTTCAGGCGCGTACGCGCCCGGCGGGATCAGGCACGTTTAGTGCCGCTGTGGACCTGTCCGCCGCGGGGCAGGATGCTACCTCTGCGCAGGTTGCGGCGGTTGGTGTTGATGGCACAGCGACGGTGGTTTGGCAGCGAAATGGCCCCACCTACTCACGGATTCAGACAAGCACGAGTGGGAACTTGCTTACGCTGACGAAGTCCGGGGCGGGTAGTGGTTCGGTTTCTTCTAGTCCGGCTGGGATTGATTGCGGCCTGGTTTGCAGCTACAGCTTCAGTCCCTCGACCAGCGTCACACTGACCGCGTCGCCGGCGGCCGGTTCATCGTTTGCTGGCTGGAGTGGATCCGGCTGCTCGGGCACTTCAACATGCACAGTGACAATGAGCGCAGCGCGCGCCGTGAACGCGGAGTTTGCTGGTGTGCCGCCCGGACGATTTAATTTGGCGCTTTCAAAGTCTGGCACTGGCGCAGGAACGGTTACCTCATCACCAGCTGGAATTAATTGTGGTTCAGATTGCTCAGAAAACTTGATAGACGGAACGTCAGTCACGCTGACCGCGTCGCCGGCGGCTGGTTCATCATTTACTGGCTGGAGTGGATCCGGCTGCTCGGGCACTTCAACATGCACGGTGACAATGAGCGCAGCGCGCGCCGTTAATGCCAAGTTCATGCCATCGAATCTTTTCAGAATTCGCTCGGTGAAGGTTGGCGTGAAAGCTTTGACGTCCGTTGTTGTTGTCCCCGGACGTGGCACGCTCACTCAGCGCGTTACGCGCAGATCAAAGGCTGGCGCCGTGCTGACAGTCTGCAAAACGAGAAAGAGGGCGACAAAAGCAGGCACAGTGAAACTGAGCTGCAAACTCAGCGCTGCAACGCGCACCGCGCTTCGCAAACGATCACTGCGGGTCCGCGTGAAAACGACATTCACGCC
>JBCJTT010000037.1:0-2597 GCA_039744215.1 Solirubrobacteraceae bacterium
GCGCAAGGTCGCCAAGGGCTACGCGCCCGGGATCATGCCTGCTAACTACGGCACGACGCTGAACAAGGCGCAGCTCGACGCGCTCGTCAAGTATCTCGACGATGCAGTCCACGGAAAGTGACGATGCGATGACCACCACAACATCGTCCCCGGCCATCAAGCCGGTGCCTGAAGTTGTCACCGGATCGGCTGAGCCGCGCCCAACCGGCTGGCTCTCTTGGCTGACGACGACCGATCACAAGCGGATCGGCATCATGTACCTCGTCGCCTCCTGGGTGTTTCTTGTGCTCGGCGGCGTTGAAGCGCTGCTGATCCGCCTGCAGCTCGCCGTACCTGACAACACACTGCTCTCGCCGCAGACCTTCAACGCGCTGTTCACGATGCACGGCACGACGATGGTCTTCCTCTTCCTGATGCCGATGATCGCCGGCTTCGGCAACTACCTCGTACCGTTGATGATCGGCGCCCGCGACATGGCATTCCCGAAGCTCAACGCGCTGAGCTTCTGGCTGTTCATCGCCGGTGGAATCGTCTTCTACGGATCGTTGCTATTCAGCCCCGCCGAATGTGGCTGGACCTGTTACGCGCCGCTCTCGGGGACCACCTTCTCACCTTCCAATGGCGTTGATTCATGGATCTTCCTCGTCCACCTCGTCGGCATCGCATCGTTTGTCGGCGCGCTGAACATCTTCGTCACGATCACCAACATGCGCGCGCCAGGAATGAGCTGGGGCCGTGTGCCGCTGTTTGTCTGGACGATGCTGACGCAGTCGGTCCTGCTGATCATCTCGCTACCGGTAATCGCTGGCGCCGTAACGATGCTGCTGACCGACCGCCACTTCGGCACGCACTTCTTTGACCCGACTAACGGCGGCTCGGCGCTGCTTTGGCAGCACCTCTTCTGGTTCTTCGGCCACCCCGAGGTTTATATCCTCGTGCTGCCGGGCTTCGGAATTATTTCCGAGGTCCTCCCGGTCTTCTCACGCAAGCCGATCTTCGGCTACAAGGCGATCGTCGCGGCGACGCTGGGAATTGCCGTGATCGGCACGCTCGTTTGGGCGCACCACCTGTTCACCGTGCCTATGCCCTTCTACCTGATGGTCTTCTTCATGCTCGGCACTTTCCTCGTCGCAATCCCTACCGGCGTCAAGATCTTCAACTGGATCTTCACGATGTGGAGCGGCGCGATCGAGTTCCCGGTCGCGATGCTTTACGCGATCGGCTTCCTCGCAACCTTCCTGCTCGGCGGCATAACGGGGATCTTCCTCGCAGTCTTCCCGGTCGACTGGCAGCTGCACGACACCTACTTCGTCGTCGCGCACTTCCACTACACAATCGTTGGCGGCGCCGTCTTCGCGCTGATGGCCGGCGTTTACTACTGGTTCCCGAAGATCACAGGCCGGATGCTCGATGAAAAACTCGGCAAGGTCAGCTTTGCGCTGACCCTCGGTGGCTTCTGGATCACCTTCCTGATCCAGCACTCGGCTGGCCTCAGCGGAATGCCAAGGCGCGTCTACGAGTACGCCGACGTCAACAACCTTGGCCTCTACAACATGATCTCGACGATCGGCTCGTTCATCCTCGCGCTCGGCGTCCTGCTGACAATCATCAACATTGTCAAGGGGATTAAGGGCGGCGCCAAGGCCGGCCCCGACCCGTGGCGCGGCAACACGATGGAGTGGTTCACGCCGTCGCCACCGCCGGTTAATAACTTTGACGTCGTGCCACGCGTGCGCTCGGTCGAGCCGATGAAGGACATCCGCCGCCAGATTGAGCGTCAGGACCGCACCGGCGAAAAGGCTGGCGCCGGGGTCGGGAGCTAGTAGCGGCCGTGTCCGACGCAGTAACAACAGCCGACGCGATCAAGGCAGCGCCGTCCGCCAGTCGCCAACTGGTCAACGATTACGTCGCTCTGACCAAGCCAAAGGTTCAAAGCCTGCTGCTGTTCACGACCGTTGCGGCAATGCTGATCGCCGGACGTCCCTCGATCGCGCTAATTATCGCGACGCTGATCGGCGGCGCGATGTCGGCCGGCGGTGCGGGCGCGATCAACCACTGGTACGACCGTGATGTTGACCTGCTGATGGAACGCACCGCCGACCGACCGGTCCCCTCAGGGCGGATATCGCCGCGCGCTGCGCTGCGCTTCGGCCTGCTGCTCGGCGCTGGCTCGCTGGTCTGGCTGGCGCTTTTGGTCAACCCGCTTGCCGCAGCAATCTCGTTTGCTGGCTTTGTCGGCTACTCAGTTGGCTATACGATGATCCTTAAGCGCCGCACCTGGCAGAACATCATCTGGGGAGGCGCGGCGGGCGCGATCCCGCCATTGGTTGGCTGGGCGGCAGTTACCGGATCGATCAGCGGAATGGCGGTCTTCCTCTTCTTCATCGTCTTCTTCTGGACGCCGCCGCACTTCTGGGCGCTCAGCCTGCTGATAAAGGACGACTACGCTGCCGCCGGCATCCCGATGCTGCCGGTCGTCCGCGGCGAGGACGAGACACGCCGCCAGATCCTGCTCTATTCGGTGCTGCTCTACGCCGTCTCGCAGCTACCCTTCTCCGCCGGTGCCCTTGGCATCACCTATCTCGTAGTTTCGCTCG
>JBCJTT010000038.1:0-2468 GCA_039744215.1 Solirubrobacteraceae bacterium
GCAAGCGCGCTCGCGAACTTCTGGACCGGTTCGAGCTCGACGTTGATCCCCGCGACCCGGTTTCGAAGCTGTCGCAAGCCGAACGGGCGATTGTGGGGATCATGCGCGCTCTTCAGGACATCGAGGCCACCAGCGAGGCGGGACTACTGGTTCTCGACGAGCCGACGGTCTCGCTGCCCGAGGGTGAAGTTGACACTCTCTTCGAAGCCGTCAGACGAGTTACGCGGTCCGGGTCCTCGGTGCTCTTCGTGAGCCACCGGCTTGATGAGGTGCTCACCATCAGCGATCGCGTCGCCGTCCTGCGCGATGGGCGTCTGGTGGCCGAGCGTCGGACCGCTGACCTGGACGAGCGGATGCTCATCGAACTCATCCTCGGCCGCGACCTCGGAGAGATGTACCCGTCGATCGAGCCCGCGACGACCGACACGATCATGGAGGTCAAGAACCTTTCTGGCGCGATCGTCCACGACATCAGCTTTGGAGTTCGTAAGGGCGAGGTTTTGGGCCTGACCGGGCTGATCGGCGCTGGTCACGACGAGGTGCCATACCTGCTCTACGGCGCAGGCTCCTCCGGCGGCGGCACGGTGGCGGTTGAGGGTGAGACGATCAAGCACCTCTCTCCGGCCCGATGCAAGCGCGCCGGTCTCGCGCTCCTGCCGGCCGACCGCCAGCGCCAGAGCGGCATCATGACCGCGACCGTGGGAGAGAACGTCACTCTGGTCTCCCTCGGCGAATTCCGGCGGGGGATCGGGATCAACCATGGGCTCGAGCGCTCGACAGTGCGCCAGCTCTTGGATCGGTTCGACGTTCAGCCGCCGCTCCCGGGACGCCGGCTTGCGACTCTGAGCGGAGGCAACCAGCAGAAGGCGCTGCTCGCTCGTTGGATCCACATGGACCCGCGGGTGCTCATTCTCCACGAGCCGACCCAGGGAGTCGACGTGGGTTCGCGTAAGGGGATCTTCGAGATCCTGCGCGACGCGGCGACCGCCGGCACGTCCATCATCTACGCATCGGCCGAATACGAGGACCTCGCCAACATGTGCGATCGCGTTCTCGTCTTCCGCAACGGGCGCGTAGTCGCCGATCTGCGCGGCGAGAACCTCACACACGCTCACATCGTTGCGAACTGTTACGCGAGTGACAGAGGACGGGGAGACCCGATCCCAAGTTCTCCAGGAGACGGGTGAGCTAGTGCCGGGCCCGCGTCTCAGCAACCCGGACCTGTCTCCGCTGGTCGACGTTCGCGTCCTCGATCTTTCGCAGCTTCTGCCGGGCCCTTTTTGCGCGCAGATCCTAGCGGACCTCGGCGCCGAGGTGATCAAGGTGGAGCCGCCGGGTGGCGATCCGGCACGCGAGATGCCCAGCGACATCTTCGCCACCGCCAACCGCAACAAAGCGAGCGTCGACCTAGACCTCAAGGCGCCTCTGGATCGGGAGGCGTGCCTCCGGCTTGCGGCGGACACGGACGTGGTCGTGGAGGGGTTCCGCCCCGGGGTCGTCGAACGCCTCGGCGTCGGCTACGAGGACGTGTGCGCGCGCAACCCGGCGGTGATCTACTGCTCCATCTCCGGCTTCGGGCGGACGGGGTCCCGCCGTGATCGGCCCGGGCATGACGCGAACTACCTGGCGACAAGCGGAGCGCTCGCCTACTCAGGGCACTGGTCCGAGGGACCGCGCAGATCTGGTCTTCCGGTCGCCGATCTCGCAGCGTCCTGCTACGGCGCGATCGCGATCCTCGCGGCGCTCCGGGAGCGAGCCCGGACCGGGGTGGGCTGCCACATCGATCTTGCCATGGCCGACGCCGCGATGGCTTTCGCTAGCGTCCGCGGCGGGCGCCGGCTCGACCTGACCGATGATGGGAGGGCGCACCTGTATCCCACGAACGACCTCTTCTCAACGGCGGACGGCGCCGTGCTCGCCGTGGGCGCGGTCGAAGATCGGTTCTGGGAGCAGCTGCGGAAGGTCGTCAGTCAGGCGGAGCCCGAGCTGCTCGATGTGCGGTTCGACACTGAGCCCTCCCGGCGTCGACATGGCGACGAACTGAAGGAGCTGCTGGACCGCGCCTTTGCGCAGCGCACCGCGACGGAATGGCTCGCCGCCCTCGAGGAGTACGACGTTCCCGTCGAGTTGGTCGAGTCCCTCGAGACGGCGGCGACCTCGCCCGATGCGCGCGAGCGCGGGATCGTCGCCCACGTCGACGGTGAGGTGCACGTGCTCTTTCCCGCGCTGCGGAATGGCGAGCCAATGGGACGCTTCCGTCGCGTCGCTCCGGCTCTCGGCGAGGACCGGGAGCTCCTGCTTGGGTTAGCGGGAGGGCAAACGCCGTGAGCCGGCCCCCGGGTCACACACGCAGCCACGAGGGCGGGCCGCGCGGCCGGTTTCGGAACGAGCGCAAAGTCATCCCGACGACACGGAATCCCGTCTGGTCGCGATGCTCGCGCGCACCGGGTTGCGGCGCTTCGAAGTCA
>JBCJTT010000039.1:0-2151 GCA_039744215.1 Solirubrobacteraceae bacterium
TAACCGCGCCGCTTGAGCGAACGGACGATCTGCGGCAGTGCCGCAAGCGTCTGCGAACGAGGCCCGCCGCCATCATGCAAGAGGATGATTGCGCCGCTGCCAGTCTGGGCGAGCACGCGGCTGACGATCGCCCCCGTCCCCGGTGTGCGCCAGTCGTTCGGATCAACGCTCCAAAGCACCGACGTCATTCCCTGCGCGCGGACGCGGCGCACGAGATCGCTGCCGGTCGAGCCGTACGGTGGCCGGAACAGGCACGGCGTAAAGCCGGTCGCGCGACGGATTGCGGCGTTGGTGTCGCGTAGCTGACTGCTCGCACCGGCGCCGCCGCCGCCAAGATCGGCGTGGTTCCACGAATGGTTACCGATCATCGAGCCATTACGAAGGATCTGTCGCGCCAGCGAAGCGCGGGCCGAAACCAGCTGGCCGACGATGAAGAAGGTTGCCGGTACGCCGAGCTTGTCAAGCTCGTGAACGAAGCCCGGGGTGTAGATCGAGGGACCATCGTCGTAAGTCAGCGCGACCTGTTTGACGGACGGGCCGCGGCTGACCTGTGAGGCGCCATGGCGCTGGCAGCCAGTCACAACAACGCGCCATACGCGCCCCGCATAAGTGCCAACACGTGGCAAGCGATGCTCGCAGGGGATTGTCAGCACCGACGCTAAGACGCTCGTCAAGCCAGACCACGGGGCCCGCTGCTGACCTGCCTGCTTGGCCTGCGTCGCCGCGCAGCCAGCGGCGCTCGCAGCGACATACCAGTCGGCGGCGCCGACCCGCAGCTTCGCCGCGTCAGGCTCAAAGCTAAGCCGCAGCTCGCTTTCTCGCGGCTGGCTGACCGTGCCGGCAATGCGCTTACCGCGCGAACGCAGCTGCCACTGCCCATCACGGCGTGTAACGCAGACGGCGCGCGGGCTGCGGCTGCCCTGCTCAAAGACTGTGCAGATCTGGCCGCCCTTGGCGTCGGCCAGCAGCTGCGGCGTGATCGGCGCGGTCGAGCGCAGCACCAGCTCTAGATTGCCCTCTATTTGGCCGAGCGAGACAGCGACCAGATCGAGCGTCCCGCCTTCAGGCGTGACCTTGTGGGTTCCGCCACCCTGCGTTGTCGCCGCTGCGGCGCTGGCGGCTGGAAGCAGACAGAACGCCAGGCAGAGAGCCGCCAGCCGCCTGCTCACTTCAGCCCGCCGTGACCTTCAGCAGATCAACGTCGAATACCAGCGCTGCATCGGCGGGAATCGCAGGCGGCGAACCGGCGGCGCCATAGGCCAGATCGGCGATCACACCGCCGCTGCCAAGCTCGAAGTCGAAGGCCTTGCCGGCCTTCCATGAGCTGTCGAACTCCTTGCCGTTACTGAACAGCACTCCGACATACTGGACGCTGACAGTGTCGCCACTCTTGGCCTGAGCGCCGGTGCCGACAATGACGTCCTGCACGATCAGTTTGGTTGGCGCGGCGCCCGACTGACGGGGAATCACAGGCTTGACTTTGAGGTCGCCCTCGCCCGGGCCGGGGGTCACCTTGACGGCCGTGACGCTCGGCGTCGTCGCGTCAGTAATTGTCGGCGGGTTAGCGGCCTCGGACGAGGCCTGCTCGGCCGCTTTGTCGGCGGCACCTTGGCTCGCGCCGCAGGCGCTTAGTGCCGTTGCTGCGGCGACAAGCAGGAGGACTGGAATGAAGCGTTTGAAGTTCATAGCAGGTTGATAGCAGTTGAAGCCGCCGTCAGTCGCAATCGGCGCAACACAATCGGCGCAACAGTCACGGCCAAAGGATCAGTCGATAACGATGCCGAGCGTCAACCGCGTCACGTGGCCGCTTTTCGAGATCGAAAAGTCGGTGATAAGGGAGCCGGCCTTCCACTGACCCAGCCAGCAGTGCCGAAATCCGAGCTCGGTGCGGCAGGTCTCACCGCTGAGCGCGCGTCTCAGCGCCCGCTCCGACGATCCCACGCCGATTCCGGAGGCCGTCCGCTCTTTCTTGCTGGTGGTCGAGATGTTGATCACCGGCGAGTTGAACCTAATACCGCGAAACATCACTACAACGAGGCCAAACCGCATCGTCCGTATCTTACGAAGGATCGGGTGGGCGAGTGTCCGGTTGGAATCCGGACTGCCCAGCTTGCTGCGCACCTCGCTGGCAACCATCCCAACCTTGACGCC
>JBCJTT010000040.1:0-2087 GCA_039744215.1 Solirubrobacteraceae bacterium
TCAGATTTCGATCCCGTTGCCGCCGGCGCCGTGCGCGTAAAGCGGGCGCTGCTCTCAGTCTCCGACAAGAGCGCCATCGTTGAGTTCGCTCGGCGGCTCGCCGCGCTTGACGTCGAACTGGTCTCGACCGGGGGTACCGCCGCAGCGCTGCGTGACGCCGGGCTTGAAGTGCGGTCGATCGACGACCTGACCGGCTTTCCGGAGATCATGGACGGGCGCGTCAAGACGCTGAACCCGCGCCTCTACGCCGGCCTGCTGGCGCTGCGCGACAACAGCGAGCACCTCGCCCAGGCGGCTGAGAACAAGATCGAGTTTGTCGACCTTGTCTGCGTCAATCTCTACCCGTTTGAGCAGACCGCTGCGCGCGAAGGTGTCACTCAGGCCGAACTGATCGAGCAGATTGACATCGGCGGCCCGACGATCGTCCGAGCCGCCGCCAAGAACAGCGACTTCGCGGCAATCGTCACCGACCCGGCGCAGTACGACGCGGTGCTGGACGAGCTGGAAGCTAATGACGGGCTGCTCTCGCTCGACACACGCGGCAGGCTGGCTGGCGCGGCGTTTGCACTTACGGCCCGCTACGACGCTGCGATTGCCGCTTGGTTTGCCGCGCGCGAGCAGCGGCCAGCGCCGACCATTGTCGCCAGCTACCAGCTGCAGGCGGAGCTTCCTTACGGCGAGAACCCGCACCAGCAGGCCGCCTATTACGCGCAGGCTGGCGCCGAAGCGCAGGGTGTGATCGGCTCGGCCGAGCAGCTCAGCGGCAAGCCGCTCTCGTTCAACAACATCCTCGACCTCGACGGCGCCCGGGCGACGCTGGCTGAGCTCGGCCCCGAGCAGCCTGCCTGCGTGATCGTCAAGCACAACAACCCTTGCGCAGTGGCCCGCGGCGCCGATCTGCTCAGCGCTTACCGCAAGGCCTTCGCCGGCGACCCGGTTAGCGCCTACGGCGGCGTGATCGCAGTCAACCGCACGGTTGACGAGGAAACTGCGGCGGCGCTGGCCGAACAGTTCATCGAGTTGCTGATCGCGCCCGGCTACGAGCCGGCGGCGCTGGCGCTGCTCAGCGCCAAACAGAGGGTCCGAATCCTCCGCTCGCCCGGCGACGGAGCACCGCCAGCCGGGTTGGAGCTGCGGTCCGTTGCCGGCGGCCTGCTGGCTCAGCAGCGCGACCGTGTTGGCGTTGATCGCGCCGCGATGAAGGTCGTGACTGAGCGTCAGCCAAGCGATTCAGAGTGGCGTGACCTGCTGTTCGCCTGGCAGATCTGCCGCCACGTCAAGTCAAACGCGATCGTCGTCGCCCGCGACGAAGCGACGCTTGGCGTCGGCGCCGGCCAGATGAGCCGCGTTGATTCGGTGCGGATCGCACTGGGCCGAGACTGGATCACCGACCGCAGCGGGCTGGTACTGGCCTCCGACGCGTTCTTCCCGTTTGCCGACGGAGTGATCGACGCGATCGACGGCGGCGCCGCAGCGCTGATTCAGCCGGGCGGCTCAATCCGCGACGACGAAGTAATCGCCGCCGCCAACGAGCGCGGCGCCGCAATGGTCTTCACCGGCGAGCGCCACTTTCGCCACTAGGCGGCGCGAAGCCCGCCTTACGGCAGCTGGCGGGGCGGCGAGAACGGGCAGGTTAGGTCGATGCTCGGCGTTTGAGCTGAGATCAGGAAGTCCGCGATCGCCGAGTCGACGCACTCCGATTCGCTCAGGCCGAAGATACCGTGGATGCCGCCAACCAGCGTCAGCATGCGCATCTGGCGGTAGGTGCGCGCCATGTTGACCGCCCACTGGTATGGCGTCTCGCCGTCGCGCGTCGAGTTGGCGACGATTCCGGGCACGTCGGGCCCGTAGTTCTTCGGCCGCGGTACTGGGTGCGGTTTGGCCTTGCCGTAGCCGGTGCAGGTTGACAGGTAATCGACGCCAAGTGAGCCGCCGTAGAGTGGGCCTTGCTGCACTGCCCAGCTGATGCCGCTGCGCCGCGCGGCGGCGTTTGGCCGGTCGGCGAAGTCCTGACAGACGACCGCCGACCAAAGGCTTCCAGCCGTGCCGGTGCTCGGACTTTGCAGCGACTTGTTGGTTAGCGCCTT
>JBCJTT010000041.1:0-2040 GCA_039744215.1 Solirubrobacteraceae bacterium
TAGCTAATGGGCCGCGGGCCCATCCCGTCGCGGAGGCCGAAGCTTCCTTTCGTGTCACTTCTTATGAAATGACACCTCATTCGGTATTAGCCCCAGTTTCCTAGGGTTGTCCCGATCAACGGGGCAGGTTGCCCACGTGTTACTCACCCGTTCGCGGCTCTGCCCCAGGCCTAAGCCTGGTTCGTCGCCCCACTTGCATGTGTTAAGCACGCCGCCAGCGTTCGTCCTGAGCCAGGATCAAACTCTCCATAAAGAACATCGAACTCGGGCCGAAGCCCGTACTCGAATGCTTGAGAGTTCGCCATGACCTACTTCTACGGCGCCTCGTACACGGGGCGCCGCGGTCTTGACTGGTTACTACTCAGACCGCCACGTGGCCAGCAAGCCGACCACCGGCGGTTCGAACCTGGACGCACATTCCGGTCAGGTGTTCCGACCGGAAGGTACGCATGCTGTTGAGTTTTCAAAGACCGACACACCCAGACGGGAAGGGGATTCCTTCGCGAGAGGTGTCCGACGCAGAGCGCCGAGACGGGCCGCCAGCAGGAACATTGTTCGCTCCTACTTACGACCGCTCTTCAGCGTAGCAGGAATTGGGCTTGATCTATAGCGCGATCGCGAACCGCTTGAAGCGCCGGCGGCCGATCTGGACGACAGCACCATCAAGCCGTTCGGCCGGCAGGTCGAGCTGTTCGGCTGGCAGCGGCTCTCCGTCAAGTTTCACGCCGCCCTGGCCGAGCAGCCGGCGAGCTTCAGAGCGCGAGATGCCAAAGGCTTCGGCAATCGCCGAGGGCATGTGGACCACGCCGTCCGCCGCTACGAAGTCGAACCGGTCAATCTCGCCTGGAAGCTCGTGCTCGGCGAACTGGCTGACGAACTGCGTGGCAGCGTCGGCGCCCGACCCGGCGCCGTGGAAGCGGTCGACCAACGCGCTGGCCAGCGCCGCCTTGGCATCGCGCGGTGAAGTGCCTTCGGGCGGCTGCTCAATGGCGAGCAGCTCGAACCAATCTGCCATCGAAGAGTCGGGCAGCCGCATCGTCCGGCCAAAGATCTCTCCGCGAGCAGCCTGGATCGCGATTTCGTTGCCAGCCGTCTTCGACATCTTCGCGCTGCCGTCAATCCCGCTGAGGATCGGCATTGTCAAGACGGCTTGCTCAGCGACGCCGTAATGCCGCTGAATATCGCGGCCGAGCAGCATGTTGAATGTCTGGTCGGTGCCACCGATCTCGACGTCAGCAGCGACCGCGACCGAGTCGTAGCCCTGCATCACCGGATAGAGCAGTTCAAGGATTGAGATTGGCAGTCCCCCCTTGTAGCGGCTGGCGAAGTCCTCGCGTTCAAGCAGCTGGGCGACCGTCGTCGTACGGACCAGTGCCAACAGGTCGGCCATCGGCATGTCGAGCCACTCGCTGTTGAAGCGTAGCTCGTACAGCTCCGGATCGGCGGTCAGAATCCGCGTTGCCTGGCTCTCGTAGCTTCCAGCGTTGGCGAGGATCTGCTCGTCACTGAGGACCGGCCTGCTCTCTGATCGGCCGCTAGGGTCGCCGACCCGCGCAGTGTAATCACCGACGATTAGGACGACTCGGTGACCGAGCTCCTGAAATTCGCGCAGCTTCCCAAGCACGACGGTATGGCCGAGATGGATCTCGGGCGCGGTTGGATCGAGGCCGAGCTTGATTCGCAGCTGGCGACCTTCGAGCTGCGCCAACTCAAGTTTTGCGGCGAGCGCGCCGCTCGGCAGGCACTGCGCGGCGTTGCGCGTTAGCGCGGCAGATGTTGAAGCGGCGGATTCCATCTTGGCCAATGCTAGTCTGAGGGCAGAGCAGGACGCCTAAGGGTTGGCAACTTCTCCCCCTGCCTGATGGTGGTCGGAGCGGCGAAACGGCCCCGCTCAACTCGGCTTCAACGCGATGACAGACGAGCAGCCAGAGACCAACTCCGAGCAACAGCCGCCCGCGGCTGAAGGACTCTTGCCGCGGCCTCGTAAGCCGCGCGTGAAGCGCCTCCGGCTGTTGCTGATCGCCCTGCCGCTCGTCGTCC